>JANLYX010000020.1:0-50681 GCA_031365865.1 Hyphomicrobium sp. | reverse complement strand
TCAAACCAGAAGATCTGGCTCGAAACCCAACCCGTGATCGTCAGGCTGACCTTGCGGTTGCCTTTACGAGCGGTCGTGGCTTCCAGCTCAGCGATGCGTTCTTCGAGGTCCGCGCAGCAATTGCCGCCCAGATCCGCGGCGAAGGCGGAGCCCCCGCCAATGAACGCTGCAGCTCCCATAGCTGCTGCGAGCAACTTTGCTTTCATGTTCAGTCCCCCATTCATCTGTGACTACCCTTTCGCTTCTCAGTCTCAGCAGCAGCGCCCTGGCACTACTGAAAATCCAAAACTGTCTAATTGCCTAAAAGTCTGATCGCCGGTCGGTCATCGCGGACCACTCCGCCTCAAGTCAAGATCGCTAAATCAAACAAGCTCTCGAAACAAGGATGCGGAGTGGGTTTTTCCCGCAATGTTGCCTGTTTTACGAACAGGTGTTGCCTAAATAGCGCCCTTCTTGAGTTGGTCCGCCAGGTATTCGGCTTGGCGGATTGCTAGCGCAACAATCGTCAACGTCGGGTTGCATGAGGCACTGGTCACGAACTGGCTGCCGTCGGAGACGAACAAGTTCTTGATGTCGTGCGATTGGCCGTAGCTGTTGACCACGCCGTCTTTCGCCTTCTCGCTCATCCGGTTCGACCCCATGTTGTGGCTGGCCGGATAGGCTGGAAGGTTCCAGATTTCCTTCGATCCCAACGAATCATAGATCGACGCCATCTGTTTGTAAGCATGGTTGCGCATGTTGGTGTCGTTGGGATGGTCGGTCTTTTTGACGATCGGAACCGGCAGACCGTATTGATCCTTCTCGGTCTTGTGCAGTTCGATTCCGTTCTGCTCTTGCGGCATGTCTTCGCCGCAGATCCAGACACCCGACGTCTGGTCGTACTTTTCGAGAGCGCCAGACACTTTATGTCCCCAGCCGGTTGGCCCTGGCACCATAAAGGCCGACAGGAACCCAAGGCCGAGCGTCAGCTTCTCTAGAGTATAGCCGCCGCCGAAGCCGCGCTTGGCGTCGTGGTGGGCTTCGTCGCGCACGATACCGGCGACCTGGGTTCCACGATTCTGATGCACCTTGCCTGGCATGACGGCGTACACACCACCGGTCATATGAGTCATATAGTTGCGGCCGACTTGGCCCGACGAGTTCGCCAAACCATCCGGATACATGCTGGAAGCGGAGTTCAGGAGCAGACGCGGGCTTTCGATCGAGTTGCCAGCGACGCACACGACCTTGGCTTTCTGCGATTGTTGCTTGCCGTCCTTATCTGCGTAGACAACGCCGGTGACTTTGCCGGACTTGTCGTGCTCGATCTTGAGAACCATGCAGTTCGTGCGGATCTCGCAATTGCCCGAGTCGACGGCTTTTGGAAGCTCGGAATAGAGTGTCGACCACTTCGCGCCAATTTTGCAGCCCTGCATACAGAAGCCGATCTGCTGGCAAGCGGGGCGGCCGTCGCGCTCTTTTGAGTTGATCGCCATCGGGCCGGCCGTGATTTTGTTATAGCCGATGCGGCGGGCGCCTTCGGCCAGTACCTTGAAGTCCGAACTCCACGGCAGATGCGGCATGCCGGTGACGTCGCCCGTCACGCCCATCTTGAGTTCCGCTTTGTCGTAGTACGGCTTCATCTCGTCATAGGTGACCGGCCAGTCCGCGATGTTGGCGCCGGGAATACCGCCGGTGGTCGTCAGCATCTTGAACTCGTGGGGCTGATAGCGCAGCGAGACCGCCGCCCAATGCACCGTCGAGCCGCCGAGGCCTTTGACGATCCAAGCCGGGAGATTTGGATGGTTGACCGAACCATGCCAGGTGCCGCCCGAATATCTCTTGTCGAGCCAAGAGATCTTCATGAACATCGCCCATTCGTCGTTTTCTATATCGTCGAGGCTCAGCGTCTTGCCGGCTTCGAGAACGACGCACTTCACACCTTTTTGCGAGAGCTCGTGGGCCATTGTGCCACCACCCGCGCCGGACCCCACAATTACGACGACGCTGTCGTCGTTGAGGTCGAATTTTGCTGCTGCCATTTGCTTGTTCCTTCCCTGGGATGTCTACAGATTGAGCCAATCGACCTTGCCGAACGAAGGGTCGTTGACGTAACCGCCCTTTTCCCAGGACGAACCGTCGTAGCCAAACTTCGGATAGAGCGATTTGTTGTTGTAAAGCCCGAACAGCAAGCCGCCGCGGATCTTCTGGAAGAAGTCGGTGAGCTCGATCTGGCGCAAAATGCCCTCGCGCTGCAGGGGGTCCTTGACGCCGACGTAGTTCGATTTGTAGACGCCGTTGGCGCGTTTCTCCAGATCGGCAAGACCGTCGGTCACGAGCTTGGCGACTTTCTCGTCCTTGCCCGCTTCAGCCAGCACGCCGTCGATCACGGCCTGATAGGGCGCGTTGTCGAGAAGTTTTTCATGCGGATAGATATCGCGCGCCATGCGCAGCAGCGCGAGCTTTTGGTCGTCGGAGAATCCAGCCGCCGCCAGAGCCTTGCGGCCGAAGGCGGTGGTCATGACACCCGCTGCAAGAGCGACAGTGGCTGTCGTCCCAAGTAGTTGGCGCCGCGACAGGGCGGGGATCGCCAGTCGCTCCGTACGGCTCGTGAAAATCGAGAGATCGTGGAACATGGTACCGAAGTCCTCCCTGCTGATTCATTTATCCTGCTTGCCGCACGAACCCACATCAGCCGGTATCCGCGCGTTACTTATCTAGGAGCAAGGCGCGTGCCAAAAATGAACGGCGAGCGATGTTTGAAGGAGACGGCAAGCGGCGGCAAAACTGCCGGACCGATTTATTTTCTCATCTTCCGCATATTTGTCAGCGCCTTAGACACTCCCTAGGCCGTTGATCGCGCTGCCCCTATTCGAGAGGCGGGTGCAAAACGTCCCGGCCGCTGGGTCGTCACAGTCACGCCGACGACCGGCCGCGGATGGCCACTCGCTGATATCGCGCGTCCGCCGGCCAACTTCGTTGCGACGATGCGACGGTTGCGCGCAAATGTTGCGACTAGTGTGTCAGGCCACTTGAACTGCAGACGCGTTCCGCACCGCTGCGAGCGCAAACAAACAAAATGCAAGTCCAACGCAAAATTGCGCGCATTCAACTTTGGTTGGATGAAACGTTGGTGCTTACGTTTGACTGATTAAACTCTCTTGGTGAGCCGTTGGACCTGAGACATCTGTCGCAGTCGCGCGACGCAACTTCAAAAACTATTGTTTTGATTCAATGCGATAAACTCTGGCATGGCACTTGCCAATCTGTTGTCGAAGGTTGCCGGGATGATTCGGTACACAGGGTCTTCCTCGACGATTACTTCAAGCCATCGCTCACAAAGATTCAACATGCGCAAATTAGTTCAAGGGTTCTGGAATTTAGAGCCTTCTACGGGTGAATGAACCCTCAGCCTAGGCTTGAGGCGGCGTTCAAAAAACCTGGAATTCAAAAAAATCTGGAAAATAGAAACGCAAATAGCAAAACGGAATTACCCCATGGCAGACGCCCACACGATTTCCGCTAGACCCGTCTTGAGTTCTCGAACCCCCTCAGTTCGCGACACCAGTATGATCGCGCCGAGGGTTACCAACACAATCGCGGTGCCAGCTTTGGTCACGGCGCCAGCTGCGCCCGTCACAGCGGCGCCGCCCTCGTGGAATTTGACGCCGCAACAATGGCGGGTGTTCTTGCTGGTGGGCCGGGCGCTTTCCAACAAGGCCATCGCGCATGAGCTAAAAGTTGCCGAATCAACGGTCAAAGCGCACATTTCGGCGATTTTCAAAGTTTCTGGCTGCCGCAACCGTACCGAAGCCGCCCTGCTGTCGCTGCGCGTCAGATATGGTCTGCTCGAGCCTGAGACCGACCTTCCGGCTCCACACAGTTCAGCGCTCAACAGTCTGCGCCGGGCAGGCAGAAACGACCGGAACAGATAGTCGGGCGGCTTTGCCATTATGGCGCCAGCCACGCGTCATCGCGCAAGTGTGCCCTCGCCAGCCAGCTCGATCAGATCGCCTGAATAATCAGGCCATCTGATCGACCTGCGCGGCCCTCACCGGCAAAAAAACAGACACCAATAAATTCCTGGAGGAACTCCCGATGTCTGCGCCCGGTCACACCATTGTCGAACTTGCCTTAGGTTATCTTCATTCCGGCGCCCTCGCCTGCGCCGCCAAATTGCGCATTGCCGACCGATTGGAAGCGGGGCCGAAAACGGCAGATGAGCTTGCAAAAGAGTTGAAAGTACACGCCCAATCCCTGCACCGAGTGCTGCGCATGCTGGCGAGCTTTGGCATCTTCAGGGAAGATGAAAATGGCAAGTTCCATCAGACGGCGGAATCCGAACTCTTGCGCACCAGCTTGCCGCATACGCTGCATTACGGTGCCCTCATGGTGACGCAGGATATTTTCTGGAAGCCGGTCGGCGAACTCGCTGAAGTCGTGCGAACCGGCGAGAACGGCATGGTGCCATTTTTCGGCGCCCCCTTCTTCGACTATTTGGAACACAACAGGGAAGCGGGCGAGACCTTCCATCGTGGCATGTCCAGTTTCTCCGATCTCGAGAACGCCCCGCTTGCAGGCGCCTACGACTGGGGCGGCATCAACACTATCGTCGACGTCGCCGGCGGCCACGGCGGGCTCCTGATCGAAGCCTTGAAGCGCGCGCCAAAAGCCAAGGGCATGCTCTACGACGTCGCCCACGTGCTGAAAGATGCCCGCGTCAACGAAGAAAAGGGCCGCTGGACTTGCGTTGAGGGCGATTTCTTCAAGAGCGTGCCGAATGGCGCCGATGCCTATCTCTTGAAGCGGATCATCCACGATTGGAAGGACGATGATTGTGTGACGATCCTGTCGCACATCCGCAAGGCGATGAAGCCTGGCGCCAAGGTGCTCGTCTTCGATTGCGTTATCCCGCCCGGTAATGAGCCTCACGGCGGCAAAGTCATCGATATTCTGATGATGTCGGCCTTGCCCGGATTCGAGCGCACGGAGAAAGAATTTGCCAAGCTGTTCGAACGCGCTGGCCTCAAACTGACGCGGGTCGTTCAAGCCCCGGCATTGTTATCGATAACCGAAGCGGTAGCGGCCTAAAAAGACCGCTGGCTTGTGGCTTGCCAGACCATCGGAAAGCGCTGCATCCGCTGTGCGCGACAGGTGGAACAGAGCCGCGACACTCGTGTCGCAACCGCTGGCCTCAAACTCGCCAAGCCGATTGAAATATATGGATTTTTTCTCACTCTTGGTGGTTCGTTGATCTGGCACGGCGGATGCTTAAATATTCTTCAACGATGCCAACGCCGATATGAAACGACGAACGTCAAAAAGACCAAACCAACACAACACCAACACAACCAAAAAGACGAACTAAAGGGAGGGTTTCCAAGTGCAGCCTACGAGGGAACAAAAAGTTTGGATGTACGAGAACATGGTTGTCAGCCGGTTTCTCGAGGAGTCGCTTGAGCAGATTTACCTCGAAGGCAAGAAGCCCGTGTTCAACATGGCCAACGGACCGATCCCGGGAGAAATGCATCTCTCGAACGGCCAAGAGCCGTGCGCGGTCGGCGTCTGCGCTCACTTGACGGCTGGCGATATCGTCACCGCCACCCATCGCCCGCATCACATCGCCGTCGCCAAGGGCACCGACCTTCGCAAGATGGTCGCGGAAATCTTCGGCAAGAAAACCGGCTTGAGCGGTGGCCGCGGCGGCCACATGCATCTCTACGACGTCAACGTCAATTTCGCCTGCTCGGGCATTATCGCGCAAGGCATGGGACCCGCTGTCGGCGCCGCTTTATCGCGCAAAATGCAAGGTAAGCCCGGCGTCGCCGTCGCCTTTATCGGTGAAGGCGCGGCCAACCAAGGCGCGTTTCATGAATCGATGAATTTGGCCGCAATCTGGAAACTGCCATTCATCTGCCTGATCGAAGACAACGCCTGGGGCATCTCCGTCGGCAAGGCGGCTTCGACCGCCGTCAAAGACAATTCGATCCGCGCCCAAGCCTACGGCGTTCCCGGCTACCAGGTCAAAAACAACGACCCTTACGAAGTGTTCCGCGTCGCCGGCGAAGCCGTTGCCCGGGCCCGGCGCGGCGATGGCCCAACCTTGATCGAAGTTGAAACCTCCAGGCTTGCCGGCCACTTCATGGGCGACGCTGAAGGCTATCGGCCCAAAGGCGAATTGGACGGCTTACGCGCCAAGGATCCAATTCCGGCAATGAAAGCGCGCATGATGGCCGAAGACGGCATGACGGCGGCGGAAAACGACGCCATCATCGCACGCTCGCGGGCCAAGGTTGATGACGCTATCGCGTTTGCACGCGAGAGCCCATTCGCCGAAGCCTCGGAAGCTCTAGAGAAGGTTTTCGCATAGATCGCTTTATGCGGCACGCGTTCATGTCTCAACAAAACAGATAAAATCAAAGTAGACTCCCCGGGAGGAGAGCTTCCATGTCAACAGCAACAGCAGTCAAACCCCAACAGAACGAACGCCGCTTTACCATCGCCCGCGCCATGGCGGAAGCGATCGCGCAGGAAATGCGCATCGACCCGAAGGTCTTCGTGATGGGCGAGGACATCGCGCAACTCGGCGGCGTGTTCGGCAATACCCGCGGTTTGGTCGAAGAATTCGGGCCCGAGCGTATTCGCGATACGCCGATTTCCGAGACCGCATTCATGGGTGCCGCCGTCGGCGCCGCCGGCGACGGCATGCGCCCGATCGTCGAACTGATGTTCGTCGATTTCTTCGGCGTCTGCTTCGACGCCATTTACAATCTCATGGCCAAGAACGTCTATTTCTCGGGCGGCGAAGTCAAGGTGCCGGTGGTGCTGATGACCTCGACAGGCGGCGGCTATTCCGACGCCGGTCAGCACTCGCAGTGCCTGTACGGCACGTTCGCGCATCTGCCGGGCATGAAGGTCGTTTGCCCGAGCAACGCCTACGACGCCAAGGGTTTGATGGTGCAAGCCATCCGCGACGATAGCCCGGTGATCTACATGTTCCACAAAGGCCTTCAGGGCATGGGATGGCTTGGCACGGAAGCCGGCGCGACGGTTCACGTTCCAGAAGAGTCCTATGCGATCCCGTTCGGCAAGGCTGCCATCGTCAGGCCCGGCACCGACGTCACCATCGTTGGCGTCGCCATGGGCGTTCACAACGGCCTCAAGGCCGCCGAGAAACTCGCAGCCGAGGGCGTCAGCGCCGAAGTCATCGATTTGCGCACGCTCGTGCCGCTCGATCGTGATACGATTTTCAACTCGGTCGCCAAGACCGGACGGCTTATCGTCGTCGACGAGGATTATAAAAGCTACGGCCTGACCGGAGAAATCATCGCCTCCATCGCCGAGCGCGATATCAGCGTCTTGAAATCGTCTCCGGCCCGCGTCGCCTATCCCGATATCCCGATCCCGTTTGCACGGCCGATGGAGCAGTTCTGCCTGCCGAACCCCGATAAGATCGTGAGCGCGTTCCACGGCATGAAAGGAAAGAGAAAATGGTAGGCGTGAATATCCCGACGGATCTTTGGGAAGAGGACACGGAGGCCGTTATCACGACGTGGCTCGTGAGCGATGGCGGCCAAGTGACGGAAGGCCAGCTCATCGCGGAGATCATGGTTGAGAAAGTGCAACATGAAGTTCGCGCCCCCGCGAGTGGCACAATCAAGATCGCACAGCCTGCCGAGGCGGTCGTCGCCAAAGGCGGAGAGATCGGAACCATTACCTAGAAACTGAAAGAAGCAACTTGATGAGCGATACGGCAACTGCGGCGGCGACAGCGTCCGGCGACAAAATCATTCGCCTGACGGCCATGCGCGGCATGATCGCCGGCAAGATGCTGGAAAGCCTATCGACCACAGCTCAGCTAACGCACTTGGGCGAATGCGACACCACCGGCCTAGCCGCCATGAAGGCTCGCCTGATGACGGAGGGGCTGAAGGCTTCGGTCGAAGATCTGATCGTTGAGGCCGTAGTGGAGGCATTACGCCTGCATCCCGGCCTCAACGGCCACTTGCAAAACAACGAAATTCAATTGAAGAGCGCCATCAATGTCGCGGTAGCGGTGGCATTGCCCGGCGACCTGCTGGTGGCTCCGGCCATTTTTGACGCCGGAACAAAATCGCTCGCCGAGCGCGTCATCGCCCGGCGCGATCTCGTTGATCGCGCCAAGATCAACAAGCTGACGGTCAAGGAAATGACCGGCGGGACATTCACGATTTCCAACATCGGCCTGACGCGGGTCCGCCACTTCACGCCGATCCTCAACATCCCGCAGATTGCCATCCTCGGTGTCGGCGAGACGGCGCTCAGGCCCTGGGTTGTCAACGGCCGCGTAGAGCCCCGCCCGATCATGGGACTGTCGCTGACCTTCGATCACCGGGCCGTCAACGGCGCGCCGGCGGCCGAGTTCCTGACGACCTTGATGAACACCATCGAACGCATGGCGTAAGCCGATGACGTGCAGCGGCGCGGAAGTCTCGCTAGATCCGGTTATTTCTTTCGCGCAGGCGCAGGACGCAGAACGTGACTTGCTCCAGCGCGTCACCGAGGGTCCGGAGACGGCGCTCTTCAAAGTCTGGCGTACCGAACAGGCTTTGATCGTGCCGCGCGGCATGCCTTCGCGCGCGCATTTCTGCGCCGCCGCGGCTTTGGCTGAAGGACGCGGCTGGCCGGTCTTCGAACGTGACACCGGCGGCGACCTGACGCCTCAACTGCCGGGCGTCGTCAATATCTCTTGCGCGTTTCGGATGACAGGCGAGACACCAAACATCGGGCTCGCCTACCATCGTTTGACCCAACCGGTTCTCGGCTTCTTGAAAGACGAGCTTGAGCTTGCGGCCTGCTTGTCCGCCATCCCGGGCGCGTTCTGCGACGGCACTTTCAATATCGCGGTCGAAAACAAGAAACTTGCCGGCACTGCGCAGCGCTGGAAATTATTGAACCGCGACGATGGCACGAGATCGGTCGCGGTTCTTGGACACGTGGCGTTGATGTGCGATATGAACCTTGCGCCGGCAATCGCCGTCATCAACGATTTCTACACTGCCTGCCACATCGACAGATACGTCGAACTCGATAAGCACGTCACATTGCGCGCAGTGATCAGCGACGATCGCTCAAATCCAGCTCGGATCGCCGATGCACTTGAACGGAGGCTAACGAAGTACGGAATTTAACTATGCCCGCCGTTACGATTGATTGTTCGGCGAGGTGATGCCGTAGCGGCGGATTTTCCGATGCAAAGTGGCGCGGCTGACGCCGAGCTGGGTCGCAGCTTCCGTGACGTTCCACCTGTAGGTGCGCAGCGATTCTACGATGCGGCGGCGTTCGGCGGCTTCGTTGGCTTCAACGAGCGTCGTCCCGCCCGAGGGGCCCGGCACGGGATCGTGGCGCTCTTCCAAAACGCGCGGCTGGCTCTGAATAGGGCTTTGATGCGGATCCGACATCATCGCGTAGCTTTCGTTGGAACCCGAGCCGTCGCGCGAATAATCGAGGAGCTGCTCAGGCAGATGCTCCATCGTGATAATTTTTTCGGTCGAATGCAGAGACAAGATGAACCGGATGACGTTGCGCAATTCGCGGATGTTGCCGGGCCAGGGATAGCGTTTGAAAAGACCGAGAACTTCCTCGGAAAAGGTTGCGTTGGGGGCGCCTGGCGCTACTTCATCGCGAACGATGAGGGCAACGAGCGCGGCCAAATCGGCGCGTTCCCGCAGGCACGGAATGACGATCTGGGCGCCACGAATGCGATAATAGAGATCCTTGCGGAAATGACCCTTGGAGATCAACTCGGGAAGATTGCGGTGCGTCGCACAAACAATCCTCATATCCACGGGCACGGGTTCCGCGCTGCCGAGCGGCGTTACCGTGCGTTCTTCGAGCACGCGCAGCAGATGAGCTTGCAGCTCAAGCGGCATATCGCCGATTTCGTCGAGGAACAGCGTGCCGCCGTGGCTTGCAACGATCTTGCCCGTGCGCCCGCCCTTGACGCCGCCGGTGAAGGTGCCCGGCGCATAGCCAAACAGTTCGCTGGCCAGAAGGGTCGCGGGAATAGCTGCGCAGTTGACCGCGATATACGGTTTGCCGGCGCGCTGGCTCTCGGAATGAATAGCGCGGGCGAGCGTGTCCTTACCAACGCCGGTTTCACCTAACAGCAGCAGCGGAATGTCTTTATCGATGATCTTGCGGCAGAGCTTGACGCTCTCCATCATCGCGGGATCGGCGCCCGCCACTTTATCGAGCGGCAGGATGTGGGCTGGCAATTTAACGCGCTTATCTTCGATCGCTCCATTGGACCGGCTTGAGCCGGAGGAGGCTTTTTTCTTCGGCAAAAACGCGGTTACAAACGCCCCCGTGCCATCGCTCATACTCAGCCGCACGCTGTGGCTGGAAAGTGGTTTGAGATCTGCGAACGAAACGTGCCAAAGGTCTCGAACATCGCGGCCGCCAAGTGCGCTGATATCAGGAACGCCGAGATAGGATAACGCTTCTTGCGTGGCGCCGAGGATGCGCCCCGACTCATCCGTTGCCACCAACGCTTTGACGGCAAGCGGCATCGGGTCCGGCTCGTTGGACAGCGAAATGATGCAATCGTTGCGGTGCCATTTCCGAAACAGCATCATGCTGATTTGATTGGCCGCTTCACGCGTGAAATATTGCGCGAAACCATAGTCGGCAGTGTCTTTGACTGCTCGGCCTGAAATATCGAAGGCCGCGAGCACCTGGCCGTCCGGGCCGAAGATTGGCGCGGCCGTACATGTGAACTTCGCGAACGATTCGTTGAAATGAGCGGATCCATAAACCGTGATGGGCTGACGCGACACCAGGCAAGTGCCGATGCCGTTGGTCCCGACCATCTGCTCTTGCCAAACCGAGCCGCTTGCCAAGCCTTCGAGGGACAGCTCTTGGCTCGTCGAACTATCGGCAAAACTTTTTACGACGATGCCATCAGCATTGCTGATCAGAACAACGTAATTGACGTCCCGCGCGATGCTGCGCACGCGATCGATGACGGGTGACGATTCAACCAACATCGCTTCCATGCTGCCGCGAAGCTCGCGCAAGGTTTTGTCGGCGACGCGATCAACTGGTTTTTTCTGACCGCGATCAAGCTTGTATTCCGTGATGCAGCGGCGCCAAGACGCTTTGACGATGTCCGCGCTTAAGGTCGCCGTGCCCGACACAGCTAGTGCTATTTCCGTTGTGTCGTGGAGCATTTGACGCTGGTCCTATTAGACTTCCGGCGGAGGCACACTGCCAGCAATGGGTCACGCTTACAAGTTGCTGGCGAACCAGAATTTTTGCGACAAGGGGTTCGACAGCGCAACAGTCGCAACTGGAAGGCTATACCAAACGCGCGATTGCTGCGCCGCAACAAGAGGATGTATGAGGGCGATACGCTCGACCGTTGACAAATCTTATACAGGCAGCTGCATCAACTTCCGGCGACTTATGCCGCTTGAAAATTATGATAAACGATAAAACCAGACGCGCGAACGGGCCGTCCACTTTAGGGAATTCACGATGTCCAATATCCGCTCGAAATTGATTTGGCTGACCGTGGCAATAACAGGCGCGGTCTCGCTTGGAATTCTCGCATTGACGCGCGGCGAGCCGGTCAACGCCATTTGGCTGGTGGCCGCGGCGGTATCCGTGTATCTCATCGCCTACCGGTATTATGGCCTTTTCATCGCCAAGCACGTCGCGGCTCTTGATTATCATCGCCCGACCCCGGCGCACCGGTTTAACGACGGTCTCGATTACGTTCCAACCAATCAATACGTGCTGTTTGGTCACCACTTTGCGGCCATCGCCGGAGCTGGCCCGTTGGTTGGGCCGGTGCTGGCCGCCCAAATGGGCTATTTGCCGGGGACGCTGTGGCTGCTTGTTGGCGTGGTCTTCGCCGGAGCAGTCCAGGATTTTATCGTCTTGTGGGCGTCGACCCGGCGTGATGGCCGTTCGTTAGGCGACATGATCCGCGCCGAGATGGGCCCGCTTGCCGGCGCCATCGCCATGGTCGGCATTTTGATGATCATGATCATCTTGCTTGCGGTGCTGGCGCTGGTGGTCGTGAAGGCGCTTGCGCAAAGCCCGTGGGGTACATTCACGGTTACCGCTACCATCCCAATTGCAGTTTTCATGGGCCTGTATGGACGTTATCTCAGACCCGGCAAAATCGGCGAGATGTCGGTCATCGGCTTTGCTTTGCTGATGCTGTCGCTATTTCTCGGACAACAGGTTGCGGAAAGTCCAGATTGGGCGCCACTCTTCACCTTTAGCGGCGAAGCCTTGTCGATCATGTTGATCGCATATGGTTTCATCGCGTCCGTATTGCCGGTCTGGTTATTGCTGGCGCCGCGCGACTATCTCTCGACCTTCCTCAAGATCGGCACCATTGTTGGTTTGGCCATCGGCATCCTGTTTGTCATGCCGCAACTGAAGATGCCGGCGGTCACGAAATTCATCGACGGCTCCGGACCGGTATTCGCAGGCGCACTGTTCCCCTTCCTCTTTATCACGATCGCCTGCGGCGCCGTCTCGGGATTTCACTCTCTGGTATCTTCGGGCACCACACCGAAGATGCTGGAAAACGAGATCCACGCCCGCTTCATCGGCTACGGCGCGATGTTGATGGAGAGCTTCGTCGCCGTCATGGCCCTGATCGCGGCGACGGCATTGGAGCCGGGAGTTTACTTCGCCATGAACAGCCCGGCGGGGTTGATCGGCTCAACGCCGGCCGAAGCTGCAACCGCGATCTCGGGGTGGGGTTTTGCCGTGTCAGAGCAAACCTTGACGGACGTCGCCAAGAACGTCGGCGAAGCCACGATTCTTTCGCGCACCGGCGGCGCGCCGACATTGGCGGTCGGCATGGCTGAAATTTTGTCAAACGTCGCTGGCGGCAAGGCTCTGATGGGGTTCTGGTATCATTTTGCCATTCTGTTCGAGGCGCTGTTCATCCTGACAACGATTGATGCCGGCACGCGCGTCGCCCGCTTCATGATCCAGGATCTGGTTGGCGGACTTGCGCCGGCGTTCAAGGACACCAAATCCTGGCCCGCCAACATTGCGGCGACCGCGCTGGCCGTAACGGGTTGGGGCTATTTCCTCTATCAGGGTGTTATCGATCCGCTCGGCGGCATCAATACGTTGTGGCCGTTGTTCGGCATTGCCAACCAAATGCTGGCCGCCATCGCGCTGATCCTGTGCACCGTTGTGCTGTTCAAGATGAAGCGTGAACGCTACGCCTGGGTTACCGCATTGCCGGCAATCTGGCTGATCGTGTGCACAATGACCGCCGGATGGAGCAAGATTTTTAACGCCGATGCCAAGATCGGATTTCTCGCTCACGCCGCGAAATTCTCATCCGCGATGGACGAGGGCAAGGTCTTGGCGCCCGCCAAAGACATGACGCAGATGCAGCGGATCGTCTTCAATGACACCCTTGACGCGACGCTTGCGGCCGCGTTCGTGGTTTTGGTTCTGACGATGCTCGGATTTGGGCTGGCTGCGATCTGGAAGGCTTACGAAAGCGACAAGGTCACGGCTCGCGAAACTTTGGCGCTACCGGCAGCGGAGTAGTTGAGATGTCATTTAAGAGATATTTTAACCTCGAACGGCTTGCCGCCTTTGGACGGGGCGTGACGTCGTCTGCGCGGCTGATGTGTGGTGTTCCCGATTACGAGCGCTACGTTGCCCATCGCCAAGCCTTGCACCCCGGCGAACCGGTCATGAACTATGAGGATTTTTTCCGCGAGCGGCAAGCGAGCCGCTACGGCGTCAACGGCGGCAAGATCAGCCGCTGCTGCTGAGCACTGAATATCGACCATAATCCTCGCGGCATTCTTGCGCCGCGTGAATTAATTTTTTCCAAATTGGGCCCAGTCCCTTCAATAAACTCGGCCATTATTTGAAGTCAATCAACTGAGCAACACAACATAGCCACTCGGAGATTTTCATGTCCACAACCGATCCCCGGCCGCCCGAGTTCACCTATAGCCGCGTCTTTGACGCGCCACGCCGGTTGGTTTGGGCTGCTCATAGCGAAGCCGACAGATTGAAACAGTGGTGGGGACCGAAGGGCTGCAAGGTGGTTGTGAAGCAATTCGAATTCCGGCCCGGCGGGATTTTTCATTACAGCATGAATTATTCGACGGGAAACATGATGTGGGGCCGCTTTTTCTATCGCGAGATCGTGGCGGGCGAACGCATCGCGTGGCTGAATTCGTTTGCGACCGAGGTTGGCGGGATCGCGCGCGCGCCCATGAGCCAGGAATGTCCCCTGGAGATGAATAACATTATGACCCTAGCAGAGGAGGCTGGCAAAACAACACTGACACTCCACTCGGTTCCGTTTGGCGCCAACGCCCAAGAGAATAAATTCTTCGCTGACTTGAAATCCTCAATGCAACAAGGTTTTGGCGGCACGTACGACCAATTGGCCGCGTATCTTTCTACGGCATAATCACTGTCAGCCTTGATCAAATCCAAAACAGAGCTAAAGTCCGGTTCGCCGTCTGAAGACATCGGAGGCCGCCATGCTTGAATTTATCTTGCTCGTGATCGCGATTTTGGCCGGAGTACTCTTTTATGCAAATTCCCGTCCTGACACATTCCATATTGAGCGTTCGGCGCAGATTAAGGCCAGACCGGAAAAGGTGTTCTCGCTGATCAACGATTTTCGCGGCTTCAATTCCTGGAATCCGTGGCTGAAAAAAGATCCTCAAACCATCGGTAGCTATACGGGACCGGCAAGCGGCGTGGGCGCTGCCTACGCCTGGGAGAGCAAAAAAATAGGCACCGGGCGCATGGAGATCATCGAGTCGCAGCCAACGTCCAACGTCAAATTCAAACTCGACTTCTTGAAACCCTTCGAAGCTCACAACACGGCCGAGTTCGCACTCACGCCGCTGAACGATGGCACCAACGTTACTTGGTCGATGTACGGGTGCAGTACCTTGATGTCCAAAGTCATGGGATTGTTCATGAGCATGGACAAAATGGTCGGCAACGATTTCGAAGCTGGGCTCACCAACATGAAAACCCTCGCCGAGCAGTGACGGCTGAGCCCGGACAACAGCGCCTGCAATGTTGTTGTCACATCGCATGTCGATGACGGCAATGTGCCCATTTGACCCCGCCTTGTTCGCGGGTTATGTGGCGGCATGGCTCCTCCTTTATTGACGTTGAAAAACATCCACCTGACCTTTGGCGGCACGCCGTTGCTGGAAGGCGCAGAAATGACCGTCGCTGGCGGCGATCGCATTTGCTTGGTCGGCCGCAACGGCTCCGGCAAATCGACGCTGCTGAAGATTGCAGCAAATATGATTCAGCCCGATCAGGGCGAACGTTTCGCCCACCCTGGTGCGACAGTGCGCTACCTGCCACAAGAAGCGGATTTTTCCGGTTACAGTACGACGCTTAGCTACGTCGAGGCGGGCCTCGGCCCAACTGACGATAGCTATCAAGCCCAGGCTCTGCTCGATGAGCTCGGCCTTGATGGCTCAGAAAATCCCGAGCGCTTGTCGGGCGGCGAAGCCCGCCGCATTGCTTTGGCGCGGGTACTTGTTGCCAAACCTGATGTCCTGCTTCTCGACGAACCGACCAACCATCTCGATTTGCCCGCCATCGAATGGTTGGAAAAGACTTTGAAGTCTCTGCGCTCCGCGCTTGTGCTCATCAGCCACGACCGGCGCTTTCTTGAAAACCTATCGCGGGCCACCGTTTGGATCGATCGGGGTCAGGCCCGGCGCCTGGAACAAGGCTTCACCGCTTTTGAAGATTGGCGCGACAAGGTGTTGGAAGAGGAAGAATTAGAACGCCATAAACTCGATCGCAAAATCGTGCGTGAAAACGACTGGATGCACGGCGGCGTGACGGGCCGGCGCAAGCGCAACGTCCGGCGGGTTCGAGAATTGCGGGCGATGCGCCAGGAAGTGCGCGAGCAGCGCGGCGTCGTTGGCAATGTGCGTTTGGAATCGTCCGAGGGCGGGATTTCCGGCAAGCTCGTCGCCGAGACCAAGAAGATCTCGAAAAGCTATGGTGGCGTCGCGGTCGTCAAGGATTTGTCGCTGCGGATCATGCGCGGCGACCGGCTGGGACTTGTCGGGCCGAATGGCGCCGGCAAAACCACAATTCTCAAGTTGTTGACCGGTGCCCTTGCCCCCGACAGCGGCGACATTCGCCTTGGCACCAACCTCGAACTCGTCGCGCTCGATCAGCGGCGCGACGAGCTAGACCCCAATTGGACAGTCTCCGACGCCTTGACCGGCGGACGGGGAGATCAGGTCATCATCAACGGCAAGGCCCGCCACGTCGCCAGTTACATGAAAGATTTCCTATTCCTTCCTGAGCAGCGGCTTACGCCCTTGCGCGTGCTCTCGGGCGGCGAGCGGGCGCGTTTGATGCTGGCACGGGCGCTTGCCAAACCCTCGAACCTGCTGGTCCTCGACGAACCGACCAACGATCTCGATCTTGAGACGCTCGACCTTTTGCAAGAACTGTTGGCCGATTACACTGGGACCGTCTTGCTGGTCAGCCATGACCGCGACTTCCTCGACCGCGTCGTAACAAGCGTGCTGGCGCCCGAGGGAGAAGGCCGCTGGACCGAGTACGCTGGCGGCTATTCCGACATGTTGAGCCAGCGCAAAAGCGCGGACCACGAAAAAGCGTCTTCCAAGCGCGAGACGAATGCGCCGGCCAAATCTGTGTCCGACACGTCGCTGCGATCCTCGCTGCAAGCCAGTCAGCGCCGCAAATTATCGTTCAAGGAAAAACACGCGCTCGAAACGTTGCCGGGCGTTGTCAAGAAACTCGAAGGCGAGATCGCCGGGCTTCAGACCAAACTTGCAGACGGAAACCTGTTTACGCGTGACAGAACCGCGTTCGATAAAGCCATGGTCCGGTTGGGAGACGCCCAGCGCGCCCTCGATGCAGCCGAGACGCAGTGGCTTGAACTGGAAGACATGCGCGCATCGATGGAAGGCGCCTGACGAGGGCAAAAAGCGACAGCTGGGGGATGCCCGGCCGCCGCCTCGATCGCGCTCATCAGCGCCAATCGCAATTGTGCGAGCTCGCCATCAATAGTTCTGATGCGCCATCCCATGAATTCTTGATCGTCCGTGGCAGAGGGCAAGTTATTTGCCTTCCCATTCCGATTTGACCTCATCGCACTTCTTGGCAATGAAGTCGTTGATGTCCTCGACCAAGGTGCCGTTGAGAAGATTGACGGCGTTGTCGGCGGCTGTCGCCGTCCACATTGCCCCTTTCAACAGGGCGGGCGCTTCGATTTTGCCCCAATGGATCTGCGCCTTTGTGGCTTTACCTTTTTCGAACGTCACCGTCGGCGCGAAGTCGAATTTGATTTGAGTTGCCGCTTCTTTTTCCCGGTCGACGGTGCAAGCGACCTCATGTTTATCCAGTTTCGTCTCGGCCTTGTCTTCGGTCATGGCCTTCACCAAATCGGCCCGTTTCATGCTGACGGTGGCAACGCAGTGCACAGGTCCATAGGGCCAAGAGACCTTGAGCTTGGCGATAAGCTTGGTCAGAGCGTCTTTGCGCCAACTTTTGACGACCGGGCAAGAGATATCCGGACCCTCGGCCATTTTGGTCCGGAAGGCCTTGCAGATGTCGATCTTGCAGGCTTTGCGGGCTTCCCGCTCGGCCTTTTCTTCGGCCGTCATTTCGGCTTCGGGAGGATTATCTGAAGGCTTGATCTCAGCCGGGGGTGCGGGCTGGGCCGTAGCGCCCGCAGCGGCCGGTTGAGGTGCCTTTGCGTCTTCGGCGCCGGCGGGTGACAGTGCCGCAAGGCAAAAGAATGCCAAGGCGGCAAAAATCGATTGATTGTTCATCGTGTCCTCGAACGGCTTGATTGATCCAACAGCCCGCAAATGCAGTTCAAGTACAGCAGCACTGTGGCGGGGAATGCGAACGGTTGAAGCCGAGTGCGGAGCCGACTTGAAACTTGCTACCCGGCCCCCATATCCTGAAGGCGCAATCGCTCCGTGCTGATCGCCAGACGGGGTCAATTTGGGAAGGCTGGAAAAGGCTTCCATAGACTAGAAGGTCGCTTGGAATAAGGGCTTTCACATGACTCGTATGACAATGCTGTCGAACCCGCTGCTGCTCGGGTTTGAGGAAATTGAACGGCTGATCGACCGCGCGGGCAAAGGCTCCAGCGACGGCTATCCTCCTTACAATATCGAACGCATTTCGAAAGAAGGCGACCGCGCCGAATTGCTGCGGATCACGCTCGCTGTCGCTGGTTTCACGCGCGACCAGCTTGATATCTTGCTTGAGGACAAACAGTTGACGGTTCGCGGCAAACAGCAGGACGACAAGTCGCGCGAGTTTCTCTACCGCGGCATTGCCGCGCGGCAGTTCACCCGGACCTTCGTACTGGCCGATGGGATCGAAGTGAAGTCGGCAGACTTATCGAACGGGTTGTTGTCGATCGATCTGCACCGGCTGGAGCCGGAACGGCTGATCCGGAAGATCGAGATTGTTTCCCGCAAATAAACCGTGGCGATTGAGTCTTTCGAGACACAGCCATCATCCACGAATCGTCCGAGGATTGCCTGACAGAAGATGCATTTCCGGCACCACTCGAAAAAGCCGGAATGCTATCTTATCTCTAGGGTCCATCCTCGCTTCTGAAGGAGGACGTGCGTCATGAATAACAAGATGATCACTAAGTTTACCGACAGCGTCGATCATGGCGCAATGGCGGCGATGACCGAGGTTGAGTTGGCCCGCCTCGGCGGCGGCGAAATTGCTTACATCAAAACGCTGTCGTCAGCGGATGCCAAGCGCATGTTCCCCATGATCGAGGGTCTGCCCAAAGGCATCAATTTGTTCTCCTTACATGCCGCTGACGGTACGCCGATCGCACTGACCGACACTTTGCAAGCTGCGATCGGTCACGCCGAAGAAGGCGATCTCGCTATCGCGGCTGTTCACTAACAACCACGACAATCTACGCACGATTGACGGCGGGTCCTCCCGGGCCTGCCGTTTTCTTTGCGGTTGCTAAATTAGTGCCAGGCGTTTCGCAGGGAACATCGGTTGTCCGCGACCCGCAATAAAGTGGCTTCAGTTCAGTCCAAACCTGGAGCCATCCGATGAACCCGATACCGTCAGCAATCGACGCCCCGCGTCATACCGAAATTGCACCCTCGCCGTTCGATTATCGCGCTACGCAGAACGTCTCGGTCCGGCTATTAGAAGCCTTATCTGCGCCTGCCGAAATACAGTTGTCGGAACGCAATGGCGAACTCTATTTGGAGCTGCCCACGAACACGGCGGGCTAACGCCGCAGCTGGCTTTGTTGGTTAGGTCCGGTAGTGAGCGTACTGCCCCTTTGGCTTGAAGCGCTCGAGATACTGCGGAACGATAGCTGCGACCGACGAGGGGAATTCGACCCCAAGTCCCGCCAAAGTCCGGTCCTCGATCTTGGCTAAGTCCGAAACGACGTTGTCGGTTTGCAACGAGCGCACTTGGTCGAGCGTGATCGGCCGCAGTGCGTTGGGCAGCGGCCAAGTTGCGATGGCCTGCAACTTAGCGAGCCAGAATGGCATGCGCAGCCGAAACCTTTTGCGATCGGTATACTCTTCCGTCAGCTCAAGGAGACGGCGGAAGGTCAACACGTCGGGCCCGCCCAGCTCGTACACAACGCCACTTGAACCTCGGCCGGCAACGGCGTTCGCAATGGCCATCGCAACATCGCCGACATAGACGGGCTGAAATTTGGTGGCGCCGCCGCCGATCAAGGGCAAAAACGGGCTGATCCTGGCCATGGCGGCAAAGCGATTGAAAAACTGGTCCTCCGGCCCGAATATGATCGACGGCCGAACGATGATCGCGCCCGGAAATTCCTGGAGGACGGCTTGCTCGCCCGCGGCCTTCGTTCGCGCGTAGCGAGAGATTGAGCCTTTGTCCGCGCCGATGGCCGAGATGTGGATGAGGCGCGCGACACCAGCCTCGCGTGCCGCTTTCGCGATGGCGCGCGGCCCATCGACATGCACGGCCTCGAACGTTTGTTTGCCTGTGGGCGCCAGAATGCCAACCGTGTTGATAACCGCTTGGCTGCCCGCAAGCGCGCGCGCTAGCGAATCTGGAAATCTCAGATTTGCCTGCACCGGACTGATTTGACCGACGGTGCCCATGGGTTGCAGATGGCCCGCAAGATCTGGCCGCCGGCAAGCCGCCCGGACCCTGAAACCACGCCGGGCCAAGGCCGATATGGTGTGCCGTCCGGCAAATCCGGCGCCGCCAAACACCGTAACCACGCCACCGCCTGTCGCTGCCATCTCGCCCTCGACTATTAAATGAGTGCCATAGGAGCCAGAGCTTTAGCTCTCCGCTGGCAAGGTGTGAAGGGTGGCGAATTAGGCTGTCTTTGCTCAATTGACTTCCGGGCCATCTCACTTTAGGTCATGCGCTCCTGAATGCCCGGATGGCGGAATTGGTAGACGCACTAGTTTCAGGTACTAGCGCTCACAAGGCGTGGAGGTTCGAGTCCTCTTTCGGGCACCATCTTTCTCTTCGAATCTCCCCTGAAGGCGCACAGGCTATGGCCGCACCCAAAATCAAACTGCATAAGGGTGATTTGCCAACTGGTCTCAAGTTTCCGAACGGCGTTGCCGTTGACAGCGAAACGCTCGGATTAAATCCGCACCGCGACCGGCTCTGCCTTGTTCAACTTTCAGGTGGCGACGACGTCGCCCACGTCGTCCAGTTCGACGGCAAGGACTACGCAGCGCCTCGTTTGAAGGCTCTGCTTAAAGACGCGGAAACGTTGAAAATCTTTCACTTCGCGCGGTTTGATGTGGCCGTTATCGAGAAATATCTCGGCGTCGCGACCACACCAATTTATTGCACCAAGATCGCCTCGCGGTTGGTGCGCACCTATACCGACCGGCACGGCTTAAAGGATCTTTGCGGCGAATTACTGGGGATCGAACTCTCCAAGCAGCAACAGAGCTCCGACTGGGGTGCCAAAACTCTGACCGAGAGCCAACTCGCATACGCCGCCTCGGACGTCCTCCATCTCCACAAACTCAAGGCCAAACTCGATGAGATGCTCGAACGCGAGCATCGCACCGCCTTCGCTAAAGCGGCCTTCGCGTTCATACCCGTCCGCGCTGGTCTCGATCTTGCGGGCTTTGATGAGGATGATATTTTCGCGCATTAGCAGATACTTAGACGTTTTTTCGCGGTTTCTCGCGGGCGAGATGGCGGAACTGGCCATGGCAGTCCCAATGTCTCCCTATTTAGCGCCGACATTGCGCCGCAGTCTTTGCGACGCATCACACCGGGGCGGGACTTGATGACATCGACGTCCAACAGCACAACGACGGCTGGCCGCGCGCGCGCGTCCGGCAGCGGTCTCGTGCTGGCCGGCGATCGCTCCGCAAGCCGGAAAAAAGCCGGACGCCATAGCTCAACTGTCAAAATCCTGAAGATGAGCCTGCCGATTTCCGCCGTGGCCGTTATCGCTCTCTACAGCGTATCGGTTTTAAAAGTTACCGGCTGGGGCGCCGGCATTCCTGAATTGCAGATGCCGAAAATCATTGCCGACAATATCGCCATGGAGAACCCGCACTATGAGGGCTTCAATAAAGATGGCGGACAATATTGGGTCACCGCCAAGTCGGCCAAACCCGATCTCAAAAATCTCGCCAACTTCACGCTCGATGCGATTACCGGCGATCTGGTCGATGCCCAGAAATCCAAAACTCATCTGACGGCAACGCGCGGCACCTTCAATAACAAGACCAACGTTCTCGAGCTCTTTGAATCGATCGACATCGACGGCGACAACGGCCTCAAATCGCATTTGACGCGCGCCACCGTTCACACCAAGGAGAACGTCATCACCTCGGACGAGCCGGTGGTGGTAATGATGGAGGCGGGCACCGTCAACGCCAACCAGATGACGGTTCGCCAGAAAACCAAGGAATACACCTTCATCGATAAGGTTAGAACCTACCTAAAGGGCAAGGAACCCGCGACGGCCGACGCGGCACGGTCCGCACCAAAATCCGCCACCAGCTTCGGCAACTCGAGCGAGCCGATCGATATCGTTTCGCAACGCCTCGACGTCGATGATTTGAAAAAATCGGCGGTCTTCACCGGCGGCGTCAAGGCCGTGCAAGGGACAACGTCGCTGTCGTCGCCTGAAATGACGGTCAACTATGACGGATCGGCCGTGCCGGCATCGGCCGCCAAGGACGCGTCCGCCCAAGGTGGCGGCAAGGTCAAGCGCGTCACCGCAACCAACCCCGTCGTCCTGACCCAGGCGGATGGCCAAACTGTCACGAGCCGCACCGCCGACTTCGATGCGGTCAATCAAAAAGCTGTCCTGGAAGGCGACGTGGTGATGGCACAACTGCCAGATAAGCGTGCAGCCGGGGATCGTGCGGAGTTCGATGAAACCGCCAACACCATGTTGCTGACCGGCAATGTGGTGGTGACCCAGGGTAACAATATCATGAAGGGCCGCAGGCTCCTTTATAACCGTGCTGCGAATAAAATGCAGCTTTCAGCGCCGGGAGCCGGTGCCGGAGCGCGCGTCATCACGCACTTCCAACAGGACGGCAGTGCAGGTGCCAGCAAGTCGGAGCCTGCTAAGGCAGATGCGGTGCAAGGCATTGCCTTTGGTGGCAGCTTCAAAACCGATCCCAAAGCCCCGGTCGATGTCGAAAGTGATCGCCTAGATATCGACGACGCCAAAAAAGAAGCGGTTTTCCTCGGCGCGGTCCACGCCGTGCAAGGAGACTTTGTCATTCGCTCGGCAGAGCTGGTCGCCAGTTACGCTGGGTCCGCGGGCCTTGGCGCGGAGACGGCGGCTGACCAGCAAAAAACCGAGGCCGCCCATCTGACGCGCTTGCAAGCCAAGAAAAACGTCGTCGTGACATCAAAGGACGGCCAAAGCGCGACCGGCGATTGGGCCGACTTCGACACCAGGGCGAATACGGTCACGCTTGGCGGCAACGTGGTGATGACGCAAAACAAGAACGTCGTGCGCGGCACCAAATTGGTCATCGACATGACGACCGGAGAAAGCATAATTCGCACCGAACCAACGACCACAGGGGGGACACCTGCCGTGTCGCAGAGCGACGGCACCGCCACCAGCGGCATCGTCACGAGTTCGGGCCGGCCGAGTGCCGTGTTTTACCCCAACGAGATCAAAGGCGGGGCCGGAGGCGCCGCTGCCGCCAAAGCCGTCAAAAAAGCGGTGCCGAATGGCTGGAGCACGGAATCCGCGAGAACCAAGCCTCGCTAAGGTCCGCTCATAAATGTTAGTGCTGTCTTTACGTTCGTTACGAGGCCAATAAGCTGTGTTCAAGGCTTTACCATTTCGCAAGAAATCACCGGCCGTCAACAGCGCGGCCACTGGCCATCTGAACGGCCAAGGTTCTGCCAGCCGAGGCCGCTCATCCGGCCAAGCTGATCAAGCGGACCCCCACGAGGTCGGCGCTGACGGCTGGTTGACGGCCTACGACATTAAGAAATCCTATCGCAAACGCATGGTCGTCAAGGGCGTTAGTCTCGCGGTCGGGCGTGGCGAATCGGTCGGACTGCTTGGCCCCAACGGCGCCGGTAAGACCACCGTTTTTTACATGATTACGGGCCTGGTCCCCGCAGATGCAGGCCGCATCACCATCGACGGCGCCAATGTCACCAAACTGCCGATGTACCAGCGGGCCCGGCTGGGAATCGGTTATTTGCCCCAGGAGGCCTCGATTTTTCGCGGCCTGACGGTTGAACAAAACATCATGGCCGTCCTTGAGTTGGTCGAGCCGGATAAGAGGAAACGCAAGGAACAGCTCGACAGCCTTTTGGAAGAATTTTCCATAACCCGGCTGCGGAAATCGCCATCGATGGCCTTGTCGGGCGGCGAACGGCGGCGCTGCGAAATTGCACGCGCGCTCGCCTCCAGGCCCTCTTTCATGCTATTGGATGAACCGTTCGCCGGCATCGATCCCATCGCCGTCGGCGATATTCAGCAACTTGTCCGGCACTTGACCGAACGTGGCATCGGCGTTTTGATCACGGACCATAATGTACGGGAAACTCTGAGCCTTATTGATCGGGCTTATATTATTTACGATGGTCAAGTTCTGACACAAGGTAAGCCTTCGGAAATCATAGCAAATGAAGATGTTAGGCGCGTCTACCTCGGCGATATGTTCGTTAATACGCGTTGAGTATAGCTGGCCCTCACGAATTGTGTGGGGGCAATAGGTTGGCGCATGGCGCTTTCAGCCAAACTAGAGATGAGGCAAGGCCAGCAGCTGGTGATGACACCACAGCTGCAGCAAGCGATCCGTCTTCTTCAACTTTCAAACATGGAACTGAGCGAGTTCGTTGAAGGCGAACTTGAGCGCAACCCCTTGCTTGAGCGCGATGAGCAATCGACCCCGACAAAATCGGACGAGCCCGCTGCCGAGCCAGATCGCGCCGAGCCCGGCAACGATGAAAATTGGCTCGACCTGCGCAAACCGGTCGAAGATCCAGCAGGCGCGCTCGACGCCGATTTCGGCAACGTTTTTCAAGAACAAGGGCCTGGAGAGCCAGATACGTCAGGTCCTCTCAACGGCTTGGGTTGGACCGGCGTTCAGCAGCGGATGCACTCTGGCTCCGATGAAGACCATAATCTCGAATCGTACGTCGCCAACGAAGTCTCGCTCAGGGACCATCTCACGGCTCAATTGCCGTTGACGATTACGGGGCAAGCCGAACGCATGATCGGTCAATATCTGATCGATCTCGTCGATGAAGCGGGTTATGTGCAGGGCGATCTCGACGGTCTTGCGGTCAAGCTTGGTGCGCCTCTGGCACTTGTTGAACGCGTGCTCGGCGCGATGCAGACCTTCGATCCTCCCGGCGTGTTTGCGCGCTCATTGTCGGAGTGTTTGGCACTCCAACTCAAGGATCAAAACCGTTTCGATCCGCTGATGGCGGCGCTTCTCGCTCATCTCGATTTACTCGCCAGCCGCAACTTGCCCGCTTTGAAGCGTGCCGTTGGCGTGGAAATGGACGAGTTGTCCGAGATGGTGCAGGAAATCAAGCGTCTCAATCCAAAGCCCGGTTTGAAATTTGGTTCTGTCCAAATGCAACCGGTTGTGCCCGACGTTATCGTCCGGGCTGCCTCTGACGGCGGCTGGCATGTTGAATTGAATAGCGACACGCTTCCGCGCGTTCTGGTCAACCGCACGTACTATACGCGGGTTTCGCAATGCGCTTCGACGGACAAGGACAAAGGCTACCTTTTGGAATGCCTGCAAACCGCCAACTGGCTGGTCAAGAGCCTCGATCAGCGGGCCCGCACCATTCTCAGGGTGGCTGAACAAATCGTCCGCCAGCAGGACGGGTTCTTCACGCACGGCGTGCAGCACTTGCGGCCATTGAATCTCAAAACGGTGGCAGACGCCATCACGATGCACGAGTCGACAGTGTCACGCGTCACGTCCAACAAGTATGTTGCGACGCCACGAGGAATTTTCGAACTCAAGTACTTTTTCACGTCCTCGATCGCGTCCGCCGACGATGGCGAAGCGCATTCAAGTGAAGCCGTGCGCTTCCGAATCAAGCAATTGATCGACAACGAGCGCGCCAGCGACGTGCTTTCGGACGACAAATTGGTGGAAAAACTCAAAATCGAAGGTGTCGATATTGCTCGACGCACCGTTGCCAAATATCGCGAAGCAATGAGAATACCATCCTCAGTTCACCGCCGCCGCGACAAGCGTATGTTTGAACGAACCGGCGGGACAGTCTAAAGTCGTTATGACTTTCGGCCCACAAAGTTGTGTAAAGAGCGGTTTCTAAATGTCTGCTATCAACCGTGAATTGACAGCGGGCTTTGCCGTTCCTAACTGTTGTGGCAGGATGCCGCAATGATTTGCGCGAATATAGGCCTCGCTCGACATACCAAGCCCGCACGGTGGAACGATAACTAGGCTACCGGGGTTGACTGCGCTAAACGACATGCGACTGAGCCCACGCACAGTAGGCGAACTAATGACAATCCAAGTTACCGGCAAGAACGTTGACGCGGGCGACGCCTACAAAACTTACGTCGCGGACAAAATCCGGACCATATTGCAAAAGTACATAGCGCGCGACATTGCCGGCCACATCCGGCTCGAGAAAGAGCGGGGCGTTTTCAAAACGAGTTGTTCGGTGAGATTGGGCAGCGGCTTGTTGCTCGAAGCGCACGGCGAAGGCGGGGACGCCTACGCTAGTGCAGACGACGCCGTCGAAAAGCTCGAGAAGCGCGTTCGGCGGTACAAGAGCCGCATCAAGGATCACGCGGCCGCGCGTTCAAACGGCGGACGCAAAGGGAATATAGACGCGCGCGATTACGTTGTGAGCGGTGGCGACGACGAAGTGGAACACCGCGTCGAGGATCATCCGCTGATTATCGCGGAAACCGAGCGGCGCATTGAGGAGCTGACCGTCGGCGAAGCCGTCATGCAGCTCGATCTTTCGGAGGCACCTTTTATGATATTTCGAAATGCCGGACACGGCGATTTGAACGTCGTGTACCGCAGACCAGACGGCCACATCGGCTGGATCGACGCCGCACCTAAGCCGGCTGCGGTCGTAAACGGGGTGCAAGTTTCAAAGGTACGTTAACAAGCGGTCTTGAGTGAAAAACCCGCACGCTAGATGCGTCGTCATCTGCGGGAACGGTACACCATCGTAAGATGCGGCATGACCAAAGCAGGATGGACGACCATGGACCTTGGGGATCTCCTTACGAGAGATGGCATAATTCCCGCTCTCAAAGTGGATGATAAAAAGCAGCTTTTGCAGGAACTTGCCAATCGCGCGGGACGAATGACGGGCTTGCAGCCTCGCGAGATTTTCAACAGCTTGCTGCAGCGCGAACGACTCGGCTCGACCGGCCTCGGCCGCGGCATCGCCATTCCGCACATCAAGCTCGCTGGCGCAAAGGGCATCACCTGCCTATTCGCCAGGCTTGAGAAGGCAGTGGCCTTTGAAAGCAACGATGGCGAGCCCGTCGATTTGGTTTTTTTCCTGATGGCACCCGAACACGCCGGCGGCGATCATTTGAAAGCGCTGGCCCGGATCTCGCGGATCGTGCGCGATCCCGTTTCGGTTGAACGCTTACATGCGGCAAAGGACTTGGAAGCTTTGAAACGCGTTTTGACGTCCGGCACCGCATCGCACGCCGCCTGACGGCACACGTACAATTGCGGCAAAGGTGCCAGCGTCTGACGCGCGGCACCTTTTTTATTGCAAGACACCAAGCCAGACGCTGGTCAGCAATAGACCTCCCATGAAGGCCCGATAGAGCGCGAACGGCCAAGATGAAAAGCGCTCCAACACTTTCAACAACGTCCAAATCGCAAAAAATGCCGAGACCGACGCGACGAGCAAGCCGGCGCCCAGGATCGACCAACCGTGCATGTCGAGGTTAGCCTTGTGAAGCTCCCAGAGCTCTTTGAAGCCAGCGGCGGCGATGGCGGGCAAGCCAAGGAGAAACGAAAACCGCGCCGCTTCCTCGCGCTTCAGCCCCAGAAACAACGCCGCCGTCAACGTCGATCCAGAGCGCGAGACGCCCGGAATCAGCGCGCCGACTTGCGCCAATCCGACGACCAGGGCGTCGCTGAGTTTTATATCGTCGAGCGTACGGGTATGGCGTGCCATCAGTTCGGCCAGCGCCATCAGACAGCCCATGACAATGCAAGACCAGCCGATCACCGTCAGACTCCGCAATGGCGAATTGCAGGTGTTGAGGGCCTTCGACAATAAAAGCCCGCCGATGACGATGGGTATGGTTCCTAGGACGATCCCAAGCGCCAAGCGAAACCATTGATCCGAAAAGTCGCGCCGCACCACGGCGGAAACGGAATGCGTGACAAGATCTCGAACATCGCTCCAGAAATAGCTGATGACCGCTGCCAGCGCCGCCAGCTGCATCGCGGCCGAGAACGCCGAGCCAGGGTCCGGCCAGCCGAGCAACGCCGGCACGATCCGCATGTGTGCGGTCGATGAAATCGGCAACAGCTCTGTAATACCTTGCACGACGCCCAGCACGGCAACTTTGCCGTATCCCAGGGCAACGAAGCCGGTATCGATGCCTTGCGTACAAGCTTCAGCCATATTCAATCCTCATGTGCCGCAATGTTCTTGCGTGCGTTTCATCGCTTACCAGAGTTCGGACAACGCTGGTGGCGCACGCCTGCCACACCGTACCGCTTTGATAACCGATTAGGTCGCAAACGAAGGAGCCGAATCGTTTACGCTGAAGGCCGCATGCTCGATCTCAAGCTCACCCAATACCGGCTTTGCCCGCGCTCGCGCTCAATCCGCTTGGCTCTCGCGGAATTTGGACTTGAGCCTGATTTGCTAGACGAAAATCCGTGGGAGTGGCGGGCGGGCTTTCTCGCCAAAAACCCCGCCGGCGAGTTGCCTGTACTGGATATGAAAAACGGCCTCACGCTGTGCGGCGTCTATTCGATTTCCGAATTCATCGCTGAGGAAGTCCGCGCTAGCAACCCAAACGGACGGGCGATTGCTTTGTTTCCGGGCAACCGGGAAGAGCGCGCAGAGGTCCGCCGTCTTGTCGACTGGTTTCACGGTAAATTCGACCGCGAGGTTTCGCGCGAGTTGCTGTATGAAAAAGTCACCCAGAGAATGCGGCCCAGCAACCCAGCGGCCCCGGACGTTGAAATCTTGCGCGCAGTTAAAAGCAATCTCAGGTACCATTTGTCGTACCTCAGCTATCTGGCGGAGTCGCGCCGGTGGCTGGCGGGCGACGAGTTGAGTTTCGCCGATCTTGCCGCCGCGGCGCACGTTTCGACAGTCGATTATTTGGGCGAAATGTTATGGGACGAGTATCCTGCAGCGAAGTCGTGGTATGTGCGGCTGAAATCGCGTCCGTCATTCCGCTCATTGCTCGCCGACCGCGTTCCCGGCACGCCGCCGCCTTTGGCCTACACGGATTTGGATTTTTAGGATTTCGTCACGCGGGGGATCGCGCGTGACTGAATTGGCCAGCGGCACGCTCAAAGATTTCCTCAAGAGTGAGGCCGAAAGTCTCGGACTGGATTGCCTTGGCGTAACACGGACCGATGCTGCGAAGTTGGCTACGAGGCTGAACGACTTTCTCGACGCTGGCCGGCACGGCGACATGTCATGGTTGGCGTCGTCCGCCGAGCGGCGCGCTGATCCGCATATCTTGTGGCCAGAGGCGCGCTCGATCATCATGATCGGCCAAAGTTACGCGCCCGACGCCGATCCCTTGCTGGCGCTTGATGATAAGAGCCGGTCAGCCATTTCCGTCTACGCCAAGGGCCGCGATTACCACGATGTCTTGAAGGGCAAGATCAAGCAACTCGCTGGGGCCTTTCAGCGCCGCTCGGGTGCAGACGTCAAAGTCTTCGTCGATACGGCGCCCTTGATGGAAAAGCCGCATGCCGCTCTGGCGGGACTTGGCTGGCAAGGCAAACATACAAATTTGGTGTCGCGCGTTCATGGCTCGTGGCTGTTTCTCGGGGCGATATTGACCACGGCCGAATTGCCGCCCGACGTGGCGGAATCCGACCACTGCGGTTCGTGCCAAAGATGCTTGGATGTTTGTCCGACCAAAGCCTTTCCCGCGCCCTATCAACTCGACGCCCGGCGCTGTCTTGCCTACCTCACCATTGAACACAAAGGTCATATCGCACGCGAGTTTCGTGCCGCCCTTGGCAATCGCGTATTCGGCTGCGACGACTGCCTGGCGGTCTGTCCGTGGAACAAATTTGCCGCGACGGCGCGCGAACATAAATTTGCGGCTGGGCCCGCAACCGATAACCCGCCGCTTGCGGACATTCTCGCCCTCGACGACGCGCGGTTTCGAAAGCACTTTGCCGGCACGCCCGTCAAGCGCACCGGCCGCGACCGGGTTGTGCGCAATGCCCTGATTGCCGCGGGCAACTCCGGCGACAGCAGCCTTTCAATGCCTGCCGAAAATTTGCTGAGTGATTCCTCCCCTCTCGTGCGTGCGATGGCTGTGTGGGCTTTAAGCCGCTTGGCGGACCCTGATAAGTTTCGACACGCGCGCGAAGTTCAAATGAGCAACGAACACGACGACGACGTGCGCAACGAATGGCGGCTCGGGGCCGGCGAAATGACATGAAGCATTTATTCTGTTTCGGCCTTGGTTACACCGCTCGCGTGTTATCCCAGCGCTTGGCAGCGCATGATTGGCACATCAGCGGCACCTCGACCTCGCAACGAGGCGTAGAGGGTATTACGTCATCGGGTTATCGCGGCTATCTTTTCGACGGCCGGCGCGCCACCGCAGATGTCGTTTCCGCTTTGAACGACGCAACTCACATCGTTCTGTCCGTCCCCCCCAACTCCGGCGGCGATCCAGCTTACGCATGCTTTGCCGAAGCATTAGCTGACAGCGCGGCTCCCGGCTGGATCGGATATTTATCGACCGTTGGGGTTTACGGCGACGCGGGCGGCGGCTGGGTCGATGAGACAACCCCTGCGAAACCCTCGTCCGAGAGGGGGCAGCGGCGATTGTTGGCTGAGACGCAATGGACGGAGTTTGGCCGCCGGATCAGTAGAACCGTCGTCATCTTCCGCCTTCCCGGCATCTATGGGCCGGGCCGCAGCGCGATTGACGATGTCCGCGAGGGCACGGCGCGGCGCATCATCAAACCTGGCCAAGTCTTTAATAGGATTCACGTCGCCGATATCGCCAATGCCATCGAGGCCGCGATATCGAAGCCGAGCGTCACGGGGGTTTTCAACGTCACCGACGATGAACCCGGGCCACCCCAGGATGTGGTCAGCTATGCGGCGGAACTCTTGGGACTGCCGCCGCCGCCGGATCTCGATTTCGCGAAAGCGGATTTGTCCGCGATGGCCCGTAGCTTCTATTCGGAAAGTAAGCGCGTGAAAAATACGCGCCTGAAGAATGAGTTGGGCGTTCAGCTTCAATATCCATCTTATCGCGAGGGATTAAAAAGCATTTTGGCCACCGGGGGATAACATTTTGACTTCAGTCCCTCGCCAATTCCGTCTTTCGGCCCGAATGTCGCGTCACAGATGCGCCTTGGCAGGCGTTGGCGCGCCGGCTGTGAAAATTATTTTGAAGGGCATTTGAGGGTCCACATGCGGCGAGCTGTTTGTAGGTTCATAACCGTCATTTCAGGGATTTTGGTATTTCAACTTCCGGCCCGGGCTGAAATGGCCAACCCCGCGCACTTACTCGCGCAAAAATTTGCGCAGGACGCGGAAAAGCCAGCAACCGCGGCTCCTGCTGCAAAGCCGCCCGTGGCGACGGCGGCACCGGTGAAACCCGCGTTCAAGCGCCCGCCCGCACCGGGTCCGGACTATGAGCAGGAAATGTTGAATGCCGCCCGCGCAGAGGCCGACGCGCGCCGCATGGCGCAACAGCCGCCAGGCGCGCAACCATCCGCTCCGGCGACGGCGGCCGCGATGCCGGAAACGAGGACCTCCCAGGAAACCAAGCCGGCGGCGGCGGCGACACCCGCACCGCCAGCCGTAACGGCCCCTGCGGCGTCAACTGCCTCGCCGCCCGCGACCACGCCTATCAAATCAGCGGCGGCACCGGCCACCTCGGCGCCCGCTTCAGCGGCAACCGCGACCGCGGGGTCGCCAGCTCACGTATCGGTCTTGCTGGTGCTCGATCCGCAATTATCGTCCTCCGAACAAGCCGGCAGCCAGCCAGCGCCGGTTATCTGCATCGGCGACGACTGCTACATCAGCGCCGGTGCCGATGGCGCAGCACACCCACGCACGCGAACCGAGGCCGCTGGCGTTGTCGGCGTGTCGGGCGATTGCCTTGGCAAGACGCACTGCATTTTCCGCAATGTGACGTTGAAGGCTGGCGCGGATTTTCAAATTCTCGACACCACGTTCGGCAAGGCCGGAGCGTCCAAGCCGGTCGAAGTTCACGCGGACAAGAGCTGCAACGTCGCCGAGGGCGAACTCGACTGCGAACTGACCGTCTCCGGTCTTGGATATCGCGCTTGGCTTGTGCCTGAAACGGTTGCCGCATCTACGACGCCTCTAATCCTCGAGTCGGCACTCGCAACCGATTTGATCGAAGACAACGAAACCCGCGCGGACGACCGCTGATCAATCGAGCAGCATCATTTCACCCAGCTCGGCTTCGAGAATCTCGAGGTCCTGCGGCCGTGACAGGCTGTGATCGCCGTCGGGTACTTCGACCAGCTTGACGTCCTTGCCTTTGAGAAACGTCAGCAATTCGCGGGTGTGCGCGGGCGGAACGTCGGCGTCCTTGAGACCTTGCAATATCGTCACGGGCCGGGCGGGAATGAGCGTCTTGCGCGCCAACAAATGCTCGCGGCCTTCTTCGATGAGCTTGCGGGTGATGGCGTAGGGCTCGCCGTAATCGGAGGGGTGGTAAACGACACCGGTCTCCGCCAGGGTTTTGCGATCAGCCTCGGACATTTCCTTCCACATCAATTCTTCCGTCATGTCCCAGGCCGGTGCTATCAGGATGACGCTGGCGATGCGGTCGGCCTCGGCCTTGTTGTCGCGCAACAGTTTTTTCAACATCAGCAGCGCGATATGGCCGCCCATGCTCGAGCCGACGATGAGTTGCGGGCCGACAGTCACTTTGTCGAACACTTCAAGCGCTTCCTCGAGCCAGTGGCCGATGGTGCCATCGGTGATCTTGCCGCTGGAGCGGCCGTGGCCAGAGAAGTCGAAACGCGTGCAGCCGATTTGATTGCTGCGCGCCCAATCGGCTACAAACGATGCTTTGGTCGAGGTCATGTCGGACATGAAGCCGGTCAGCCAAAACACGCCACGGTCGTCGTCGGGCGGCGGCATATCCCATAAATAGGCAATCGAGCGGCGGTTTTCCCCAAGTCCGACATCGATTGTTTGCGGTTGAACTTCCGGCACTTTAATGAACCTTTTCTGCAGGCGCGCGACTGCCGCCATTGAGCCAAGGACCGCAACGTGCCCGATCGCCTGACCGTTCTGCAAGTTATTCCACGCATGCGGGCGGGAGGTGCGGAACTTGGCTGTCTGCAAATTGCGGACGCCTTGGTCAAAAACGGCCACCGGGCGCTCGTCGCCTCCGAGGGCGGACAGCTTGTCGAGGGCTTGAGTAAAGCCGGCGCTGAACACGTGACGCTCCCGCTTGCGACCAAGAGCCCACTTGGGTTGTGGCGCAACGCGCAACGTTTGGCGGAGATTATCCAGCGCGAAAAGGTCTCGATCATTCATGCCCGCAGCCGGGCGCCAGCCTGGAGCGCTCTGTGGGCGGCCCGCAAAACGGGCATCGCCTTCGTGACCACGTATCACTCGGAATATTCCGAGCGCGGCCGGATCAAGAATTTCTACAACTCCGTCATGGCCCGCAGCGACAAGGTCATCGCGGTCTCCGACTATATGGCCCACCTGATCCGCACCCGCTACGCGACGCCCGAGAGCCGCATCGCCATCATCCATCGCGCCTTCGATCCCGCCAAATTTGACCCAGCGACGATCACGGCCGAACGGATCGCTGCGATCCGCCGCTTGTTTGATGTTGCAGATGGCCAACGTATTCTGCTGCTGGCCGGACGCATCACGCCGCGCAAAGCCCAGCATCATTTTGTTGAGGCGCTCGGTATTTTGAAATCTCAGGGTCACTCAAATATCGTTGCGGTGTTGGCTGGAGACATCGAGAAGCCGGAGTTTCTGGACAAACTTAAAGCCGACGCGGCTCGTCTTGGCGTCGTTGATTGGTTGCGGTTTCCGGGCCACGTTCAAGACATGGCGGCGGCTTACACGATCACCGGTATTTCCCTCAATATTTCCGAGCAGGAGGGCTTGCCGCGCGTCGCCATCGAGGCCCAGGCCATGGCCGTGCCGATGATTGTCTCGGATACCGGCCCTGGACGCGAGGTCGCCTTGACGCCGCCCGATGTGGCGCTCTCGGAGGCTTCCGGTTTACGCGTACCATACGGCGATCCCAAAGCCCTCGCCGAGGCCATCGCGACGTTACTGGCTTGGCCGGAATCCGAGCGCAAAGCCTGCGGCCAGCGCGGTTCCAATCATGTGCGACGGCGCTTTACACTCGAGCAGATGACCTCCAAAACCTTGGCCGTCTATCATGAGGTTCTGGCGTCGCGGGCGGCCAAAGGGCATAACAAGCCATGATCCATCAAACGGCCAAGCCAGCAACGACCCAGACCATCGTCTGCATCAAGTGGGGGACGCGTTACGGCGTCGATTTCCTCAATCGCCTCGCCTCCATGATCAAGCGCAACACCAAGCGGCCAACCCGCCTAGTCTGCTTCACGGATAACGCCGTTGGCGCCGATCCGTGGATCGAGATCGCGCCTCTTCCCGCCATCAATATCCCTGAGCGCGTGGCCTGGACGCCGTGGCGCAAGCTCTCGCTTTGGCAGTACCCGCTGCATGATCTCAGCGGCGATGTGCTGTTCTTCGACCTCGATGTCGTGGTGACGGGATCGGTCGATGAATTCTTCGATTTCGAGCCCGGCCGCTTTTGCGTCGCCAAAAACTGGACGCAGCCGCGCAGCCGGGTCGGCAACACGTCGGTCTACCGTTTTCCGGTCGAGAAAATGCGGGCCATCTTCAACGATTTCGACCGCGACCCCGAGGCCATCCTGAAACGCTTCCGGATCGAGCAGCAGTATATTTCGGCGGTTGTGGATGACATGGTGTTCTGGCCGCAAGCGTGGTGCGTGAGCTTCAAGCACTCGCTCATGCCCCCCTGGCCCTTGAACTTCGTAATGCCGCCAAAGCTGCCCGCCGAAACCAAGCTGGTGGCGTTTACGGGTAAGCCGGACCCTGATGAAGCCCGCGACGGCATCTGGCCTGTCAAAGCCGCCTGGAAGCGGCTCTACAAGCACGTTCGGCCGACGCCCTGGATTACCGAGCACTGGCGTTAACCGGCTGGGCAGTCTGCCCCGTGCCTCGATCCTGGCCATTCGGCTGTGGTGTCTTCGCCATTCGGAGCGAAAAACCTCGGCGATGATAGGTTGTAACGCCGCCCGGAGCTTGACTTGGGATCAGAATGTTCCCAATCCTTTAAGCGTGCCCAATGGACGAGTCCACCGAATGCGCTTTTGCGAAGCGCTTCGCGGCTTGGCTGGCGCACGTGCAACCACAAAGGAGTTAGACCATCCGCAAACCCATGCGCCCCGAGCCCGCGAGCCGGGAACCAGCCGGGCCCAAGATCAACGACCAGATCCGGGCCCGTGAAGTACGTTTGATCGACGAGACAGGCCAGAACGTCGGCGTCATCGCAAAGTTTGACGCCATTGCCCGCGCCGAAGCCGCGAGCCTCGACCTGGTCGAGATATCGCCCGACGCCGAGCCGCCGGTCTGCAAAATCATGGACTTCGGCAAGTACAAATACCAAGAGCAGAAAAAGGCCGCCGAAGCTCGCAAGAATCAGAAGATCGTCGAGATCAAGGAAATCAAGATGCGGCCCGGCATCGACGATCACGACTACGACGTCAAAATGCGGGCCATCAAACGCTTCTTCGAGGAGGGCGACAAGGTCAAGATCACGCTGCGCTTCCGCGGCCGCGAGATGGCCTATTCGCAGCTTGGCATGCAGGTTCTGCAGCGCGTCAAGGCTGACGTCGAAGCCATTTCGAAAGTCGAGAGCGAGCCGCGTTTCGAAGGCAAACAGATGGTCATGGTCCTGTCGCCGAAATAAGCGGGCTTCAGCCAGGGCTATCGCGCTTAACACTTGAGTTTAGCACAGCCCTGGCACGTCCATGACCGACAGTTCCGAGTTCGACGAGCCGTTTGATTTCACCGCCCTGGCGGATGAAAATGTCTCGGTTCAGCACTTCGACGCGGGCGAAAAAATCTTCCTTGAAGACCAGCCCGCGACGGCCATGTACGTGGTGCGTTCGGGCCGCGTCGACATCGTCACCTACGGCACCATCCTCGAGAATGTCGGCCCGGGCGGGCTGTTTGGCGAACTGTCGTTGATCGACGAGGGGGACCGCAGCGCTGCCGCCATTGCGATCGAGCCGACCGAGGTCATGGCCATCGACAAGGCCACCTTCGCGCGCATCATCGCCAAGAACCCGGCATTCGCCCTGCAAGTCATGCGACTGTTAGCGAAACGCATCCGGCGCATGAACCAGTTTATGTGACGGCCCCGCGAGCGGGACGACGTCCGGCCGGTCGCAAGAGGACCCAGGTCTTCAAGACTGCAATGGCGCTTGAGATTTGCGTTTTTGCCGGCGCTGACGCAGCTGAGTGCGGCTCCAGGCGGTCATCAGCAGCGACCACGCCGCTTGCTCGCGGCCGGAGCGAGGTAAGTGACGGCCCGTTGTTTCCCGTGGCCGCACCGAAGCCCCGTCTCCGGCGGCGCAGACCCCATCAGGCGTCCATTGATCCGCGCTGGCGGCCGAGCGGCCCTTGGGACGTTGATCGCTGGCGTTCACGTGCATTTTGGCGTCACCGGGGCTCACAGGCGCTGGTTTGGCCTCGCAGAGACGGGTCAGATCGAAATCTTTCGACATGAACACGGCCTTCCAATTGTGGAATCATTAATCATATTTGACGACTGTTTTGCGCGAAAATGCTGCGCTGCGAAACTGGACTTAAGCCCAATGTGTGCTTTCAGAAAGCCCTTTCCACAGAAATCACTTTTCCAGCGAATGCTGCATCTGCACATAGGCCGTTAGCGCGCTGAGACACCGGTGTTTTTTATGCGCCGCGCCGGCCAAGCAGTTACCGGCGTTCATCCACCTGCCGGGCCGTTGCTGCCGTCGCATCGGCCAAACGCGCGGCCTTGAGTTTGGTGCGGCGATCGCGGGCCTTGATCTTGGCGCGCTCGCGGCGGGCTTGTTCGAGCTGGAACTGCCGGTCGTATTCCAGAACTTTCCGCGGATACAACCTTTTGGAATTGAGTAGGGCTAAGAGCTTCAGGATATTTTCGGAGCATCAGATGATCCTGATGCGGAGCATCCTCGGCAAACAGGATGCGGAGCATCCCAAGAAACAGGATGCGGAGCGAACGGGCGCCAGCCCGTGGGTAGTGAAGTCAAACGGGCCGGAAACCAATCCGCTCCGCTAATCACCTTTAGGCACATAGCGCCGCAACTTTGATAAGTGGGTTGCTCCAAAACGCCCCCATCTCACGTCATGTCGAAGACATGCTTCCAGCATGCAGCGCGGACGGCGAGTCTGCTCTGCGTCGCGACGGCTGCGTTTGCCGGGCGACCGGGGTCGACCACCCCTTCGGGCTTCGCCAGCGCCCTGGCAAACCTCCTTCGAAGTGGCAAAAGCGAGTATGCGCGCGGTTTTGAACGCGGGGATAACTTTTTGAACGGGGATTTGAGGGGCAGTGAGATGGGTATCTCCCGGGGTCGGACTGCTGCGGGGGCGTTCGCATTGAACAAACTTCGCGGGTCGTGCCGTCGATGCGGCGCGGTTGCGGCGATCTCGAAGGACGACCTCAACCCAAGTTTGCCCGAGACCGCCATCCGCTTCGCGCTGAGAATCATGCGCTGATTAGGAAGGGTGGGAGGAAGTAAGGGAGTTAGGGTTTCCGTTGTCTTCCTAGGGCTCGTGTAGGCTCGTGTCGAGGATCCATTCCTCCGCTGGCACCGGCATCACTTGTAGGTTGGCGTCAAGCGATTTAAGCCTTGCCCGGAGGCAAGGCGCGAGAGCGCAGACCCAACGGATCTTTGCGTCACAATTCTGAGATCGAGGCTGAAGAACGGCGTGTTGGGTGTCTGTCTCTCGCTCGCCTTCGGCGAGAGGCTATCGCTTGACGCCAACCTACGATTCTTCCGGCGCATTTTTAAACCGTCCTACGTACTATGGCATGACGTGTCGAAGACACGCCTCCGGCATGAAGGGTCTGACACGGTTCGCTGGCATGCGCCGCCGCCTTTTAGCGACGCGGCCCTAGGCGCGTCGCGCACCTCGTGAGGTGGTGTTATTGCCGCTTCACGCGCTGGCCGACGAACTGAATGATTTCGACCGCTGCGATCGCCCCCGGAGCAGGAGTTTGGCCCGGCGCGACGTTAACAACTCGGATGAAAGCGTCTTGTCCGGGCTTAAAGATATTTTGAATCGTCGCCGGGGTGAAGTTCGTGGTCGCCGTGTCACCGGTGAACGTGGTGTGAGCTGTCCCGCCCGTCACGAATTGCGATGTACGCGATGCGTCGGCAGCGCCGATAACAAGAAAATGGGTACCGCCATGTTCTCGCGTTGTCTCGGCGGCCTTCAGGACCAGATAATCCTGGACGTCGGTGGAATCAGTGTAGCCGTTGCCTCTGGCGGAAATCCGGAAGGTGTCGGCAGTCATTTGCTGCGCGCTAACGCCGCCGCCAAACCCCATCTCTTTGTATGGTGTCGAACATCCGGCCAACATCAATGCTATAAGTGCCAGACCGCCCCGCATGCTCCCTCTCCCGGTGTGGGCGCAGCCTCCCATTGCCCAAGCTCCGTGGCAAGAGGGTCCGGCGAGCAATCAACTCAATTTAGATTCGTTAGCGTGCAAAAAAGCCGAGTCCCATCAGATGGTTGACTCATTCGTCAACTTGAGATCGAATCCGATTCGACGGCGCTTAAAGCGAAGCCGCCAGGAGTGGTGTCCTGACGGCTTCAAGGTTCGCGTCCCTGCAAGGTTAGGAGCCGAGCGCAGGAACAGGCGATTCCCCGGTTATGTTACGCGTTCCGAGTCTGAGGTCAACAAGCTCGGCTCCTCGTCAACAGAGGAGAACGGCGCCATGCCGATTAAACCGACCCCGCCGATGACAGCGGAACTCGCCGCAAAGGCCATAACTCTCGTGAAAACAATGAAGCTAAAGCAGCACCAAGCCGCTGCGGTTCTTGGTGTGAACCAGGGCCGTATAAGTGAGGTGATCACGGGTAAGCGATATCCACGCGTGGTGCCCTGCCCTCCAGCCCAATTGGCTCTTGATCTTTAAGGAGAGGCGGGTCAGTCAAAGTATCGAAATTTGCTGACCCGCAGTTGCGACTTTGATCTCTAAACCAGGATTTTTGCAACCAATGAGCTTTCGCGATCATCGTATGGGCGGCGAGCGATTGCTCGGCGTTGAGAATTGCCCTCATTGTGGCGTCGCACATCCATTGCTTGTTCGCGTTTGGACGTCGTCGCAAGACATTACGAAAAGATCCGGCGGATTAGCTTCTCATTGGGCAGCTTACGTCTGTTCGGCATGCGGCAGTATCGTCACCGCCCAAGGGAATCTTGGTGAATTAAATTCCAACCCTCAGGTTCGGGCTATTTTCCCGGCGATTTGGGAAGCGCATCCAACGCTGCCCGAACGTGTTGCCGCATACCTAAAACAAGCGCGAGACACACTAGCAAGTCCTGACGCCTCAGTTGTCATGTCAGCCTCCGCTATCGACGCCATACTGAAACATCACAAACTGACTGATGGCGTTCTGTATAGTCGCATCGACGAAGCTGTTAAACTTGGGATTCTCACAAAAACAATGGCCGAGTGGGCTCACCGAGTCCGGTTAGACGCAAATAATCCACGCCATGCTGATAGCACCACTCCTCACTTGTCACCTGAGGACGCTGTACGAGCATTTGACCTTGCCGACGCTTTGGCAACTTTTCTATTCGTGCTGCCAAGCAAAATGCCTTCGAATTCAGCGTAGCCGATTATTTGAAGAGCGCGTTTTCACGAACGCACTCATGTCCCCTGCTTGGCACCGTCTGTTCATAAAGACAGAATATCGACCTGTTGCGCGAAACGCCGACCATCGCTATAAATCCCCCAGACCCGCGCGGTGGAACACGCCGTGGCGGGCCTTATGCTTTTCGATAACCGTTTGATAAATCAGGTGGATGTGCTAAGGCGTGACTACAATCACCGGCCTCGTGCGACGAGGCCGAGAGTGTGGTGGGCGGTGGTGTTGGGGCTTGTGTTCCAGCGGCAAGGCTAAAAACCGCACTTGAGACCCGAAACGGACCTCATCCAAGAGGACCAGCAGGTCTCTCAGAGACCAGCAACGGTCTTTGATCCTGGGACCGGAAACGGGCTCGTGATTTGAGACCGGAAATGGTCTCATGATTTGGCGCCGGAAACGGCGCCGGGCAATGTTGAGCGCCTAGAAGTCTCGCCAGAGCGTCCTCGCCGCCCTCAGCCGGGTCGCAAGGCTGCACGGCGTTTCCATTCGCTCTCATCATTGTCACGGCCCAAACGTCCAGGCGCTGCCTGGACGCTAATGTTGTGGCCTGCTCCGTTAGGAGCGCGCGGCGATGGAAGATGGAATTGCGCTTGGGGCATTGCGGCAAGCGGAATAGCCCCCTCATCCGCCCGTATTTGCGAAGCAATGCTTCGCATTGGCCGTAGGCGCGCCTTCGGCACGACGGGCCACCTTCTCCCAAGGGAGAAGGGAAAAGACCGGTGAAACGAACGAACGACGACGAAACGACCGATACGACGACAAAGGACACCATCCAAATGCCTAAGATGAAAACCAAGAGCGGCGCCAAGAAGCGCTTCAAGATGACGGCCTCGGGCAAAGTCAAAGCCGGCCAGGCCGGCAAGCGCCACGGCATGATCAAGCGCACCGCCAAGTTCGTGCAGAAGGCGCGCGGCACCGGCATCCTGAATGATTCCGACGCCAAGATCGTCAAGAAGTACATGCCGTATGCGCGCTAACGCGCGCGAAGCAGGTGGTAGGTTTTAGGGGCAAGGGTTTAGAACGTGGCGTGCGTACGAAGCGCACTCTCTCTCGGATACCGCTCCAAAAGACCTAAACCCTAAAACCCATAACCTAATCCCTCTCCGAAGGAGCACGTCAATGGCCCGCGTCAAACGTGGCGTTACCGCCCACGCCAAGCACAAGAAAGTTCTCAAAGCCGCGAAAGGCTATTATGGCCGCCGCAAGAATACCATTCGCGTCGCCAAGCAGGCGGTCGAGAAGGCGATGCAGTACGCCTATCGCGATCGCAAGCGCCGCAAACGCTCGTTCCGCGCATTGTGGATCCAGCGCATCAACGCCGCTGTCCGCGAGCACGGCATGACCTACGGGCGCTTCATCAACGGCCTGGCCAACTTGGGCGTCGAAGTCGATCGCAAGGTCTTGTCGGATATCGCCATCAACGATCCGGAAGGCTTCAAGGCCCTGATCGACAAGGCCGATAAGGCGTCGACCGCGCCGGTCCCGGGCGTGCCGACGAAGCCGGCTACGAAGGCGAAGGCGAAAGCGGCTTAAGAGTTGCGCGTCATCGCCGCGTTGCTTCCCCCTCCCCGCTGGGGAGGGGTTGGGGTGGAGTGACCAACCTGGCGAGATAGCAGCGGTTCTGATGATCGAAGAATAGAATTTTTGGGTCGCGGGCAACACCGGTTTGATTGCTTCTCCCCACCCCTAACCCCTCCCCGCCGGGGAGGGGAAATTCTTGATGACCTGCGCCTTGCGTGACCTTCGAACCAGGATGATATTTCGCTGTTTGCCGAGCACTGCAAAGGTAATTCAATGAGCGATCTAAATAAAGTTGAACAAGACCTCTTGGCAGAGATCGCGGCTGCAAACGGGCTTAGCGCGATTGAAGCCGTGCGCGTCTCGGCGTTAGGCAAAAAAGGGATTTTCTCCGAACTCATGGGCACGCTTTCGGCGCTCCCCGTGGATGGCCGTAAAGAGTTCGGCCAGCAAGTCAACGGAATGAAGACGCGAGTTGCCGAGGCGCTCGATGCCCGCAAAGCATTGCTAGAATTGACAGCGCTGGACGAGCGTTTAAAGACCGAACGCGCCGACGTGACCTTGCCCGTGCGTTTGGGGCCGCAGGCCGAGGGCCGCATTCATCCCGTGAGCCAGGTGCTCGATGAAGTCATCGAGATTTTCGCCGACATGGGATTCTCGGTCGCCGAAGGGCCGGATATCGAAACCGAAGCCAACAACTTCGACAAACTGAACATTCCGGCCGACCATCCCGCGCGCCAGGATCACGATACGTTTTATTTTTCTCCGCGCGAAGACGGCTCTCGCCTGCTCTTGCGCACGCATACGAGCCCCGTGCAGATCCGAACGATGATGGCGCAAAAGCCGCCGATCCGCATCATCGCGCCGGGCCGGGTTTACCGGTGCGACAGCGATCAGACACACACGCCGATGTTTCATCAGATCGAAGGTCTCGTCATCGACGAGACGACGCATATGGGGCATCTCAAATGGGTGCTGGAAGAATTCTGCAAGGCCTTCTTCGAGGTCAATGACGTGAAGATGCGGTTTCGCGCTTCGCACTTTCCGTTCACCGAGCCGTCGATGGAAGTCGATGTCGGGGCCGAGGCCATCGGCAAGCCCGGACAGTGGCTGGAAATTTTGGGCTGCGGGATGGTGCATCCCAACGTCATCCGCAATTGCGGGCTCGATCCCGACAAGTATCAGGGCTTCGCGTTCGGCGTCGGCTTGGACCGGCTGACGATGTTGAAGTATGGCATCCCCGATCTGCGCGCGTTCTTCTCGGGCGACATCAAATGGCTGCGCCATTACGGCTTCTCGGTGCTTGACGTCCCAACGTTAGGTGGCGGGTTGACGGGGTAACGCGACGCTTGCTCCGTGCGATCTGGACTTCCCCGTCTTTAGTGGAGAGCCATTTTCTCCGTCTGGTCGTTGGCCTTGAAGGCTGCCTCGAATGCGGCGGGACTTTTGTAACCAAGGCTCGAATGCCCATAGTGTGTCCTCCTCGGTTTCACGAGTTTGTTCACTCACCTACACCCCCATCTCCTCCATCCACTTCAGCCCCGGAATAGTCCCCGCTCGCGGTTTGTATTCGAGGCCGATGTGGCCCGCGTAGCCGCTGGCGTCGATCAGCGCCAACAGCGCCTTGAAATCCAGATCGCCCCGGCCGGGCTCACCACGATCGGGAGGGGACGCGATCTGCATGTGACGCACCACGTCTTTAACTTCGCGCAGTCCGGCTTCGACATCGCCTTCCATGACGTGGCGATGATAAAGATCGAACTGCAAACCGACATTGGGTTTTCCGACTTCCGCGATGATGTCGAGCGCTTGGTCCGTGCGATTTAAAAAATAACCCGGCATGTCGCGGGTGTTAATCGGCTCGATCACCAGCGTCACGCCCGTTTGCGCGGCGAGATCGGCGGCGCGGCGCAAGTTCGCGATATAAGTCGTTCTGTCCGCGCCTTGCGTGTCGAGACCGGCCATGACGTGGATCAGTTTGTTGCCGAGCACATGTGCGTAACTCAACGCCTGCGCAATGGCGGTATCGAACTCGGCTTCCCGGCCCGCCACAGCGGCGATGCCACGTTCGCCCGGCGCCCAATGCCCGAGCGCGGCATTGAACAACACCAGCTCGAGCCCGTGCTTGTCGAGCAAAGCCTTGAGGTCGGCTGCCGGCCAATCGTAAGGCGCCAAGAATTCGACCGCCTTGAATCCTTGCGCCAAAGCAATCGCGAAGCTTTCGAGAAATGGCACTTCCGTGAACAGGAAACTGAGGTTGGCGGCGAAACGGGGCATGGCGTTGGTCCTAAATCGAAATTGGGCTTAATCGAAATCAGGTTTGCCTTGCCGCAGTTTCTTGACGCCGCCGCGCGCTTCCTTGGCTTTGAGACGGCGCTCTTTCGAGGACCGCGTTGGCTTGGTCTTGATGCGAGGCTTGGGCACAATCAGAGCTTCGGCAATCAAATACTTAAGACGCTTGCGGGCGTCGGAGCGGTTCATCTCTTGGGTGCGGAATTGATCGGCTTGAAGAATGAGCACGCCGTCCGATGTCAGCCGCCGGCCCGCAAGCCGGGTCAGCCGTATCTTCACGCTTTCGGATAAGGGCGCCAGCGCCATGTTGAAGCGCAACTCGACGGCGGTTGAAACCTTGTTGACGTTTTGACCGCCTGGACCAGACGAGCGCACGAAGCGCTCTTCCAGCAGGTCTTCGTCGATGTCGAACGATGGAGAAATGCGCATGAAGATCTCAGGTTTCCGGCGTCTCGAAAAACGTCAGGCGGTTGGCGAAGGGATCCGTCAAAGTCAGTTCTTTGCCGCCCCAGGGTGGCGTTTGAATGCCGGGCCGCAAAGCCTTGTAGGTGTTGGATTCAAATTCCGCCAGCAGTGCCGCCACATCCTGACAGCCAATCCGCAACGCCGCGCCCGGACTGCAATCGCCGTGGTGACCGGTGAGATGGAGGCGGCAGGCGTCACGCGAGACTTGCAGATAGAGCGGAAAATCCGGCTCGAAGCGGTGCTCCCAATCGACGCGGAAGCCGAGCCAATCGACGTAGAACTTCATCGCCGACGCTTCGTCGAAAATGCGCAGCATCGGAATGGGACACGATAATGTCACGCAATGGTCTCCCTCGGACGTGGCCGCGTTTGTGACGGCGCTTAGTGGCGAACGCGCCAGCTTTTAAAATCAGCGATGATCTCGCGCGCCGCGTTCATGCCCGGCACGCCCGTCACCCCGCCGCCTGGATGGGCGCCCGCGCCGCATAGATATAAGCCTTTCACTGGCAGCCGGTAGTTGCCGTATCCCAGCACCGGCCGGGCCGAGTACAGCTGGCCCAGTCCCAATTGACCGTGAAAAATGTCGCCGTCAATCATTCCGAAGCGGTGCTCGAGATCGAGCGGCGACAAGATCTGGCGGTGCAGAATGGCAGATTTGAAATTCGGCGCGTGGCGCGTCACGGTATTTATGACGACATCGGCAAATGTTTCTTTTTCGTGGGCGTTGGCCCACGTGCGTGATCCGGCTAAGTGCGGGGCGACGTGCTGCACAAACAGGCTGGCGACGTGCTGACCAGGAGGCGCCAATCCCGGATCGACCGTAGAGGGGATCAGCATTTCAACGACCGGCGCTGCCGACCAGCCGAATTGGCGGGCGTCGAAATAAGCTTGCTCAAGATAATCGAGCGTCGGGCCGATGACGATGCCGGCGCCGTGATGCTGCGCAGCGGTTGTGCCCGGCCGGCAGGTAAAATCCGGCAGCTCGGACAAGGCGACGTTCATGCGGAAGGTGCCGGAGCCGCTCTTTATCGACGTAAAGTGCGCGCGGATTTCGGGCGTCACGGCGCTCTCTGGGATGAGGTCGCGGAACAGCAGCTTTGGCGCTACGTTTGAGGCAACCGCGCGGGCCCTGATCTCCTCGCCGCACTCGAGCACAACGCCGCTGGCGCGCTCATCTTCAATTAGTAAGCGCGCGACTTGGGCGTTGGTCCGGATTTCCGCGCCGCGTTCCAGCGCACTCGCCGCGATGGCGTCCGAGATGGTACCCATGCCGCCGAGCGCGTGACCCCATACGCCCTTGCGGCCGTTGACCTCGCCGAAGCAGTGGTGGAGCAGCACATAGGCCGTGCCGGGCGTCGACGGCGCTGCATAGGCCCCGACGATGCCGTCGAAGGCAAAGGCAGCCTTGACGGTCTCGTTCTCAAACCAGCGGCCAAGAAAATCAGCGGCGCTGGCGGTGAACAATTCCAGGAGCAGGCGTTGATCCTCGATCCCAAGTTTCAAGATCCGCGCTCCAGCCGCGCCGCCCTTGATCAGTTCGAGAATGCCGCCACCGGCGTTGGGAGGCGTACGCTGGATGAGGTCGCGCAGCACGTTGGCTGCGCGTTCAAGGGCGTCGTCGTAGGCTGGCAGTTGCCCAGCATCCCGGCTTGAAAATGCGGCAATGGCTTGCTGGCGTGCCGCTAAGCCGTAGGGCATCAACAGACTACGATTGGCGTCGACAGGGAAGAAATTGGCGGCTGGCCGTTCGACGATCTTCAACCCATGGCGGGCAAGCTCGAGGTCATGGATGACTTTGGGATTGAGCAAGCTGACCGTGTAAGCGGCGACGGAGTTTCGAAATCCGGGCGCGAACTCCTCGGTCATGGCGGCGCCGCCGACGCTTGAGTTCTTTTCGAGCACAACGACCGAAATGCCCGCACTTGCGAGATAACTCGCCGTGGTGAGGCCGTTGTGACCCCCGCCCAAAATTGCAACGTCATAGATTTTGCCGCCCATACATTGGCTTGTCGCGCAATTGTCCCCACTTTGGCAACTGCTGGCTTGAGCGGCCGCCGTCAAAGGCGGGTGCTGCACCGCACGACAAGTTGGTGAGGATAAGCCTCTGTTAGTATTGATTGATGCGATGCGACGGCGCAGGCTAGCCCATTAACATCTCATTTAGAAAGTCGGACTAGCCTCACGATCACAGACGCTCCCTGCCGATTTGCATCAACAGTGGCGATTATTCAATGAGAGCTGACAGCCAAGTCATTCACGACACTGAAATTTCCGGCAGCGAACGGGCCGATGCCTGGTTCAAGATCTGCGGTCTCGCGCTTGCCGCCCTGGTGCCGGCGCTATTTTGGACGCTGGTCGTGGCCGGTGTTGGACGCTATTTCGGCTTAGAGCTTTCTCCATCGGCTTTGGCTTATACCGGATCGGGCATCGGGTTGTTTCTCACCGCCGTCTGCGCCCCGTTGATCGTCAACGCTTAAGCCGCCCCGGGCCTGACGCCAAGGCGGGGCCCTTACGACGCGCCGCCCCACGTACAGCGCAACTTACTGCAAACTTTGCCGCGTGCTCCAATGATAGAGCAGCGCGACGGCACAAAGCTGCAGGTCCTGCAGGTATAGCTCGACAAGCATCCCCGGTAACTGCCCGACTTTTTGAAGTTACAAGTCGTGACCGTCTGACAGTCGCGCTGCACGTCGGGCGGTGTCGCGCCTGCAATGGCGGTCAAAGCCGGCAAAGCCAGCGTTAAGGTCAGCGCTCTTACCGACAGGGTCAAAAGAATGGCCAACGAGGTTGAAAAATTTGCCACACGCATGACTCCGCGTTGCATAAGCCTAAACCTCAGCTTGCTGCAATTTGGGTCCTGGCGCAACGCTTGACGTGGCAATTTTGGAACTGGGTTACTCGGCGGCCCCGGTTACTCGGCGGCAAGGCGCTTTTTCGGCCGGACCAGCGCCATGTAATCGTTAAGCAAGCTCTCGCAAATCTGCGCTGGCTTATAGGTGTGGGCCGCTATTTCCGAGACCGGAGTCACTTCGGCGGCGGTGCCGGTGATGAAACATTCGCTGAACGAGCCCAGTTCTTCGGGCATGATCGGGCGCTCGATGACCTCGATCCCGCGAGCTTTCGCCAGCCCGATAACCGTCCGGCGGGTGATGCCGTCCAGAAAGCAATCGGGTTCCGGGGTGTGAATGGCGCCATCCTTGATGAAAAACAGATTGGCGCCCGTGCATTCCGCAACTCGGCCACGGTAATCCAGCATGACGGCATCGGAGTATCCGTTTCGTTCGGCCCGGTGCTTCTCGATGGTGCAGATCATATAAAGCCCGGCGGCCTTGGCCTTGCAGGGCGCACATGCCGGGTCGGGACGGCGATACTTCGCCATCGTCATTCGAATGCCCTTGAAGCGCTGCTCAATGGGGAAGTACGAGCCCCAATTCCAGGCCGCGACCGCCAGGTGGATCTTGGATGACTGGGCCGAAACGCCCATCATTTCGCTACCGCGCCAGGCAATGGGGCGAACGTAGCAATCGGAAAGATTGTTGACCCTGACGACATCCCGGCAAGCCTGATCGATCTCCTCGACCGTATAGGGAATCTCGAAGTCCATAATGCCCGCGCCTTCATGGAGACGGCGGCTGTGCTCGGTCAATTTGAAAATCTCGCCGTCATAGGCCCGTTCGCCCTCGAACACCGCGCTGGCGTAGTGCAGGGCGTGGGTCAGGATATGGACGTTGGCCTCCCGCCACGGCACCAGCGCGCCATCAAACCAGATAAGGCCATCGCGATCGTGATAGGGAGCAGGGTCAGCCATGGGTATCTATGTCCTGGGATCATCAAAACAGACGGTACAGTGGGGTTGACTTTAGGCAACGGCAAGCCCCTCACAGGTCAGGAGGCTTAACGGCCATTCGGCCGGCCTGCAAGCCTGCCTAAAATATCCGGCCCACCCCAACAATTTGACTTGAAACATGAAACAATCAAGGCCAATAAGTCAACATGACTGACATAACGTCCGATACTGCGTCAGGCCGGCGTTCTGCGGCCCAGAGTACGCTTAAATCACCGAGTACCGACGCCGGTCCCTGTGAGACCGTGCAGATGGATCTCGTGGCTTGCGTGGAATTGTTTTATTTCGCTTACCGCGATTTCACCTGCGATCCAGATACTATCCTCGAACAGTATGGCTTCGGGCGAGCCCACCACAGGGTTCTGCATTTTGTTCATCGCAATCCCGGCCTCAATGTCGCCGAGCTGCTCGATATTCTCAAGATCACCAAGCAAAGCTTAGCGCGCGTCCTGAAACAACTTGTCGACGAAGGCTTCATCATCCAGCGCGCCGGCGACGAAGACCGGCGCGAGCGCCGGCTCTATGTTTCGGCGAAGGGCGCACGCCTCACCGATAAGCTCACGCAGATTCAAGTCAAACGCCTTGAAAATGCACTTTCCAAGGCTGGCCCAGGTGCCAACGAACTTACCCTCCAGTTCTTATTTGGCATGATTGCAGATAAAGACCGGGCATACGTCGAAGCCTTGATCAAACAAAATGCACCGCGCGAGATTGGTGACACCAAAGCGGGGTTGAAATGAAAACCCCGGTCACGCCGCAACGCGTCGAGCCGCTGCCTGACAACGCGCCTCATGTGTTGGTGGTCGATGACGACCAGAAAATTCGCGAGCTATTGGGGCGCTTTCTGACGACAAACGGTTTTCGCGTTACGCAAGCCGCCGATGCTGCGTCGGCACGCTCATTCATGCGGGGTTTGACCTTCGATCTGGCGCTTCTCGATATCATGATGCCGGGAGAATCCGGTTTGAGTTTGGCGCGCGATCTCAAGGCAACGCGTCCGGTGCCGATCTGTTTGCTGACAGCTCTCGCAGATACCGAAGACCGTATTGTTGGCCTTGAAGCGGCCGATGAATACGTCACCAAGCCTTTCGAACCGCGCGAACTGCTTTTGCGCCTCAAAAACATCCTGCGCCGCGGCCAAGCCCCTGGTCCCCAACGCGAAGAAGTTCGCATGGGCCCGTGCGTTTTCAACATGACGCGTGGAGAACTGCGGCGTGACGACGAGTGTGTCAAGCTGACCGAGCGCGAGCGCGATTTGCTGCGGCTGTTCTGTCAACGCATCGCCATGCCAGTGCCGCGCCACGAGCTTTCAAACGATGAGTCAACCGGAAGCGAACGCGCCATCGACGTGCAAATCAATCGCCTGAGGCGCAAAATCGAGACCGACCCTTCAAATCCCGTCTACCTGCAGACGGTGCGCGGCAAGGGCTACATCCTGTATACTGATTGACGGCGCGGATTAATCATAGCACGGACCTTGGTGAGGCTTTCTACAACAATGGTTGCTGGGCGCGAGCTAAGTACCGAATTCCGGCCCGCGCCGACATGGCGCGAGAGGCTGCGCGAACACCTGGCTTTTCAAAAACTCCTGGCATTGGCGGCTGAGCTTCTGCCCAAGGGCTTGTATGCACGCGCGCTGCTGATCATCATCACGCCAATCGTGGTGCTTGAAGGCGTTATCGCGTTCGCTTTTATGGAGCGGCACTGGCAAGCCGTGACGCGGCGTTTGTCGGAAGCGACGGCGCGCGACATCGCCGCCATCATCGATCTTTACGAGGCGCTCCCGGATAAATCGGAAACTGCGAGGCTAGTGAAACTGGCACGCGAGCGCATGAACCTGCAACTGCAATTTCTGCCTGCAGGCGATCTGCCGCCGGCTGGCCCAAAACCGTTTTTCGCGCTGCTCGACCGGGCGCTTTCCAATGAAATCCGCCGCCACGTCAAGCGGCCGTTTTGGATCGACACCGTCGGCGAAACGGCGAATGTCGAAATCCGGGTCAAGAACGATGATGCGATCTTGCGGATCGTCGCAACCCGAAGTCAGACTTACGCTTCAAACTCGCATATTTTCCTGCTGTGGATGGTTGGCACATCGGTGATTTTGCTGACCGTCGCAATTTTGTTTTTGCGCAATCAAATCCGGCCGATTTTGCGGCTCGCCGAAGCGGCCGATGCTTTTGGCAAGGGCCGGACCATCCCTGAGGACCTCAAACCACGGGGCGCGCGCGAAGTTCGACAAGCTGCGCAAGCTTTTCTCGAAATGCGTGATCGCATCACCACCCATGTCGAGCAGCGCACCACCATGCTCGCTGGTGTCAGTCATGATCTGAGAACCATTCTCACGCGCTTCAAACTGGAGCTTGCGCTCATCGGCGACACACCAGAAACCCGGGCGCTGGCCGCCGACGTCAACGAAATGCAGCACATGCTCGAAGATTACCTGGCGTTTGCAAAAGGCGACGGCGGGGAAGAAGCCAAACCGACCAATCTCAAGGAATTGTTGCAGGAGATTTACGCCGAGTCGCAGATTTACGGCCGGTCGATCGATCTCAAGATGCGCCGCCGCAAGGGCGATCTGGTGTTACCTTTGAAGCGCCAAGCCTTGAAGCGCGCCATCACCAACCTGGTTTCGAATGCGGCGCGCTATGGCGACCAAATCATCATTCGCGCGGCAACAGAAGGCCAATGGGTGCGCATCGAGGTAGATGATGATGGTCCCGGAATTCCGGCGTCCGAGCGCGAGAACGTCTTTCGGCCGTTCTATCGCATCGATCATGCCCGCAATCAGGACGAGGGTAATACAGGGCTTGGATTGGCCATTGCCCGCGACATCGCCAAGAGCCACGGCGGCGAGATTGCTTTGGGGGAAAGCTCGATGGGCGGGTTGCGCGCGATCATTTCG
>JANLYX010000009.1:0-3316 GCA_031365865.1 Hyphomicrobium sp. | reverse complement strand
TTGGTCAGCGTGCCGGCCACGATCATGACGTCGGATTGGCGCGGAGACGCGCGCGGCGCAAAGCCAAAGCGTTCGAGATCGTAACGCGGCATCGACGCCTGCATCATCTCGACGGCGCAGCACGCGAGCCCGAACGTCATCCACATCAGCGAGCCGGTGCGCGCCCAATTTATCAGATCATCCGTCGTTGTGACGAGAAAACCTTTGTCGGCCAGCTCGTCGTTGACGCTGCCGATAAACGGATCGTCAGGCTTGATGATGCCGCCAGCGGTTTTCGTGCCGCCAGACGCGCCTTCGCGCGCATTATCGAACACGCGGTCAAACAGAGCATCGTCGTCGCGCATCATTCCCATTCCAGCGCGCCCTTCTTCCACTCGTAAATAAAGCCGATCGTGAGCACGCCCAAGAAGACCATCATCGACCAGAAACCGAAATCGCCAACATCCTTGAAGGCGACCGCCCAAGGAAACAGGAACGCGATTTCAAGATCGAAAATAATGAACAAAATCGAGACGAGATAAAACCGCACATCGAACTTCATGCGCGCGTCGTCGAAGGCGGCAAACCCGCACTCATAGGCCGAGACTTTTTCGGGATCTGGATTGTTGACCGCGATCAGAAACGGCGCGAGCATCAAGGCCGAGCCGATGAACAACGCGACGCCGATGAAAATGACGATCGGCAGGTATTGCGAGAAGAGATCGGTCATCGGGTCCTTTACCCTTGAGGCTCACATACGCGTCACCGTAGCGGGCGCAGGATATGTGGCCAACGCGATTGACGCCGTCCGTTACATACGCTGGTGGTAGCCCAGCGCAGGCGTTGGGGCAACAGGGCGAAAAGTCATAGGAAAGCGTGCTCGGGGCTTTGCACTCCCCGCTAGTGGACTAGGGCTCGTGCACCGTCAGCGCCGGATAAAAACCGCTCCAGGCCCTGCGTAGCACTCACAAAAAAATTGGATTGGCGCGAGAGACGGGACTTGAACCCGCGAACTTATGGCTTCACGCGCCGCGGCGCTCCGGCAAGGCGGCCTTTTCGGCCGGGCTCGCCTTGCGAGCCTGAGGCCGCTAATCGGCGCACATTATCAGGTGCATTTTGCACAAAAGATGGATTGGCGCGAGAGACGGGACTTGAACCCGCGGCCTCCGCCGTGACAGGGCGGCGCTCTAACCAACTGAGCTACTCCCGCAATCCAAAACAATCCCGGGCGCCCCGCATGTTAGTAGCATGGGCGCCCGATGAGTCACGTGTTGAGAATAGGGGTTCGCGTTGGCGAAGTCAAGCCGGGCTTAACCGAACGCCGGCTTAATGGGATCTGGCGCCCCTGCCCCCACATCTCAGTGTTTATCCCAATCAAAACCGGTAGTTCAAACCGGCACGAACGGTATGGAAGTCGAGATCATATTTCGTCTCGTAGGTTTCACCCGACGCCAAACCGGCCGGCGTCAGGCCCTGCGCTTGCAGCGTCTGTTGGCCGAGATCGACATACTGATATTCGAGTTTCATCGACCAGTTCGGCGTCAAAGCGTATTCGAGCCCGCCGCCGACGGTGTATCCAAGTTCGGTATCGTTGTGGCGGAAGCTGACCGAGTTGCCAGTCGCACTATCGATGGCGAACTGAGACACGTCGACGTCCGCGTAAGCCAGGCCGCCCGTGGCATAGATGAGCGCGCGGCCGGCAACGAAGCCAAGGCGCCCGCGAACCGTGCCAAACCAGTCAAGGCTCGAGCGCGTGCCGCCAATGAACGCGGGGTCGCCGGAATAGCTACCGAAAACACGGTCGCGGCCGTCGCTGAATTGGAAATCTGTTTCGATGCCGAAAACGATGCGTTCGCGCTGCCAGTTATAGCCGGCTTGCATCCCGCCGAAGACGCTGTCGTTATCGAGGTCTGCGAGGCGCCCGAGATCGGACGTTGGAATGGAGGCGCGCTTGAGCGCGTCAAAGTCGACGCCGCCCATCGCATAGCCAACGTTGGCGCCGACGTAGAGCCCGCTCCAATTCCAGAACGGTTCGGGTGCCGGCGCGTAGCGGGGCTCCTCGTAAGGCCGCTCATAACGGCCGCCCAAATCGGCTGCGTGCGCGAGGGTCGCGGATGTTGCCAATGAGGCAGCGGTCATCGCTGCCGCTGCAGCGGCTTTAAATAAAACGGTCATGATGGTCTCCCAGCTTTGATCGCGTGCCCAATGCCCTTAGGCGTTGCGATCGATGCCGGTATAACGCGGATTTGCCGCACGGGTTCCAAGCCCGGTAAATACTGAACCGTAAGGCCCGCTATTGGCGGGCTTCTTCGCCACGCTGCCCAGGGTCGCGAGAAGTGGCGGCTCAAGGCTCCAAGCCGGCGTCAATGCGGGAGGGCGGAAACGCAGGACGGCGGAAATTTGCCGGCGGCCGGTTCAAGACTTGAGGTCTCGTTCCAGCTGCCGGCAGCCCGCAAATCCAGAGGCAAAATGCTTTGAGATTATGAATATCGTAGAATCGCGCAGACAATATTTGGGTACCAAGCGGTGAAGGCGATGCGAGTGGGCGGCTTGGATGACACCCTCAGTATCGCGCGATCCCAAAAACCTGTCTTGGACTGAGGCGCACAAAACCGATTTATTTTGAGTGCGCAAAAAGCAAAGTGGCGCCCCAAACGCAAAAGACCGGGCTCACCGCCCGGCCTCCAAAAGTCTGACGGCATTGGATAATCGCGTAAGTTTAACCAGCAGCACCCAGGAAATCGCGTTTTCCCAGCTCAACGCCGTTGTGGCGCAAGATGCCGTAGGCGGTCGCGGCGTGGAAATAGAAGTTCGGCAGCGCGAACCCGGTGAGGTAGTCCTGGCCTTTCCATTTCATTTCCTGGCCGCCCACCTTCATGGTGATGTCGCGCGCCTCAGAGCCTTCAATGCTGGCCGGTTTGATCGCTTTGACGAACTCAACCGTCTTGGCAATGCGTGCCTTGACGTCGGCGAACGATACTTCGTTGTCGGGCCAGCTCGGCACGTCTATCCCTGCGAGCCGCGCCGAGGTACCTTTGGCAAAGTCGCACACGATCAGCACCTGCCGGGTCAGTGCGAACATGTCGGGATAAAGCCGTGCGCCAAGCAGCACGGCGGGATCGATTTTCTTCGCCGCGCAGTGGGCCTCGGCCTTATCGAGGATGGCGGTGAGTGCGGCCAGCGTGTGCAGCATTGCGGGCACGGATGCCTGATACATGGACAGTGTCATGAAATTCCTTTTGATGGGCGCAAGAAGAGGCAATAGGCAATAGGCAGGAATGGATAGTGGGCCAACGATCGTTCCGTTGAATGCCTATTGCCTATTGCCTATTGCCTA
>JANLYX010000091.1:0-22958 GCA_031365865.1 Hyphomicrobium sp. | reverse complement strand
TGACGCGCCGTCTTCCCAACCAGAATCCAACGTCAATCAAAACACTTGCCAAAATAACGGCCAGCGGCAATCATGAGCCCGCTCGGCTGCCTCGTCTCATCCTGATTGACGCGCCGTTCTCACCCAGATTGTCGCGCTATACTGCTCGCCGAGTACCAGTCAATTGTGCAGAATTACGCCGAGCGGAGGTGGTCGCCGTCGGAGCTCAGCGGGGGTAAATTCTGTGAGATCGTTTACACCATCCTCGACGGACACGCCAAGAGCAGCTACGCGCCGCGCGCAAGTAAGCCATCTGACTTCGTTGGAGCTTGCAGGAAGTTAGAGCAGAACGCGCACGTTCCCAGAAGCTTCCAGATTTTGATACCGCGACTCCTGCCCGCTCTATTCGAGGTACGCAACAACCGCGGTGTAGGCCACAGTGGCGGCGACGTTGACCCCAACCACATGGATGCGACGTTCGTCCTTACCAATTGCAATTGGATCATGGCGGAGCTTGTCCGCGTATACCATGGTCTCGAAACCAAGTCCGCGCAGGTGCTTGTGGACACTTTGGTTGAGCGGCGTATTCCGATCATTTGGGAGGGAGAGAACGTGCGTCGTGTGCTCGACCCGACGATGAAGCTTAGGCCGCAGGTCTTGCTGCTACTCGCTACATCGATTGGAAAAGTCGCTACTTCGGACCTCATCGAGTGGACCGGATACGAAAATCGATCTTACTTCCTAAAGCTTCTTAGGGAGATGCATAGCGAGCGGCTCTTAGAGCTGTCGAAAGACGAGGCGCATACGCTGATACTCCCCCCAGGGAGCAAAGAGGCTGCCGATATCGTGGCTGCGACAACGTAGTCCCCAACAACAGTAAACCGTGACAGGGGCTCAATTGCCCCTCACTTCTCATAGGTCGTGTATTGCGTCCGCCCCCACGACCGTCATGGCCGCGTCGCGAAGCGATGGCGCGGAACGCGCGACAGGCAGCTACCCACGACAAATATCCGCAGGTTAGGTGCGTGCGATGCTGCCTGACTTCGACGCATCGCAACCACCGCGCCTGCTGACACTTGCCGTGGATGGCCGACGGCTACGCGATACGGACGCATCGCCCCTCCATGACGCTGGGTAAATATTGCGCCGCCCTCCTGACTCGCCGCTTCACTGCGTGACGCGGCGAGCGGAGGACTCGTGACGTCGGTGGAGAAACGGCATGGCCGTTACGAGACGGCAGCGACTGAAGGCGGGCGGCCGTACTCCAATTGATTGAGCGCGCGCCCATCCTTCACCCGCCGCCAAAACGCGCGGCGCTACGGGCGCGAAGCTTATCGGCTTCGACCTCGCGGTCGCGCGGCGGCCCATTGCTGACGAGCGCGCCCAAAAGATCCGACGCGGCTCGCGTCACCTCATCGACGGCGCGATTGAAGGCTAATTCGTTGGCCTTCGACGGATGATTAAATCCCGACAGCTTACGCACGAACTGCAGGGCCGAGGCCCGCACTTCGTCCTCAGTCGCTGGCGGCTCGAAGTTGTGCAAGGTTTTGATGTTCCGGCACATGGTGCGCCTCCTTCATCAATGCGAGTCCATTGCCGCTGAAGCGCGTGCGACCACGGCGGCGCGATCAGCGGCCTTTGCAATTTTGCCTCGCGATCCCGGCGCTGGCAAGGCGGTCCAATCCGACACGTCAACGGCACAGCGAGATCATCAAGCGACCGAGCCGCTGCCCCGAGAGGTCGTCCGAGTTAGATGGAAATGGTTGTCCCCACGTCTTGGCCGTGCTCGACACGGCCATCCAAGTATTTCTAACTCGTGGCGCGGGATGGCCGGATCAAGTCCGGCCGAGTTCTATTGCAGCGGTTCGATCACAACCACATACCGAGTTCATCGCGCGACCGAGCCGCTGCCCTACCGCGTCGCGGATGGCGGCGCGGGCGTTTTCGCGTTGGCCGCGTCAGCGGGACGTGTGGCTGCGGCTCTGTCAGGTGGATTGCGCGAACAGATGCTCAGGAATTCGTCGCGATTGAGCGTCTCGGATTTGACGGGCGACGTACTGATGGAATTGGCCTTATCGATGAAGTTGTCCTTATCTTCATCGCGGCTCAATACGCCGTTTTTGTCTTTGTCGCCAGCGGTCCACAGTGCGCTGCACGGCTCAGCCACTTTTTCAGCCGCCGCCAAGGCCTGGCCCGCCCCGGCGAGAATTACAAACATCATCATCGCGGCGTTTCTGGTGAGCATGGCGTCCTCGTTGTTGGATGCCATGTGTCAACGCCGGTCCGCGCTCATGGTTCCCGCACGGAAAATGCCAACGCCGAAGCGCGCCGCGTGGAATTGTACCACTGGCGCGTTGATCGCGATGTAAATGCCGGATAGGCCCGATAACGCTCGTCATCGAGCCGGAGCGTTAGCCCGCCCGGAACACGGCGCCGGAAACCGAGCGCGCCCGTTCGCGCACGGCACCGCCGTCATTGCCGGACTTCACAATCCACTGCCCGTTGGATTTCTGCCCCGTAATGATGCCGACGTGGTGTGGCCACACCACCACCGCGCCTACATGGGCATGCGCGGCGCGTCCCCAGTTACGCCAGTTGGCGGCGAGATTGTATTCGGGGCCACCACCCAATTGGGTCCGCATCCACCATCCGCACCACTGACTTGGCCGGCCTTCGCGGGCCTGTGCAACGTCAACGCCTGCCAGTGACGAGATCCCCAAAACCAGTGTGAATGCCAAAAGTCCTATACGCATCTGCTTACTCCGTCATTGAACTAAACGACGAAATGCACTGGCCATGCCAATGTGGGCGAAAAGGTGCACGAAATGATCACGCATGATGTCGCGGGTTTACAAATTGGCCGAGATTTTGTGAGGAGCAAAAGATCTCAATGAGATCAATGCTTTGATGGCCGCGGCGCGCAAGAACCGAAACGATGGCGGATGATCTGCCGACGGCAAAACTACTATAACGGTTAATTTTGCCGCGTGGCGAGCGGACTGGCCTGCAAGCTTCAGTTGAGCGCTACACAACAGCGCCCGCACAGGCCGCTGGTGTTGCCCGGTTGTCTCATAGTCTGCGCCTCTCCGAATCTTTTCTGAGGTCGCGCGCTGGCGTGGAGGCCGTCATAGTGTCCGCTCTCGCACATTAATGGAGCGCCGCTATGTCCATGTACGACACCGCCAATCTCGGCCAGCTGCCGCATCTCAAAGCGCTGGCCCCGGCCGCGATGACGGCGTTTGAGAATTTCGATCGCGCGGCCATGGCGCCGGGTGCCATTCCGCGCAAGTTCAAAGAGTTGATGGCTCTGGCCGTGGCGCTCGCGACGCAGTGTCCCTACAGCTTGGAAATTCACCGCACGAACGCCGCCAATGCCGGCGCGACCGAGGCCGAGATCGCCGAGGCCATTTTCGTCGCCGCCAGCATGCGCGCCACCGCCGCCATCGCCCACGGTACCCACCTCATCGGCCCGCGCAAGGGCAAGTAGGGCAGGGTGACGAGCGGGCGTGATCGCGGGTTCGTATCACGCGGCGCGCGAATTTTTGCCCGTGGTCAGCCATGCGGGATTAAACCAGCGGTCGGCGGGGCCATCGTAGGGCAATCTGGTGATGTCCCAATGCTGGATCAGGGACGCATAAACATCCCAGACGAGCGGGCCGCCACCGATGAAAATCACGCGGCCGGGGTAGCGTGCCAGAACCTCGGCGGCCTTTTCCGACGAACGGATGACGGCGATGGTGCGATCTTCAAAGGCGAATTTTGGCACCGATGCAATTGTCTTCGGACCCGCGAGCAGCACGTGGCCGCGCGTCATTTCAAAGAAGCGGGCGACGTCGTCGCGGAAGATTTGACCGGGATTGCCCTCCCAGGGCAAATGGCCGTCGAGGCCAAGCTGACCGGATTGCCCAATTGCGCATATCGATCTGACGACGGTTACCGCCATGGCAAACACCCTCAAATCCGGCGACGCTAATGCGTGCCGGTTGCCCAAAAATGGAAGACAAGCCAGTACATCGCAAGCGTGACTGCAATGACAAGAAAAAATCGGCCGAGAGAACCACGATTTTGTTCCGCCGCTTGTTCCTTGGCGATTTTGGAAATGGTCTCGTCGTCGAGACGAAGTCCCGAGCGCGCCATCTCTGAAAATCCAAGTGCCGTCGATTTCAGCTGTTCCAACAGTCCCGGCGTCTTTAGTAAGATATCGCCGAGACTGGCGCCAGTGTCCCTCAAACGTGCCAAGGGTCCAAGATTCTGCTCGACCCATTGGCGCGCCACCGGCTCGGCCGCCGTCCAAACATTCAGCGCCGGATCGAGCGAGCGCGCCACGCCCTCGACGATGACCATGCTCTTTTGCAGCAGGATCAGCTCAGGCCTGGTCTCCATGTCGAAGACCTCGGTGTAAGCGAAGAGCTGGCCGAGCAGATCCGCCATCGAGATCTCTTGAGCGGTGCGGCCGTGGATCGGTTCGCCGATGGCGCGCATGGCTTGAGCGAATTCTTCGACTCGGAAGGTCTTGGGCACATAACCGGCCTCGAAATGGATGGCAGCGGCGCGGGTATAATCGCGGGTGATGAGACCGTGCAGGATTTCGGCGAGGAATCGGCGTTCGCCCGGACCCAAGCGTCCCATGATGCCGAAATCGACAGCGACAATTTTGCCGTCCTCGCCGACGAACAGATTGCCCTGGTGCATGTCGGCGTGAAAAAACCCATCACGCATGGCGTGGCGCAGAAACGATCTGAGCACCGTCATCCCAAGCGCCTCGAGGTCGAGGCCGCGGGCACGCAATGTCACGGTGTCCGAGATCGGCGTGCCGTTGATCCACTCCAACGTCAGCACCCGTTTGGCGGTGCGGCGCCAATCGACGGTTGGCACACGGAAGCCTTCGTCCGCCCCGATGTTGTCGGCCATCTCAGAAATGGCGGCGGCTTCGAGCCGTAGGTCCATCTCGAGGTTGGTCGTGTGCTTCAGGTTGTCGACCACCGCCACCGGCCTCAAACGCCGGGTCGGCGCGTGGAAGCGTTCGATCAGTTGGGCCGCGAAATAATAACTGTCGAGATCGCGCTTGAAACGCTTCTCGACGTTGGGCCTAAGAATTTTGACGGCGACAGCTTTGCGGATCCCGCCATCTAAAACGTAAGCCTTGTGAACCTGAGCAATCGAGGCGGCCGCAACCGGTGGCCCAAACTCTACAAAGTGGTCTTCGAGCTTGCCACCGAGCGCTTGCTCGACAGCCGCGCGGGCTTCGTGCATCGAGAACGGCGGCAGCTTGTCTTGTAGGTGACCGAGATCGGCGGCGAGGTCCGCGCCTATGACGTCGGCGCGTGTCGCCAGAAACTGCCCGAGCTTGATGTAACTCGGTCCAAGTTGCGTCAAGGCCGAAGCGACGCGGGTGTTTTTCGGTTTGCCCCACTGCAAGGGCGCCGTGAGTACGGTAAGCGGCCAGGTTGCGGCGCGCGCCAGTTTCAACGGCAGCGGAACGTCCATGCCTTTGGGGACAAAGCGGACGCCGTGTTGGGCAAGCACAAGTCCTGCCCGCAAAAGCCTCAAGCTGTTCGTCAAGGCTCCTGGCATGGTGTCGAGATCAGTCTCCAAAGCGGCGCTTCGTGCGCAACCCCACATTGCGCAGCCCTCGGGCCCGGTCAAGCGGTGAGCTGGCGCTAAGGTTTAAAGCTGGTTGCAAGGCAACCAGACATACAAAATGGCCAGCGTGCGACGGCTGGCCATTTCAGGAACGGCAATGGGAAATTAGAAAGGTCAGGTCTTGCCTTTGGTGCAGAACGAGGCCCGCCCGTGGCAGGTCACTTGTCCACCGTCAGGCTTGCAGCTGTAGCGCTCATTGGTGACGTTGTAGCCTTCGACCTTGCCGTTCTGCAGGAAGCCCGGCCAAAGGCCCCAACTGACGGCCTGCACCATCGTTTCCAAGGCGTACCACTTGGCGTCTTTTTCGGAGCCCGCGGTTGCAACCGCGCCCTTCGACACGCAGCCGGCGTTAGCCGCGGTAATCCCCAAAGCCGCTAGTGCTACAAAAAATGCACCGAATAATTGAAGTGTTTTCATCGAATATCCTCCCTCAATAAACGAATCCGACCCTTTTAGGGTCCACAACAAGCTAAGCGCAGCACTTGGCTAAGGTCAATGCCGCGTCTGCGAAATGCGCGCGATTAGTTCGCTCAAATCGTTGCGCAGAAGTGACTCAGTGCTGACTTTGCGATACCGCCTCTCATGACGACGCAAAACCTATTTGATACGCAATGACGATCGGATTTGCACGGCGCTCCTCGGTCACGAGGAGACAGCCAAGCGGCCCAGAAAATCGGATAAATTATGCCTCATCGAATATTGGGATTGGTGCGGTGGCGGGGGTGACGAACGTTGGGCCCCACGCGACTTCCGCGCCAGCAGGAAGAAGTGATCAAATCTTCCAGCCAGAATGCATGGCGGCTATACCACCCGTCAAATTGCGGTAGCTGACGCGCCCGAAGCCTGCGCCCGTGATCATGTCCGCGAAGGCCTGCTGGCGCGGGAACTTGCGGATGCTCTCGACCAGATATTGGTAGGACCCGCGATCGCCGGCGGTCAGCTGGCCAAGCCGCGGAATGATTTCGAAAGAATGGAAATCATACAGCCGGTCGAGGATCGGAACCTGGCATTCGGAGAACTCCAGGCACATAAAGCGGCCGCCGGGTTTCAACACTCTGTGCGCTTCGCGGAGGGCCTGATCGATGTGGGTGACATTGCGGATGCCGAACGCGATCATATAAGCGTCGAACGATTTATCGGCAAACGGCAAAGACTGTGCATTGCCTTCGACGCAGGTGATGCGGTGCTCTAAGCCCGCGTCGGCAATGCGGCGCTTTCCAACGGCGAGCATTTCGGGACTGATGTCGCAGATGACCGCGGAAGCGTTGGTGCCGCTCGACTTGGCATATCTCAAAGCGATATCGCCGGTGCCGCCCGCGACATCGAGCAGCTTGAAGTCTTGCGCGCCGCGCGGCGGGTTCAGCCAACCGATAAAGTCGCGCTTCCAGAGCCGGTGCAAGCCACCTGACATGAGATCATTCATCAGATCGTAGCGCTCGGCAACGGACGCAAAGACCTGATTGACGAGACCCTGACGGTCGGCTTCCGGGACCTCGCGATAGCCGAAGGAGGTCTGCTCGGCGGTATTCTTGGACGTGCTCTGGTTCATGGCGCAAAGATAGCGGAGAGCGGCGGAGCGCGCTATGGTGATGTCTTGTCTAAGTTATTAATGCGTTTTGAGGCCCATGCCGGAATTACCCGAAGTAGAAACCGTTTGCCGTGGCTTGTCGCCCGTTCTGGTTGGACGGAGGTTAACGCTGGTGGAAAGCCGGCGGCCGGATTTACGGTTTCCGCTGCCCGAGCGCTTTTCAGAGCGGCTGATGGGACGAACCATCGAGCGGCTGTCGCGGCGCGCCAAATATCTGATCGCGGAAATTTCCGGCGGCGACGCGCTGATCATGCATCTCGGCATGACGGGCCGGTTCACGATCGATTCCGGCTCTGGCAAATCCGGCAGCGGCTGTGCGGAACTCGGATCTTACGTTTATAATACGGCTGGCGATCCCAAGCATGATCATGTGGTCTTTCATCTCGCAGGCGCCGGCCGGGTTGTTTATAACGATCCACGGCGTTTCGGTTTCATGCTGCTCGAGCCCTTGGCCAGTCTCAATCAACATCCGATGTTCGCCTGTCTCGGACCGGAGCCGCTAGATGACGCGTTCTCCGCGCGCTATCTGGCGTGCTGCGCGGCATCGCGCAAGGTCAACCTCAAATCGTTTTTGATGGATCAGCGCGTCGTCGCCGGGCTTGGCAACATCTACGTTTCCGAAGCCTTATACCGGGCGGGCCTGTCGCCCAATCGTGGCGCCAAAATTCTCGCCGACAAAAAGGGCCGCCCTACCGCCGGCGCGGAAGCCCTGGTGCAATCGGTGCGCGCCGTTTTGACGGAAGCGATCAAAGCCGGCGGGTCAACCCTCAAGGATTATCGCCACGCCGACGGCTCGGAAGGACAATTTCAGGAGCAGTTCAAAGTCTACGACCGGGCAGGTCAACGGTGCGCCAAATCGGGATGCGAAGGGACCGTAAAACGCGTGGTCCACACCGGTCGCGCCACGTTTTATTGCCCGGCATGTCAAAAATGACGTGCATATCGCACTCGCGGTTCGTGCGTGAATGCGGCTGGCGAGTTCAGGATTTACTGCATTGTAGTTCACGGTGCGTGCGCACTGCGAACGCGCTGAGGCAGATGATCATCAACCCGCCAGCGATGAAAATATGGTCGGCCGCCCAATCGTCATGCTGAGTATAGATTTTCCCCGTTGCCACGACCCACGCCAGACCGGCGCCGGCGGCTAGACCGTGAACGGCGGCGAAGCGCACGGCGGTATCGATTGCGCCATCGTTGGCAAGCCACGGCGATTGCTGACTGAGTAACCGCACATACATGATGTGCCCAATGGCGAGGACCGTCATGGCTGCGCCGTATTGCCATGCGTGGCGCCAATGCAGACCGGACCAATTGTAAATGGCGAACATGGCCGCGCCACCCCAGATATAGACCATGGCGGTAATGCGGGCCGTCCGCATCAGGGCGATGGCCGGTAATGTTGGATCGCTGCCCGTTCTGTGATTGCCGCTCCAGAGCGGCGCGTTGACTTTAAATCCCGCAACGATGGCTGTGACGGTAAACAGCGTCGCCGACAGGGCCGCATGCCAGCGGTCGGCGTGCATGGCGGACATCGTCATCCCAACCAGGCTCAAAACCAATGCCAAGATGAGCGGTAACAAAAACGGCCGAAGGGTCATCGCAGATTAACACTCAGATTGGCTGTCATGCCCGCCGCTGCGAGATCAGAGCATTGAGACTGATGGCAGCAATAGATAATGCGCCAAAGAAAAAGATGTTGCACGCGGCCCAATCGGGTTTCTCGATGCTGCGCGGGAATTTGCCGTCGATCAGCATCGTAATTGCTGCCACCATCATGCCGATAAACTGTACGAGCACCAAAATGCGTCCGAGATTGAGAACAGAGGTGTCATCCTTGCCGGTCGCTGCGTCCTTGGTCAGCATGTTGGCAAACAACAAGCAGCCCGCCGCCGCCAGCATGAAGCCAAGAAAGAACTGGTTCCACTCGGGCCATTGCTTGTCGAGAATGAATTCGTAAGTCACCAGGATGCCGAGCGCGCCCCAGGCCCAGATAAGACCTGAGTAGCGCGCGGTCGAGGCGCCAACAAGGCTCTTGGGCGCGCCCGAGGCCGTCAAATGGGCGTGCTCGCGGACGGCCAGGATCGCCAAAACGAGGCTGACAGCACCGGAGGCTGCCATGTGCATGGTGGAACTGTTGGCTCCGGCTGCCAGTATGATGGCGCACAAGCTCAGCGTTAAGTTGATCATCCATGCGGTTTGAGACGACATAAAACCCTCCCCCGAGGTCAATCGCAGCGTGAATCGCTAGCAAGTTCGGGCGGACAATACATGAGTTTGCGCTGCGGCATGGCCGTCCAATATGGTTTTTCGGAAAAAAGTCGCCCAACAAGCGCAGTCGCAACCCGTTGACCTCCACCCAAGCCAGGGCTATAGGGTGCATCATGCCGCTCGGAACCTCCGTTCCGGGCGGTAAACGCATTTAATATAGGTCCGCCGGACCTCCGCGCGCCGTCGCTGGCGTCGCATGGAACCTGAAATCACACTTTCTGATATCAGACAGTGTGACGTGATGGGGCGCCCGGACCGCGAACACCGTGAAGAGGAAGAGTTTATGGCCAATACGTCGTCGGCAAAAAAGGCCGCGCGCAAAATGATCCGGCAGACCGAAATCAATAAGGGCCGCCGCTCGCGTTTGAAATCCGAAGTTCGTGGCGTCGAGGAAGCGATTACCGGCGGTGATCAAGCCAAGGCTCTCGCCGCCCTCAAGGCCGCTGAACCGATTCTCATGCGGACGTCCCAGAAGGGCATTATTCATAAGAAGACCGCTTCCAGAAAAATTTCGCGCCTGACAAAACGTGTCAAGGCGATGAAGGTCTGACCGCTTATTCTGGCGCGTTGACGACTTTTTCTCCCTGTTGCGTATTCGCAACGGTAAAGAGCGGGCTCTTCACGGGCCCGTTTTTTTTTGAACAACGCTAAGCCGCTGGATTCAAGTCGCTAGTAACGATGCGCAGCGTTGCATTGAAGACGTGGCGCTCAACACCGAGTCCGCGATGCCAAACTTAAAATGACAATTTTGCGTGAGTTGCCAATGTTGCTTTGGCTGACGGTTTCGGGCTCTCGCACGAACCAAAAAGACCATGAGAGTCAGAGGGGTTGTCCACAGCCGTTGCCGTTGCCGGTGAGGTTATCCACCGGACCTGTGGAAATTCTTTTTCCGGCAGGCTCGGGCTGTGTTCAACCTGTGGGCGGCTTGCCAGCAAAGCCGTTAACAGATAGTTAATTGGACGTGGATGAGCGGGGGCCATCTGTCTTCTCCACGCGTCGAGTAGACGAGCGTAGAGTCCGGGGTATCTACCTAGTAAAGCGTTCCTGGCATCATCGTCATTTCTGAGCAATTGAGCGTGTTTTTACGTGTATTCGTGCGCGTGGATTCGATGTTCTTTGGCTTTGCTGGAAGTTGATTTGTTAGGGCCACCCACAGCCGCGAGCTGGGCCGTGGGTTGCGTGTAGGGGGTCTGCTCGTGCCATCGTCACAAACCGCCGAGGTCGAAGATGTGCCTGTGCATGACACATGGAGTCATTTGAAGGCCGATACACGCGCCGTGCTGGTTGACGTTCGCACCCGTGCGGAATGGGCGTTCGTAGGCCTTCCAGATCTCAGTCCAATTGGCAAGCGCGTTTTGACGATCGAATGGCAGACATTCCCCGACAACAGGGTCGACGCAGAATTCGGTCAAAGGCTGACAACAGCCCTTGATGCCGCCGGCGTGACGAAAGAGGACGAAGTCTTCTTCTTGTGCCGGTCGGGTGGCCGCAGCCGGATGGCTGCGGAGGTTATGACGGCAGCAGGCTATCAGCGCTGCCGGAATGTGGCGGAAGGTTTCGAGGGGCCACTCGATTCCAATCGCCAGCGCGGACGGGTCGCTGGCTGGAAAGCCGCCGGCCTGCCTTGGGTGCAGGGATAAGGCACTCGTTCTTAAAGACCCGGATAGGGCGCATCACCGTTTGATGGCGCAAACCTGTTTTGCCCTAGCCGGGAACTGTCAATTTTGAAGTCAACTGAACTCAATCATGTAATGCGGGGAGACGACAATGCAGGCAGTCAAAAATACACCAGAGGGTGCGACGGCAAGAGCGGTGACGTTATTGGAGCCGGAGGCAGCAATTGCCGCCGTCGAAGGGTGTGGCCAGAAAGTCCGCGCCATGCTCAAGGCTCAGCTCGGTGAAGACATCTATTCGAGCTGGTTCAATGCCATGACGTTTGAAAGCTTCGATGGCGCCGTGGTTAAGGTTTCGGTGCCGGTTCAATTTGTGCGCAACTGGATCCAGGCCCATTATACGGCGCAGCTTTTGGGATGCTGCCGCAGCGAGTTCAAAACCGTCGAGCGCGTCGACGTCATCTGGCGCCAGCCTGGAAAAGCCGTACAGCGGCCGCAAGAGACCAGCACGGCCGAGTCCATTCGCGATCGGGACAACGAGTCGAAAGCATCGCCAGACGGCATCGCCAGATCCTCAACTGTTCGCCCCGTCATGCCGGCAACGGTTCGCACCTCCGCAGGTGGGCTCGAAGGTTCACCGTTGGATCCGCGCTACACGTTCGAGAGCTTTGTGATTGGCGGGGCCAATCGCATGGCTCATGCCGGTGCAACGCAAGTCGCTGAAACGGTGCTGACGGACAGCCCCGGTTTTAACCCGCTGTATATTCACTCGTCCGTTGGCCTTGGCAAAACCCATCTTCTGCACGCCATCGCCTGGGAGGTGAAGCGGCGCGCGCCCAACGCTCAAGTGCTGTATCTGACGGCTGAACGTTTCCGCTATCAGTTCGTCGAAGCGCTTAGGTCCTCCGACCCGATGGCGTTCAAAGAGCGCTTCCGTAATATCAACATGCTGCTGATCGACGATCTCGAATTCCTGCACGGCGAGCGCACGGAACAAGAGTTCGATCACATCATCAATTCGCTGCTTGATGGCGGCAAACAGGTGGTCGTGGCTTCGGCTCGCGCCCCCAACCACATCGAACGCTTGAACGAGCGGATGCGGTCGCGTTTGCAGCGCGGCCTCGTCACCGAGCTCGGCGCCTTCGATCACGAGCTCCGCCTTAAGGTGCTCGAAAAGCGTTTAAATGAAAAACGCGCCGGCGATTCGTCGTTCACGCTATCGCGCGACGTCCTCGATCTTCTGGCCGCCCGTTTGACGGAAAGCGGCCGCGAGCTTGAAGGCGCCATCACACGCCTCTATGCGACGTGGCAATACATGCGCACGCCGATCACCATGGATATCGCCGAGACCGTGATCCGCGATCTCGTGCAGGGCATCGAACCCCGCCGCATCAAGATCGAGGATATTCTGCGCATCATCTCGCGCCACTACGGCGTGTCGAAGGGTGATTTGCTGTCGCAGCGCCGTCATCGTTCTGTCGTCTGGCCGCGTCAGATTGGCATGTACCTAGCGAAGCAGTTGACGGCGCGTTCGCTGCCTGAAATCGGCCGCCGCTTCGGCAACCGCGACCACACCACGGTGCTGCACGCCATCCGCAAGATTGACGGCATCCTGACCGACAATCCGCGCCTGCGTGACGAACTTGAAGAGCTGAAAAAGCTCCTCAATCACTGACGGCTTACCGGCCTCGCTTCTCAGAAAATCCAGGCCCGATGGGGGCTGGGGTAGCCAATTGGCCGCCCCAGCCCTCATTTTTTGAGGCCACCTTGAATTTGCAGATGAAATTCACTTGGGTTTGATCGACATCTTTGCTTGAAAAACCCACTGCATTCGGCTCTCATCATCGCCCACGCACGATTCCGCTCAGGAATCGCGCCGTAGCCTGCTAATTCCCCTCGCGCGGCCAACACATGCAGCCAGCCCGCTGGTCCGCGCGCTTCAAAAACAAAACTAGTCAACGAAGACTATACAAGACCTGAGGAGCCACATGCGTCTCGAGATTGAACGTGGAGAATTATTGAAGGCGCTGAGCCACGTGACGAGCGTCGTCGAGCGCCGCACCACCATTCCCATCCTGTCCAACGTCATGCTGAAAGCCTCTGGCTCGACTCTGATGTTCAAGGCCACCGACCTCGAGCGCGAGGTCAGCGAAAGCGTCTCAGCCAAGGTCGAAGCGGGCGGCACGCTGACAGTGCCAGCCCACATGCTGCACGACATCGTCCGCAAATTGCCCGAGGGCGCCGAGATCGACATCAAGCGCGACGCCGAGAAAGAGCGCCTGACTCTAACGTCGGGGCATTCGCGCTTCAGCTTGCAAACCCTGTCAGCGGAAGATTTTCCCGATCTGGCCGTCGGCGAGATCGGTCACGAGTTCACCATCGACGCCGCCGATCTCAAGCGCCTGATTGAAAAAACCCGCTTCGCGATCTCGACGGAAGAAACCCGCTATTATTTGAACGGCATCTATTTCCACATCGCCGAGACCAACAAGACCAAGACCTTGCGCGCGGTCGCGACCGACGGCCATCGTTTGGCGCAAGTGGAATTGCCGCGCCCCAAAGGCGCCGACGGCATGCCGGGCGTCATCATTCCGCGCAAGACCGTGCATGAATTGGCGCGGCTGATGGAAGATACCAGCGCCAAGGTCAAGGTCGGCGTCTCGCAGACCAAGATCAAGTTCGAGATCGGCTCGGTGGTGCTGACGTCGAAGCTGATCGACGGCACCTTCCCGGATTATGGCCGCGTCATCCCGCACGCCAACGACAAGGAAATGAAAGTTCCCAACGCCGCCTTCAAGAGCGCGGTCGACCGGGTCTCGACGATCGCCAGCGAGCGCGGCCGGGCGGTCAAGCTCAACCTCGCCAAAGACAAGCTGATCTTGTCGGTCAACAATCCCGAGGGCGGCAGCGCCACGGAAGAGGTGGCCGTTGCCTATGGCGGCGGCCCGCTCGAGATCGGCTTCAACGCCCGCTATCTCTTGGACATCGCCGGCCAGCTCGAGGGCGAGGACGCCCGCTTCATGCTCGCCGACAGCGGCTCCCCCACCATGGTCCGCGACGGCAGCGACGACAACGCGCTTTATGTGCTTATGCCGATGCGGGTTTAGTTTTTTGCGGGGCGAGGCGCGTCGTCCCCTCTCCCCATTTCTGCACTTAATGGGGAGAGGGTTAGGGTGAGGGGCGGCCGCGTGCACTGATGACGCCATGGACCAGCGGATGCAACGTTGCTAGCTTGGATGCGCCTATGACACCAATTTGTGAGAAAATCCGTCACGACCTGGACACTAGATATATGTCGTGACTAGCTCACGCAATGGCAGATGGCCAGGGCGTCAAACAAAGACTTGGAGATCATCGACTGTCGTGGTCGCCGAATAGGTGTGGGCCTCGGTTGCGTATTCGATGGGCAGCTTCGGCAAATATTCTGGCAGTTTGTTAAGCCCTGCATTGAAGACGTAATTCAAGAATGTTGCGACAAGCTTGAAGCTGCTCTTCCTTCATACGCGCCTTCGCAACGAGATGATGCACTTCTGCAGTCCAAATTTCTCCTTCAAGGGTTCGTTGGACGAATTTATTCGCGCATGGTCACGTTAGATCGCGCCATGCGCAGCAACGGTTATCCAAATTCAGTGGAACCGTACGACCCGCAGAGTGAGGTCAAATCGGCCCACGAGTTGATCGACCATAAGCTTGGAATTCTAGAAAGGCACTATGGTGCGTCCAACGCTTTTTCCGATGTTGTCAGCGGAAAACCTACACTATGGGGTGTCTCGATTGACCTTCGAACAGCATGGGAGTGGTTGAAGAACAATTTAAAGCTCGCGTACTCCGCAATGTTGCGACGCGATGATCGGTAGTGCGTCAATAGCTCCGACTTTATCCCGCCGAACGTCGTCCCCGCGCCCGCGACAATGGTCGCGGGAGGAACGGCGGGGACCCAGTCAAGCATCAGTTGAAAATGAACCTGTGGCGCGCGGCGCGGGTGCCTCGAGCCGAACGCTCACCTTCGGCAAGACTGGGCAACCGAAGCGCCAAGAAAATAAGCGCCGGTGTCTTCGTGCCTCACTGAAACTTGCCTGGATCCCCGCCGCCGGATCCGCGCATAGTATGCGCGGCGCGGGGATGACGGCACCCCAGGCTTATACGTTCGGCGTGCTGCACGGCCAAAGAAATCCGGCGTATAAATATGTTACTGCAGATTAAAGCCGGTATTCGCAGCCGGCCAAAGGTTCGCGGGAGGTATCGTGGTCAACGAAACAGCGTCACGCGCGCGTGACGACGCCAACGCTCCCTGGCACGCCGGGCTGACGCGAAAGCATTGGCGCACGCTCTGGGCAAGCTATCTCGGCTGGATCTTCGACGGCTATGAAGCTTATGCGCTGGTCGTGGCGCTGCCCGTCATCATGAAAGCGCTGCTAACCCCAGAGCAAGCCCAAACGCTACCGTACTATGGCGGTCTCGCGTTGGGCATGACACTGCTCGGCTGGGGCATCGGTGGCATGGTGGGCGGCATTCTCGCCGACTACATCGGACGCAAGCGCATGATGCTGTATGCGGTGTTTTTCTACGCCCTGTTCACCGGGTTGACCGCTTTTGCGTGGGACTTCACATCGCTCGCGGTTTTGCGCTTTATCACGGGTGTGGCCTTGGGCAGCGAATGGAGCACGGGCATTGCGCTGGTGGCGGAGACGTGGCCCGATCGCGCGCGGCCCAAAGGCTGCGGCTTCCTGCAATCCGGGTTCGGCGCGGGCGCCCTGCTCGCGGCCTTGGCGTGGTTTCTGCTCAATAGTTACAATCCAACCTCTTACGAGCCGTGGCGCATCATGTTTGCGCTCGGCGCTTTGCCAGCGCTGTGCGTGCTCTATCTGCGCCGAGCACTTGACGAGAGTGCGCGCTGGACCGAAGCGGTGCGCCAACAAAAATGGGCTGCAGCCGAAGCGGCGGGCGCGGCGGGCAGTGCGGCCAGCAAGCGCCCCTTCACGCTGAGCGAAATTCTGCGCGAGCCTGAAAGCCGCCGCAGGGTCTTGCTTGCAACCCTCATGTCGATTGCAACGACCACCGGCTGGTGGGCGGTGTCGAGCTGGATCCAGGTCTATACAGAGCAGCTCGCCAAGGAGCTCGGCGAACCGGCGGGTCTGTGGGGCCCGCGCATGGCGCTGATCTATACCGCCGGCGCGATCACAGCTTATCTGCTTTCGGGCTTCATTGCCGACGCGCTCGGACGGCGGAAATTCCTGCTGTTCACGTACGCGGGCGCGTGGGCCCTGTCGCTGCTGACGTACACGTGGCACGGCAGCCTCGGCGCCTTCATGGCCATCGCGTTTTTCAACGGCGCGTTCACGCTCGGCTTCGCCTACAGCTGGATGGCAATTTACTTGGTCGAGCTTTTCACGTCGACGGTGAGGGCGACGGCCGCTAGTTTCGTGTTCAACGGGGCGCGTCTCATCGCCTGGATATTCCCCATCATCGCCGGTTCGATCGTCGCCAAGTCCGGCGGCGTGGCGAATGCGGCCTTGATGCTGAGCGCAATTTACGCCCTTGGATTGATCGTTCCCTGGTTCATGCCCGAAACAGCCGGCAAGCCGCTGCCGGAATGAATTCCGAGTTTTTGGCGCGGCAAAAATGGGCGAAACCCAATCACACGCCCAGATCGCGACTATGCGCGTTCTAACTCCCGGCGTTGGGTTTCGGCCGCGTTGTATGGGTAGATTGTGCTAGCGGCTTGGCGGCCTCTACCCATCCTACGGTTCGCGGTGTTAATCGACGTCCATGACCACCATTCCTAACCACACCCTCTGGGTTGAGCGGCTGAGCCTCACCAATTTCCGCAACTATGCGAGCGTGACGCTTGAGGCGAGCGCGGCGCCGCAGGTGATCGCGGGCTCGAATGGGTCGGGCAAGACCAACTTGCTGGAAGCGCTGTCGCTCTTGTCGCCCGGCCAGGGCATGCGGCGTGCGCCGTTTGCGGAGCTGCCGCGCAACGGAGGCGATGGCGGTTTCGCGGTCGCGGCCAAGGCGCACACGCTGAACGGTGCCGCCGACATCGGGACGGGGCTCAGCGCTGGCTCCGTCGTGTTGTCGCCCCTCACCCCAACCCTTACCCCACTGAGTGCAGAAATGGGGAGAGGGGGTTCTACCGGCCGGATTGTGCGCATCGATGGCGTGGCGCAGTCGGGGTCGGGCGTGCTGGCGGATTATCTCGAGATCGTCTGGGTGACGCCGTCGATGGACGGGCTGTTCACCGGCCCCGCGTCGGAGCGCCGCCGGTTTCTCGATCGGCTGATCCTGTGTTTCGATCCGGCGTATCGCAAAATCGCAGGACGCTTTGAACGGGCCATGACGTCCCGCAACAAGTTGCTCAGCGACGGCGTGCGCGATAACGCCCAGCTCTCAGGTTTCGAACTTGTCATGGCCGAAAACGGCATCGCGGTAGCCGCGGCCCGGCTCGAAGCGGTCTCAGCCATGGCGGCCATCGTGGCGCGGCGCAAGGACCGCAATCCGAATTCGGCATTTCCCTGGTCGGATTTCAAACTGCAAGGCGGCATCGAGGATGATCTGGCAACTATGCCGGCGGTCGAAGCCGAAGACGCTTATGCCAAAACCTTGCGAGACACGCGCGAGCGCGATCGAGCCGCCAGCCGCACGCTCGATGGCCCGCATCGCTCCGATCTACTTGTCGGCCACGGACCCAAAGCCATGGCGGCGCATTTGTGCTCGACCGGCGAGCAGAAGGCCTTGCTGCTCGGCCTCGTTCTTGCGCACGCTGAATTGCTGACCGAGCGCCAGGAGGGCGCCGCGCCCATCCTGCTGCTCGATGAAATCACCGCCCATCTGGATAGCGCCCGGCGCGCCGCGCTGTTCGTCGAAATTCTTCGCCTCAAAGCCCAAGCCTGGATGTCGGGCACCGACCGCGCCGCCTTCGACGCGCTGCAAGGCCGCGCCCAATTCTGGTCGGTGGAGGAGGGTGTCGTAAAGAGAGGCTAGTAATGCGGCTCAAAATAACAACAGGGGACGTGATGCCGAAATTTGCCCGACTGAAATTGGCCAGACTAAAATTTCTCGGACTGGCGTCCATCGGCTGTATCTGGGCGGCAAGCGTGAGCACGCCGGCGCTGGCGCAGCCGCTGCCGGGCATCAAGCGCGACCTCGACTTTGACGCGCTCATGACGACCATCGATCTCGACGATCCGTCGTTGCGGCTCGAGTATAAGCAGCCGACCTCGGACGGCTCCTCCATCGGCGTCTACATCGGTAAGGGCGACGCGCCAACGGACGCGAGCTTCGTGCCGACGAACACCTCGTCGGCTCCCGAGGCCGAGGTGGTGAGTTACCGCCTCGCGCGTTTTCTTGGGGTAAGCCGCATCTATTACCCGGTCGATTATTATACGCTCGGCCCCAAGGCGACGGCCAGATTCCGCGACATGGTCTTCAGCACCCCAGAATTCGAGAACGATCGCATCGTCAATCGCAATAAGGTGATGAAGGAGCTGAAGGCCAATCCGGATTCAATTCTTGGCATCTATCGTCAGAAGCCGAAGATCAAGATGTATCCGGTGCCGAGCTTAGGGACCGAGGGTCATTTCAATCTGAAGTCCAGCCTCGCGGGGGCGATCCAAGCCTCGGGCCCGATGCCGAATGACACGCAGATGCGGCTCGAGGGCGTCAAAGGCGGACGGCCCGGTTTCCCCGCACAGCCGGTCGAGACGCAGGTCGAACTGGCACGGCAATTGTCGACGATCCTTGTCATCGATCAGCTGCTCGGACAGTGGGATCGCTTCTGGGCCAACCTCGAAGCCTCGGGCGACAAGGACGGCCGCTTGAAGTTGGTTGCGCGCGACAATGGCGGTGCGACGCTCGACGACTGGGACGACTACGAAATCTACAACCGGTGGGTTTCACGCTACGATCGCGGCTTGATCGAACGGCTGACCGCGCTCAACGCCTTTCTCAAGGGCGAGACAAAGGCATTCGGAGGATTTACAAGTCCGCAAACGTGGAAGGCCGCGACCGGCTTCCTCGCGCCATCGAGCTACGACACGTTCTGCAAGAAGCTGGCTCTGCTGATCGACGAGCGCGTCCCGGGATTGGTCAAGCAGTTCGGCGACGCGGCATTCTTGCCTCCGAAATCGCCTGAGGCCGGCTTGCTCGACGCCGCCGACACCGGCGACGACGACTGAAGCGAATTAATTCGCCGTCGTCCTTTCGCCTGCTTTCCAGCGATCCTGAGATTCTCATATTTTGCCCATTCGAGGCTTTTCAAAGACTTTCTGGGTTAACCCGCGAGAGTGCGGCGGAGCGCGCCAATCCGTCGCGCACAAGACATTGAAATAGCCCACATTATTCTCGCCGAAAAACCGGCTCCGACGACCGATTTGTTGCGGATTTTTGAAGCTTTTTGTGCTATAAAAAAGACCTGACTTTTATGCCCCGAGAACAGGTCCAAGATGAGCCCCCACACCGCTAAAATCACGCCTCCCGCCGACGACTACGGCGAAGACAGCATCAAGATGCTGAAGGGCCTCGACGCGGTCCGCAAACGCCCCGGTATGTACATCGGCGACACCGACGACGGCTCCGGCTTGCATCACATGATTTACGAGGTCGTCGATAACGCCATCGACGAAGTCTTGGCCGGCCACGCCAAATCCTGCCAGGTCACGCTCAACACCGACGGCTCGTGCACGGTCCGCGATGACGGCCGCGGCATTCCGACCGGCGTCAAGAAAGACGACGATAACGATCCCAAGCGCTCGGCCGCCGAGATCGTTTTCACCGAGCTGCATGCGGGCGGCAAATTCGACCAGAATTCTTACAAGGTTTCGGGCGGCTTGCACGGCGTCGGCGTCTCGGTCGTCAACGCGCTGTCGAGCTGGCTGCGCTGCCGGATATGGCGCGAGGGCAAGGAACATTTCATCGAGTTCAGGCACGGCGTGCCGGTGGCGCCGTTGAAAGCCGTTGGCGACGGCAAGGGCGAGCGCGGCACGGAAGTGTCGTTCTTGCCAAGCACGGAAACCTTCCACAACGTCATGGATTTCGACTACACCACGCTCGAGCATCGCTTGCGCGAACTAGCGTTTCTCAACTCCGGCGCCAAAATCCTGCTGACCGACAAGCGCCACGCCGACGTCAAAAGCGAAGAGTTCATGTACGAGGGCGGCACCTCGGCATTCGTGCGTTATCTCGATCGCTCGAAAACCCCGCTCGTCCCCGAGCCGATCATGATCCGCTCCGAGAAGGACGGCATCATCGTCGAAGTCGCGTTGTGGTGGAACGACAGCTATCACGAGACGGTTTTGTGCTTCACCAACAACATTCCGCAACGCGACGGTGGCACGCATTTAGCGGGTTTTCGCGGCGCGTTGACCCGCATCGTCAATAAATACGCGGAAGACAGCGGCATCACCAAGAAAGAGAAAGTGGCGCTGACGGGCGAAGATGCGCGAGAGGGTTTGACGTGCGTGCTCTCGGTGAAAGTTCCGGATCCGAAGTTTTCGTCGCAAACCAAGGACAAACTGGTATCGTCCGAGGTCAAGCCGGTCGTTGAAAATGGCGTTGGGGAGAAGCTCGGGCAATTTTTCGAGGAGCACCCGCGCGAAGCCAAGATCATCGTTGGCAAGATCGTCGAAGCCGCGCTGGCGCGGGAAGCTGCGCGCAAGGCCCGCGATCTGACGCGCCGCAAAGGTGCCCTCGATGGCCTGCGATTGCCAGGTGGTCTCGCCGAGTGCCAGGACCGCGACGCCTCGAAAACCGAACTGTTCATCGTCGAAGGCGACAGCGCCGGCGGTTCCGCCAAGCAGGGCCGCAAGCGCGAGTTCCAAGCCGTGCTGCCGATCCGGGGTAAAATCCTCAACGTCGAGCGGGCTCGCACCGACAGGATGCTTTCCTCCGAGCAGGTGACCAACATCATCGGCGCGCTCGGCACCGGCATCGGCCGCGATGATTTCAAGATCGACAAGCTGCGCTATCACAAAATCATCATCATGACCGACGCCGACGTCGACGGCGCGCATATCCGCACGCTCCTGCTGACGTTTTTCTACCGGCAGATGCCGGAGCTGGTCGAGAAGGGTCACGTCTACATTGCCCAACCGCCGCTTTACAAAGTCGCGCGCGGCAAGTCGCACACCTACCTCAAAGACCAGCGCGCTCTCGAAGATTTCCTGATCGACCAGGGCCTAAACGAAGCCGTGCTGACGTTGGGCGACGGCAGCGAGCGTGCTGGCAGAGATTTGCGTGAAATCGTCGAGCAGGCGCGGCAGGTGACAAGCGGTCTCAACGCCCTGCACTCGCGCTATTCGCGCGCTGTGGTCGAGCAAGGCGCGATCGGCGGCATTTTTGACCCCGATCTCCTGCTCTCGGCTGACAAAGCAACGGCGGCGGCCGAAAAAATCGCGCAGCGTCTCGATGACAATGCCGAAGAAATGGAAACCGGCTGGCATGGCCGCTACGGCAACGACGGCTACATTTTCAAGCGGGAAGTGCGCGGCGTCACCGAAGTGTATTTCCTCGACAAGGCCTTGCTTGGTTCGCTCGACGGGCGGCGCCTGCACGAGCGGCACGGTCACTTGGACGAGATCTACAGCAAAGCGTCCAAGCTGCGCCGCAAGGACAAGGTCGAGGTCATTAAAGGCCCGCGCTCGCTGCTCAGCGCGGTCTACGATGTCGGCCGCAAGGGCGTCGAGCTGCAGCGCTACAAAGGCTTGGGCGAGATGAATCCCGAGCAGCTGTGGGAGACGACGCTCGATCCCACCATTCGCACGCTGCTGCAAGTCAAGGTCGGCGACATCGCGGAAGCCGACGAGATCTTCTCCAAGCTGATGGGCGACGTCGTCGAACCGCGCCGCGAATTCATTCAGACGAACGCGCTCAATGTTTCGAACTTGGATGTGTGATGGTGGCTGCGAAAAAGCCAACGTTATGGATCGTTGCCGGCCCCAACGGCGTCGGTAAGACGACGTACGCCTATCGCCACATCAAGACGGTTTCTGGCTCGGTGCATTTCGTCAATCTTGACGAGATCGCCCGTGGGCTTTCGCCGCTTGATCCCGAGGTGGCGCGGACGGCAGCGGCTCGGGTTGCTCTCGAGCGCACGCAGGATTTCATCGAAGCGCGGCAGTCTTTCACGATTGAAACGACGTTGGCTGGAAAAACCCATTTGCGCACCATCAAGGGTGCGGCGAAAGCTGACTACGAAATACGCTTGCTCCTGTTCTTCGTGCCGGACGTGGAGATCTGCCTGTCGCGTGTTGCGCGCCGTGTGATCGAGGGTGGTCATAATGTTCCGGAGGCGGACGTCCGGCGGCGGTTTGTGCGCGCTATCGCAAATTTTGGCGACTACGCGAAGGCGGTTTCCCACTGGACGGTGCTTGATAACAGCGGGGCCAAGGCCGTCGCGGTCGCCGAGGGCCGCAAGGGCTGCCTCGCCGTCGAGCGTGACACGCGCAACCTGCCGCGCGCGCTTGTGAAGGCGATGCGTGCTCTGCCGGAGTGCGGGGAGTAGGGTGATGATGGGCGACGCCAACGAGCCGCGCGAGTTCATTCAGGACAACGCGCCAATTATTTCGAATAGCGTGAACCAAGGCCACCTATCGGACCTCCAAAAACTCGCCATCGATTCGACTATCAAGCACCAAGCGAGCCTTATGGAACTGATGCGGCATACAGATTCGAGAGCACAGCAGCTAATCGCAATTTATACGGGGCTCGCAAGTGGAGCCGCTGTTATATCGTAAGCGCTGCACCGGCCCCACGTTGGCGGCGGCAGTGAGGGCTGTCACTACTGGCGGCCATGGCGCGTGATCGTACTATCCACAATGACGTTGTTAGTGACGTTGCTTCGCCTCAGCGGGTGCGCCGCGGCGAGGTGC
>JANLYX010000045.1:0-1824 GCA_031365865.1 Hyphomicrobium sp. | reverse complement strand
ACGCATCCGCCCCAAAGACACTGTCCTACAGCTGCTGGACAGCATCTAACTGTTATGTGGCGGCCAACCTGCGGACTTCCTTGAAACCACCGGCTCCAGGGTCACCGCCGCCACATAATCTCTCCCGACACATATGAACCTAAAAAGAGCAGTTGCGTCCGTGGCCTCGCAATTTTGAGGCGGCGTTTCAACCTTTTGGTGTGTTGTCCGGGCTCAGGCCGGAGCCATCAGGCGGGGTGGTGCACGCAACTGCCGGCCGTGCAGCCAGGATTTCAGCGCCTGCGCCAGGATCCGCGACCAGCGCTGGTCGGCCGTCAACTGCTCCGCAGTATCAATCAGACTACGCAAAAACCGTGCGGCGCCGTCGAGCGCGTTGCGCGCCCAGCCCGCCCGGCCATGTGTCGAGGCAACGCGCAGCGTCGTCTGCCGACCGTGCCGGACACGTTCGCCGATGGCCGACAATAACAACGGACGGCTGGTGATCGCCTCAAGGTGTTTGTCGGGTTCGGCCAGCCGCACGAATAGATTCCACCAATTGTAGAATAGCGCCACCATTTGCGCCGCCAATCGACAGCGCGCGAGGTCTTTCGTGGTAAACCCGCTCCAACCCCATTGGTTCTTCAATTCGTCAAAGACATTCTCGCAATCCGCCCGGTCACGATAAAGTTGTGCCAATGTCAAAACTTCCACTTCAAGCGACGTTACGAGAACGCCATATTCGTAAAGTTCCGCATCGCCTTCGATCTCGGCAAAACTTAGCCGAAGCTGATCGTGGTTGTCGCGGGTGCTCGCCACGACGCCATCTCTCAGCTTGCGGCGCAAAATCACGACACGGCGCTCGCGGCTCCAGCCATCCAGCCGCAGGGTCGCCTCCAGGCCCCGCCAGCCTTGTCCGGCATCTTGCCAACCGCTGTACGAAAATGCCTTCTTGATCAGGCGCTTGACGTTCGCCGTCAAACGCAGCTTGAACAGATAATCAATATCGCGCTGTTCAGCCTCGCGCATCACGCCTTCCGAGCCGATGCCGGAATCGCCGCGTAACAACCTTGGCCGGCAGTCACGTGGCGTGCGGTCGACCAGCGCCCAAAGTCCTGGAGCGCAATGCTTGCCCGTGTGCTCGTTGCCGGCCGCCATTTCAACACCCATAACCAGTCGCGGCCCTGCCAGCATATACGTGTGCAAAACATGAGAAGGACGACCTGGTTTCTTCGGGTTGTAACCGACAACAGCCCCTTCCTGATGCCCGTAAAGAAGTTTCACCGTCGTATCAATATCCATGATATAATCTTCGCCGAGTAATGGCGCGACGCAACCATCAATATGTGTCTGCATCCACGCGGCACCCTCTTTTTCAGGGACTGCCTTCAACCCATTTCTGACCGCATCTTCACTGACGATCTTGGTCATGCCGAGCAACTCCGGCAGCACGGAATCGCCGCGCAAAGCTGTAATGTGAGCGTATCGCTTGTGACCAGATAGAAGCGACAACATCATCGTGCCGAGCACATCGCGGACCGGCGACGCGTTTGGACTGGTCCGTTCCAGCGGACAGCCGCCGGCCCAGCCGTCGAAGCGGCCCGAGACCTTCAGAAACTCGATGAAAAAGGGCATCTGCCCGAGTGCCGTCAGCGCGCTTGTCCCGCCCCATTCGACTTTCACCGGCCCGGCGAAGGTGTCGAGCGTCGTGGCTCCGGGCGGCGTTTGCTCAACCGGAAGTTGATCACCCGCCGGGTGAGTGCTGAGAGCAGTCTGATCCTGGGTCATGCCCCTGAAAATGCACGATTCTCACCCATCAAGCACTCACCCAACTGCTTTTTCTAGGAT
>JANLYX010000040.1:0-9990 GCA_031365865.1 Hyphomicrobium sp. | reverse complement strand
TCAGGCGAGAACGGCGCGTTCTTCGGCAGAAGTGGTGTCGTCGTCACAATGTCTCCTTGGCCCCTCAGGCCGCTGAGCGCGAGCGCCGGTTCCAAAAGGCAGCAGCCACAATGGCGCAAGGATCGCGGGTTCGCCGTATGTCGTGCAGTCATAGGCATAAGCCAGGAATTACGCACTCGCAAAAACGACTCACTCCCACGGTCGTTCATGTCCGCTAAAGCCGCTGCCCAACATTGAGGGTGAAGCATAACATCAGAAGCAATAAAATTCCATGGAAATCATTTTTGTACTCTAAATAAGGAATAATATTCCTAATACATTCATGTTTTCACATATTTTTCACGTTTTTCGATGGGCTTGGCGACGCGCCGTCAATAAAACGCCCGCCAAACCTTTAGGAAGGCGCGACCAAGGAGTTCGACGGTCCATCCTCGCGATCGCGTCCTTCAGTCTCGACAGCACGATGATTGTTATAACATTCGCAAAATCAACTCCTTATCGACATGTCTCACACGCAAGCGTGATGCGGCTTGATTGGCAAGCGGCGAGCTGACGTGGTGTAAGCAAATCAACGCGGAACGTCTTGACTTCTAATTGCCGATCCGCAGAGTGCTGGGGCACAAAAAACAAGTGTCTGCCCCAAGAACTTTGGACAAGCAGCTTATCAATAACTGGAGGAAATCATCATGAAGACCTGGACAAAGCCGGAAGTTCGCGAGCAGGAAGTCGGCCTCGAAGTGACGTCGTACCTCCCCGCTGAAATCGACCTCATCTAATTGACGGCTGCATACTCGCAACATTTGTGAGTTTCAGCGCGGCGGTCGGTGTTTCATCGGCCGCCGCAATTATATCTAGAGCTAGCCGGACGTTCTTGAGGCAGCATCGTCTTAAGAGTACCGGCGCGCCCGCACTGGCGAACAATGATGATTGTAAAAATTTTGGGTTCTGCTGCAGGCGGCGGGTTTCCGCAGTGGAATTGCAACGGCGTCCACTCAGCCAGCGTCCGCGCCGGCAAGGCCGGATACAAGGCGCGCACGCAATCGTCGTTGGCGATCTCGAGCGATGGCATTAATTGGGTGCTGCTCAATGCTTCACCCGACTTGCGCGAACAAATCGCGGCAACGCCGGAACTGCAACCAGACAAAAATGGCCCCCGCCGCAACAGCCCGATCAAGGCCGTCGTCGTCACCAACGCCGACGTTGATCACATCATTGGCCTGATTAACCTGCGCGAAGCGCAAGCCTTCGCGATCTACGGCTCTGACCGCGTGCTGGCAACCTTGAACGGCAATTCGGTTTTCAACGTCTGCAACCCTGGGATCGTGCCTCGCATCGCCTTGCCGCTCGACAAGAAAATTTCGCTGACCGGCGCCGGTCAAGATCTCGGCATCACCATTGAGCCTTTTGCCGTTCCCGGAAAAATCGCCCTGTTCCTAGAGCAAAGTGGTCAAGGCGGAAACTTCGGCAGCCGCGACGGCGACACCATTGGCCTTGAAATCACCGATGCAAAATCCGGCAAGTCGTTCTTCTACGTTCCCGGCTGCGCTGAGGTCGACGAACCTCTCGCCAAGCGCATCAAGGGCGCCGATCTCATCTTTTTCGACGGCACGCTTTACACCGACGACGAGATGCTGACGCAAGGTCTTTTGAGTAAGACCGGCAAGCGGATGGGCCACATTTCGGTCTCTGGACCCGAGGGTTCGATTGCGGTTTTCAAACCGCTCGACGTCAAGCGCCGTATTTACGTGCACATCAACAATTCAAACCCTATTCTCGATGAAAATTCCGAAGCCCGCAAAGCCGTCGATGCGGCTGGTTGGGAGGTCGGTTATGACGGCATGGAGGTCCGCTTATGAGCACAGTTAGTATGGAAAAGAAGACCGTTGAGCGCCGTGGCGTCGAACCGCCGATGCCGGTCGCGGAGTTCGAGGCCGCGATCCGCGCCGTCGGGCCAGAGCGTTATCACGACCTTCACCCTTTCCATCACCTTTTGCACGGCGGCAAGCTCAACAAGGGGCAAGTGCAAGCTTGGGCCTTGAACCGCTACTGCTATCAATCCGCCGTGCCGCGCAAGGATGCCGCTTTCATCAGCCGCGTTCATGACCGCGAGTTGCGCCGCGCTTGGCTGCACCGCGTCCTCGATCACGACGGCGAACCGCCGCAGGAAATCGGCGGCATCGAGCGGTGGTTGTTGCTGACCGACGGCCTCGGCCTCGATCGCGAATACGTGCAGTCGCGGCGTGGCGCTTTGCCAGCCACGGTATTCGCGGTTGAAGCGTACGTGACCTTTGTCCGCGAACAACCGCTGACGATTGCTGTTGCCTCGTCTCTGACCGAACTGTTCGCGCCGAAGATCCACAAAGAGCGCATCGTCGGCATGCTTGAAGGTTATGGCTTCATCAACGATGACGTGCTCGCCTACTTCAAGCGCCGCCTGACGCAAGCGCCGCGCGACGCCGATTTCGCTTTGCAATATGTACTCAAAAACGCCAAGACCCGCGACGAACAAGACGCCTGCGTCGAGGCTGTCCGCTTCAAATGCAACGTCCTTTGGGTTCAGCTTGACGCGCTTTATAACGCCTACGTCGCCGGCAATATTCCGCCCGGCGCATTTCGTCCGGAGGTTTGAATGGCGGCCGCAACCGAGCGCACGCGCCTGATCATCGTTCCCGAGACCAAACCGGGTCTGCCCAACCATATCCGAATGCGCCACGATGCCGGGCGCGGCCGCTGGCATGTGCTGGCGCCCGAGCGCGTATTCGAGCCCGACCCCATCGCTGTCGAAATCTTGAAGAGATGTGACGGCCAAACCTCGGTTCAGAGCATGGCCGAAGCGTTCGCGAAAGAGTACAACGCGCCATTGGGCGACATCCTCGCCGACACCATATCCATGCTGCAAGACCTCGCCGACAAAGGCGTCGTCAAGGGTTGAAATTTCAGGAGCTGAACGGAGCGCATATGAACGAAATCGCACCCATGGAGCAGTTTGGCGAAGAAGCCGTCAGCGCCTCGTGCGCCCGCGCGCCCATCGGCCTGCTCGCGGAGTTGACCCACCGCTGCCCATTGCAGTGCCCTTACTGTTCAAATCCCCTTGAGCTCGACCGGGTCAAGACGGAACTTACCACCGCCGAATGGCAGGACGTGATGCGTCAGGCCGGCGAGCTTGGCATTCTCCAGATCCACCTCTCAGGCGGTGAGCCAACGGTTCGCAAGGATCTCGAAGACATCGTCGAGGTCGCGGCCAAGGCCGGGCTCTACACCAACTTGATCACTGCGGGCGTCACACTCACGCGCGATCGCTTGGCGAAGCTCAAAGACCTCGGTCTCGACCACGTTCAGCTCTCGATCCAAGACGTCGACGACGCTAACGCTGAAAAACTTTCCGCATACAAGAACGGCCTGCAGAAGAAGCGCGAACTCGGCAAATGGGTGCGCGAACTCGATATGCCGCTGACGATTAACGCGCCGATCCATCGCCACAACATCGAGAACCTGCCAAATATCATCAACTTCGCTGTTGAGATGGGCGCGGGGCGCATCGAAGTCGCCAATATCCAATACTACGCTTGGGCACTTAAAAACCGGGCGTCTCTGATGCCGACGCGGGCGCAGGTCGCCAAAAGCGCCGAGATCGTCGAGGAGGCCAAGCAACGCCTCAAGGGCATCATGGTCTTCGATTTCGTCGTTCCCGATTATTACGCCAAGACCCCCAAACCCTGCATGGGCGGCTGGGGCAAGGGCATCATGAACATCACGCCCGCCGGCAAGGTCCTGCCGTGCCACGCCTCGGAAACCATTCCGGGCCTGCAATTCGATAACGTCAAAGAAAAGCGTTTGGCCGACATTTGGCTCAACGGCCAGGCCTTCCAAGCCTATCGCGGCACCAGTTGGATGAAGGAACCCTGCAAAGGCTGCCCACGCGCCGAGATCGATTTCGGCGGCTGCCGCTGCCAGGCCATGGCCTTTACGGGCGATGCCGCAGCGACCGACCCGGCTTGCAAATTCTCGAGCCACCACGCGGCATTCGTCGCAGCGGCCGAGAACGAGAGTGCAGTGCAAACGCCGCCGCCCTTTGTCTACCGCCGCCTGGGTGGGGCAGGTTGAAACTGGGCGCGGCACATCGGCGTTTGCTGCACCGCGTTCAAATGCGAACACTATTCGTGTGGCCCTTCCGGCAAAATTGACTCTCGTCAATTGAGAGCTGCGACAGTGCAGCCTTTTTGCATGGGTGCGGCATTTCGTTCAGGCGTAGTTCACAAAAAATCTGCCAATTTCCCGCAGCTCGTATAAAACACGGGTCGCTAATTGGCCATCCTGGCGAAACGGAGAGGAAATACACGATGCTTAAGTGGGTACTGGCGGTCGCAATGGTTGCCGCAATGCCGGCGGTGGCTTCGGCTGCGGATGCTGAAGCCGGCGCAACTGTTTTTAACAAATGCAAGGCTTGCCATCAGATCGGCAAGAACGCTGTCGGTCCGAACCTTCAAGGCGTCATCGGCCGTAAGGCTGGCACATCTGAAGGCTTCACCTATTCGGACGCCATGAAAAATTCCGGCCTGACTTGGGACGAGGCGTCGTTGAAGGAATACCTCGCCGATCCCAAAAAGAAGGTGCCCGGCAACAAGATGGTGTTCATGGGCCTCAAGGAAGCAGCGGACCTCGACAACGTCCTCGAATATCTGAAGTCTCAGAAGTAATTCGCAGCCTGAAGTCAGAATAACAAATTCAGCACCGTGGTCCCTACGGACTGCGGTGTTTTTGTTTTGAAGCTATCAGAGCGGCGTCACACCAGCTGTGTCGATTTTCGCAATGAGGGCGTCGAGCGATTGGCCATCAATCATTAGCTTGGGCGCAATTTCCCGCAACAGCAGCAGCACAAACGAACGTTTCGCAATAAAGGGGTGGGGAATGATAAGATCTGGATCGTTGAGGCATACGTCGCGGTAAGTCAGTATATCGACATCGATGATCCTCGGCCCCCACTTTTGATGGCGCACCCGGCCCATTTGCGTTTCTACGTTCTGGCAGCGCTTCAGCAAGTCATGCGGCGAAAGTTTCGTCGCAACCGAAACGCAGGCATTTACGAAGCTGTCCTGCTCGAGGATACCCCACGGCGGCGAGGCATAGTTGCGCGACCGTTGAACGAGGCTGATGGCGCCGTCCGCCGTCAACAGCGCGATGGCGCGTTCGACGTTTGCGCTTTTGTCGCCGATGTTCGAGCCAAGACCGAGGGTCGCATCGAATACGCGGTGACGTGCCGCCTGCTTCCGCGCCATTGCGTCAATCGTACTTGATGTAGGAGAAACGCTGATCGCCGGCGGGCGTGCCCTCGAGCCCCTTGCCTTCTTTGCCGGGCTGCCAGTGCACGACGTCCTCGATTTTCCGCGCCAGTTCGAGATCCTTGGCGGTGATGCCTTTTGCGGTATGGGTCATGAGCCGGACCTCGACCCAAGCGTACGAGGCGGTGATATCCGGATGGTGCCAAGCTGCTTCGGCAAGATGGCCGACGGCGTTGATCACCATCAACGTACCCTTCCAACTCGACGTCTTGTAGGTGCGTCGTATCCAGCCGTCTTCCAGCCGCCAATGTGGCAAGTTGCTGGCCAGCCAAGCTTTAACATCGGCTTCCGGCATCGGCGTTTCGCGCTTCTCGGTCATCTTGCCCTTGCTCCAACTTTGGTGGACATTCGCTTCTTGAGAGCCTAGCCCGTTGTGGGCGGCCATGGCAAACCCGAGCCCTGGCAAACCCGAGCCCCAAATCCCCTTTACGAGAGGATCCGTCCACCTGTGAGTGCGAACAGCCAGTCGACGACCGCGTTGCGCGTCACGGCACCGGCACGTCTTCATCTCGGATTCCTTGATTTAAACGGCGAACTAGGACGGCGCTTTGGCAGCATCGGCCTTAGCCTGGATCGACCGGCCACGCGCCTTGTCATCTCGAAGTCGGCGCACAACACGTCCAGCGGACCCGAGCAGCACCGCGTCCTGAAGTTGCTTGATCGCGTGACCAGCGCGACGGCGGCAGCGTCCTATGCAATCGCGGTTGAAGAAGCGATACCGGCTCATGCGGGACTGGGATCGGGCACCCAACTAGCGCTCGCCATCGGCGCCGGCATCGCCCGTCTCGAAGGCCGGAAGTTGAGCGCAGCCGAACTGGCGAAACTCGGCGAACGCGGCGCCCGCTCCGGCATTGGTTTGGCGGCTTTTACAGGTGGCGGATTTCTGGTCGACGGCGGGCGCGGCGCCCACGATCTGGCGCCGCCTTTGACGTTGCGGGCAGAGTTCCCGGAGCAGTGGCGGGCGCTTCTGATCCTCGACCCGGAGCGCGCCGGTGTCTCGGGCGAGGCAGAGTTGGCCGCGTTCTCGGCCCTGCCGCCATTTCCGCAGACCGCCGCCGCCCATATCTGCCACCTCGTGCTGATGAAGTTAGTGCCGGGGCTCATGGAACAGGACCTCTCGGCATTTGGTTCGGCTTTGACGGAAATTCAGGAGATCGTCGGCCGCCACTTTGCAGCCCGGCAAGGCGGCAGCACGTGGACGAGCCCGGCGGTCGGCCGGCTAGCCGCCAGAATGCGAGCTTTGGGCGCAACCGGCGTCGGTCAGAGTAGCTGGGGGCCAACCGGCTTCGCGTTCGTGGACAGCCAGGAAGCGGCAGAACGCCTCTATCATTCTTTAGTCGAAGACGCTAAAGCGGACCGCCTTGACATCGTCATCGCCAAAGGCCGCAACACCGCAGCCCAATTCGACAAAGTTTGAAGCCAAATAACACCGATACAGAGGACGTAATGAGCGAAGCCACTCCGATCTTGCACATGCTGACGCCGCAGAAGCATATGAGCCCCTTCGATGTGAACATGGCGGCGGATGCCGGCTACAAAGTCATCGTCCCCTACATCAATACCGAAGTGACGGAAGTCAACGGCCTGATCCAGGACGCGATTTTTTCCCGTCCGCCAAATTACGGCGTCCGCACCGGCTTTTTCATGGGCGGCAAGGACGCCATCCTGGCCCTCGACATGATGGATGCCGCCAAAAAGGCGATGGTGCCACCCTTCGAGTGCTCGATTTTCGCCGATCCGGCCGGATCGTTCACAACCGCTGCGGCAATGGTCGCCTGCGTCGAGCGACAGCTGAAACTGAAGTTTGGGCGCGGCTGGAAGGGCGTCAAGGTCGCTGTTTTTGGCGCGACCGGCGTCGTCGGCTTTGCGTCCTCGATCATTGCCGCGCTCGAAGGCGCCGACGTGCAACTCGTCGCCCACCGCGGCGTTGATCGCGTCATCAAGAGCGCAGCCGTTTCCAAGGAACGCTTTGGCGTCGATCTCGAACCGGTTGCTGGCGAAACGGCCGATCAAAAGCGCGACATCATCGCCAACGCCGAAGTCATTTTCGCGGCGGCTGCGGCCGGCGTGCAGGTCGTGTCCAAGGAGCACAAGGCACTGGCGAAGAATCTCATCGCCATCGCCGACGTCAACGCGGTTCCGCCCGCCGGCGTCGAAGGCCTTGAACTGTTCATGGATGGCGCACCGCTTCCCGGATGCAACGCAATTGGCGTCGGCGCACTCGCCATCGGCGACATCAAGTACAAGACGGAATCGGGTCTCTTCAAGCAGATGCTCGCGTCCGATAAGCCGTTGATGCTCGACTTCCGCCATGCTTATCAGCTGGCGAAGACGCTGACCGGCATCGCGTAGCTGCCAGGTGAGCCAGCGCGCGGTCCTCATCGCAGCATTCGCCGGGCGGGCGCTCGCTCAGTCCGCCTGGCGCGCTGGCTATATCCCCCTCGTTGTTGATTGTTTCGGCGACCAAGATACTCGCCTTGCCGCCAAGCACTATCGCCAGTTACCCGACGCGCTTCGCCATGGCTTCGATGCCAAGCCGTTGTTTGCAGCACTCGATGAACTGAGCGCGCTCGCACCTTCTAAGCCAATCGGGCTGGTGCTGGGATCGGGCTTTGAAGACCGCCCTAAGCTCGTTGCCAGCCTCGATGCGCGCTATCGCCTGCTTGGATCGAATGCCGACACGGTCCGCAAGTGCAAGGACCCGCGCGAGTTCTTGCCATTGCTGGCACAGCTCCGCATCCCGCACCCAGAGACATCGCTGACCCGGCCGGCGGAACCGGCAGGCTGGTTGTCAAAGCGCATCGGCGGCACCGGCGGCGCGCACATCCGCGATTGCACCCCGGACATGAAACACGATGCGCGGCGTTATTATCAACGCCGCATCACGGGTGGTCAGCCGCATTCGGTCTTTGCGGTTGCGAGCAAGAGCGGTATTGCCATGGAATTATCGCGGCAATGGAGCGCGCCGGCGCGCGGGCGGGCCTATCGCTACGGCGGCGCGGTCATGATCGAATATCAAGACGGTGAGGCGGAGCAACGCATGGTGGCCACGGCCGCGACCCTTCTCGAAGTGCTTGATCTGGTCGGACTGATCTCATTCGACTTTCTGGTCGATGGCGACTTGCCATATCTCCTCGAGATCAATCCGCGTCCGGGCGCTACGCTCGATATCTTCGACGACCGGCAAGGCAATCTGTTCCGTGCTCACGTCGAGGCCAGTCTCGGCAACGAGCTTTGGCAGCAGCGAGACCTGCCAACGGCCCAATCGCGCGCCGCCGCCATCCTTTACGCCGACCGCGGCGCGCTGCAGGCTGGCGACCTGGAATGGCCGGCATGGGCCGCGGACAAGCCGATGCCGGGCACGGCAATTGACGCCGGCGGGCCAATCGCCACCGTCATGGCTGAATGCGATACAGCAGATGCCGCGGAGGCCTTGGTCCGCGAACGCCTTTCAACGTTGAGCCACCTCGTCTACACCTCATCGCAAACCGGTTAGAGATTACGTCTAGAAGGACTTCCGCACGATGCAATTCGCCCCGACGCCAAGTGTTTCAAAACTCGCCGCAAAAATCGTTGATCGTATCGTGGCCGACGCCACACCTCTACGCATCGGCGTGGCGACGGGTGCGGCCGGTGAACGCCTCATCGATCTTGGCGCCGCCACACTCGGGTGCCTCGAAGCCGGGCGCCTGCTCGGCGAAGTTTGCATGGGCGGCCTCGGCACGGTGCAGATTACCAACTCTTCACCGCTGCCTCATTGGCCGCTCGGCGTCGTCGTCCATTCAACCAATCCCGTAATCTCGTGCCTAGGCAGCCAATATGCCGGTTGGACGATCACGGGCGACGACGGGTATTTTGCCTTGGGCTCCGGCCCAGCGCGGGCCTTGTCGCGCGTCGAAGATCTCTACAAGGAATTGGGTTACGCCGATCACGCAGATAAAGCTTCGCTGGTGATCGAGGGTGACAAGGCGCCGCCGCCAGCGGTCGTTGAGAAGGTCGCGGCAGCCTGTGGCGTTACAACGTCGGGACTGACCATCCTCTACGCGCCAACGTGGAGCTTGGCCGGCACCGTTCAGATCGCGGCCCGCGTACTTGAGGTCGCCATTCACAAGGCCCACGCCCTGCACTTCAAGCTCGACGATATTCTCGACGGCTCAGGAACCTGTCCGATTGCCCCGCCTATTCCCGATTTCGTCAAGGCCATGGGCCGCACCAACGACGCCATCATCTATGGCGGCCGCATCCATCTTTTCGTCAAGGGCACCGACGCGGAAGCCAAGCGCCTGGCGGACGGTCTGCCGTCGTCGTCATCATCGGCTTATGGCAAACCGTTCGCGGACATTTTCGGCGAGGTCAACGGCGACTTCTATAAGATCGACGCCATGCTGTTTTCTCCCGCCCAAGTGACCGTTTCGAACGTCGAGACAGGCCACTCCTTCCGTGCCGGCAAGCTAGCCCCCGAGATCGTCGATGCCAGTTTCAAATAGCGAAGAATCCCCTCCCCCCTTGTGGGGGAGGCCGGGAGGGGGGGAAACCAAACTGCCAACATTTGGGGGTGGGCCCCCCCCCAACCCCAACCCCCCCCCGGGGGGGGGGTTTGGGCCACAAAGCACCCCGGGGCGCCCCACGCACAAGATCGCAAACTGGGGGG
>JANLYX010000024.1:0-28574 GCA_031365865.1 Hyphomicrobium sp. | reverse complement strand
ACGCGAAAAGCAAATTTCAGATCGGCCAGCTCAGAAGCTGATGGCGCGCGCTTGGTGACGACCTTCAAATCGAGATCGTCGACGACACCATTGTCGCGCGATTGCACCAGCATGCCGCCGGCAATCGAGCGAAAGGTCAGGCCACGGGCACGCGGATCGCTCATGCCGCCGGTCAATAACAGGCGCAGATTCCTTTTGGCCGCGAAGATTTCGATGGCCGCGGCACTGGCATCAGGTGCGATGACGACTTCGGTGAAGATCTTGGTGATCTCCTCGGCTGCTGCTTCGTCGATTGTCTGGTTTAACGCCACGATGCCTCCAAAGGCACTGACAGGATCGCACGCCAAGGCCTTGAGGTACGCCTCCTTAAGACGAGCCGAAGTCGCGACCCCGCACGGGTTGGCGTGCTTGATGATCGCGACCGCGGGCTGCGAAGTTACAAACTCGGAGACAAGTTCAAAGGCGGCGTCGGTGTCGTTGAGATTATTATAGGAGAGCTCCTTGCCCTGGATTTGGCGCGCCTTCGCGACGCCGAAGCGGTGGCAATCGTAAACATATACCGCCGCTTCTTGATGGGGGTTTTCGCCGTAGCGCAAGGCTTGGCCCAAGCGCCCGCCAAAGGCCCGCCAAACGGGTGCGGGCGTTTTCAGATGCTCGGCAAACCAATTGGAAATCGCCGCATCATAAGCGGCGGTGCGCGCGAAGGCTTTGGCGGCCATGTCTTGACGAAAGCGCAAGGACGTTGCACCGCTGTTTGCCTTCATCTCCTGCAAGACCCGGGCGTAATCCTCCGCTTCGACAATCACAGTGACACTGTCGTGGTTTTTGCACCCCGCCCGGATCATCGCCGGGCCGCCGATGTCGATGTTCTCGACGCACTCGTCATAGTCGGCTTTTTTAGCCACCGTCGCCTCAAACGGATAAAGGTTCACGACCAGCAGATCGATGGGCAGAATTCCGTGATCCTCTGCAGCCTTGTCGTGTTCGGTGTTGCCACGAATGGCCAGCAGCCCGCCGTGGACGTTGGGATGCAAGGTCTTGACCCGGCCATCCATCATTTCGGGAAAGCCGGTCAGATCGAAAACGTCTTGAACGGCGATGCCGGCAGCCTTGATGGCCGCGGCGGTGCCGCCAGTTGAAACGAGGGCCACACCTTGCGCCGTCAGCGCACGGGCAAATTCGATCAGACCGGTTTTGTCGGAGACCGACAGCAACGCACGGCGAATTTTTGTGTCTGGCATGGTTGGGTTCCCCGGCCTTTGCAAATCATGCGCGGGCGTTACCACGAACGCTGCGGCCTGAATACCCGCCGGGCATGGGCTCGCGCCGGTATGCCGCGTTATGACCGGGCGGCCGAGCCGCCCTCGGCCTCGGCTTGAACCCGCCAACGCACCTCAGATTCGCCGAAGGTTGTGGTCCGAAGCACAATTTGAAAGCCAGGGCGTGGTCCCGCGCTGTCGACGAAATACAGGCTCTCCTCGACCGAGACTTCCGCGCCTTCGCAAGAAAATCGCCACTTCGCGCCGCCCGCCATTGTGATCAGGTACTGGTTGCGGCTCGCACCGCCCTGGCACGTGCAATCGGGATGCAGGTGAAAGTGTATGGAAACCGGCAAATCGGATTTGAGCCGCAATTTGCCGTGCGGAGGCTCGAGCCGGTCCAAGCCGTCAACGGCATCGCCACTTGGAGAGAGTTCGATGCGGCGGCTGTGCATCAGGCCGAACCGCCCGACATAGCCATCGTGACTTGCGGCCAGGACCGCCATGCCGCGTTCATCGCTCAGCCGGGCTAGTGTGAGATCGGGTCCGCGAATCGGCAAGCCGCCGGCAATGGCTTGCAGCCTGTCGTGGCGAACCAATTCAGATGACGACGTCTCGGACAGGCACAGAGTATTGTGGCTGGCGGTAGCACGCGCCACAGCGTCCCAGTCGCGATCGGCAGGGCCCGGAAATCCTGAATTGACGAACAACAGCCGGCTTGCAACCGACATCTCAAACGATAGGCAGCCGGCTTGTGCTTCGGTCGAAATTTCGAGCGGTGGCGGCGACCCGGTGTCGGCGATGATGATGACGTCGCCGCGTTCCAAGCGGGCATAGCCAGACTCATCCGCCGACGCAACCGCGTGCAATTCGCCGTCCGAATAGCCGAGCACCGTTGCGAGCGTCGCCGGCGATCCGGTGCTGACGCCGTTAAACCGCGCCAACATACCGTCGCCCATGCGCATGAAGCGCAGATAGGCCAACGCTTTCTTGACCACGCTTGAAAATTCTTCCGGCGCCGTCCGGCCACGGGCGACGAAGCATTGCCCGAGCGGCAGGATGTCGAGAACAATATCCGCCAAAACTTGTGGGTTGCGGCTGACATGTCCGCCGTCCGGCAAAATCTGCCGGCGCAACTCTTCGACCAGTGCGGCTTCGGCGTCTTTGAGCTGGCGATCATGACCGGATACGGCAAGATCCGAAAGCACGAGCGCGATCAAAGCAACCAATCGCGGTATGCCGCTTGGCGCGTTGCGCCACGTCGCATTCAGCGTCACCACCTGCTCGCCGAGGCTCGACATGATCTGGGTGTAGGTTTTGGCGTCCGTGCCCTCCAGAAGCATGGTGGCCTGGGCGATCCATGACATCAAGCGGCGGCCGGTAACGGCTGGCTCATAGGCCAGTCCGGCGGGAGCTTTCTGAGTTGCAATCCAATCGACGACGAGTTGACGCGCCGTCGCATATGCGTCGTCGTCCTCGGCGGCTGCGAAGTGCCGGAGCCAGCCAAACCCGTGAAGCTCGCGCGCCCATGCCTTGCTTGGCGGTGTCACGCGGAACGGCGAAGCGCCTTTGAGGTCGGCAATTTCCGAAGCCAAGCCAAAATGTCCGTGTTCAACCTCGTTCCAGAAACTCGGGTCGGCGGGCCGCAAGTCTTGCGGCACGATCAGGATCTGATCGGCGGCGGGACTGCCATAACGCCAGCGCAGCAAGGGCGACGACAAGGTTCGGGTCAGCAGTTTGCGCCGCGACTGCTCAACAGAGAGTGCGCGTACCCGAAACCGTTCCGAGAAGGTCAAGCCCCGCATGGCAATGATGGTCCTGCTGACGCGTCGAAATGGGCTCCGAGCCCCGCATCCCGACTAACGGCTCCCCAAAGCGAAAACAAGGCCGGGGCGTGCCGTCATCCAGCGCTAATCCGGCCGTTATGCAGATTTGCGAACCAAACGGGCCGCATAGAAACCGTCCATGCCGCGCTGGCCGGGCGGGAGATGGCCTAAGTGGATAGGCAACGTGCGGACATCGCCCTCGGCCGTGATCCAACCGGTTTCGCCGGAGATTTCTTCAGCCGCGACCGGCAAGCGCTGAAACTCGGACTGCTGTTGGAGAAAGCGGGAAACCTGCTGCGGGCCTTCTTCTGGCTCCAGAGAACAGGTGCAGAAAACCAATCTGCCCCCCGGCTTCACCATTTTGGCGGCATTGGCAAGAATCCGAGCTTGGATCTCGGCCAGCGCCGCAACATCGTCCGCGCGTTTGAGATGCAGGATATCGGGATGGCGGCGGATGGTGCCGGTGGCAGCGCAGGGTGGATCGACGAGAACCGCGTCAAAGTGTTTGCCGGGTGCCCAGGTGGCGGCATCGGCTACGACGGTTGACGCTACAAAATTCAAACGCGCGAGGTTGCGCTTGAGCAGGCCGAGTCGCTCCTCCGACTGGTCAACGGCTGTGACCTGCCAACCAGCCGCTACGAGCTGAGCGGTTTTTCCGCCCGGCGCGGCACAGATGTCGGCGGCTTCAAGCCCCTGTCCTGCGCCGAGAAGTTTGGCGGGAAGCGAGGCAGCTACGTCCTGGACCCACCACGCGCCATCGCCGTAACCCTCGATATCTTCGATCCGCCCGGCCTCGGTAAGGCGTACCGTGCTGCCGGCGACCAGGATGCCGCCGAGTTTAGCCGCCCACCGCGCGGGGTCGCTCTTGACACTCAAATCGAGTGGGGCTTCGTGCAACGAGGCTTCGGCGATTTCGTTCGCAACCTGCACGCCAAAAGCTTTTTGCCAGCGCGCGAGAAGCCAAGCTGGAATGTTCAACGCCGACGACTCAAGCGTTGGCAATATGCCGGGACCGCGCTCCGAGACGCGTCGCAACACAGCATTGGTCAGCTTGTCAAAGCGTCTAGCCCCTGGATCGGCGCGGCATTGATCGACGGCCAATGAAATCGCGGCATGGGGCGGCGTTGCCAGATACAGCAATTGCGCCGCTGCTGACAGGAGGATGGCTTCGAGCTGTCCTTGCTTGGCTGGCAAAGGCTTTTCCACAAATCGGCCGATGACCTCTTTGAGCTGACCACGCCTGCGCAGCACCGTCGCTGCGATGGCACGGGCAAAAGCACGGTCGCGGGCCGGCAAGTCGGCCTTGCTCGCCGCTCTCGCGAACGCATCATCGAACGATCTGCGATCGGCGAAGACAGCGTGCAGAGCGGATACTGCGACTTGCCGGGCCGCCATACCGCCGGTCATTTGCGGCGTTTGGCCCACTGGCTGATGTTCGCTCACGCCAAACTCACTCGCCCTCAGTTCCACGGTCCGCGCGGACGCGATTGATTGCTCCCGGCAATCCAGATGCCGCCATCTTGGCTGGCGCTCGTTTGCCGCGCCTCATCCCCCGCGGCCATACCACGTCCGGCGTCCGTTATACCCATTTCGCGCGCCAGCGCTTCAAGTTCCGCAATACGGTTTTCGGTGGAGGGGTGAGTCGCAAATAGATTGTCGAAGCCCCGCCCGTTCAAAGGATTGATAATAAACATATGGGCTGCGGCAGGGATTTGCTCGGCGCGCTCGTTCGGAATTTGCCGCGCCAGTGCGTTGATCTTGCGCAATGCCGACGCTAGCCACAGCGGATTTCCAGTAATCACCGCGCCCATCCGATCGGCGCTGTACTCGCGTGACCGGCTGATCGCCATTTGCACCATCATAGCCGCAAGCGGCGCCACCAGAGCCGCAAACAAAGTTCCGAGAAGCCCGCCACCTCGGTCGCTGTCGCGGCCGCCGCCAAATAGCATGCCCCACTGCAGGTATTGCGCGAACATAGACACGGCGCCGCCGATCGTCGCCGCAACCGTCATTGTCAGGGTATCGCGATTTTTAACATGTGCGAGTTCGTGCGCGATCACACCCGCCAATTCCTCTCGCGACAGCGCTTTCAGAATACCGGTGGACGCGCAGATGGCCGCCCGCGACGGACTGCGACCGGTGGCGAAGGCATTGGGTTGGGGGGTATCCATGAGGTAGACGCGTGGCATCGGCAGGCCGGCGCGCTGTGCCATCTCGCGCACGATCCCGAAATATTCCGGCGCCGTTTGTTCGTCGATCTCACGCGCCTTGAACATGCGCAACACCATGGTGTCGGACTTCCACAAACTGACGACGTTCATGACCAAGGCAATGGCAAAAGCTACGATAATGCCGGCCTTGCCGCCGACAGCGGCTCCCATTGAGATGAAGATTCCCGTCAGGGCCGCCAAAAGCAGGGCGGTCTTGGTGTAGTTCATGGGCATGGAAAAGGCCTCCAGTAGCCGCGGCGCCACGTCACCCGGCGCCAACACGTCTGACGGCTATATATGGTGAATTGGCCGAGCCGTTAAGGGCCGCAAGCAAATTGCGGGTCCAGTCCGGGAGCGACAGCCGTGGTTGACGTCGACGAAGATCGAGAGACAACCGAGGGGCGCAAGCCGCTTTCGCCAGAGGCCGAACGGGCGCTGGCTGAGGCTGACGCGCGCCGCAAAGCCGGTGTAAATGGCGGCGGCACCCCGCGGGCCGAGGTTGGAGGCCGTTCGGGACCCGATCCCGTCCGATTTGGGGACTGGGAAAAAGGCGGCATCGCCTCGGACTTCTAGAATGCCAATCCACGTCCCAATTCGGGGCACGTTGCCTCGGATTGCGAGGTTCGTGCAGTGAACGTTGCCCGATCATCGCCAGGATAACAAAGCGCCAAGCGCCATTGCAGCTGGTTAAGCGCTGCTGCGGCGGCTCTGACACATCCATTAACTGCTTATTCACCAGCTCCTCAAGGCGCAGCAGCCGTTTTGCAGCCCCGAGCCCTTGGCGGCACCGCCATTGCATCACCCGTGGCCATGACAACTCATTGTGCCGCGGAGAAACACATGGACGCGCGTTGGTCGAAACAGGCGAAGAACTTCAAGGCGGACGAACGTGGCGATGTCGCCATGATGTTCGGCCTCGTCGCCACGGCGGTCATCTTTCTGGCCGGCATGGCCGTCGATTACGCCCGCATCGTCAACATCAAGGACCGGGTGTCGCAGGCGGTTGACGCCGCCTCGCTCGCGGCAGGGCGCGCCCTGCTCGACGGCAAGCTGACCGACACCGAAATCCAAGCCATGGCCACGACCTACTTCAACGAGAACGTTAAATCGGCCAAAGGCGGCGCCGTCATTGGCGCTCCGTCGATCCGGATCGATCGCAACAAAGGCTCGGTCGACATTGATGTCGCGACCAAGGTCAACATGACGCTGGCGCGGGTCGGCGGCTTCAAAACCATAGACGTGCCGGTCACGTCCTCGGCGGTATTCCAGCAGCGCGATATCGAGGTCGGCATGGCGCTCGATATCACGGGCTCGATGGGACAGGTTCCGTCGAAGGGCGGCAAGCCCAAGATCGCGGCCCTCAAGGACGCCTTCAATAACTTTGCCGATCGCTTGATCCCGACGGTCAAGGACTCGTCCCAGCGCGTCCGCATCGGGCTGGCGCCGTATTCCGCCAGTATCAATCTCGGCTCGTATGCGGCGGCCGCAACCTTAAATCGCAGCATGGACGGCTGTGTCACGGAGCGTAAAGCCGGAACTTTCAGCGACACCACCGATCCGTTCAATGTCAAAGCCGACGGCACCAAGGACCTCGATCCAACCGAAGGCACTGGAAGCTACGTTTGCCCGTCGACTAAACTCACGCCGCTTTCCAGCGACAAGGACGCCCTTGAGGCCGACGTCGCCAAATTCCAGGCAGGTGGCTCAACAGCCGGTCATCTGGGGATCCAGTGGGCCTGGAACCTGGTTTCCGACAAATGGGGCAGTACGTGGGGCGGCGATAGCGTTCCCGATAGCTTCTCACGGGTCAAAGACGGCAAGCTTTTGAAAGCGGTGGTTCTGATGACCGACGGTATCTTCAACATTGCCTACCATGGCGCGAAGGCTTCCGAGCAGGCGATCTCGTTGTGTGACGCCATGAAAGCCGAAGGCGTGGTCGTATTCTCGGTCGCCTTCGATGCCCCGCCAGACGCACAGAAAACCCTGAAAGCTTGCGCCACGGCTGGCGACTCGTACTACGCCGACGCCTCCAACGGCACCGAACTAGACAATGCCTTTGAGAAGTTTGCGATGACGCTGACCAAGCTCCGGCTTTCGAAGTAAGCCCAGTTTCACGACCCTCCTGCCACGGCCCAACTGGGCGCGCCCTAACCGGTGCGCCCATTTTTTTGTGTCAGAACACGCCACCGGTTAGACTTTGAGTGACCATCTGGACAGTGCCGCGCGCTATTAACCTCCGCTCGCTGCTCAAATTGACGAATGTTTATCAAATTGGATGCAAATTCCGTTGGTCCGTTATCAGAGGTTGCCAACATGACCGTCCGTCACCGTCTGTCCGCATTTTCCAACAATGAAGGTGGCGGTGTCGCCATTTTGTTCGGCTTGAGCGCGTTTGTCTTGTTCATGGTCGCGGGCTTGGCCATCGATTCGGCGCGCTTCCAGGACGTCGCCAGCCGCATGCAAGCGTCGCTCGACGCTTCGGTGCTCGCCGGCGCCAAACTTCTCGACGATGAAAATGCGACAGTCGGCGATATTCAGAACATGACCCAGGCCAACTTCTCGGCGTCGATGCAATCCCTCGGTGTCAAGGCTAAGGATATCTCCCCGCTCAACGTTTCAGTCGACAGGCCAAACAATTCCGTTCAGGCCTCGGTGCAAGCCACCATCCCGACGCTCTTTGGCAAGGTTGCCAATGTCGGAAGCTTAACGACGATTAGCCAATCGTCCAAGGTAGTATATTCGATGCTCCCAATTGAGTTGTCGATGGTCTTGGACATCACTGGGTCGATGAACAACAATAACAAGATCTCCGACATGAAGGCCGCCGCCAAGGACGTCATCGACACGCTTTATAACTCGGCCTTGAGCGATAGCGCCGTTCGAATTGCCGTAGTCCCGTATTCCGCATCCGTAAATGCCGGAGGCCTTGCCTCGGCGGTGAGCGTCGCGCCTCCACCCGTTATTATATGTGATGCGAAGGGCAAGAAATGTCACGACGTGGCCGGTGTTGACGTCGATTCCTGTGTGATTGAGCGCCAAGGACCGGACGCCTTCACAGACGCCGCGCCATTCGGAACTGACAAGCTGCCGAACGCCCCAGTGCCACCGCCAGCAGGACAGTACACAAACTACAGCTGTACGCCTTCGACGGTCATTCCACTGACCGGTAAGAGCCAAGTTGCCACGATCAAGACGACGATCGACTCCTATGTTGCCGGAGGTTCAACGGCCGGCCATATCGGCACCGCCTGGGGCTGGTACATGCTTTCGCCAGACTGGGCCGGTGTACTCCCCGCCGACAGTGCGCCCAAGCCCTACGGCGACAGCAGCGTGGCAAAATCCATGATCATCATGACTGACGGCATCTTTAACACTTCGTACCTGAACAACGGCTCGACGCCGCAGGCCCAGCAACCCGACGAATCCTACCAGCAGTTTGACGCGCTCTGCGCCGGCATTAGGGCCAAGGGTATTACGGTTTATACCGTCGGATTTGATCTTTCCGACCCGCGCGCGCTTTCAGAACTGCAAAGCTGTGCGTCGGGACCTGCCAACTTCTTTAACGCCAAAACCGGCGCCGACTTGAAGAAGGCGTTCCGCGAAGTGGCGCAGCGTCTGACGACAATGCGCGTCGCCAACTAACCTCGGGCATTCTATCCAAATAAAAAAGGGCATGGCGGTGAGCCATGCCCTTGTGTTTACGAAACTCAACAAACTATTTGCGGTTTTGCCTGTTGGCGATCAAGTCCTCTACGACGGCCGGGTCGGCCAAAGTCGAGGTATCGCCGAGGTTCGAAAAATCATCCTCGGCGATCTTGCGCAAGATCCGGCGCATGATTTTTCCCGAGCGGGTTTTCGGCAGACCCGGCGAGAATTGAATAAGGTCGGGTGACGCGATCGGTCCGATCTCGCGGCGGACGTGTCCGACAAGCTCTTTGCGCAGCGCGTCATCACCGCTCTGGCCAGAATTCAGCGTCACGTAACAGTAAATGCCCTGACCCTTGATATCGTGCGGATAGCCGACAACCGCCGCCTCCGCGACTTTGCCATGCGAGACCAGGGCGCTTTCAACCTCGGCGGTCCCCATGCGATGGCCGGAGACGTTGATGACATCGTCGACACGGCCTGTGATCCAATAATAGCCGTCGGCGTCGCGCCGGCAGCCGTCGCCGGTGAAATACATATTTTTGTAAGCCGAGAAGTAGGTCTGTTCGAAACGTTCATGATCGCCGTGGATGGTGCGCGCCTGGCCCGGCCAGCTGTCGAGAATGACGAGATTGCCGGAAGCGGCGCCTTCAAGAAAAGCGCCCTTGTCATCGACCAATGCGGGTTGAACGCCGAAGAACGGGCGCGTCGCGGAACCTGGTTTCAAAGCCGTTGCACCGGGCAGCGGCGTGATCAAGATGCCGCCGGTTTCCGTCTGCCACCAGGTATCGACAATCGGGCAGCGGCCGTTGCCGACGACGTGGAAATACCACTCCCAGGCCTCCGGATTAATCGGCTCGCCGACCGATCCAAGAACACGCAGCGACGAGCGGTCGGTGCGTTTTACAAGATCGTCGCCCATACCCATCAGCGCGCGGATGGCAGTCGGCGCGGTGTAGAAGATATTGACCTTCCACTTGTCGATGACGTCCCAGAACCGCGACGCCGACGGATAGGTCGGGATGCCTTCAAACATCAGTGTAGTGGCGCCATTGGCAAGCGGACCATAGACGATATAACTGTGACCCGTGACCCAGCCGACGTCGGCTGTGCACCAATAGATATCGCCGTCGTGGTAATCGAAGACGTATTGGTGGGTCATCGATGCGTGCAGCAGATATCCGCCGGTGCTGTGAAGGACGCCTTTGGGCTTACCCGTCGAACCCGATGTGTAGAGAATGAAGAGCGGGTCTTCCGCGCTCATTTCTTCGGGTGGGCAGTCGTTGGCGACGGTGACGATCTCCTCGTGCAGCCAGAGGTCGCGGCCCGGCGTCCAAGGCACGGGATTGCCTGTGCGCCGCACAACCAGGACCTTCTCCCCGCCCTTGCATTTGGCAAGCGCCACATCGACGTTTTTCTTGAGCGCAACAGGTTTGCCGCCGCGCAAGCCTTCGTCCGCCGTGATGATGAATTTCGAGTTCGCATCATCAATGCGGTTCTGCAAACTGTCTGGAGAAAAGCCGCCGAACACGATCGAATGCACCGCGCCGATGCGCGTGCACGCCAGCATCGCGTAGGCCGCTTCGGGAATCATCGGCAGATAAATGGTGACGCAATCGCCCTTCTTGACGCCATGTTTTTTCAGAACGTTGGCGATACGCTGCACGCGTTCGTGTAGTTGCGTGTATGTTATCAGTTCGCTTTCGGCCGGGTCATCGCCTTCCCAAATGATCGCGACTTGATCGCCGCGGGTCGCGAGGTGGCGATCAATGCAATTAGCGGATACGTTAAGCGTGCCGTCTTCAAACCATTTGATATCGACATTCCCTGGCGCAAACGACGTGTTCTTGACCTTGCTAAAAGGCTTGATCCAATCGAGCCGCTTGCCGGCCTCGCCCCAAAATCCTTGCGGATCCTTGACCGAGCGTTCGTACATCAACTTATACTGGGTATCTGTGATCAGAGCCCGCTCAGCCCATTTAGGATCGACTGGATAAACCTTATCGGACATTGCATTTTCTCCCGGAGCGCCGCCTAAGCTGCGGCGTTATTTTTTGTGACAAGACTATGCGATGCAGCCGGTTCGGCTACAACGTGTCTAAAGTCGGAGTTATCTGGCCGCAGCCGGCTGCGATTAGCCCGGTTATGCCACTTGTAGCAGCGGGCGCGCAATTGCGATCCTTGCCAAATGCGATTTTCAGAGCCGCCAGACGGCGGTGTTTTTGACGTCGGCGTCTTCGAGTTCACGGCTGACCGGCACTTGGTATTCGGCGACGCGGGTAAACCGGCCTTCGGGGAAATAGTTGCGTTTGGGATCGCCGATCAGCACGGTTGCGCCAAGCGCCGCCGAAGCTTCGATGAATGCCAGCACCCTATCTGCCAATTGGCGCTCGTAAAAAAGATCACCGACGAGAATGACGCCGAACGTCTGCGGCGGCAAGTGCAGGAGGTCGCCGGGACTGATCTCGATTAGCACCGAATTCGCAGTAGCGTTAAGCGCGACGGCTGAGAGCGCCAATCGATCGATGTCGTTGGCGAGGACTTGGCTCGCGCCAGCCATTTTTGCGGCAATGGCGTTGATCCCTGACCCCGTGCCGAGGTCGATCACATGGCTCTCTCTTGAAATCTCCGGGTTGTCGAGGAGGTAGCGCGCAAGGGCCTGGCCGCCAGCCCACGCAAAGGCCCAGTACGGCGGCGGGACATTGATTTCTCCCAACTCGTCTTCGGTTTTTTGCCAGATCGGCAACGACTGCTCTGCAAGGTGCAGTTTGATCTCCGGTAACAACGGTGGCGATGTCAGTATCGTGTTGGCGCGAATGAAATCCGAGACGGCGGCGGTGTCTGCGCGATCGAGGTGGGGCAAAGTCATCGCGCGACGAGCGATTTGGCTTTGTAGCCGCCCATCCGGCAAACCTCTTTCCATTCGTCAGCGGTTACCGGCTGCACCGACAGCCGAGAGTTGACGACCAGCATCATCTTGGCGAGCTTCGCATTGGCCTTGACCGCATCAAGCGGCACCGGTTTGGGTATGTCCGCGATCGCCTTGACGTCCACACACTCCCACTTTCCGGTCTCGTCTCCAGCTTCCGGATGGGCAAGCGCGATGACCTCGCAGATTCCGACGACCTCTTTACCGATGTTGGAATGATAGAAAAATCCCAATTCGCCAACCTTCATGGCGCGCATGTTGTTGCGAGCTTGATAATTGCGTACGCCCGACCATGGCTCGCCCTTTGCCCCTTTGGATTTGAGCATCGCCCAAGAAAACGCGTCAGGTTCGGATTTGAGGAGCCAATAGGCGGCCATTGCGAAACCTTGCTTCTGCTGGTTTGACTATGCCGGTGACTAGCGCGGATTTGATGCGGCCACAAGGCAGTGCTGCCTGCGCCAGTTTAGACAGCCGCCGCTGGAGCGAAGACTACGGCGCGGCGCAGTTGAAAGACGGCGCAGAAGCTGACCACAACCGCAATCGCTTTGGCGGCAAAAGGTCCAACTCCGAACCACTCCGTAGCTGTGTGGATTATGGCCCAGGTGACGATCAGCCCGAGCACGCCGCTGGCGACGAATTCCGCGAACAACCGCCGCCGGGTTTTCAACGACGCCGCAACGTCAAAGACGAAGCGCGTGGAGAGCACGTAATGACATAGTAGCCCCAGCGTATAGCCGATAACGCCAGCCAAGGCGGGGCGCAAAATCTCTAATCTCGTCGTCATCAAAAAAACGCTCAAATCGAGCAACAAGGCCGCGACGCTGACAAACATGTAGCGCGATATAAGTGGCACGAGAGCGGCAATCTTGTCTCTCAGCACGCATCCAAGCATCGTGCTTGAGGACGTCTGCGCCGATTGCACGCCCGTCAGTCTCATGCCGCCGTTCCAACCTTGCGCGGCACCATGCGGACGCTTTTTAAAGCCTCCTCTTCGCCCGAATTGCCTGCCTCGTGATATTCGGCGTCTTCGTTGACGTTCCAGATGTCGTAGGCCAGCTCGCCAGCCATGATATTCTTGACCGTCAGCATCGCCGTCATCATGGCGTGGTCTTGATTGTTATACTTGTGCATGCCGTTGCGGCCGACGAGGTGAAGGGTCGGGTAGAGCGCTTGCAGCTCGGAACGGATCGACTCGACGTTGTGCTTGTAGCCCTCGTCGTAGACTGGATAAGCTTTTTTCTGGCGGACAACGCAGCCGTCGATGCATTCGGCTTCACTCGTAAGCCCAATCTGAGCAAGTTCTTTTTTGGCGAGGGCCAGAAGCTCCTCATCGGGTGCGGTCCAAAGCCCGTCACCTTCGAAGCAGAAGTATTCAAGGCCGAGGCAAGCCAGGTTTTCATCCGGCACCATCTCCGGCGACCACGACCTGAAGTTCTGAATGCGGCCGACTTTGACGCTTGGTTCGTGAATGTAAATCCAGTTGTCCGGAAACAGGTCCGGCTTGTCGACGACGACAGCAACGGTGATGAAATCGCGGTAGCGCAGCTTGTCGGCTTGCTCGACGCATTTGGGCTTTTGCTCGAACGCGTGCACCAGTTCGCGGATCGGCGCCGATGAAATGACGTGATTCGCCGTGTAAATCTTGGCTTCTCCGTCGACGGTCTCGGCGTGTATCGTCCACAAGCCTGTTGTTTTGTTCTGCGAAAGGCTGGTGAGACGCGTGCCCATGTGAATGACGCCGCCCTGCTCGCAGGTTTTGCGCGCCGCCGCGTCCCACATCATGCCGGGGCCTTTGCGGGGATACTCGAAGCTATCGATCAGCGTCTTGATGATCGAACCATCGTGGGCCTTCGTGCCGTCTTTCACGCCCTTAGGCGCAATCGAGTTTCTGAGCGCGCTCGACATCGCCGTCCACAAATCCAAACCTTTGATGCGCTGCGCGGCCCAGTCGGCCGAGATCTCGTCGCAGCTCATGCCCCAGACTTTTTCCGTGTAGGTTTTGAAAAAAATCGAGAACAAGCGTTCGCCGAATTGGTTGGCGACCCACTCGTGAAAGGTCTCAGGCTTTTCGTTTGGAAAGGCTTGCTTGTACATGAACGACAAAACGCACATTGAGCTTTCGATGACGCCAAGGTTGCCAAGTGCTTCGAAGGCTTTGAGCGGGTAGGAATAGTATTTGCCGTCGTAATAGATGCGGCTCATGCGCGGGCGCGAAATGAAATCTTGGGGCAGGATCTCTTTCCAGAGATCCACGACTTCCTTGGATTTCGAGAAGAAGCGGTGGCCGCCGATATCGAACAAGAAATTCTTATAGTTGGCGGTGCGGCTGATACCGCCGACATAGACCGGATCGGCCTCGATCACGGTTGTTGAAATTCCTTGTTTGGTCAAAAGATAGGAGGCCGTGAGACCTGCTGGACCGGCGCCGACGACGAAGACTTCGCTATGCGACATTCAAAGCACCTTGGCTCTCAAAACGAGCAAGCCCATGAGGGCTGCTCACAGCCCTCGATCGGCTGCCCGGCATGGTTGAGAGACTAGGGTCAGAAGGGTAAACAAAAGATAAGGTTTTGCCGCAAACGCGGCATGAAAGCAGACTTCGATGGCTTTATTCGTTGGCGGACGGCCCGTTCGAAGGCGCTAGTCCTCGGCCTTGAGCGGACGTTGCATGAGCGACGCGATAACTTGCTCGACTTCGAGGCGGCCCTCGATGATACCATGCACCGCTTCGGCTATCGGCATCTCGATGCCCTTGTCGTACGCAAGTCTGACGACTGCGGCAGCCGTATAAACGCCTTCCGTCACCGCTGAGCGGCTACCCAGGATCTGGCTAAGCTTTTGACCCTCTCCTAGGGCCCGCCCAAGCGACATGTTGCGAGACTGCGGGCTGCCGCACGTCAAGACCAGATCCCCAAGGCCCGATAAACCCAAAAGCGTTTCAGGCTTTGCCCCCATGGCTTCCCCAAAGCGGCGCAACTCCGCAAAACCGCGAGCCACGACGGCTGCGTGCGCGCTGGCGCCGAGGCCCCGCCCCGCCACGATTCCAGCCGCAATCGCCAACACATTCTTGACCGCGCCGCCGAGCTCCGTACCAAGTACGTCGCTTGACCAATAGAGCCGCATCTGCCGCGAGGACAGAGCTTCGGCAAGCTTGCGGCCCGTCTCTTCGTTACGGCATGCAAGCGTCAAGGCCGCGGGTAACCCACGCGCGACGTCGGACGCGAAGCTTGGCCCCGATAGCACGGCGAGCTGCACGTGCGGCAGGACTTCGCGGACGACCTCGCCCAACATTTTGCCGGTCGATTGTTCAATACCCTTCGCGCACACCACCAGCGTTTGACGGTGGCCCATATCGCGGCCAAGCTCGGTGCACACCGCTCGAACATGTTGAGCCGGCACCACCAACAATAGAACGTCGCTGCGAGACGCCTCGTGCAGAACCTGGGTGGCGCGAAGCGAAGGATCGAGGTTGACGCCTGGAAGAAACATCTGGTTGACGTGGCGCTGATTGATATCGTTGACGACGTCGGGCTCTCGCGCCCACAGCACAACGTCGCGGCCGCTGAGAGACAGCGTTTGCGCGAGCGCCGTGCCCCAAGCTCCTCCTCCGATGACGCTGACCGTCTCGAATGTCACATCGCCTCCTTGCGGTCGATTCAGGCTTTGACGCCAGCACCTATGGCCGGTGGCGCGCCGGGATCGAGCGGCCATCTTGGCCGAACCTGAGCGTCTAAGCCATCAATGAGTCCCAGGCTTAAGCGTTCAGCCCCCGCCCAAGCGATCATCGCTCCATTATCGGTGCACAGAGCCACGGGTGGGGCATGAAGGGTATAGCCATATTCCTCGGCGACTTTCATGAGCGCCGTTCGCAAGACCTTGTTGGCCGCGACACCGCCCGCCACCACGAACGGCTTGTTGCCAGCCCCTCCTAAGCCTTCGCCTAAAGACCGCATTGCCGCCGCGACCCGGTCCGACATGGTCGCCATGACGGCATACTGGAAAGAGGCACAAAGGTCGGCCACGTCTTGTTGCGACAGGGGAACGAGGGGGGCTGCTGCGTGGCGCACCGCCGTCTTTAGACCCGCGAATGAAAAATGCGGTTCAGGCCGTCCAAACATGGGGCGCGGAAGCTTAAAGCGTTTTGGATCGCCGCTGAGCGCCGCGGACTCTACGGCGGGACCGCCGGGCATCGGCAGCCCCAAAAGCTTGGCGGTTTTGTCGAAGGCTTCGCCTAGAGCATCGTCAATGGTGGTTCCGAGGCGCCGGTATCGGCCTACACCCTCGACCAATAGCAACTGGGTGTGCCCGCCGGAAACCAGCAGCATGAGATAGGGTGGCTTCACGCCATCGGTCAGCCCGCAGGTCAGGGCATGGGCTTCCAAATGATTGATTGCGAGAAAAGGCTTGCCAAGGCCGAGCGCAATCGCTTTACCCGAAATTGCCCCAACGATGAGCCCGCCAATGAGCCCTGGGCCGCAGGCCGCTGCCACGCCATCAACTTGGCCGAACCCGATCGCGGCGTCTTTCATGGCGGCATTGATAATCGTGTCGAGGCACTCTGTGTGGGCGCGGGCGGCAATTTCGGGTACCACGCCGCCGTAAAGCTTGTGGGCATCGAACTGAGAGCGCACGATATTGGCGAGTATCCGGCCGCTACCATTTGGCAAACGCTCGACAACGGCCGCCGCTGTTTCATCGCAGCTGGTCTCGATACCGAGTACGATCAAGCGACCGGCAACCGGCGCTTTGAGAGCTGGGCTTTCGGCTGAAGTTGGCGGTGCATTCATCTTAATCGACCGGGTCACGCGCCGGATTTGCCTTTCCCGTGTATTCGAGCCTTAATAGCGGCCTCGCCTTGCCGCCCTAGCACTTGGAGAAAGTACTTTGCAAGCTGCCACGATCCGGATCGGCACCCGGGGTTCGCCTTTGGCCCTCGCTCAAGCGCATGAAGTGCGTGATCGGCTAGCCCGCGCCCATACCTTGCCGCCAGACCAAATCCACATCCATGTCATCAAAACATCGGGCGACCAGATTCTCGACCGGCCACTCGCCGACATTGGTGGAAAAGGCCTGTTTACCAAAGAGATCGAAGACGCGTTGCTGTCGAACGAGATCGATTTGGCGGTGCATTCCATGAAGGACATGCAGACCGAACTACCTGATGGCCTGATGATTGGCGCTGTCCTCGAGCGTGAAGATGTCCGCGACGCTTTCATCTCGCTTAAATTTGCAAATCTTGATGAGCTGCCACGCGGAGCCGTGGTCGGCACGTCGTCGTTGCGGCGGCGGGCGCAACTGCTGTTCTTACGTCCCGATCTCAGCGTCGTTGGATTTCGTGGCAACGTCCAGACACGTTTGAGAAAATTGCAGGAAGGCGTTGCAGACGCGACGTTCTTGGCGGTCGCAGGCCTAAAGCGCCTGGCGCTGCATGACCGCATCACCTCCGCCATCGACACCGCCCAGATGCTGCCCGCTGTCGCACAAGGGGCCATCGCCATAGAGATCCGGGCGCGAGACGCCGCGACGGCCTCCATTGTCGCCCCGCTCAACGATAAGCCGACCGCCATTGCTGTTTCGGCTGAGCGGGCATTTCTAGCGCGCCTTGAGGGTTCGTGCCGCACACCGATCGCGGGACATGCGGAAGTTAGCAACGGCTCGGTACATTTCCGCGGCCAAGTCCTGTCGCCCGACGGCGCGGTCTCGTATGCCGTCGAACGGCGTGGCGCCACGACCGAAGCCATAAAACTTGGCGTCCACGCGGCTGATGAAATCCTTGGCAAATCCGACACCCGGATATTATCGCGGTCGACGGCCTGATGCACGTTCTGGTCACGCGTCCTGAGGCCGATTGCGAGGGCCAGCGCATGGAGTTCGAAGCGCTTGGGCTGACAGTCAGCATGGCGCCACTTATCGAAATCCAGTTCGAAGTTATCCCCGCCACCCGCCTGCTTGGCTCAGCCGCACTCGTCGCCACCAGCCGTAATGGCCTTCGCGCACTTGCCCGGTCCGATGCATTGAAGACCGCGCACTCGATACCCCTATTCGCTGTCGGCGCGGCAACGGCTGCGTTGGCACGCGAAATCGGCTTCACCGATGTCCGCACGGGAGCGGGAACGGCCACTGCTCTCGGGGGCTTGATCTCGGACTCCAAGCACGAATTTGGCGGCCGCCCCCTCGTCCATCTCGCCGGCGATCAGCTCGCGTTCGACTTGAAAACAGAATTGGCGGCTCACGCCATAAACCTTGATTTGGTGCCCGCATACCGGACGATCCCGGCTGGTCAAATTCCCGATGCCGTGCGGGCCGAACTGCAGGCCGGCCAAATCGACGCTGTCATTTTGATGTCGCCGCGAACCGCCCGGATCTGGAGCCAAGTCGCGGGAGCACTGGGCCCAAGCAAAATAACTCAAAATTTGACACATGTCTGCCTTTCCCAGGCGGTAGCAGAGGCGTTGCAGCCCGGCCCGGCTGTGATGGTCGAAATCGCGGCTCACCCGTCAAGTGAGGAAATTGTTGGTCTTATTCGTCGGCTAGCGGCAGACCGCAGGACAGAGTAGAAGAGCGGGAGACCAGACATCCCGGCAGGGCTAGGCTCGCCGATGGGACAAACCGGCATATCATCCTTGACCGGACGATACATAATTTGTTTGGAGGCGTATCCCCGAATGACCGACAGCAAAAATCTATCTTCAAAAGACTCACCTTCGAAGGACAATGAGCGGGCCGGCGATACCTCGCCCGTCAGGCGCCCGTATGCCACGCTTGATTTGAAGGCGACTGAAATCAAGGTGACCTCGCTCGGTGACAAAGCGCCATCGTCAAGCGGCAAGGCTCCAGTTGAACCAGCCGGAAAATCAACAATTGACACTGTCGCACAAGGCATGTCTGCGCCGGCAAGCACACCGCGCCCTGCGGCTGCAGCCACATATGGAACCCGCGCCACCGAGCAATCAGCGAAAATCAACATGCCGAATAAAGAGTCCGCCACAGCGCAATCGTCGCGGCCCGAGGGCAACCCGGCCGGCAAGACTGAAAGCGCCGCTCAACCTGCGAAGGCGGACGCGGCCACGCCATCAGCTAGCGGATCTGGTCAGGGCGCTAGCAGCACGCCACGTAGCGCCGCATCCCAAAGCAGAGAGACGGCGACCGTGATCGTGAAAAAACGCGGCGGATTTTTCACCCACCTCGCCGCCAGCATCGTAGGCGGTGTTCTCGCGGTGGCAGCAGGGGCTTATGCGTTGCCGCGCTTAGGCATGCCAGGACTGTCCACCCAGCTAGCCGACGGTGCAGCGGCCATCGAAAAGCGTCTCGCTCAGATTGAGAAGAAAAATGTCAGCTTCGAGTTCAAAGACGTCAGTGCGCAGCTAACCGACAAACTTCACGCCGCCGAGGAGCGCGTCGTCGCATTGGAAAAATCGGTCAACATAATCCCGGCGTTGAAGGAAGCACAGGCGCGTCTCGTTGCCGAAACCAAAGCCGCGCTCGCCTCATCGGCAAAGGACACCGGCGCGACCGAGCAATTGCTGCGCTTATCCGCGCTTGAAGAGAAAATGAAGGCTTTGGCGGAAACCGGCGCAAACGACCCCAATGCCGGACGCGTGGCTCAGCTGGCAGCTCTAACCGGCAAGGTTTCAGACTTAGAAACCTCGCTCTCAACACAGCTGACGTCTTTGAGAAAAAGCGTGACCGATGATGTCGACGCCCGGATCGCCAGCGTCTCAGCCTCTTCTGAAGCCGCAAAATCGGGTACACAGCGTATTGATCAAGATCTCGCTGCGATGAAGACCGACACGGTTCGTTTGACCGAGCGGCTAATCGCGATGAAGACCGAGAGCGATAAGTTGTCTGAAAATCTGAAAATTGCCCAAGAGGAAAATGCCACCCTCAAAGCCGCGCTCGAGACCTTGAGGGGCGCAACGGCAAAGCCTCAAGACGTGGCCTTGGCGGTCGCGCCGGTGACCCAGAAGTTAGCCAGCATCGAACAGACCGTGCAGACGGTTCTCAAGGCTGAAGAAGACCGGCGCACGAATGCCGAGCGCATCGTCCTCTCTCTCGAACTTCAAAATCTGAAGCGGGTTCTCGATCGCGGTCAAAAGTATGATAGCGAGCTTGCCGAGGTTCAAAAAGCCGCCGGTAACAAGGTCGATCTTTCGGCTTTGATCAAGTTCAAGGAGCAGGGCGTGCCGACGCTCCCCGACCTGACACGTGAGTTCCGGGCCGCCGCTAACGCCGCGGTCGACGCCGAGGCAGACGCTGGCGACGGCTCCGTTGTCGGCCGCCTGATCGCCGGTGCCAAGTCCGTCGTGCGCGTCCGCAAAGTCAGTCACAACCCGGACGACAAGAGCACGGAAGCCATCGTCGGCCGCATGGAAGCGGCGCTCAAGGACGGCGAACTGGGCGATCTGTTAGAGCAGTCCAAAGCGTTGCCTGATAAAGCAAAGGCCGCCGCGACGCCGTTCCTTGAAAAAGTCGCCGCCCGGCACAACGTCGACGCCGCCGTTGCTACGCTAGAAGGGCAGTTGAAAACATCTCTCAGTGCGGCGCCAACGGCCGCACCAAAATCCGTCCAATAACCTGACAACAAGAAGTCAAGGAACGCGTCATGGTGCGTCTCGTCATTTATCTCGTAAGCCTCGCGCTTCTCGCGACCGGTCTGGCTTGGCTCGCTGACCGGCCGGGAACCTTGCACATCGTGTGGCAAGGACTGGACCTGGAGACCAGCGTGTTTCGGGCGACCATCATGCTGGCCGCTATCGTCACCGGTATGATCTTTTTATGGTCGATCGCACGCACCATCTGGAATAGCCCAGCGCGGTTTGGCGAGCGCATCGTCAAGCGCCGCCAAAAGCTGGGTCTTGAAGCTTTGTCGAGCGGGATGATCGCGGTTGGCGCCGGCGACCGGGCACTGGCCACGCGCTACGCACTGCAAGCCCGCAAGACACTACCGCACGAACCGCTGACGCATCTGTTGCGCGCTCAAGCCGCACAACTCTCCGGTGATCGAGCGACTGCCCGGCGGATTTTTGAATCCATGCTCGGCGCTCCCGACACCGAACAACTCGGCCTGCGCGGATTGTTCCTGGAAGCCGAACGCGAGGGCGCTGGCGAAGCCGCGACCCAGTTCGCCCAGCGGGCGGTTAAATCCAATCCCAAACTCGGCTGGTCGACGGACGCGTTGTTCGATCTCCAGTGCAAGAATAAGGATTGGCCGGGCGCACTAGAAACCTTGAACCTCGCCAAGAAAAACGGCCATTTCGAAAAAACGCCCGCCGATCGCCGCCGCGCCGTGCTCCTGGCCGCTCAAGCCCAAGACAAGGAAGAGAGCGATACGGATAAGGCGCTCACCCTCGCGCTCGAAGCCCACAATCTTGCGCCCGACCTCGTTCCCGCCGCAGCGATTGCGGGCCGCATCCTGGCGTCTCGCGGCAGTACGGGCAAGGCTGCCAGGGTGCTGCAAAAGACCTGGGCCAAGGCTCCGCATCCCGAGCTCGCAACCGCTTATGCCTATGCGCGCATCGGCGATAGTCCGAGCGACCGTCTTGACCGCATCCAGCAATTGGCCGCCCTCAATCCCCATTCGATCGAGAGCCCGATCGCGGTCGCGACCACCGCCATTGAGGCTAGGCTGTTCGGCGACGCCCGCCACGCGCTTGAACCGCTCTTGGTCAACCGGCTGACGCAGCGCGTTGCAACTTTGATGGCGCGCATCGAAGCCGGCGACAAAGGCGATATGGGCCGGGTCCGCGAATGGTTGGCCCGCGCCGTGCATGCGGCCCGAGATCCGGCTTGGACGGCGGACGGTGTGATTTCCGACCGTTGGGAGGCAGTGTCTCCGGTTACCGGCGCGCTCGACGCCTTCCAGTGGCGTGTGCCTGTCGAAACGCTTGATAAGACAGGTCCAGACCTAGTCGCGGAAAAATTGGAAGAGCTGCTGGCGATTAGCGCGTCCGGCTTATCTCCCCAAAATGCGCCTGCGCCTGTAACTGGCAGCGCCGCACACAGCGGTCATCGTCACGCTGATGCTGTTGATGCCGAAGCGGTGACCATCAGACCTGAACCGGCAAAATTGGTGCCGGCTACGGCCGCTTCACCAAAGCCTGAACCAACTCCACACGACCGCCCATCTCGCGTGGATGATCATGCCCGCGCCGGCGCACCGGCCTCGATCGACGACTTAGACCCTGGCGCTTCTACCGAAGTGACGATTGTGAAATCGCCTTCTGTTCCCAAGACAGCCGAAGCGGCAAAGCCGAATTCCCACCTTCCCGTTTCTCAGCCACAAAAATCCCTGCCGGTAAAATCGGAGGCAAAAATTTTCGTACCGCCGCGCGCCCCCGATGATCCTGGACCCGACGAAGCCGATGTCTCCAAAACCTTACCCTCCAAACGTAGTTTGGCGCGGTGAGGCGGCACCCGAATTGCGGGCCGGTTCCGCCACCAGATGTTGGGCCGGTCATATCGGCCTGCGGCTAACGTTATGCAATCGTCGCCGGAGCAACGACACAGCCCTTGCGAACTCCGATAGCCGCGCGTTCGATCATAAACACTTCAAAACGAAAAGCCTCAAAATGCTCTTGTCCCGCATGGTCCACAGCATTGGCCATGATCGCGCATCTTGAATTGACAAGCCGCCGGATTCCCCATACCGACGCCCTGTTGTGCGCAAGCGCCGATAAAACGTGAGTCGAACTAAGCACGAACAGGATACTCGATCGATGCCCATCCGACGGTTCGCCATCTATAGTTGCGCGATCGCTGCGGTATTGGGCACGCTGATCTTCGCTATCCGGCTTGGAGATGCTAGCCTATCTTCGGGAAGTTATCTGCGCTACGGCGGTGCGTGGATTGCCACGGTGTTGGGATTGTTGTTCTGGATTTGGATTCCCAAGATTGTCATTTTGATTAGCCAGGGGACGTTTCCGTTCCCTCACAATCGCTCGGACACGATCGGGTTCTCCTTGTCCGCGGCGATTACCCTGCTCGTTGTCTGGCTCTCTTAAAGACCGAACAGGAAACCATGAGCACCAAAGACCAGTACATTCGCCTCATAACGTTCTTGTTCTTCCTTTCCGGTGCCGGCGCTCTGATTTACCAAGTCGTATGGCAACGCGTGCTGACGCAGGCGATTGGCGTGGATCATATTGCCATCGTCTTTATCGTGACCATCTTCATGATGGGTCTGGGGATTGGTTCGTTCGCAGGTGGTCTTGTCACCACCTTGCCGAACCGCACGGTGATGATTGCCTATGCCGCGCTCGAGTTTGCAGTCGGCGTCTTCGGCATTTTCTCAAACGATGCATTGCGCTGGTTGAACGATTGGAACGCGCGGGGCGGCACGACCGGCATTACCCGTGACTTTGCGGTCAACTGCATCTTCCTTGTCGGCCCCATCATCTTGATGGGCATGACCACGCCAATGCTGATTCATCTTTTAAGAGACCGGACTGCAAACTTCGGCACAACCATCGGCCGCTATTATGGGGCCAATATTGTTGGCGCTGCTTTCGGCGCCCTTTGCTCGCTGTTTCTAATCGAGCTGTTCGGGCTGTTCGATACGACGTTGTTCGCGGTCGCCATTAATTTCCTGATCGGCGGTGTATTCCTCACGCTCGCGCTTAAGCCTGACAGTGTTCTCGCGGCAGACACACCTGGCCTGACCGATGCCTTGACGCCGGAAACAACTGAGGCTTCGAATGACCCGTCCGAGCCATCGCGTTCCGTGGCGTGGACGTATTTAGCGTCATTCCTTTTTGGCGCTGCAAATCTGGCCATCCAAATCGTGGTCTTTCGGCTTTTCATCAACTACCTGAGCCCTATTTCCTACATTTTCCCGATCGGTATTGCCAGCTATCTGTTCCTGATGGCACTTGGCCAATCGTTCGGCGGCCGCTGGGTCGACAGCGTGCAACCGTCCGAATACCCGCGCCTATTGCTCTGCATTCTGGCTGGCACAGCAGCCATGTTTATTGTGGTGCTGAATATTCCCTATTCTTTTCTCGATAATCTTAGCTCGCCTTTCGGTAAATGGCACTACGGCTTCATGTTGCTGACGGCGTTCCCGCTCGCGCTTGTTTTTATGTCGCCGACTTTTTTCGCCTCCGCCTTCCTTCCGGTCATGGCCAAAGCGGTACTGCCGGACATCAAATCGGCCGGACGATCGTTTGGGATGGTCTTGGCAGCGTCGACGATGGGCAACATCTTCGGGGCATTCTTCGTTGGCGTATTCCTGTTCGAATGGATCGGCGCCATCGCCAGCGTCTTTGTGCTGATCGCTGCGATCGCGGCCGGCGTTCTGCTGGTGTCTCTCGGTCACTCGGAAGCCGGTGTAAACTTTCGACTGCCGGTTGCTGGCGGCTGGCGCGAAACGCTGCGAGCTATCGGGAGCGCATTGGCGATCTGGAAACCCGGCGCCTCCTTCGGCGGCCGCAACGCCATCGCGCCGGCATTGGCCGTGGTGGCTGGCAGCATGCTGTTGATCCCCGGCAATTATTTTGGACAGGCCTTCTCAAAGAGCCGCGACTTCACCAAGACTTTCGGCACCGTAAAACCAATCGATATCCTGGAGGGCCGCTCCAGCGTGACCAGCATTTATTGGAACAAGGTTTTGCCGTACCGGTTCGAAGTCCGGCCTGCCAATTCCGGCGCGGCGGCAGCACTCGCACACGAAGCTGCGGTCTTCTACAAATACTATGCCTTGGGCAACGTTTTTGCGATCGATCCTCTGTTCCGGCCAAAAAAGATCCTGCAGGTCGGCATGGGGTCCGGCGAGTTTCCGTTCGTCATCAAGGAAGTCCAAACCGTCGAGCATGTCGACATGGTAGAACTTGTTCCGGAAGTCGTCGAAGCTTACAAAAAGTATTCTCACCCGCTGATTGGGCAGACGGTTGGCCACCCCAAGGTTTCGTTTCACATCACGGATGGCCGGCGCTTTTTGCAGCAGGCTATTGCCAAAGGCGACAAATACGACTTGATCGAAATCGGGATAACGCAGCTCGGCTCGTCCGGCGTCTCGAATATGTACTCTCTGGATCTGATGCGGCGCGTTAAGGGCCTGCTCAATCCCAACGGTTATTTGGCGATGGAAGCTTACGTGTCGCTGGCGCGGCTGGGTCTCGAAGCCTTCGAGGACGGCTACGTTTTAGAGGGAAGCAGCTGGATTTTCTTTCACGACCACAAGGTGCCTGAATACAAGAACGGGCAGGACGTTAAGGTTGAAGAATTCGTGCTTCGGTTGTTGAATGCAAAACGGTTTGAAGACTTAAGCACGCCGCTGGAAGGCAAAAAATGCGTACCCTCAACGGTCAAGTATAGCCGATTGGTTCGTAGTACCTTTATTCCACGCTATGATTGGATGCTGGGGACCGATGATAGCCTGCCATTCGAATATAATTATCTCCGCCGGCACCGGAAGGATTATACGCCCGTCATACAACTTGTGCCGACCGTGCCGGGCGCTCTAACGCCGGAGATCACGTTCACTGCGGCATCCGATTGCTCCAAATGAAGTCAGAGAAGCGTACCAGCGTCCTACTTGGGTAACATAAAAAGCTATTGCCTAATGCGTTTGGAGGCCATTGATGGCGATGTCTCGGCGCGACGCCATGCTCAGCGGATTAGCTGTAGCTGGCGGATCAGCCCTAACCTGGCGCCTGATCGAAGCGCCATCGCCGCTATTCACACGGCGCGTCACCTCACAATCACAGAGCACGGTACGCAGCGTCGGCGGTTTCGTCGAATATCTGGACGATGCCTTCACACTGACATCGGTTGAGGGACCAGACATACTGAAAATAGTTGCTGGAAATTGGACCGGATTCCCAATTCTGGGACCATTCACAGTCGCCGGTTTGGCCGCGATCGGTATCGATTTGCAGTTAAAAGGATCCGCATTCCTAGGGCTCTCTGTCGGATGGTCTCGGAGTGTAGCATTCGAGCCGGCCCTCGGCCAAACCATGTTGTTCTCATGGCCGGCAAGCGCCGGTCTCAACGCCACGAAGATTGAGGATAGATTCCCCTTTATTGCCGTCCCTCCTGGAGCAAAAAGCGCGTTTCTAATTCTTGTGAATAGGGCGGACGAGGCAATTAAAAGAATACTTAGCGCTACGGTCAAGGGATATCGCACGCGCCGAATGGCACTCCCCGTGGAAATGTTTGCGACGCCTGAGGGGCACGGCTCGTGCGCTAAGATCTCGCGGCAAGAAGCACCGAGTGGCGGCAGACCGATTTTCAGTTCAGGTATTTCGCTCGAGCTTGCGGGCATTAAACAGCTTGAGGTACTGACGCGCAACCAGCAGTACGTCGACATTACGAGCAGCCGGTCCTATGTCGCGGGATCTTTCGCACCAAAATCTTGGATGGCTGTTGAAGCTGGAAGCGAAGATACACTGGATTTGACTCTGGGTACCTGCGATCTCGTTGCCGTGCGGCTGGATAAGCAGACCTCAACGGTTCACCTTGATGCTTTTGATTATCACTTGGCAGAGCACACCCTGTTTGGCGAAGGACGGCTGCTGCCCACGACACCAGAGAAATTCGCAGGGCCTGCAGCAGGCGAATACACGCGTACCAATAAAAATCTAGGAGAGCGCGAGTTCGACCGGCGAAAGAGCGTAACGTTTTCGATTACACGAAACGGTCCAGCCCTCATTCCGTCGTGGCATCCCGGCGGGGCCTTGGCCACATTAATTTTGACCGACCATGCGGATTATCACGATCTTGAAACCGAAACACTTCTGAACTTTGGTAAAACGCAGGAGGGCCAAAATCTCGGCCGTGGACTTGTTGACCGTAAATTTCCGCACACGAAGTCCTTATTTTTACGCGGCGAGCCCTACCCGCTGACGACAAAAATCTTCGACGTGGACTCTGGAACGTTTTCAGATCAATCAATCCCTTTTACGCAATATTCCTACTTGGGCACGCCGGACTTCCGGACGCTGGTGGATCGAATCCATGGAGAGGCTCCCGGTGTCGAAATAGGTGTTCATACGGCCGGAACCCGAAATTATTCCGGCGCCGAAAGCGAGGAGGCTCTTTCGCGGAGCGCCCATCTTGATCTCAAAGTTTGGATCGATCATGGGATGAACGAAGCCATGATTATGCGCAGCGGTTGGAATCCAGATAGTATTCAATTCTACATCCTGAAATCACTTCGTCAGCATGACATGAAATATGCGTGGGCGGGCGGCGATATGTACCGGTATCCGAGCCAGGACGGCGACTTGAATATGGTGCGAGACAATTGGCCGGGACCGGTTCTGTTCGAAGCCGATGTCGTCAATAAATCCGCACCAGAGTCAGCATCCATTCGCATATTTAATACGTTGAAGCACGTTTCTTTTCGAGAGATGGCCGAAAACGGCCTCGAGAAAATGATGCGCGACCGAGCGCTGGTCATTACCCACAGCTATTTGTCGATCGCGTTCTTGGATTACGCGATCGACGCCAGCGGCAAGCGCCTCGTCACATGGAAGCCGTGGGCGCAAGCCCTACTGGACAAGTTCGAAAATCAACGCCAAGCCGGCAACTTGAACATCTCAGGCCTTGCCAAATGGGCGGACTATGCTGTCGCCATGCGGTCTCTCGAGATTGCGCAATCTGACGGCGGATTCAAAGTTTATAACCCAGGCCATAAAATCGACGGCGCGACGTTCTTCGTACCGGCACGGCCTTCAAACAAGGCGACCGCAGTCAGCGTGACGATTAACGGCGCCCCCGCCATGATGAGAAAGACGGATGACGGTATTCTTGCTTGGGGGAATTTAAAACCTGGGATTTCCGAGGTCAGTTTGAAATAAGACGGAGCCCTAGCGGCGCTCAACGAACAGCGCCAATCGAGCGGCGGAATGGCGTTGCGGACCCTCCCAGGCCGGCAGGACCGTCAGTAGAATCACAAACATCGCGCCTCGAACCCGCATGGACTGAGCACCGTTGAGGCTTGCTATTGACGGGCGCAACGGCTATCCCTCCCGGCCTGCGGCTACTTTTGCCGCACCGGATTTCGCCGCTTTAGCTCAGCCGGTAGAGCACGTCATTCGTAATGACGGGGTCAGGTGTTCGAGTCACCTAAGCGGCACCATTTTTCTTAATAAAAACAATAAGTTAATGAAATACGGCGATGAGGTTTAAATAATACCTCTGCCTTCGTGTGCCCCGTCATGTACCCCGGAACGGCGAGACCTGGGGCGATCCTACTTGATGCAGTCTTGTGGCTGCCCCGCACAATCCCAGTGGGTGTGAGCGCCCTAGATCCGAGTCGTACGCGAGTGTGGGCTCGCGGTGTTGACGGCATCGATGACGGCGACCGGAATGTCCACTTGCGTGCGTGACCCCATGGTCGGTGAGATTTCCGCTTCCCAGGTAGATGTACTCGCGCACTGTCGCGCTGGTCGAGTTCAGCTCGGCGATGACATTGCCCCACAGGTCGTGGACGAAGTAGAGCCTGCCCCGGACCCGCTCACCGCGTGAGCGGAATTGATCCGGGGTCGTGCCGTTGGCGGTGCCCGAATTGGTGATGACGCGGCCGATCAACTGCTCGAGGCACGTCCTGCCGAAGGCAGGCAAGTTGTGAACCGGCATGCAATTTTGACCCCCTGAGGGTTGGAATCGGCGTTCAAAATTGACCCCACCCTCGTGAGCTTGAAGATGGCCTCCGGTGCGCGTTTGCACGGGAGCTCGGCGGGGGATGGTGACGGTGGAGACGATC
>JANLYX010000076.1:0-121770 GCA_031365865.1 Hyphomicrobium sp. | reverse complement strand
GGTGCCGAGGATGACGTTGCCGGCGAGAACCGTGTGATCGCCGCCGCTGTTGCTGTCGTTGATCGCGACGGGCGCGTCGTTCACGGCCGTGACGTTGAAGGTCAGTGTGTTCGCCACCGGATCGGTATCGATGCCGCCGTTCAGCGTGCCGCCGTTATCGACGACTTGGAAGGTAAAGCTGGCGAGGCCGGTGCCGTTGGCGTTCGCCGCCGGGGTCCAGGTCAGCAAGCCGAGGCTCGCCGCCGCGATCGACTGACCGGCGGTGACGGGAACGCCGCCAAGCGCCAGCACGCCGTTCGCCGGTACCGTCGTGACGATGACGGCCGAGAGCGTGTTCGCAGACGGCGCATCCGCCGCGTCCGAGAAGCCGAAGTCGGCGCCAGAGAAGGTATAGGTATTATCTTCCGCAACCGTCACCGTCTTGTTGGCGCCGGTTGGCGCGTCGTTGACGGGGACGATGGTCAGCACGAAGGTATCCGACGCCGTCAGTGTGCCGTCCGAAGCCGTGACCTTCAACGACAGCGCGCCGTTGAAGTTGGCGGGCGGGGTGCCCGAGAAGGTCTGCGTCGCGGCGTTGAACGACAGCCACGCCGGCAAGGCCGCGCCGCTCGCCAAGCTCGCCGTGTAGGTCAGGCTCGAATCCACATCCGTGAACGATCCAGCTGCCACTGTATAACTGAACGGGCTGTCCTCGTTGATCGATTGATCCGCAAGCGGTACCGCCACGACGGCCGCATCGTTGGCACCGTTGACGGTGATGGTGACAACCTGGCTGGTGCCGTCTTGCGTCAGCACCGTGAAGGTGTCGGTGACCGATTGGCCCGGCTTCAAAGCCTGGACCGTCGCATTCGTATTGTCGACCGTGAAGGTCCACACGCCAGCCGCCGTCACGGTATAGGTGCCGAGGTTGCCCGTGGTCGCCGTCGCGGTTGCGACAGCTTGCCAAGTATCGAGCGCGTTATCGACGTCGGTTGCAAGCAGATCGCCGGTCGCGGTTGGCGTGCCGGGTGTGCCATTGGCGACGCCGCTGGCTTCAACAACAGAACCGGTCGAAGCGCCCGTGATCACCGCAGGGTCATTGACCGCAACAACTGCAATGGTCGCAACTGCGGTGTTCGACGTGTGCGTTCCATCGCTCACGGTGACGTTGATCACACGCGCCGTCGTGTCGGGATTGTCCGACGTATTGCGGAATGCGATCTGATTGAGAGTTGCGGCGTACACAGCTTTGGTAGCCGTGCCCGTCAACGTAATGATGGTCTGTCCAGACGCGCTGCTCACCGCGTAGTTCAAGCCATTGATCGTGCCGGACGCACCAACCGCTACCGGCGTTCCGCCGATAACGAATTGATCGGAGGGTTTGGGATTTGTGAGCGAAATCGACGCAGATGCCATGTTGGCGCTATCGACGTCGAACACGGAAGCGTCGGTGTCGGCAATCGCGACGGCCGCGCCGTTTTCGGTGTACGTGGCTGTCCAATCGTTGCCGGATGCGTCAAACGTTGTCACCGTCGTGGTTGTGACCCGGGTGCTCGTGACGACGACATTATCGATGGCGATGTCGTCGGAGCCCGCGCCTGATGGACCATTGTTATAGGTGAATACGAGATTGCCCGAAGCGGTGATGCCCGTAGCCAAGGCGATCGTGACGGTCGAGAGAGCGCCTGTCACTTCATCCGCTACCGATGTTGTCGTCGCAGGCCCGGTGGCTCCGTTCTGATAGGTCCAGGTTCCGGTTAGGCCTGCTGCGTTGGCGCCGCCGTTGGTCGTTGTCGTGAACGTTGCATACGTCACGCCATTATACGAGACCGTCAAAGAGTTGTTGAGCGCGTTATCGGCATTTTGCCAGGCGAGACCGAACGAGATACCGGTGATGGCGTCGGCTGTTGTCGCCATTGTCGACGTATTGCCGGGATTGGTAATTGCGGTCGTCGGCGCTGGAACGGTGATGGCCTGCGTGAGTGTTGCTGTTCCTGCCGGTGACGTCGTCCAATCCCAGCGGCCGTCTATGCCGTTACGCACCACGGCGCCAGCAGCGGCTGTGGCGCCTTCCACCCAGGGTCCAGGCGGCGTGGCTAAAACGGTTGTCCCGAAATCGCCAGAGATCACGATATTCGATGTGGTCGTCGCCGACGAAGTGCCGACCGACGGCGTTGAATTGAGGTCAACGAGCGGCGTAAGCGAAGGCACGCCAACAGTTGCAACGGCCGTGTTACTATTCGCCACGCCGTCATTGACGACAAAGCTCAATGTCCGGTCTCCACTGACGACCGTGCCGGTTTGCTGATAGGTGATGCCTTGAATCAAACCTTCCAATGCCGCATCCGGCATCCGAACGCCGGTGACAGCATCGGTAATCGCAATGGTATTGGCGCCGTCATAAGCAATGGAAAACGTTACGGCGCCGACAGTAACCGCAGCGGTCTGAGCCGTGCCGTATGAAAACGTCGTGCCGCCAATGGTCAGTTTTTCGGCGCCTGGAGCTACAAACCCGCCGAGGGCAATATTCAACGACGCGTAGCTGAGATTGTTGGGGTCGATGATCGCAGCAGTCGGCGCTGTGACCTTAACAGCGGGCCCGCCTTCCGTAAACGAGACTGTATTATCGCGAGCAGCCGTTGCACCGTTGTCGTTGAGGTCGATAACAGGCGGAGTATTCGCACCTATATCGACGGAGACGAAGCCGACGGCGGTTGCACCCGTTCCGTCCGAGATTGTGTAGGTAAAGGTGTCGTTGCCCGACTGTCCAACTGCAGGCGTGTAGACGAGCTTGCCTGCCAGCGTCAATGAAACGGTCGCGCCGGTTGCGAGCGTAACGGCGGCGCCGCCCGCCGCAATCGGCTTATCCGTAACGTTTGTGATTGTCAGCGGATCGTTTTGGGCATCGGTGTCGTTTGCCAACACATCGATCGTAACCGGCGCGTTGGTCGCTGTCGCCGCGAAATCCGTATTGGCGATGGTTGAACCTTCGAGACTACCCTTGCGAACAAAGAGCCATGAATCGTAAGCGCCGTCGCCGATGTCCGAGACGCCGAGCTTGATCGTGTTATTCACACCGATATTGACATTCGCAACGAGCGTTAGCGTGACGGTAAATCCATCCATCGCGACGTTAAAGGCCCCGGAATTCGGAGCATTGCTGATGAACAACGACGGGTTGGCGGAATCAAAAACGCCATTGCCTGGATTGCTGTCGCGCGACTGAATGCCGTTGGCAGGATTGAATGAACCTGCCTGGTTGATGTTGTCGATCGCAACAGCTTGACCGCTGGGCGTTAGCGAGACGTGCTGGCCATTAACCCAGACGCCGACCGCGTCGTTAAAGTTCGCAAAGACGTATTCGTTGTATTCTTCCGAACCAAACGTGAATTGCAGCGTCACTTTACTGGTCGTGGGCACAAAGGTCATCGTCAACGAGGCGGCGTCATGAGAGGCTAGGCCACCAGCGATCTGCGAAAAATCGGTGTCGCCCGCGCCATTCAAGTTCGCCCCAGTGTTCGCTGCGGTATTTGCGCCGATAACGTCTGTCACGTTGCCGGTTGACAAGACGACGCCAGCATCATAGCCGAGCCAATTCGGAGTATAGCCCGTGGCGCTGGTGAATGTGCCAGCCTGGCTATTGCCGCCGCTATAAACAGCGCTGACAAGCGTCACCCCCTGGCCCGCGATATTGTTCCCGAGCGTGGTTGCGGTCGTCGTGGTGCCGTTGACCTGAGTGATGGCGATCGGCGCCATCAGATGTTCCCAGTTGACGATGGCAAACGAGTGCGCCTCGATCGAGCCCACATGGGTTTCGAGATCCCAGTTGCCGCCGAGATCGGCAGCACCCGTTGCGTCTGTCGATGCCGCGACGTCAGCGCCGGTCAACGACGAGAGCAGGTCGGCGGCATGCTGGCCTTTGGTGCCAGCCGAAAAATCGCACCCGTAGACCAAGATGTCCGCATTATCGGACAGCGCCGCCTTAATGACCGTCAGGTCATCGGCGTATTTGCTTTGCATACTTTCAGCGTCGAGCGTGGAGCCGCCCAGGTAGAGTTCGCCAGCCGAGCCATGCGAAAGAATATGGATTGCCGTAATACCGGTGCGGCCAGCAAGCGCCGCGGCAATCTGATCGACGCCGTCGTGATTAGCCTCGAGAACGATAACTTCGGCACTTGAATCGATACCCGTGAGCAAAGTCGAACGATCTTCGACGCTGCTATCGATAAAGACGATTTCATGCGACACGGGCGCCGGTGCGGGTGTTGCAGCGATCAGCGGAGCCGATGCGGCTGTCCCGCTATCTACGACGACCGGAGCTTCCGGAACAACAACGGCGATTCTTTGCAAATCCGCAGCCGCTGCGGCGGCGTGGCTTGCGTCGACGGCCTGCGCGTGATTCTGGTCGGCTTGTTGTTGAACCGTTGCTGCGGCCGTCGCGGCCACCGCGGCGTCAAACGCAATTCTCGGCTCTAACGCCCGATACGAGGGCACTTTCGCGCGCTCGCCATGTCGCTGATCAACATCAGCCGGCGAAACACGGAACTTGAATCCCAACGCAGACAATAACGCACGCATGACGCAGGCCTACCCACTCAACAAAACGCGAGGTCACGCAAAAGGCGCACCTCTCCTCACAATAGAAAGTTGCCCAACTAAGCTTATGAATTGGTGAATTTTCGTGCGCGCCAATTCCAAAATCGGCACAAAATGCAGCTGGTCGCAAATAATATATTAGAAATGAGGTTGCAATTCCGGATATTTATAATCCATTCATCATTTCGAGGCCCTTCAAGCTCCGCCTTCGCGAATGAACACTTTGATAACTTGCCGCCACATGCTTGCTGCAATACTTTCAGCAGTTCCGTCGATAAGAGCGACCCCGCGGAATCGTAAATCCGATTTCAATTCCGTGCCGCTGACCGAAAGAACCACTGCATATTGAGCGTCCACGGGGATCAATCTGTGCTGCGCGTCCGGTTGAACGGCAATTTTCCCGCCGTAGATAGAAGCGAGATCCGGGATATCGATCGTGGCCGCGCCGCTTGGCGATATCTCGCTGACCTTCGCCGAATAAGAATTTAGCGCGGCACTTTCCGGTACCACTTTGCCGGACGCCCCTGGACCCAACCGCCAAATTTCGCTTTCGCCAACATATCCGCGACCGACGAAATTTGCTTCGCCGCTGACCAGCGCCAGCATTTCCTTGGCATTTATGGAGCGCCCGGATTGCAGCCCGGGATTGAGCTCAACGATGCGGCCAGCGATGGGGCTGCGAACGTCCAGCTCGGCTTTTTCCCTTAGAAGGCCGCGAAGTTTTTCGGTATGCGCCGACAATTCACCTATCGAAACGACCCTATTCTCGCGATCTTTGTCATCGGCCGTTAATCTCGCAAGGCGCGCGCGCACCATTTGGATATTGAGATTGGTGACCTTGATGTCGTGCTCGAGATCGTCCGAAGCAAGTGTCGCAATCAGGCCGTTTTCTTGAATCGTTTCACCCTGCGCCGCATTGACTGTGACGACTTTGGCGGAACGCCTCGGGAAAACACGCGCCAATTCTCCCGGCTCAACGACGACAGGAATACTAATTCGTTTTGACCACGGAATAATTGCAAGAAGGACGACGACGGCCAACACACCGGCACTTATTGGCAGTCTCCGCGAAGTCTTGATTTGGGGCGCCATTTTCTTCCATTCTTTGGCTTCAATGTAGAACGGCCGCAGGATAAAAAATCCGACTTCAACGATAAACAGACCAATTCCGAGCAGTTTAAAGAAGTAGTGGTAGACCACGACGGCGATGCCGAAATACAGCCCAAGCCGGTATATCCACGTGCACCACGAGTAGACGACGAGGGCCCAAATCTTGGCGGGCGGCATGTCTTCCGGGCACGGCGCTCCAAGGTTGAACAGGATTTCTCGCAGCCGCCATCGAGCAACCGCGAACGCGCGCGGCTGCAAGTTCGGGATGCCGACGAGATCGCTTAGAATGAAGTAGCCGTCAAACCGCATGAATGGCGACAGATTGACGACAAGGCTCATGAACAGACTGCTCGTCGCCAGGACGAAGGCCAGGCTACGGCCCATCCCAGGGGGTAAAAACGTCCAGAAAAAAGTCGCGAAGCAAGCCACCATTAGCTCGACAGCAACGCCTGCGAAGTCAATCATCATGCGCTGCCGGCGGTATCTGAGGCGCCACGCGTCCGTGACATCTGTATAGAGCATGGGCGTCATCATCATGAAGGCAAGCCCGATGGCTGGCACCTGGCAACCGAGCCGCACAGCCGTGTAAGCGTGCCCAAGTTCATGAAGGCCCTTAACCGCAAATAGAGCCACCGCGAAAATTGCAGCGCCTTCAAGCGTAAAAAAATGCTGAAAAGTATGCGCGAACTGATCCCACTGTCGGGAGACCAAATAAAGACCGGCCAACCCAATAAGGCCTGAAAAGACCATGAACCATTTATGAAAAAGCGGCTCAACGAGCTCAAGCGTTGCGGTCAGGAACCGCTGCGGCCGGAAAAGTGGAATCTTAAAGAACAAGTAGTTATGCAGCATCCACTGGCCAACACTTTCGCGGGATTTGGCCGATTGCCGGGCTAACGACTTCCAATCGCCACGTGGCGGCGCGCTGGTAAGCTGGTTGGCATAAGCGAATTCAATAAGACGAACGAGTTCCTTGGCCTCAAGTTCGAGGCCGCATTCGTCCTTCAATGTCCGGATTAAGGACGGGCCGTCCTTGGCATCGTGCCAAAGGGATAAGATTGTGAAGGTTGTTTCATCGATCTCGATATAGCGGTGCTGCAAGGGATCGTAGATGCGCCAGGTTCGCTCCGCATGGCTGTTATTCCGGCCCGCGATGATTTGGAGTTCTTCGCGCAACTTCGGCAACGCTTCCGCTGGCTTCTCCTGCGGCGCTTGGCTCATAGCCCCGTCCACTGCCTGAACACGGTGTAGGGCCGGCGCAGCAAATAAAAGCCAACGGGCACCCGCGCACCGTAGATCTGCGCGGTGCCGCGCGCACCCAAGCGGGGAATTGCCGCCGCTTGAGAATCGGGCTGTGCCGTCACTCGAAATGACAGTGAAACGCCGTCATTGGGGCGCGCCAGAAATTCCGTCCGCGTGATCTTGCTTTCGAATGCGTTCAGCGGATTGCTGTCGAGAAAGATTTTCACCCGTGCGCCTTCGCTCAAGATGATGGCGTCTGCGACGGGGACATCGAGTTGAAATTCGATGTGTTCGGGATCTGCGATCTGTAGCAGCCGCTCGCCCACGGACACGGGCTTACCGATCAATTCGTTCTTGTTTGAAAAGACCGCCAATCCTTCTTTTTCGGCCCTGATCTCCGCCTTCGCGAGGAGCTCGCGGGCGTAGTCTCTCTCGGCTGTCTTCAGAGCAAGTTCAGCCCGCGTGACCGCCAGCTCGTGCTTACCGCGCGCATCGGCAAACGCAACCTGCGTCGTGGTTTTGAGGCGAGCTTCCGCGACGACCACTTCGCGTTCGGCGACTTCAAGCCGGTTCTTCACAACCGTATCGGCGAATTTAACCAGGAGCTGACCTTTTTGAACCAGGGTGTTAGGCTGGATCGGGATATCTTCGATAACCCCATCGAGCGCGGACGCGACAATCATCGGCTTTAGGGGGACGACCTCGGCCGGTGCTAATGTCGTCATCGTCACCGGCACGAAAGCAAGCGCTGCAAGCAGGCCTGTAGCGATCAGCCAGGTTCTTTTGCCCGGTATCAAGCCCATCAATTTCCGGTCGCCCGCCCCCAACGCCATCAATGCATGGCCGTAAGCACCGGCCAAACGCTTGGCAATGAGTGTGTCGCGCTCCGTCCAAGCGATTTCGCGCGCCAGCAGCATGCCGCCGGTTACACCGCCCGAGCGGTCCTTAAACGGGGTCCAAATGGTTTCGCGAAGCGGATAGGAACGCGCCGATGCTTCGCCCTCCGCGGCATAGGCCCAAAGATCGAATTCCCTAATATCTTGGAGACCACTTTCCGAGGCAAGCCGGCGGATGGTCTGCTCGATCCACTGGATCAGAGGCGCGCCGCGATCAACGCGGGCAAGCGAGGAAACGGCCACCACTTTGTAGCCGTCCAAGTCCTTCTCGAAGACAAATATTTGACGCGCGCGTGTCAGCTTTATCGTTTCATTGGCTATCAATACGCGCAGGTCACTTTTCGTCGCGGTCTCGCGCGCTTCAGCCTCCAGCGCCAGAAGCATCATGAGTGCGGCTTCGCGCTCGTTCTGAATTGGCTTGGGACCAGCCTTAACCGTCGCGCTCGTGGCGCGCGCCGGTTGAGAGGCTGGTTCAGGAATTGCCGCCTTGCTACTCGTCTCGGCCATGGCGTCAGCCCTTCGCCTCCGTGAAGCCGGCGTTGCCGCTCATGCCAGACAGAATTCCAGCTGGCGCCGCGTCGTCTTCAAACACGCCCATGACTTTTATAGTCTGGCTGATGGCATCAACCTCGGCACCGATCCGCGTGACGTGCGCAAGATAGCTCCCCTTGGTTTCGTCGACGGCAAAGGTAAACGGCGTACCGGCCTTAATCCATTTCAACCAATCGGAGGGAACAATGAGTTCAATCTCCAGTTTGCGATCCTCGATGACAGTGAGAAACGGTTTGCCGGGCTGTGGCATTTCGTAAGCTTCGATGCTGCGTTCCGAAATGCTGCCATCGAAAGGCGCAACCACGCGGCACTGTTCAATGCGGGCGCGCAAGCCGTTGGCTTCCGCCTCGGCCTTCTGCAAACGGGCGCGCGAGACCTCGATGTCGGTGCGTCCCACGGCCTTGTATTTATCGAGCTCGACATTGTTGTTGAGCAATAACTTCATTTCCAGCATCTGAGCTTCGGCTGCGGCCAGCTCGGCCTCATGACGGCGGCAATTGAATTCAACAAGAACGTCGCCCTTCTTGAAGTGATCGCCTTCTTTGAATTTGGTGGCAGAGACTTGCGCTTGCAGGTCGGTCGAGATCATGGCCCGCGCAGTCGGACGCACGACGCCCCGCACCGGTGTTGCGGAATCGGTGGCCCACGCCAAATTGGCGCTGAGAGCTACGCAAAGACCGGCGGCGACTGCGGCGATACAGCGGCTATTCCGCGCTGGAGATTTTGGCCTTAACACGGGATTCACCTCGTTCGACCCACATCTGTTTCAACTGAGCGCTCAGATCTTTGACGCTGAGTTTAGAGTCCAATGCATCTTGATAAGGATCCAATCCCATTGAGGCGTAGAGATTGGCGTAGCCGTTTTGCAGGCTCGAATACGCGATGTCGTGCTTGACCTCGGCGATCAGCGTATTCATTTCTTCGCGAATGAGCGTCTGCTCGCTGATGCGGCCCACCTTCGCCTCGGCCCGCATCTGCCCCATCAAGCGGCGCTGCACATCAAGATATTCGGCCGCGGTCTTGAGTTCGCGGCGCATGTGCTGATACCGGACGTTGCTGACATGAACCTGGGTCATGATGGCCATCGTCAGGGCAAGCTCGCGCTGGTGCAGAAGCTCATCCTGCATTTTCACAAGTTCGCGCTTTTGCGGATACCGGAAAACCTTCAGCAAATTCCAGCTGGCCTTGTAACCAAGTCCGGCCCAGTTGTTGTTGAGCAGGAAATCGTTGCTGTCATAACTGAGTTCGGCATCCAGATGTATGCCGGGCAAAAGTTCGAGAAGGGCCGCGTTTGCTTCGCCTTCGTTCATGCGGCGCTGATAAGCCGTGTCGCGCAGCTCCGGCCTGTTGAGCATGGCGAACGTCACCATCTCCTTCACGGTCATGCCGGGATTTGGTGTTTTATCGGTACGATCCGGGATAACGAGTGAGAAGTCCTGATCGGGCGGAATATTCATCAAGGCGGATAGTTGCGTCTTGGCAACTTTGAGATCGCGCTCGAGTTCTTGGATGGTGCGTTTGACTTCGACGAGTTCGCGTTCGTAAGTCAGCGCCGTGATCGGCGAAGTTTCGCGATCGGTCGATTGTTTACGCGTATTTTTGAGCGCCGCGGCCGTACGCGTTTCAAGGGCGTGAAGTTTGCGCATCAAGCGTTCGGCACTGACGGCGCGCCAATACGCGGTGCGCACGTCTTCGACGATCCGTTGGACGACCTTGCGCTGCATTTCTTCTTGGATAAGGACTTTATCGGCCGCCTGTTTGGCCCTCACATACGAAAGACCAAAATCCAAAACGTTCCAGCTGAAGCCGATGTCGGCCGTGTTGACGCGCCTCTCCTGGGAGGTCGAGGTCCGAAGACTTTCAACACCGCTCATGACGTCGACGCTGCTCGAAGCGTTGACGTTGTTGCGCGCGGCATATCCGCTGTTCGCAACGAGATTGGGCAACATATCCCAGTGCGTAAGGTCGAGTTCCGAGACCCGCAGCGCGGCCTGCATTTCCTCGACCTTGAGATCGAGATTGTATTTGATTGCCCGCGCCATCGCCTCATACAGTCCGATGGCATCTGCGGCCTGTTCTTGGCCTGAAGCGACGTCTGTTAGGTCGATTTCCGCGCGCTCTTGGATTGCACCCATCGTCAACGGCTGCGGGTGCACAGCGCAACCCTGGATGAGGGAAGCGAGCACAAATCCGGCCACGAGAATTGTGGACTTGTTGTAGGTCACAGGGTTTCCGATGAGCGGGGGTACAACGCGCACGACGCGGCATGCGACTCAGGACTTGAGTTAAGACCCTGGCCCCGAAATCTAAACAGGTTCCTAACTACAATATGTAGTGTCTGGTGATCAAAAAATAGACTATATATAGTATAAAACGAACTTTATTGTCATATTCGAGGGGTAGTGATTCGCAAACTTTCGGTCATCATCGCGGGCAGTTTTAAGATATTCATTGAGCGCCTTACTGACGGAATTGCGCGGCTATCGAAGCGCCGGAAGTGGCCTGGCTGCAATCGCGCTCATTACCGGTCATTCGTCCATTGCATCTAGACTTTCGGCCAGGAAATGCGGCGCATAAACGCTTTCGTGAGAGACTTGAGCGAGAAGGCGCCTGCTTCGACTACCGTCGAGATAATGCTGTGACGCGCCGCTTGCTTTGCCACCCAGAATTTCGCGTATCGCTATGCCGAATTTGGAGATCAGTCATTGTCGGAACTCGTCCGCATCGCATTGCAACGGCCTTACACGTTCGTCGTGCTGGCGCTGCTGATTTTGATCAGTGGTGTATTGTCGGCACTTCGCATGCCCGTCGACATTTTCCCTGAAATCAAAATTCCCGTCATCAGCGTGGTCTGGCAGTACACAGGTTTACCGCCGGACGAAGTCGCGGGCCGGATCGTAACGCCTTACGAGCGCACACTGACGACAACGGTCAACGACATTCATCACATCGAAGCCCACTCCTTCACCGGCATCGGCATCATCAAGATTTTCTTTCAACCTCGCGCCGATATTAGCGTCGCGAACGCCCAGGTTACTGCTATTTCGCAAACAATCTTGAGATTGCTGCCGCCAGGCGCGACTGCCCCGTTGATCTTGAACTACAATGCCGCAACCGTGCCGATAGTGCAGCTCGCGCTTTCTGGCGAAGGCTTGACCGAACAAAACCTGTCGGATCTCGGGCTAAACCTCATTCGCACGCGGCTCGTAACGGTGCCGGGCGCGGCGGTGCCGTTTCCATTTGGCGGCAAGACCCGTCAAATCCAAATCGATCTCGATACGCAAGCGCTTCACGCGCGCGGCCTGTCCGGCCAAGACGTGGCCAATGCTTTGGCGGCCCAAAACCTGACCAACCCTGTTGGGACCGAAAAAATCGGCAGTTTCGAGTACGCGATCCAATTGAACAACGCCCCGAGCGACATCGAGTCATTGGGCGATCTACCGATAAAAGCGGTCAACGGCTCGATCGTTTATATTCGGGACGTGGCCCATGTCCGCGACGGCAACCCGCCGCAAACCAATATCGTGCACGTCAACGGCGCACGCTCGGTATTGCTGTCGGTCTTGAAAAACGGCGCTGTTTCTACGCTCGCGATCATCGCCGGTATCCGCGAGAAAATGGCTGAAATTCTGCCCGGTCTGCCGCCCGCGCTTAAGGTCGATTACGTCGGCGATCAAACGGTGTTTGTGCGTGGCGCCATAAGTAACGTTATTTTCGAAGGCGTCTTGGCGGCGGCACTGACCAGTGTGATGATCCTCTTGTTCCTGGGTAGTTGGCGCTCGACCCTGATTATCGTCATCTCGATTCCGCTGGCGGTGCTCGCGTCCGTGGCCACGCTGGCGGCGATCGGCGAAACTTTGAATATCATGACACTCGGCGGCTTGGCGTTGGCCGTCGGTATTCTTGTCGATGAAGCCACAGTCACGATCGAGAACATCAACTATCATTTAGAACAAGGCAAAGACGTCGAGCCGGCGATCCTGGACGGTGCCAACCAAATTGCGACGCCGGCTTTTGTGTCGATGTTGTGCATCTGCATTGTATTCGTGCCGATGTTTTTCTTGGAAGGCGTCGCCAAGTTCTTGTTCGTGCCGATGGCCGAAGCTGTGGTCTTCGCCATGGTCGCATCGTTCATCCTTTCGCGCACGCTCGTGCCGACGATGGCGAAATACTTATTGCACGCCCACGAGGCGGAAGAACTTCACGCCCAGCCGCCACGCAATCCATTTCGCCGGTTTCAGCAAGGATTTGAGCGGGCCTTTGAGCGGTTGCGGCTGGGCTACCGGGAGCTGTTGGCGGACGCCCTCGCCTACCGCAAATCGTTCCTGACGGCATTCCTGGCCTTCATCGGCGTGTCGTTTCTGTTGACACCTTACCTCGGCCGGAACTTCTTTCCGGCTGTCGACGGCGGCCGCATTCTGATGCATGTGCGCAGCCAAGTTGGTACCCGCGTCGAAGAGAGCGCCCGTCAATTTGCAGAAATCGAAAACACGATCCGCGATCTTATTCCGGAAAAGGACCTCTCGGCCATGGCCGATAATATCGGCTTGCCCATCAGCGGCATCAACTTAGCGTACAACAACACCGGATTGATCGGCCCGTGGGATGGCGACGTTCAGATCGCTTTGAAAGAGGGCCACCGGCCCACTCTCGCGTACATCGATATCCTGCGAGAAGACCTGCCCCGCCGCTATCCCGGCGTGACATTTTCGTTTTTGCCGGCCGATATCGTCAGCCAAATTCTCAACTTTGGGGCGCCGACGCCGATCGATCTGCAAGTTCGCGGACCAAACCTCGCGGCAAATTTCGACTACGCGGACAAACTTTTGCGCAAGGTGCGCCTCATTCCCGGCGTTGCCGACGCCCGCATTCAACAATCGCGCGAAAATCCAGGCTTCAAAGTCAGTGTCGATCGCTCGCGGGCGCAGTATCTGGGCATCACCGAGCGTGACGTCGCCAACAGCATTGGCGTGAGCTTGGCCGGCACGGCTACGTCGGCCCCGACGTTCTGGTTGAACCCAGCCAACGGCGTCTCGTATCTCATCGCCATTCAGACACCGCAGTACAAGGTTGACACGATGAGTGCGCTCGAGAATTTGCCGGTGAATGCGGCCGGCTCTTCGTCGCCGCAGGTGCTCGGCGCAATCGCCAAATTCGAACGCAACGTCAGCAACGCCGTGGTCTCGCAATACGACATTCAATCGATGGTGCAGATCTTCGCGACGCCCGATGGACGCGATCTCGGCGCCGTCGCAGCCGACGTCCAACAAGCCATCGACGATTCCAAGGCCGATCTGCCGAAGGGATCGAGCGTCGTATTGCTCGGTCAGGTTAAAACCATGGAAAGCGCCTATCAAGGCATGTTGTATGGCCTCGCCGGCGCGATTGTGCTGATTTACCTACTCATCGTCGTCAATTTTCAGTCCTGGGGTGACCCGTTGGTTATCGTGACCGCTCTGCCAGCTGCGTTGGCTGGCATCGTGTGGATCTTATTCGTGACCGGAACGACGTTGTCGGTGCCAGCTCTGACCGGCGCCATCATGTGTATGGGTGTGGCGACGGCAAATAGCGTGCTCGTCGTCAGCTTCGCGCGCGAACGCCTCGACATGAGCGGTGATCCCGTTCAGGCGGCGTTGGAGGCAGGTTATGTTCGCATCCGTCCCGTCGTCATGACGGCGCTCGCCATGATTATCGGCATGACGCCGATGGCCTTCGGCCTTGGCGAAGGCGGCGAGCAGAATGCGCCGTTGGGACGCGCGGTCATTGGCGGCCTTATCTTTGCGACCGCCGCCACGCTATTTTTAGTCCCTGTCATTTTCAGCATCGTACATCGCCGCACGCAGGCCGTGAACGCACCTTCCCCTGTCGCCGGAGATCCACATGCTGCTTAAGATTCAAGACTTGGAGAAGGCTGCTCCAGCGAAACTGAAATCCCGGCTATGGGGCCGGCTTGCCGTAGGTCTGCTCGCGTCCGCCTGCGTAGCTTACATCGCGTTTTCAGGCATTGCCAGCCGGCAAGTTTCCTATGCGCGTCTGACGCAAACCGCAACCGAACGCGCCATTCCAACGGTTATCGTCAACACCCCCGTGACGCAGCCTAACGCCGTCAAGCTTGAGCTGCCGGGCCGTTTGGAGGCCTATGCGCGCGCCGCACTTTTCGCGCGCGTCAGCGGCTATCTGGCCCGCTGGAAAGCCGACATCGGCACGCCCGTCAAGGCCGGCGAGCTGTTGGCAGAAATCGAGGCGCCAGACCTCGATCAACAACTCTTGCAAGCGCAATCGGATTTAAAAAACGCCGAAACCAATGCTGAGCTAGCGAAGGTCACCAACGAGAGATACCAGGCGCTTCTTCCCAAGCAGACCGTTTCACGTCAGACCGCTGATGAAAAAGCCTCCGACTTCGCCGCCAAGCAAGGCCAGGTCAAATCCGCGAATGCCAACGTCGACCGTTTGAAAGCATTGTCGGAATATAAGCGGATCGTCGCGCCGTTCGATGGCGTCGTGACAGCTCGCAACACCGATGTCGGCGCGCTGATCAATTCCGGAAGCGCCTCAGGCTCCGAATTGTTCGTCGTTTCAGATACGCGCAGGCTGAGGCTCTATGTCAACGTGCCGCAAAGTTATGCGCAGTTGGTCAAGTCCGGGTCTATTGCGCAAGTAACGTTGCCCGAGCGGCCGGGTAGACCTTATCCGGCCAAAGTCGAAGCCAACTCAGGAACGGTCGATATTGCATCCGGCACGACGCGAACACAGCTTGCTGTCGAAAATCCGAATGGCGAACTCATGCCGGGTGCTTATGTCAATGTGCACATCGAGGTCGCGAGTCCGGCCGGCGTCTTGAGTGTTCCAGCGAGCGCCATTATTTTCGACAAGGGCGGCATCCGTTTGGCGATTGTAAACGACACAGGGATCGTCAGCTTGAAAACGATCACGATTGCCCGAGACCTGGGCAAAACCGTGGAAATCGCCACGGGGCTCGCGGCGACCGACCGCGTCATTGAGAGCCCCCCTGACGGCGTTGTCGACGGCGACCGCGTCAAAATTAAACCGCCCCCGGACAAAACCGCTAAGTAATGATCGGCAGCCATTCGCACACCGCTGGCGACCCGCGCTGAGTCCTCGTTGGCTGCGGTGTTTAAGTTTTGAAATCCAACATGGTCAGCAGGGGATGCAACGCAAGCCCAGCGGCTGCGAAAGCTTCAGCCGCGCCCTCCTGCCGGTCGACGATTGTGACCACCCTTTCGATAATCCCACCTTCCGCGCGGATCGCTTCTGCGGCTTTGATCGATGAACCGCCCGTGGTTGTCACGTCCTCGACGATAACGACAGTTTTTCCCGCCATCGTCTCATCGCGGGCCAAGCCCTCGATCAGCGATTTCGTGCCGTGCTCCTTGGCTTGTTTGCGAACGAAGAACGCGTTCAATTTCCTGCCGCGCCCGTGGGCGAGCGCAGTCACGCTGGAGGCAATCGGCACCGCGCCCATTTCCAATCCGCCGACGAGATCGGCTTTGACGCCGTCAAGCTGATCGAGAATGAGTTGCGCGATGAGATACGCGCCTTCGCTGTCCAGAATGGTTGGCTTCATGTTGAAATAGTGGGTCGAGGTTTTTCCCGACGCCAGCTTCATCTCAGGGCCGACCTGATACGAGCGGGCCTTGACGATCTCGATGAGGCGTGCGCGCGCCGCCGTGCTGGTATTTTTATCCGCCATTTGCCGTCTGCCCCTTGCGTTCCAACCTGAACATGCGCAATCAACCGGAACGTGGCAGCGTGTCAAGCAGCAGAGGGCCAAGGCAATCGTGGACGGGCACAGCCAAAAGCAAATGGGCCTGACGGCGAGCTGCGCACAAGCGTTGGCCCGGCTCGGCCGTTCGCCGGTTCGCGCCAGTCTCGCCTTGCTCGGTCTCTGCCTGGCCGTTTATCTCCCCGGCGTCATCCGATTGCCGGCCGTCGACCGCACGGAAGTGATCTACGCCGAGACGACGCGCGATATGGTGGCGCGCGGGCAATGGCTCGACCCGAAATACGGCGATACCGCGCACCAGTTCCGGCCCATCGGCCCCTATTGGGCACAAGGCGCGGCGGCAAGAATAGCGGGCGAGAGCCACGCGCGCGACATCACCGTTTATCGCTTGCCCGGCTTGATCGCGGTGACGCTCGCCGTACTGGCGCTGTTCTGGTTGTCCGCGCCAATCGTCGGGCAGAGCGCGGCGCTGATGGCGAGCGGCCTATTCGCCGTCGCGCCGCTGACGGTGCTGCTTGCGCAACTCGCCATTGGCGAGAGCTTGTCGCTGCTTCCGGCCGTCGTCGCGATGCTGGCGCTGCTGCGAATTTACACGCGCGAGGACGAACACGCTGAGGCTTGGCTGAAAGCGCTGTTCTGGATCGCTATTGGCTTCGGCATGCTGCTCAACGCCTTGCAAACGCCGATACTGATAGCGGCAACGCTGATAGCGCTGTTTGTGATGGATCGCGATCTCGGTTGGTTGAAGCGGACCCGCCCGCTGTTCGGTTTGACACTTGCTCTTGCGATTGCGAGCCCTTGGCTGATCGTCAGAACCCATCAAGACGGCGTGCCGTTCACGGGTATGAGCTGGGGCGACGTCATCGACGCGCTCAGCGGCTCGCAGGACATGAAGTTGAAAGCTTGGCCTGGAACATTCCTTCTGGCTGTTATCCTCGGTTTCCTGCCTGGCACGGCTCTCATCGGACCGGCGATCAAGCAGCTGTGGGATACGCGCACGGATCGCCTGCCGCGCTTTCTGTTCGCCTGGGTCATTGGCTACGTCATTTATCTCGAACTTTTGTCGTCGAAGCCGGGCACCTATTCGGTGCAGCTGATTTTTCCGGCGCTCGCCATAGCTGTTGCACGGTGGATTACGTCCGATAGCGCGAAGTCCGCACTTCCCAAATGGCATCTGATGCCGTGGCCACCGCTCGCCGCGATTTTTGCCGTCGCACTGCTCGCAGCGCCATATCTCGCCGCATCGCAAATACCAAGCCTAGCCGCACTGATACTGGTCGCGGCGGTGGCTTGCTTATTCTTTGTGAGTGCACGGGAGGGCAAAGCTTTGCACTTCACAAGCTGGGCACCAACCGGCATCGCCGCGCTCGGGCTTTTTGCCGTGACACTGTTGGCCGTCATATTGCCCTCGATCGACAAGGCTTGGCCGTCGCGCCAGATCGCGCGAGCTTTGAGCACGTGTCCAAATTCCAAGGTTGCCTTGCTCGGGTACCGCGAGCCGACCAGCGCATTTATCCTGTCAGCTGATCGCGGCTTGCAAACGCCCGAGGCAGCCGCCGCCAAAAAACCAGCCGTCGCCATCGTCGAAGCCCGCTGGCTTGATCGCTACCGGGAGGCTTATACCAAATCCAACCAATCGCTACCACCGGTGCGCGGCTGCATCTACGCCTTCAACGTCACGCGCGGTTGCAAGTTGGATTTCACTATCTTCGCCGCCGACACGGCCGGCTGCCAAATACCCCAAGAATTCGTTTGCAAAGATACCAAAATATATAACGCCGCCGCCACGGCACCTAAGTCGCGAAATTGCGACTAACGCATGCCGTTTCATGCGGCTGAGGCGTGCTATAAAGACGGAACAACACGCACCAAGGACTATCCCCGATGCTCAATCCCGAACGCCCGCCCGAGATCATCGCCCAGCGCTGGCTCAATTCCGACAGCAAGCAGACGCTCAAGGCTTACAAAGGCAAGGTCGTCGTGGTGGCAGCGTTTCAGATCTTGTGTCCCGGCTCGGTCAAGTTCGGCCTGCCGCAAGCGACGCGGCTGCGCAAAGCTTTCGCCGAGAGCGAAGTCGCGGTCCTTGGCCTGCACATGACGTTTGAAAATTTCGAAAAACAAACGCCGGCCGATGTCGAACTGTTCCTCAAGACCGCCGGCATCACCATTCCCGTCGCCTACGACAAACCGCGCGGCGATAAGATCCCCGAGACCATGGCCGCCTATGACATGCAGGGCACGCCGGCGATGCTGATCTTCGACCGCCAGGGCCGCCTGCGCCGCCACTATCTCGGCGGCGTCGACGATCTGCGCGTCGGGGCCGAGGTCATGGCGCTGTTGATGGAAGACAAGGACAGCCCGCGCGAGATGTCGCTCGTCATCGAGCGTAAGTTGCACATGGCGCTGGTCGATCCCAACGATCCCGATCACGTTCACGGCGAAGGCTGCGGACACGATCACTCTCATGATCATGATCACAAACATGATCACGGCGCCCCGCACGGCCAGCCCGGACACGTCCACGGGCCCGGCTGCAAACACTGATGCAACGACAAGCGCGCCTACGGGACGCGGCCGGAGCGCGCATGAGCGTTCCGGCCGGCCCCTCGGGCAGCCTCATCTTTCAATATCGATTACGTGCTGAAATAGTCGAAGCTGCCAAAGTCAGTTTAAAGCGAGCGACGGCGAAACCGGACGGGGGCAAGGGGTGACCGGTTCCGCCGCCCCGCTTACTCCGGCATCAGCCAGCCTAACAGCTTGCGAGCAGGAGTTGCAGTCGCCGTGCAAACCTCGTGGCCGGCGGCACCTTCGCAGGTGACGTCCTTGGCGCGCGAGCGCCACCAGCGGGCCGAGGATTGCGGGCAATTCTGAGCGACGATTTTTTCCCAATTGTCGATGGCGCGGCGCTTGGCGAGTCCGGGCGGAATTTGGCCTTTGTACTTCTGCCAATCGGCGCTGCCTTCGACATTGCTGGTGACGCCTTCCGCTGCAATCGCGACGCGGCAATTGACGTCGTAATCTTCGGCGCGGACGGCAGACGCGAAAACTAAAAGTGAGAAAATCGCTGTAGAAAAAATCATTGTCTTCATGGTCGTGTCCCCTTGCACCTTGCCGGTTTCCCAGCACTCAGCTTCATTACGATTGAATGTAGTGCGCCGCAGATGAACGGCAGCTGTCGATTGGCCCGATCTCGCGGCAAGCTCGGATAAGAGCGCGGCACGCAGCGGAATTTTCCGGAATTTTCCCGCTATTCCCTCTCCCCATTCCTGCACGCGATGGGGAGAGGGAGAGTTGCTGTCTTCAACTTAGCGCCCGAATCGGGGCAGTGTCGCCGCTACAAGTCGTGAGCGGAGAACGAGAACATGGTTGAGCGCAGCATTGGACGCGGGGCGAAATCAACGGCGCATGACGCCAGCGAACACGCCCGCGCGACGTCGAGCCTGCCAAAGAAATCCAAGTCGGCGAAGACAAGCGCGGCGCGCATCAAGTCCGCCCCCAAGCCAGGCTACACCAAAAAAACCATCGCGCTCGTCTACGATTTCGACGGCACGCTGTCGCCAAAGCCCATGCAGGAATATTCGTTCCTGCCCAAGCTCGGCATCAAGGCCGAAGACTTCTGGGCCGAGTGCACAGCGCTTGCCAAAGCCGAGCGCGCCGATCCGCTCATCACCTACATGCACCTGATGTACAAGAAGGCCAAGGAGAAGGGCCTGCGCGTCGACCGCAAGGATCTGGTGGCGCAAGGCAAGGACGTCGAGCTGTATGCGGGCGTTGAAAAATGGTTCGGCGAGATCAGCGCTTATGTCAGCGCGCACGCCGCCAGCCGTGGCGTCACCCTCAAGCACTACCTCGTCTCGTCGGGCCTGACCGAGATCATCGAGGGCACCAAGATCTACAAGAATTTCGCCAACGTCTTCGCGTCGGAATACTGGTTCGACGCTTACGATCTGCCATTCCCCAAGCGCGTCATCACCGACACCGGCAAGACCCAGTATCTGTTCCGCATCAACAAGGGCATCGAGGACTTGGGCGAGAGCATCAACTCGCACATGGCCGATGAGGCGCGCCCGATTCCGTTTTCCAACATGATCTACTTCGGCGACGGCGACACCGATGTGCCGAGCATGGCGTTACTCAAAAAGAACGGCGGCCACGCCATCGCGGTGCACACGCCCGGCGGCAACGACAGCAAGTGCGTCGATCTTTTCCGCGCCGGACGCTGCGATTTCTACGCCGGCGCCGATTACCGCAAGGGCTCGGATTTGTGGAAGCGCACCTGCCTCCTTCTCGACCGCATGCTCGCCGACATCCGCGTGCAGGAGGAGAAGGCAGGGTTGGGGTGATTGGGGCAAATTAAAGAGAACAAACGAAAAAAAATGTGATCGAGGGCTGAGAAATGGACATAACAGCAAATTTCCTTGCAGCCTTGGCGTTGACGGTTTCGATCATGAGTTTGATCATTAGCTTTCGCAGCGAAAGGGAGCGCGGACAATCCGCTCTAGTAGAGAAAAAGACCTCGGCAATTGTGGCCATGCATGCGGCGATAGATACGCTGGAACAGGCAGAACAACGGCTGGTGCGAGCTGTTGGAAAAGCGTCTCCAGAACAAAAAGAACCGATGCTGAAGTTGCTTTCTAGAGTTCGCACGGCGGTCGTTCAAGCCGAGAAAAATATCGCTCGTTTAAAAGAAGTTGAAATTGACCGAGACATCGGAAGAGAGATGCGGAGTTTACTAAATGGCTTAAGCGGAGACACAATCTGTGCACTCGCCCAGGTCAAAAACCTTGCAACTGCAGCCCAAATATTTTGTGACGAGATTGAATTGTCACGCAGTCCGTAGCTCGGGTCAAAATCACCACGCCCCCTCGTAGGTTGGCGTCAAGCGACAGCGCAGACCCAACACGCCTTCGTTCTAACGATTGAATGTCGCGCAATGAAATGTCCGCAGCGCTTGCCAGATTGACATTGTGCGGAACAATCGGCACTGTTCGGCTCGATTATCGGAGGATCAGAACATGGATCGAAAATCTATAGTTGCCATCTCAATTCTTGCCAGCTCCATTGGTTTGAGTATTGCGGCAAACGCTGATCAATACGTCAATGGCTATACTCGCAGAGACGGTACCTACGTGGAGCCTCACTATCAAACGAACCCGAACAGCACGAAGCTCGACAACTACAGCACTCAAGGCAACGTCAACCCCTACACCGGAAAAGCTGGGGCTGTTGATCCGTACAAGCCGTCGAACGACTATGGCGCAAATAACTCGGTCTACGGCTCAAAGCACCGTTACTGATCCATTTCTGTTACGGCTGACGGCTGCTATTCAAAACGGCATTGCGCGGCAGCCCCCGCGCGCCAAATCCGCGCCGAGCGTACCTGGCTCCCTCCCCACGGCCCGCGTTCAAAATTCGCGCCGTCCGTCAGCTGATTTTTCTGCGTCGAATTCCAAAACAATATTTCTTGAGCAAAATCAAATACTGCGCTGCGTCACTTCATGTATTGGATTCGCATTCGCGCTGGTCTACGCTGCACGCGTTCGCTGATTAGGAACATCGTTCGCGTCACGCAATGCGCTTTCGGAATTCCGGAAAACTTCAGACATAAGGAGATCAGTTATGCGTTACCTGTATCCAGCCATCGCCGGCATTGTCGCCGCCTCCGCCCTGTCGCTGGCGTCGGCAATGCCAGCCTCAGCCAACGGCGACAGCGCGGCGGCCGGTGCCCGCCACCATCGCGGTCATCACCCGGCGCGCGCCGAAAGTCATCATCGCCATCATGCCGAGCATCATCGCGGTCATCACGAGCGTCACGCCGGTCTGCGCCAACGTCTGGACGAACGGGCAGCCGCCGGCAAAGCCCGTGCGGATGCGCGCTTGGCCGCACGCGAAGCGCGTTGGGCGGTCGAGGCCGTGGAACGGCAAAGGCGTTACGATGCATGGAAAGCCGAGCACGACCGGCGCGAAGCCGCGATCCAAGCGTGGCTGAACCGTCCGCGCGGCGAACGTCATGCCGAGCACCGTCGCCACCGCCACCATGACCGCGTGGCCGAGCATCATCGCCGGTGTTTATTTCACTGCGACAAGGTCGTGACAAAGTAATGGACAAGTGCCTGACAAAATAACGAACGCAGCCTTTCCCCGTTGCGTCCGCCGACGGACGGGGAAAGCGCTTTTTTTCTCAACGCGCATACTCTCTTGGCCACACTTGACCATGCCACCGAACTTCGACTTCCATTTGTGGAGAAGGTCGCGCTGTTGACGCCGTACTTGCGGCAGATCTCCGCCGGACTGACGGAATTGATGCTTGTCGTGGGTGGCCGGCCCCGGATCGGAGCCGGCACACCAGTGCCGAGGTCCGGGGTAGGCTGAATTCGCGATGCTTGCGCATCGCCCCGGCCATGACGTTGGAGGCACCCCTCCCCACAAAGTTATCCCCGCGTCCAAAACCGCGCGCATAGTCAGCGGATCGCTTTCTGAAAAGGAGGTTCGCCAGGGCGCTGGCGGACCGGGAAGCGGTGATCACCCCGGGCGCCCTGGCCAACGCAGCCAACGGCGCTACAGCGTTAACCGCCGTCCGCGCTGCATGCTGGAAGCATGTCTTCGACATGACGTGAGATGGGGGCGTGTTGGAGCAACCCACTGTCAAAAGTGGCGGCGCTATGTGCCTAAAGGTGATTAGCGGAGCGGATTGGTTTCCGGCCGTTTGACTTCACTACCCACGGGCTGGCGCCCGTTCGCTCCGCATCCCGATGACCGGATGCGAAATTCCGCAATCCCTCAAGCCCTACTGTTTTCAGAATGGTTGCATCGACATGTCTCATGCAAAATGGCACGGCTTTTCCAACCATTGGGACCACAAGCCATGGACGAAACGCCAGTTGAAGCGGACCTTGGCCCGCGAATTGGAATAAGACCGCCAGTTCGCGCTCGAAAAAGCCCGCCGCGAACGCGCCAAAATCAGGGCGCGGGAACGGCGCGCAAAATTAAAGTCAGAGCGCTTGGCCGCCGCGCAATCGCCGTCCGTTCAAGAGAACGACGCGAACGTTGGCCAAGACGGATTGGTTTGAAACACGCTCAAGCCACTGCTTGACCGCGCCCACGCAATCCGCGACGTTTCGGGATGATCCAAGACGATCCGCGTCACCCGCCGCCCAGCTTTCACGACTGGATGCTGCTTGCCATCGGCATCGTCTTTGTGGCGATGGGGCTCTTGATCCTGCCGTCCAAACCCGATGTCGGCATCGTCACGCTGGCGTTTTTTGGATCGTGCCTTGGGGTTTTCGCCAATACGATTTTGCGCAAATTGCGCTACCGAAAATTCACAGCCTCGAAAGTCGATGTCGTGGGCGGGATTCCGATCCGGCCGAAACGCGCCGTGATGATCGGGCTTGGCGGCTGGTTCGCGGCTCTCGGCAGCATTTTGGTTGTGTTCGGCGGCAGTTATCCGCCGGCATTTCGCGCCATTGGCGGCTTGCTGGCGGTGCTGGGCGTCGTTCTCGCCGCCGGCGCGCTGATGGGCAAGTGGCCGGGCGGCTACCTGCAGTTCGATCCCGCCGGGCTGACGATTTCCCAGCGCGGTTGGCGAACGCAAATTCCTTGGGGCAGCATTACGGCGATTGTCGAGGGCGAGTATCACAGCAACCCGGTCCTGTTACTCGCCGTCGACGATCTCGCCAGCTTGCTCGTCGAGCCGCCCGAAGCGCGCGTGAAAGCCTATAAAGCCATCGCGCACTCGCAAACCTGGATGGGCGCGGAATTCGCAATAATGACCACGCACTACGGCATCGATCTGCCGGTCCTCGCGGCGACTGTGAGGCGCTACGTCACCAACACAGCCGCGCGCGGGGAACTGGGCCAACGCCTGTTGTAAGCGCGGGCGTTGACGAGGTCAGAGCCTAGAACTTGTAGCTCAGGCCCGCCCGGACCATGTGCAGCTCGTTCTCGAAGACCGCGCGATTGCCGTCGCGGTTGATGAGATCGACACTGCCGTAGTTGGCATATAAATATTCAGCGCGGCCAATCCAGTTGTTGGTGAAGGCGTATTCGGCGCCGCCACCGACCGTGTAGCCGAGCGGCGTCTCGTTGTCCCAGACCACCTGTTCGCCGGCGTTGCGGCCCTTCTGAATATTTTCGTCGACGTTGGCGAAAGCTAAGCCCGCCGTTCCGTACACCAGCAGGCGGTTCCAGGCGTAACCGAGGCGTCCGCGCAGCGAGCCGATGAGGCCAAACTTCGCATCGGTGTGATCGTTATCGAAGACCTCGTTGTGTTGGTCCGCGTTGGTGCCGCCGAGTTCCCCTTCAACGCCGACAACCCAGTTGTTCCCCATCATGACGTTGTAACCGACCCAGCCGCCGGCGGCGACGCCGTCGAGACCTTCTTCTGCATGACCGTGATTATTATTCCGGAAGAAATCGATGGTCCAAAGACCGTGCGCGCCGCCGAGATACCCGCCGCCGTAAAGGCCGCTCCAATTGTATTTGAGTTCGGCGTAATCCGGCTCGTAGACAGGAGAGGGATCTTTGATCGAGCCTCTTAGGTCGGCGGCCTTGACGGGCGAAATCGCCAACACGGCGACGCCGGCAATCGCAACGGCCTGTGCGGCGCACAAAATGCGCGGCCTATTTCCATACATGCGGCTTTCCTCCAGCTTTGGATGTTTTGACTCAGCCAAGCGAAGATTGCGGCGCAATGAGACATCAATATGTTGTTGTAATTACGAGATAAAGTACTTCTCGCGTTATCTCGGATTGCGGCATTAGACTCCGCCGAAGACGAGTTTCTTCGATTTGGAGTTCTCGCCTGAGGGCATAATGTTCTTATTTTGTTCTTGACGCGAGATGTTGCCCCCGCTACGATCCGTGGGCGTTCATAGTTGGAGGCGAGCATGAGAGACGACAGTGTCAATTGGGACCGTTTTCAGTGGCGCGCCGGCGCAGAGTCCTACGTTTATGAAATCACCGATCAAGGTTTGATCGGCCGCTTGACGATCTCCGATGGGCGGAAATTTGCTCTGCCCATCGTGGTTTGGGAGGCCATGTTTGACGCGGTCAAAACAAATCGAAATGCCAAGTTGAAGGCTGAAGTCAATCTGCCGCCAAGGGCCGGTGCGCGTTGGACGGAAACTGAAAGTGATGAGTTGGCTGCCAAGTTCCGCTCAGGCCGTTCGCCGGCCGATCTGGCACGTGAGCACGCCCGGACACAGTGGGCGATCGAAGGTCAACTCGCCAAGTTGGGACTTTGGGACAGGTTGGAACGCAAACCTCTCGTTAAGGCCGTGGCGCCCGAACCGGTCTGGCCATCTGCCGGCGACGGCACTTTGGAGTCGAAAGCGTCGAATCAATTCGCCGGCCATCGCTGATGACCGGCGCAAGCAACAACAGAAAAGACGAGATCTTCAGCACTTTTTGAGGGTGGCCGCAAGTTCGCGGAAGGCTTCGCTCGACGACGGCATGACCTTGACGGATTGATCGCAGCCTGATCCGGACACCGCCATTTTTGCCGCAAAGAAGCGGCCCGCCAACTGGATCACGAAGCCATCGGACGTGACGTTACCTGCAACTGTGCCATCGATTTCATTGATCTTGTCTTTCCAGCGGCCGGTCACCTTATCGCCCTCGACGGCAATTTCAGTGGCGGCATTGAGTTTGAAACCGCTGCCATCGACACAGCGCAAGTTCTGCTGCATGCCGGGGGCATCCTGGCGCGGTAGATAGGTGACGACGCACTTGAAATTTGACGTTGGCCCTGAGTTGGGCGTCATGACGGCGTTACCGACCCAGCGGCCAGCCAGATGGGCCAGTGGATCTGCGCCGGGCGGGGCGGCCAATAGAGCTTGGCTGTGGACGACGGCGGCACTTGCCAGCAAGGCAACGGCGGCGACACTGCGAACCGGCCAGAATCGAATTGGATACGTCACTGTAAAACTCCCTCTCGAGTGCGCTTCCCCAGTGCACGTCCCCAGTGCACGTCAAGCCGACTGCTTCGGCCCCCTGGCTGATCCAAGCATTTCGCCCAATTAACAGGCAGACCCGGATCGACTGGCTTGGCGCGAAACTGCGCGCCGATCACGTCACTTTAGGGGCGCTAATGCGGGCATGTTGGGGCGCCGCGCCGCCAGATACCGTCGAAAATGCTGCCATTGCGGAGCGAGGGCGCAATGGATCATCAATCATGGCACGTGAATTGAGAAAAATTGGCGCTGGCTCGCCCTTGCGAAACGCTGGCAACTCTCCCATCCTTTGAATGATGGAATCAGCCGTCGTCGTCGCAGCCGCGTAACAAAATCACCGTTTCTATCGTTTTAAAAACTGCCGGCCAAGCAACGCCGGCTTTCCGCCAAACAGGAGCGCATCATGGGCCTCGAACCATCCTTTACCCAATTTCGGTCCAATAAAAAGCGCCTGGCCGCGACATCGGCATTTGTCCTCGCCGCCGCAGGCATTTTCGCAAGTGCGCCGAGTGCCTCGGCATCGGAAGCCTTCGATGCTCTCAAAGGCAGTTGGTCGGGCGGCGGCAGCGTGTCGTTTTCGAGCGGCGAAAGCGAGAAACTGCGCTGCACAGCGCGTTATTCGGGCGGCGGCTCCAACTTAGCGTTCAGCATGAAGTGCGCGAGCAGCTCGGCTCAAATCAATCTCAGCGGCGATCTCAGCGGCGGCAACAAGGTTTCAGGCAGCTGGAGCGAGAGCTCGTATGGACTGAGTGGTGGCGCCAGCGGCTCGGCAAGCGGCAATAGCGTCAGGGTCAGAATATCCGGAGGGGCGAACGGGTATTTGACGCTCAATGTGTCCGGCTCGCGCCACACCGTCGCCTTGTCGACACAAGGCACACCCGTGACGGGCGTGAATGTCAGTCTCAACCGCCGCTGACTCGAGATTTCAAGCCGGCGAAGACAACGGCCGATGAACGGTGAGGTCAGAACAAATTCAGACTGATGCTGGTATCCACGTTCGCCATGGTAGAGCGCCAAATCTAGACTAGGGTTACGGGGGACGTCATTCATGCTGTGAAATTTGAACCGGCCAGAGGCCCGGACCGGAAGGCACCCCGTGAGTGCGGCCATCTGGCCACACTGCTCGCTCCACCTGGCACTCGCCAAAGCCGGCAACTCAGTCGATAATGCGCAAACAATGAAATTGCCGCCAACAGCCCGCTTCTAGGAGGGACAATCTGTGTCTCGCGCGAAGTCTTCCCTTAAGTCTCCAATAGCGATCATTGCGTTAGCCACTGCCTTGTTGGCTTGGCCAGTCGCGAATTCGCGCGCCGCCGACAATCCGTTTCCGTCATTGGCGGGAACTTGGAACGGCTCCGGCACGGCTCGCCTCGAGGGCGGGAAGACGGAGAGCCTGAGGTGCAAGGGCTACTATACGGCCGGTGGCGGCGGGGCGACCCTCGGCCTATCGATCCGGTGCGCGAACGCCTCGAGCAAAGTCGAGTTGCGGGCAAACCTCAGTTATTCCGATGGCAACGTCTCGGGCGATTGGGAAGAGCGGACCTACAATCAGGCGGGTACCATCGCCGGCAAGGCGACCGCCAGTAGGATGAACTTGGCGATCACCGGAGGCGTCAACGGCACTCTGTCGGTATCGCTCGGTGGCGGCGGTCATTCCGTTGCATTGTCGACGGATGGATCGGCTCTCAAAGGCATCAACATTTCGATGTCGCGCTGATTTCGTTCTAGGCCATTTGATTTCACGCGCGGACCCTTGCGCAACGACTAAGGAGGCATCCCTGATGCGCTACGCTTTTTCCCTGACGGCGCTCACGCTCGCGACGGTTGCTTTCGCGAACCTTGACTCCGCGGCCGCCCGCTCCCGGCGCGCGCCGGCTTTCGATGGCGGCTACGTCGTTGTGGAAAGCCGTTACGGCAATGGCTCGGTGACAGGCGCCGTTCGCGAAACCAGCGTTGGGCCGCAAGTTCAGCTGCCGGGTGGACATTGGGAGTACTGCCGGCGCAGTTGTTCGGAGACGCTGCGTGTGCAGTCGGTCGATTTCAATCAAGGCGACGACGTCCACCTCGGCAAGGGCACGCTCGGCAACGAGTGCGGGATTTTTGGCTGTCTTGAAGTTGGTATCGGCCACCGCCGCCGCGCCTATTAATCAAGATTTTTTTTGACAAGCCAAGTAAGTCGTTGATCTTAACGCTGATCGTTGTTGAGCGTGACGCTGCTTTGTGCTAAATTGATATCATGCCGAAAGGTACGAGACGCCGGTTCGTTGCAACGAGCCGGCGTTTTTGTTTGCGGATTTCGCGTGTCGTGCAGACACCTCAAACCAGAAAAGGATTGGTCTGGCGCTCGACGCCGAATTGACCGGGTGCGCCATGCCCGCAGATGAAGTGGATGTCATCGCCCAAGGGAAACAGCTTGGTCTTAATCGCGTTGATGAGCGCGTCGTGGTCGCCGTAGGGAAAATCGGTCCGGCCGATCGAGCCGCGAAACAGCACGTCGCCAACGAGCGCGAATTTCTGGGCGGCGTTATAGAACACAACCGAGCCCGGCGAATGCCCTGGACAATGGAAAATCTTGAAGGTGTGCCCGGCGACGGTGACGGTATCGCCGTCGTCGAGCCAGCGGTCGGGCGTGACGTTGCGAGATCCTTCGATGTCATAGGTTTGACCTTGCTTGGCCAAGCCGTCGAGCAGGAACTTATCGGCGGGATGGGGACCCTCGATTTTGACGCCGAGCAGGCTACGCAATTCATCAGCCCCGCCGGCGTGATCGATGTGACCGTGGGTCAGTAGGATTTTTTCGACTGTGATGCCGGTCTGTTTGATGGCGTTTTCGATTGCATCGAGATCGCCGCCGGGATCGACGACCGCGCCGATTTTCGTGGCTTCATCCCAGATCAGCGAGCAGTTCTGCTGAAACGGCGTCACCTGGATGATGGCGGCCTTCAAAGGCGAGGCTGGCTTGGTGGCGGCGGGTTGCAAAGTCGAAGTCATGTTGAACCTATACGCTGTCGATGAATGAGCGCTATGTTGGACGTGATCCCGGCTCTGCGCAATGATGCGTGCCGCATCATCGCTTGACCGGGAAGCAACTGGATGGACTTGTGAACAAACCGCAACCGGCCGGCAAGTGACTGGATGTTCTTATTTGCACCACCGGTCTGCATCCCCGGCCAAGCGAGCGCCGCGACAGCAAGTGAGTGTAGAGCCGGGGCCGCGTCCAACAATTTCAGGGCTCGAACCCTTCAGCCCGAACAACGTCTGGAAATAGGTCTCGCCACGCCGGATTGAAGTTCTCGATCAATTGAATTTTCCAGTCCCGGCGCCAGCGTTTCATCGCCCGCTCCCTGCGTGCAGCGACCGCGGCATCATCATGCTCTTCGAAATAGACGAGATGGTCCACACCGTACTTTTTCGTAAAGCCTTCGAGGACCTTCTCACGATGCTGCCAAGCCCGTCCGGCGAGATCACTCGACATGCCGGTATAAAGAATGCCGCGCGGACCGTTGGCCGTGATGTAGACCCAGAAGCGTTTTGGATGTCGCTGCATGCGCGGTATGTTTGGACGTGATCCCGGCTCTGCGCAATGATGCGTGCCGCATCGTCGCTTGGCCGGGAACGCAACGGCTAGATTTTTCTGTACTCAACCCGTCTGAATCGCCGGACAAGCGTGCATCTCCCACCCTGCTGCAATCCCCGGCCGAGCAAGCACCAGCGAGCGAAGAGCCAAGTCGCCCCAAAAAAAATCAGGGGCCCGATTGCGCGGGCCCCCGAAGTTGAGGTCAGAAAGTCTAGGAAAAACGAGGCTTGAACTTAAGCCGCTGCAATGCCTTCGTCGCCGGGATCGCGCAGGACGTAACCGCGGCCCCAGACGGTTTCGATGTAATGCTTGCCGCCCGTTGCCGCCTGCAGCTTCTTGCGAAGTTTGCAGATGAAGACGTCGATGATCTTGAGTTCCGGTTCGTCCATGCCGCCGTAGAGATGGTTCAAGAACATTTCCTTGGTCAAGGTCGTGCCCTTGCGGAGCGAGAGAAGCTCCAGCATCTGGTATTCCTTGCCGGTCAAGTGCACACGCTGGCCGTTGTCGTCGACGGTCTTGGTGTCGAGGTTGACGCGCAGATCGCCGGTTTCGATGACCGACTGAGCGTGGCCCTTCGAGCGGCGCACGATGGCCTGGATGCGGGCCACCAGCTCGTCCTTATGGAACGGCTTGGTCATGTAGTCGTCGGCGCCGAAGCCAAGACCGCGGACCTTGTCGTCGATGCCAGCCAAACCCGACAGAATGAGGATGGGCGTCGAGACCTTGGAAACGCGCAGCGTCTTCAAGACTTCGTAGCCGCTCATGTCGGGCAGGTTGAGATCAAGCAGAATGATGTCGTAGTCATACAGCTTGCCGAGGTCGACCCCCTCCTCGCCAAGATCAGTTGTATAAACGTTGAAGCCTTCCGACTGCAGCATCAGTTCGATGCTTTGCGCTGTCGCGCTGTCGTCTTCGATTAATAAAACCCGCATGCCCGTTCCTCTCGTGCCTCGTCTGCGTCCCGATTGCTCTCCGCCCCAAAGAGAACGCACAACTGCTTCGAGCTAAGCCTTCGTTAGGAATTTACCGGCGAGAAGTTAACAAACCCTAATTTTGTGTTGGCGAATGTGAAAACCGCAGAAAGATCTCAACCATTGCCGGCGAGACCGTTGCCGAGTTTCCCCATTGCTGGCCGAGATCGAGACAAACGTGAGACAACAATCTCCCGCCCGTGCCAAGCTGGCCCGTTGCAACATCATGGAATTGTAGAAACTTTCCCCTCGCGTCCGGCAAACGTTTCAGCTGCGCCGTGACTCATCCGGGGTGCCCACCCCGATCGAGACCTGGGCCCGCGCGAGCTGGCCGTTAAGTCCGATACGAATCAACAGCTAACAGAATTCGCGTAACCACCCTAGGTCTTCCCGGGATAAAAACAGGCCTCTGAGCATCGCTCAGGCGAGAAAAAGGTTTGCGTTGCTTTACCGCAACTTAATGGCAAGCTGTTATACCAGATATCAAGGCTAAAGAGGAGCTAACACAACTTGACCTCGCGACGCCTTTAACGCAGTTTATGAAGCACCCGCCGCCCCGGTTGAAGTCCGTGGCACGTTTCTTGAGTTGCGTTGCGACAAGTTTACACCGCTGTTCGAACATGTTTGAGGTATCGAACGATGAAAGCCCGTGAAAACGTCATGCGTCTCAAGCGGCGTGATGTCGACGACAAGATTCGCAAGGTCGAAGACCTTGAGCGGATCATCCGCGAGTTCGACCAGGTGGCGGTTGATCTCGAGCGCCAGATTCAAGCCGAAGAAGACCGCACCGGCATCCGCGATCCGGGCCATTTCTCCTATTCGACATTCGCTAAATCGGCCGCCCAGCGCCGCGATAACTTGAGAACCTCGACCGAGAGTCTACGCGAAAAGCTGGTCTCGGCCCAGCGCGAGCGCGAGGATGCCTCCGAGCAGTTTGTGCGATTGAGTGCTCAAGCGGAAAGCCGCGACGACTTGCATTCGAGCCGTCGGCGCTCCGAACGGGCCGCCAGCGTAGTCCTGCGCTAGGGCACTTTCAAAACTGGAAAACCCAAGACCTCCCGGGCGGTGCCACTTAGGCGCCGCCTTTGTGCATTTATGCTCTGGTTGCGAATTTCGTGCGCCGTGGATAACCCACTTGTGCCCGGCGGCGGAGCCATGCAAACGGTTGCATGGTCTCAGGGTTCCGGCGTTCGGTATCGAATAGGCGTGACCCAGATCCGCGAACGGCACGCGTTCGCACACACGGAGCGATTACGAACAGGCATGGTTGATAGTGCAACCAAATTAAGTGGCAAATCAGCGGCGCTGGTGGCGGTGGCGCTGCTAGGTTCCGGCTGCGCGAGCGTCAGCGAAAAGCCGGACTTCTCACTGCCGGCAATGCCCTCGCTTGCCAGCGTTTCCGCGATCGGGGCCGGGAGTTCTGAAAAAACCGCCGGCACCCCGACCGAGCTCTACGGACGCATCGGACGCGGTGCGATGGCCTGCTGGTTTGGCGCCAATGGGCCACTGAAATTGGGCTACATCTATCACGCTGAAGCCGAACCAGCCTCGCGTGGCGGCAAAGCCGAAATTATCATTCATGCCCGCGAGCTTGGCCAGCCAAACCCGCGTGGCCCAAAGGCCTTTTTGGTCAATATCTCGCCGGTTGGCGAAACCGCCTCGGTCCAGTCCGAAAATCTTAAGATGCCGGAGGCCATGGGCAGGGCCATGACGGCAGATGTCGAGCGCTGGTCTCGCGGCGAAACCGCATGCTCCAGCAGTGCCGTCGCTGGCACCTGGTCGCCGCAATCGCCTGACGCCAAAGGCGCCGTATCAAAGGCGTCATCAAAAGCGCCGGGGGTTAAGAAAATCAAATCCAAGGTCGCGGCTCAAAAGCCTGCCACGCCTTGACCGGCACCGTTTCGGCGGTCGCTCAACTCTTAACGATCCGCTTAACCACATACGGCTTAAGGAGCGGCGCCTTCTTGACGCCGCTCCTTAAAATTCTGCTGAAGCCGTTAATCTTATTCCCGGTAGTCTTGAACGCGGGTCGCACGCAAGCCGGGTAGACCGTGCTTGTCGATCGAGCGCTGCCAGGACAGGAATTCGTCGACCGTGAGCTTATAGCGCTCACAGGCCTCCTCCATGCTGAGACGGCCGCCGCGGACAGCGGCGACGACTTCGGCTTTACGCCGGATAACCCACCGCTTTGTATCCCGCGGTGGCAGGTCGGCGATCGTTAGGGGCGACCCGTCGGGGCCGATGACATAACGCCCGCGGGCTCTCATCTGTTGTTCGGTCATGATACTCAATACACACTCGCTGACCCAAGTTTCAGTTATAACCGGTTGACATTAAATTAGGCCTAACCCATTGAGTGAACATGTCATAAATGGGCGTGCTAATCCAGGTCTTCCGGGCCTCCAAATGATCGTCGCGTTAAGGTTCATCCCGGTCTGGAGCATCCGGGGTAACCCTACCCCTGCGATAGCGAAATTCGGGCCAACTGCCCCTTGAGCGCGTTTCGCCGCCTTGCCAGGGGCACAGTTGTTCGAATAATCATGGCGCTGGTCACGTCTTCCGGCCGTCAGGCTGACGGGCATTCATTTATTGACGAAACGCCAAACTCTAGAAATTTGACCGGGCGCGGCTCATGTCGCTACGATGGTCTATCGACCGCGACCTCATCAGAACGCCGGCAGAAACGGTCCTAGGCATTTTTGACCCAATGAACCCTGACGCATCATCACACGTGGCTCCTAAGCCTCCCGCTAAGCGGATCGTTGTCGCCATGTCGGGCGGCGTCGACAGCTCGGTTGCGGCTGCGATGATGAAGGCCGCCGGTCACGACGTCATTGGCATTACGTTGCAGCTCTACGACCACGGCAAGGCCACGGCCAAAAAGGGCAGTTGCTGCGCCGGTCAGGACATCCACGACGCCCGCAGGGTTGCCGACACAATTGGCATTCCTCATTATGTTCTCGATTACGAGAAGCGGTTCGCCGACAAGGTCATCGGCAGCTTCGCCGACAGCTATGTGGCGGGCGAAACACCGATTCCCTGCGTCACCTGCAACAACGAAATCAAATTCCGCGATCTTCTAGCGACCGCCCATGACCTCGGTGCCGATGTCCTCGTTACCGGCCACTATGTGCAGCGCGTTGAAGGCGCCAACGGCCCGGAGCTGGCGCGCGCGGTCGACGCTGAGCGCGATCAGAGCTATTTCCTGTTCGGCATCACCAGGGCGCAGCTTGCCAAGCTTTGGTTTCCCTTGGGCGGCCTACCCAAGGCCGAGGTCCGCGATCTCGCCCGATCGTTCGCGCTGCCGGTCGCTGAAAAGGCCGATAGTCAGGATATCTGCTTCGTGCCGTCCGGACGCTACAGCGACATCATCGAACGCTTGAAGCCGGGGTCTTCGAAAGCCGGGAACATCGTGCATATCGATGGCACGGTGCTTGGCCGCCACGAGGGCATCATCAAGTATACGGTTGGTCAGCGCAAGGGTCTCAAGATCCCGGCAGCCGAGCCATTATTCGTCGTGCGGCTTGACGCCGGCAAAAACGAAGTTGTCGTTGGTCCTCGTTCCGCGCTTGCGACGACAGGGCTTATTCTCCGGGATACCAATTGGCTCGGGGATAAACCTTTGGCCGATCTCGCGATCTCTGGCCTTGATGTATATGTTCGTCTGCGGTCCTCCCAGCCGCCGCGTCCCGCCATCCTCAAACGGCGCGATGACGGGCAGATAGAAGTCACCCTCTGCGACGGCGAGGAGGGTGTTGCGACCGGGCAGGCCTGTGTATTCTATGCAAACGGTGGACCCGCTGCCCGCGTTCTCGGCGGCGGTTGGATTTCGAAAACTTTGAAGCCTGAATGGATCGCAAGACCAAGTGATGCGGTTCAGGCTGTTGCTGCCGGCGGACACATGAACCGGGCCGGCTCGCAGTGATGGAGGTTGGACGTGAGTGATAATCAGCAGTCTTCGAGAGCGACCGGCGGCGCCGGCGCCCAAGCCCGATCCGTACTGATGAAGGACCGCTTCGACGCGTCTGCCCACCAAATGGACGAAGATGCGGTGCGCGAAGCTTACCGCCGCTGGGCTCCCGTCTACGACTATACGTTCGGGAAGGTCTCGACCGCTGGCCGCCGCCACGCCGTCGAGATCATCAACGCCAGCCAAGGCAAAGTCCTCGAGGTTGGCGTCGGCACCGGTTTGTCATTGCCCGACTACAAACCTCACCTTGAAATCACCGGCATCGATCTGGCGCCGGAGATGCTCGACAAGGCGCGCGCGCGCGTCAAGTCGGAAGGCTTGAAAAATGTCGCCGGGCTCTATGAGATGGATGCCGGCAACCTGCAATTTCCCGACAACTCGTTTGACACCGTCGTTGCGATGTATGTGATCACGGTCGTGCCCGATCCTGAAAAAGTCATGCGTGAGCTGGCCCGCGTCGCCAAGCCCGGCGGCCAGGTCATGCTGGTCAACCACTTCTCGCAGGACGACGGTATGCGCGGCTGGGTTGAACGCCGGATGGCGCCGTTCGCCGATCTGGTCGGCTGGCACTCGGTGTTCGACGCCTCGCGGGTGATGATTTGCGAGGATCTGAAGCTGATCAATCGCCGGTCGCTCAGGCCCTGGGGCATCTTTACGATGATGCAGTTTCACAAAGATCTCGCGCTTGGTCAGCGCCAGCTCGCGGCCGAATAACGACGCAGGTGCGGCCTCGGTATTGGCCATGTTGCTTGACAGTTTGAGACCCCTGTCCCTATAGACGGGTCTAACGGGCCTTAGCGGTCAGCCTCAATGGCGGGGTAGCTCAGTTGGTTAGAGCGGCGGAATCATAATCCGTAGGTCGCCGGTTCAAGTCCGGCCCTCGCTACCATTTTTCTCAAATATTTTTTGCTGGACGCGCTTTCCGCAGGATTACCGAACGACCGTCGCCCTGTCGCTGGGGCGTGCCCTTTCCAGCCTGAGAAGCCGTGCTATAGTTGAGTACGGAGATATCAATGGCGACATTGGAAAAACGGGTCGAAGACCTCGAATACATCATCGCGCATCTGCCAGATGACCTAAACGCCAGATTTGCAGGCGTCGACGTCAAGCTGGCGACGATCCGCGAAGCTCAGACACTGCACACCCAGCGTTTCACCACGCTCGATCTCAAGGTCGACGGACTGGTGCGGCAGGTCAACGGCTTGGAGCGCAAGGTCGATGGACTCGAGCGCAAGGTCGATGGGCTCGCAGCCCAAATCGGGGAAGTTCTTCAGAGGTTGCCGAAGTCGTAACCGCCTCGAACGTCATCCTCGGCCGAACGAGCGCCCTGCACGTGCGCCAAGTTGAAAGCATTGCCTTCGTCATGACAGGCCTGCGATCCAGCGCACGACTCACGACCACGAAATATCGGTAGGGCCTTTGAGGATGACAGGGAAAAGAGGCTTGCCCGAGCGACGTCACGGCATGAATGGCAGATCGGTTGAGGCCGGCTTGATGCCGGAGGCCGTCAGCAGGACATGGACCTGCCCGCGATGATGGGTCTGATGATTGAAAAGGTGCGTGATGGCAAGACCCATCGGGGTCGCCATATCGCGACCGGCACCGGCTGAATGCCAATTGAGATTGGCGGTTATTTTTTCGGGCGTTAGACGATCGGCCCAATCTTGGATGACGCTGTCGCACGTCTTGCGAGCGGCGGTGAGCGCATCCCAGCTTGAATATTGCGACAAGCCTTCAGAAATTGAGATCGCAAGAGGTCCGCCGCCCACACCAAATCTCTTCAGCCACATCTGATCGGCCCACAAGATATGATTGAGCGTCGCGTGAATGGAGCCGAAGAAGGCGCCACGATCTTGGGTGCGGGCATTATCCGGCAGCCTGGACGCAGCTCCATAAATGTTCTCGTTCTGCCAAGCGTTGTAGCGCGCCATGGTCTGGGCGTAAGCGGGCGTGATGATGGTGGCCTCCAAGGCGCATGCGTCAATACATAAGCTCGTCGCCAGAGCGGCGGCTTAGGTGCTGTGTTGATGTCCGCCAGAAACGCTACAGGACAGATGAGCTTCAGCCGACGATTTCATCGCGTGGGAAATTGAGGGCGATTTCGCGCTCGGCCGAGGCGGCGCTGTCGGAGCCGTGCGAGGAGTTTTCGCCTTTTGACACTGCAAACAACTTGCGAATAGTGCCATCCTTGGCTTCCTTGGGGTCGGTCGCGCCCATAACGTCGCGGTACTTTAAAATAGCATTTTCGCCTTCAAGAACCTGTACGACAATCGGTCCTGACGTCATGAAGTCACAAAGCTCGCCGTAAAAAGGCCGCGCCTTGTGCTCTTCATAGAACTTCTCGGCCAGGGCCCGGGTCCAGCGCACGCGCTTCTGTGCGACGATCCTGAGGCCCGCGCCCTCGATGACTGCGTTGATCTTACCGGTCAGGTTGCGACGTGTGGCGTCCGGTTTCAGAATGGAGAATGTGCGCTCGATGGCCATCGGTCTGTCTTTCATTGAAATTGCGGGCTTTGGATTTTCTGGGTGTGCTGGCGCGCCTTATAGCGGCGCAACTCCCCCCCTACAAGCAGGCCCCCTCAAGGCAAGTCGCGGCATTTGCCGCAGTCAAGTCCCGGCGATATCGAAATGGCCATACAATTCCCAACAAAATCGCCTAATTGACGGGCGCGCGCGGCTATGAGCAGTGTTGGCGTTGCGCGGGGGGCGCACGAAGAAGCTAGGGCGGGAGACGTCCCAATGCTGGTTCAAACGTGTGCTAACGGACGGTCATGACCGGACAAATAAACGAAGCCCAATGGTATATCGCCCGTGAAGGCAAACAGCACGGGCCGCTGACCGATGTCGAAATGCGAACCTTTGTGGCGCACAGTTATTTGCGCCCGAGCGATCTCATTTGGCGCGCCGGCATGCCCGATTGGCTGCCCGCGCCAACTGTGTTTCCCGCGGTGTTTCAGCCAGCGGGCGCCGGCATGGCGCAGCCGCAACCAGCGCAAGCGCCACAGACACAGACGTCGAACCCGCAGGCGAACCCGGCCTACGCGGGCACTGACGGGTCAACCCAACAAACAGATTTCGATGGTTCCGATGGCGCGCAAGGTAAGCCGCGGCGCTCGCTGGTGCGACAGGCCGGACTGGCCGCAGTGGTGCTGTCGCTCATTTCCGGCGTTGGTCTTGGTTTGACGATTTACCGCGAGCCACTGATGCGCTTGCTGCCAGGGCAACGCTCCGCTCAGACCGCCGTCAAGGCGCAAGAGCAAGCTAAACCGGCGGAGCAAGCGAAACCGCAAGCCGAAACCTCGACAGCTGCCATTACGCCAGTGCCACCGCCCACGGCGCCGGTGTCGGCGGAGGGCTCGCAAACCGATCTCAGACTGCAAAAGATCCCGCTCTGGGGCTTCATCAAGAGCCAGTATCCAGAATGGTACGGCACGCAGATTTCGGGCGCTGAAAAACTGGTCGCCGAGAAAAAGCCCGACATCGAAGTTGCGGGCTATCTCGCTCAAGGTTTAGTGGCGCTGCGCCGGCAAAACGCCGACAAGGCCCTTGCCGCCAGTCCCGAGCAACTGAAGAAAATGGCCGGAGCCTTTCTCGAGAATTTGAAGGCTTTGAAAACGGTTTCGGTTGGCGCCTGCTATGGCTTTATCTCGAAAGGTGAAAATAGTCCGAGCGTAGTCGAGCTGTTGCAAAACCCTGAGAACGCCACGGCCTTCAATGCCCAGGCGTCGGCCATCTTCGAAGCCGCGGTCGAAGGCGGCAAGACTCCCTCGAAGCATGAAGCGGCCGGCAAAGGCGACTACGAGCTTCTGATCAAGGAGCTTGGCAAACTCGGCTGGAAGGACGAAGACCTGCAGGTCTTCTCAAATCCACGCCTGCTCGCCAAACGCGAACCGGGACAAGTCTGCCAAATGGTCCAGGACTGGTTTTCGGCCCATCTCGCGATCCAAGATGCCCCAGCCCAGGACCGACTGCTGTTTGAGACCCTCAAACCGGTCGTGCAGGGCTGAAACGCGCATGCCACGATAGTGATGCGTCATCGGCTCGCGCATGACAGACCCGCAGGTGACAGGCCCTGCAGGTGACAGAACCGCCCAAAAGCGCTAACCGGGGCGGATCATGCTGCATATCAATGATCTCACTTACCGTATCGAGGGCAAGCTGATCCTCGACGCCGCCACCGCGGCCATTCCACCTGGCCATAAGGTCGGGCTGGTTGGGCGCAACGGCGCCGGCAAAACCACGTTGCTCAAATTGCTGATGGGAGAACTTGCTGCCGACGACGGCGACGTCACGACGCCGCGCAACGCCCGCATTGGTCACGTCGCACAGGAAGCGCCGGGCGGCGACGACACGCTCATCGAGTGGGTGCTGGCCGCCGACACCGAACGCGCCAGTCTGCTCCATGAAGCGGACCACGCGACCGACCCCAACCGCATCGGCGAAATCCAGATCCGGTTGTCGGATATCCACGCCCATTCGGCGCCCGCGCGGGCCGCGCAAATTCTGTCCGGTCTTGGCTTTGATGACGCGGCCCAGCAACGCGCCTGCCGGGAGTTTTCCGGCGGCTGGCGGATGCGGGTGGCGCTCGCTGCGATCCTGTTTCTAGAACCGGAAATTCTGCTGCTTGATGAGCCAACCAACTATCTCGATCTCGAAGGCACGCTTTGGCTTGAAAGCCATTTGCGCAATTATCCTCACACCGTCGTCATCGTCAGCCACGACCGCGATCTCTTGAACCGCGCCGTCGATTTCATTTTGCATCTCGATCGCGGCAAGCTGACATTTTACACCGGCGGCTATGACGACTTCGAAGAAGCGCGGCGCGAAAAGCAGCGGCTCGAATTGAAACTCAAAAAGAAGCAAGACGACGAGCGCCGCCGCATCCAAGTGTTCATCGACCGCTTCAAGGCCAAGGCCACCAAGGCCCGGCAAGCCCAAAGCCGGATCAAGGCGCTGGCAAAAATGAAACCGATCGCCGAGCAGGTCAATGACCGCGTCATTCCCTTTCATCTGCCGCAGCCCAACAAGATGATCGCCAGTCCGCTGCTGCGGATCGAGAGCGCGAGCGCGGGCTATGAGGTGGGCAGGCCGATCCTCAAGGGGCTTGATCTCAGGATCGATGCCGACGATCGCATCGCGCTTCTCGGCCAGAACGGCAACGGCAAATCGACGTTCGCGAAGTTGATCGCGGGCCGGTTGAAACCGCTCTCGGGCCACGTCTTTGGCGCCAACAAAGTCGAGGCTGGATATTTCGCTCAGCATCAGCTTGACGATCTCAATCCGGGGTCGAGCCCTTACGACTACATGGTCAGCCTGATGCCCGACGGCACCGAAGCTCAGCGCCGCACGCGGCTTGGTACCTACGGCTTCAGCGCCGACAAGGCCGACATGAAGTGCTCCAATTTGTCGGGCGGCGAGAAAGCCCGCCTGTTGCTGGCGCTGACGGCGTTTCACGGCCCCAATATCCTTATCCTCGACGAGCCGACCAACCATCTCGACATCGATAGCCGTGAAGCCCTCGTGCATGCGCTGACCGCTTACGAGGGCGCGGTCATGCTGATCAGTCATGATCGCCACTTGGTTGAAGCGACGGCCGACCGGCTGTGGATCGTCAAGGACGGCACCGTCAAATCGTACGATGGCGATATGGAAAGCTATCGCGAGGAGCTGCTCGCCGACCGCGGACCGAAGTCACGCGACCGCCTCAAAAATGGTGACGCCTCCGATTTAGCTCAGAGCCGCGCCGATCAGCGCCGCGCCGCAGCTGACAAGCGCACCGAACTCGCGCCCTTGAAAAAAGTCCTACAAACGGCGGAAAAAAACGTCGAGCGGCTGGCCGGCCAAATCACCAAGGTCGATGCCGCGCTGGCGGATACGGAGCTTTACGCGCGCGATCCCGCGAAGGCGCAGAAGCTGGTCGTCGAGCGCGGCCAGCTTGCAAAACTCTTGAGTGATGCTGAAGAGGCGTGGCTATCGGCAAGCGAAACTTTCGAAGAAGCCTCCGCTGACAGCGTATAGTTTAGAATCGCAGTTTCGTTCACATTGTCGCAGCCGGCCATAGACCTCAGTCCTATAAAACCTCAGCGTGCATAAAATGGAATTTACCCATCCGCACTGAACGTGTGTAAGCGGAATAACTGCTTGGTTTTCAATGCCTCAACATGCGCTGCTGAAAAGGTTCCCAACCTGAAGAGGTTATCCACAGCTCATGTGGCGAAAGACTATCGCCTGAAAAAGAGGTGATTAACACTCGTAACTTAGTTAATGGAAGATCGCCGGGAGCTGGCGGAAGCGACATGCGGGGTTTGTCGCGCCAATAGGTGAGGGCCTTGAGGTTTTCTGCCAGCTCCCTACGCGGCCCGCCCGCCGTCTCGTTAGAGGGACGGCATGTGCCAGCGGCCAGAGCGGATTTCAGAGACGAGAACCGGCACGCGCTGCAGTTCATAAACCCCAGCATCGAAGTATTGGCCGCCTGACGTCACGAGCCGCAGAGCGCGGACGTAGATATTTTCTGTCGGCGCGCGGCCGGGCACGATGTCTTCGAAGGCATCGAGCCAAGCGAATGTTTGCTTCGCTGAGACAAGACGCAACAGCTCGCCGTGCACTTGGGTGGGTGCGTGCTCGTCACAGACCAAACCCGGATAATCACCGAGATCGTAGAGGCGGCCCGCGACGTGCGCTGGCCCGATAACGGTGCTCTCGTTGGCTAGCCTCGTGCGCTCGGCACGGCCAAATGCGCTGGTCAGCGCTGGCATCAAGGAACCGTAGACGAAGAGATGGTGGGTCATGGAGTGATATCCCGGGCTGCGCGACGCTCACGCGCAGCGCATGTTCTACGGTGTCATCCCGGCCGGAAAAAGCGCGCATGCGCGGTTTTGGAGAGCCGGGACCCAGGGCTTTAGTCACGATGAAGTCTGGGTCCCGGATCTCCGACATCGCGCATGCGCGATGCCTCTGTCCGGGATGACAACACCTGTAATCAACCCGCGATCTTTGAGAAATCCGCGACGGTCTGCGTGGCGGCGCGGATTTCCGACAACATGCGAAGGCGATTGTCACGCAACTTCGGATCATCGGCGTTGACCAGGATCTTGTCGAAAAAGGCGTCGACGGGCCCGCGCAGTTCGGCGAGCGCCCGCATGGCGCCAGCGAAATTCTCGACGTTGATGGCGGCCGTGGTGTCCTGCTTGACGGCTTCAATAGCGGCGGCGAGTGCGGTCTCCTCTTTTTCTTTCAAGAGTTTGAGATCGTAGCCTTCACTGTAGGATTTCTTGTCTTTCTTTTCTTCGATTGAGAGGATGTTGGCCGCTCGCTTGACGCCAGCCAGCAGGTTGGTGCCGTCGTCTGTCTTGAGGAAGGCGTCGAGAGCCTCGACACGCCGGACGATGAGCGCGAGGTCGTCTTGGCCGCCCAATGAAAACACCGCGTCGATGAGATCGGGGCGCTTGCCCTGGTCGCGCAGGAAGACCTTCAGCCGGTCGGCGAAGAAGAAAAGCAGACTCTGAATCGTTTCAACCAGCTGCGGTCGAATCTGCTCGACTGTCCAATCCGCCTTTGGGAATCTCTCAAGAACCTTTATCGCGAGAAAGATGGTGTCACGCAACTCAACGCCCTGCTTGTCGAGATCAAGAACTTTTTGTTGCTTTGCGCGTTGATCGCGCACTATCGATTGTCTGACGAATTCGCTCAAATGCCAGAGACAAACATTTGCAACACTAACCCGCAAATCATTCTCCAACACGATCCGGATCACGCCAAGCGCCGCGCGGCGGAGCTGATAGGGATCGCCCGAGCCCGTCGGTTTTTCGTTGATGGCCCAGAATCCAACAAGCGTGTCGAGCTTGTCTGCCAGCGCCACGGCAATGGCGACGGAATCGCCGTCCTTTTGTAAGGGCACGCTGTCGGTTGGACCCTTGGGCTTGTAGTGCAGCTCCAGCGCGCGCGCGACCTTGGGGTCCATGTGCTCGGCTTCGGCGTAGTAGCGCCCCATCAAACCTTGCAGCTCAGGAAATTCGCCGACCATGCCAGAGACCAGATCGGCTTTCGCGAGCTGCGCGGCGCGACCCGCCAACTCGGGCTCGGCATCGACCGCTTTGGCGATCTGGCGCGCCAGCTCGGTGATGCGCTCCATGCGGTCCCACTGCGAGCCTAATTTTTCGTGGAAGGTGATGCCCTTCAACTCGAAGTGCATCGGCTCGAGCTTGCGCTTCAAGTCCTGGTCCCAGAAGAATTTGGCGTCGCTCAAACGGGCGCGAATAACCTTCTCGTTGCCGGACGTGATCGCTGCGCCGCCGTCTTCCGCCACCAGATTGGACACCAGCAGGAATTTATTGGCGAGTTTCTTGGTTTTAGAATCGCGCAGCGAAAAACATTTCTGATGGGCCTTCATCGAGGTCGTCAGGCACTCGCCCGGCACGTTGAGGAACGCCTTGTCGAAGGTGCCCAGCATGACGACGGGCCATTCCGTCAGACCGGCGTTTTCATTGAGCAGCGCTTCGTCTTCGACCAGTTCGAGCTTGGCGTCCTTGGCGAGCGCGCGGGCCTGTTCGGCAATCGAGGAGGCGCGGCGCGTGGGATCGAGGATGACTTTGTGCTTTTCGAGCTTGCCTTCAAAGTCGGCGAAGTTTTTGACCGTGAAAGCGTCCGGCGCCAAGAAGCGATGGCCGCGCGTCTCCGCGCCGCTTTTCAATCCTGCGATTTCGAACGGAACAACCTTGCCGCCAAGCAGGCAGATGATCGAGTGGAGGGGCCGCACCCACTGAAACGTGTTTGAACCCCAGCGCATCGATTTCGGCCATGGGAATTTGGTCATGACCTCGGCGAGCGTCTCAGCTATGATCTCGCTCGTCAGGCGGCCGGGTTTTTGGATGTGCGCGACGTAATAGTCGCCCTTCTTGTCGTCCTTGGCGATAGCGGCGTCTTTGAGAGACGCGAGGCCAGCGGATTTCAAGAACCCGGCGACCGCCTGCTCGGGCGCGCCGACGCGCGGACCCTTTTTCTCTTCCGAAATCGCGGGCGACTTATCGGGCACTTTGTCGACGACCAGCACAAGGCGGCGCGGTGTCGAGAAGGCGCGGGCTTCGCCGGTTTCGAGACCGCGGGCTTTTAGTCCCTCGGTCATCAGACGGCGCAGATCGTCGCTCGCGCGCACCTGCATGCGGGCCGGAATTTCTTCGGAGAATAATTCAATCAACAGTTCTGACATTCAATTCCGATCTGGTGGTGAGAATCCCCCTCGGGCTGGGGTGAGGGGCAGCAAATTCACTTGTGCAAGCGACTGCCACTCACCCGCCCTTCGGGCGCCCTCTCCCCGTGAAGAACGTCGAGAGGGAACAAACTATTTCGCTGGCGCTGGTGCGGCGGCGGGAACGGGGGCTGGCGCCATCATCTGATCCTTCTTACCGAGCACTTGGTTGCCGATGTCACTAACCGCGCCGGTCAGCGTCAGATAGCCGAGCCCGACGAGCAGCATGGCCATGAACATGCGGAAGATTCCCGGTTGCTTGCGCAGCATCAGGTAGCCCGCAACGAACAGCGGCACAAACATCACGATTAAGCCGACAATGAGATCCTTGTTCACGCCCGTCCTCCATCCGTTGCGAGCCACGCGCCGCAGCAGGCTTTCGCCAACTCGCGGACACGTAAGATATAGCTTTGCCGTTCCGTCACCGAGATCACGCCGCGCGCATCCAGCAGATTGAATACGTGGCTGGCCTTGATGCATTGATCATACGCCGGCAGCGCCATCTGGTGCTCGTCTTTGCCTTGACCCTTTTTCAAAAGCGATTGGCACTCGGCTTCGGCGTCCTTGAAGTGCTGCAACAGCACCTCGGTGTTCGCGTGCTCGAAGTTGTAGCGGGAATATTCGCGCTCAGCCTGCAGAAAGACATCGCCGTAATTGATGCGGCCGGCATCGTCGCGGCCGTTGAAATTGAGATCGAAGACCCGGTCGACGCCCTGCACGTACATGGCGAGACGCTCGAGGCCGTAAGTGATTTCACCCGCGACCGGCGCGCAGTCATAGCCGCCGACTTGCTTGAAGTAGGTGAACAGCGAAACTTCCATGCCGTTGCACCAGACTTCCCAGCCAAGTCCCCAGGCGCCAAGCGTCGGGCTCTCCCAATCGTCCTCGACAAAGCGGATGTCGTTGATGCGCGTGTCGATGCCGATCGCATCCAGGCTGGCGAGATAGAGCTCTTGGATGTTGGCGGGCGACGGCTTCATGATGACTTGGAACTGATAATAGTGCTGCATGCGATTTGGGTTCTCGCCGTAGCGGCCATCCTTTGGGCGGCGCGACGGCTGAACATACGCCGCCGACCAGGGCTTCGGCCCAAGCGCGCGCAAGGTTGTGGCGGGATGGAAGGTGCCCGCACCGACCTCCATGTCATAGGGTTGCAGGATGACGCAGCCCTGCGCGCCCCAAAAGCGCTGCAGCGTCAGGATCAAATCCTGAAAGGCTGCTTTGGGGTTAAGGGCGGGAAGGTCGGGCGTGGCTTTGGTGGCGGGCTTGGCTGCCATTGACGGGCTCTTCAGACTATCGGTTGCGCCGCACTATACGCGTTCAGTGGCCCTTGTCACGAACGGGGTGTCATGAGAGAGGCCATCGCCAGAGAATTGTAGTTAAGCCTTAAGTATCGCGATTTGGGGCAGGAATTCAACCGGCGAACCTGCAAGCGCGCGTTTGAACTTGGCTTCATCGAGTGCGCCTTCGGACTTAGCAATGACGATCGTGGCGACGCCGTTGCCGATGAGATTGGTCACAGCTCGTGCTTCCGACATGAAACGGTCGATGCCGAGGACCAGCGCGATTGACGCAACGGGGATTGAGCCCGTTGATCCCAGCGTCGCGGCCAAGGTCACGAAACCCGAGCCGGTGACGCCGGCCGCGCCCTTGGAGGTCAGCAGCAGGACGCCAAGAATGCCGAGCTGCTGTGACAGCGACAGGGGCACATTCGTCGCTTGAGCCAGAAACAGCGCCGCCATCGTCAGATAGATACAGGTGCCGTCGAGATTGAAGGAATAACCAGTCGGGATGACGAGACCGGTCACGGATTCTTCGCAACCCGCCTGCTCCATTTTGCGGATCATACGCGGCAGTACGCTCTCCGACGACGACGTGCCGATGACAATCAAGATCTCGTCTTTGATGTAGCGGATGAATCGCAGAATCGAAAATCCGTTAAACCATGCAATCGATCCGAGGACGCCGAGTACGAATACGGCGGCGGTCAGATAAAAAGCCCCCATCAAGGCTGCGAGGCCTTTCAAAGCGCCAAGGCCGTACTTGCCGATGGTGAAGGCCATCGCCCCAAACGCGCCAATGGGTGCGAGCCGCATGACGATGGCAACGATCCGGAACAGCACCTGCGCAATGGTGTCGAAGAAGTCGAGCAACGGTTTAGCGCGCGCGCCGATGCCGTGCAGGCCAAACGCAAACAGCAATGCGATTAATAAAACCTGCAGAATATTGCCTTCGGTGAAAGCACCGGCAAACGTGCCTGGAATGATGTCGAGCAGGAATTGAACCGTGCTCTGCTCCTTGGATTTCGAGATGAAGGACTGAATATCCTTGGTATCGATGCTGGCCGGATCGATGTTCATGCCCGCGCCCGGCTGCAGCCAATTGGCGACGGCGAGACCGATCACGAGGGCAAGCGTGGTGACGATTTCAAAATAGATGAGGGCCTTGAGGCCGACGCGGCCAACTTTCTTCATGTCGCTCATGGCGGCGATGCCATGCACGACGGTGACGAAGATGATCGGAGCAATCATCATTTTGATGAGTTTGATAAAGGCGTCGCCGAGCGGTTTCATGGCTTCGCCGGTGGCGGGGTACAGATACCCAAGCGCGGCGCCAAGCACGATTGCCGTCAAGACTTGGAGGTAAAGCTGGCTGTAGAAGGGCGCGCGCGCACCGCTGGAAGCTGACGCTATATCCGCCGCCTGCATTGTCCCAAGCCCCTTATTTGATTTCCCCGGCCCGCGACTTTTACTGCCAAGGCCAATTCAATCAAGCTGGATTGCTGTGGCGTTCCTCTGGCCCCAAACAAAAGTCACGCGGGACCAGAAGCACACGGGGGTCGGGTAGAATGTTAATTATGGGCGAGGCTTAGGGTCAGGCCGAGGCTACCCAGCGTCCGACAGGGGGTACGAAGCCAAACGCCACCGCGTCAGGGTTGCGGCGAGCGGTTTCAAGTAACTTTTCTGGGGCCTGGACATCGAAAACCTTGCCAGACTTTTTCTCAGCGCGAGCACCGTTCAACAGAATGACGGTCTTGCCCTGAATTACGGTCTTAAGAATAGTCCTCACTGCCTCCATGATGGCCCTCCTGGAGTACGAGTTACGAGTTCAGGCATCGGGTTACGCAGTACAAATATGATGAAGTAATGGTGGCATACTACTATCGATCAATAACAGGACTATGACATTGTTGCGTTGCGATCTCCACACCCTAGGTTCGCACTTGCGAGATTGTCAGATGGCATACAATCGGAACGGTGCAACCGTCTGAGATGCCGCGATATTGCCTACCGGCAATAGAAATAGTTTCAATGATGTCAGAGCTTTGGTGTTTCTTGCGAAGTAACTTGGTTTTGTAGCGCTGGTTTGGTTTCGAGACAACCGGAGCACGGCGCTCAAAGTGGTGCACAGCAACGGCCGCCGAACTTCGAACTCTCCGAGCCCCCAATCGCCTCGGCAACACCCCTCCATCATTGGTCTCAAATCCGGCGGTCGCCGGCACGTGGGATTGCGTCCCTAGCCGAAATACAGCTTCGGCCCGAGGGCCTGATGGCGACGAGGTGTTGCCCAAATAAGGGCAGACGTTGGGATTTGGGTCATGCTAATCGTCTAGTGGGGAAGGGGAAATCAAAATGACCTGTCTCCGCCAGCGGCGAGAGCCGATGGCTGAATTTGCGATTGTGTAGTTTCGCTTGGAGTTAAGACAGTCCTATGAACGACCAGCTTTTTGACGTGTCGTCCGCGCTTCCTTGGCTTTTAATCGGTGCGTTTGCGGCCACCGTGTTGTGGACGCTCCTCCACTGGTTGTTTGGCAGCAAGCGGCGCATGGCCGGCGAAATCAACGCCCTAAATCGCCAGCTGGTCGTGGCCCGTAGCGATTTTGCAGCCAGCGCCGGCGCCAACGCCAAATTGCAGTCCGACAGCGAGCATTGGCAGACGGCGTTGGCGGAAGCATCCAAGCGCACCGCGTTGATCAGCTCGGTGTCGTCGCAACAAGACACGTTCAAAACCCAATTGAATGAGAGCATAAGCATCCGCACGAAGCTGCAAAACGATATTCAGCAAATCCAAGCGGCATTGGCGGAAGCTTCCCAGCGCGCGGCATCCGCGTCTGCCGCGGCTCATGCTTCAGCCGCCAAACTGGCGCAGGCCCAATCTCAAATCGACGCCCAAGCTCAAGAGCTGTCGCAAGCTAAGGCCAAGGTTCAAGCCTTGATTTCGGCGCCCCCTCCCGCCCCTACGCCCGGTCCGGCGCAACCTGCCGCAGCCGCAAAACCTGCGGCCTCGGTCAATCCGGATGCGGTCAAAGCCGGCGAACTGGCACTCGCAACATTGCGGCGCGACCTCGACACGCGCTTCATTCAAATCAAGAACCTCGAAGAAGATTTGGCGCGGCTGAACGGCGAAAACTCGTATCTCAAAAAGGAAAAAGCCGTCGGCAGCGAAGAGATCGCGAAACTCAAGAGCGAGCTTGTTAGTGCCTCGAAGTCGGCGGCAGAGACGGAACAGCTGCGGATCGACCTCGAAGCGGCCATCGCTCACCGGGATGCGCTCGCCTCGGAATTTGAAACGCGCGCCAAGGTAACGCTGGCCCAGCATGATGAAATCCAGCGCTTGAGCAGCGGTCACGAAGGAGCAGCCGGGCTAGGCGGCGGGCATGCAGGCAGCGCTGCGACGGGTGCCGGAGTCGAACGGCTCATGGCAGAAATCAAAGTCCTGAAAAGCGCCCTCGAAGCCAAAACCCGGCAAGCGATCGAAGAAGCGGAGGGCAGGTCGAAACTTGTTGCCGCGCAGGCGCCGGAATTGGACAGGCATCAGGCCGAGATCAAGCGCCTGACCAGCGCGCTTGAAGCAAAAACCCGCCAGACCATCGAGAATGCCGAAGCCATGCACCGCCTCAAGGACGAGCACCAATCAAGCCTCAGCGCGCTCGACGACAAGCATCCAGCCGTTGCAATGCCGGCCAACGCTTATGCGCCCCAGCCGGCTGGCGCTATCGACCAGCGTACCGACCGCAACAACCTGCGTTCGGTGAAATCGGAAGCCCTGCGGACCGCCGATTTCGACGACTTGAAACGCATTCAAGGCATCGGCGTTCTGCTGGAAAAGCGCTTGAACGCGCTCGGCGTCGTCAGCTACGAGCAAATCGCCAATTGGAGGGCGTCCGACGTCGAAGAGGTCAGCAACATTTTCGACATCAAGGGCCGCATTGAGCGCGAACAATGGGTCGAACAGGCCCGCATCCTCGCTAACGGTGCTTAGACCGAGTTCTCAAGCCAACTTCCGTGCGACAAGGGGCGGTTGTCCGCCCCTTGTCGCACCCTTAGCTCAATTCCCTGATCTTGAACGGCAAACCGCCTTTGGGGGTCAGCGTGACGGTGGCGTTGAGGCCAGCGGGATTTGCGCCGACATATTCAGGCCGGAAGCGGCGCAAGAGAATGGAAAGAGCCAGAGTGTTTTCGACCTGGCTCATGGCGCCGCCGATGCATGAGCGTTTGCCCGCGCCAAACGGCAGGTACGAATACTTGACCTGCTTCTTGGCGTTGCCAGCGAGCCAGCGCTCGGGCCGGAACTCTTCCGGCTCTTCCCAGAACTTTGGATTGTGGTGCGCGCCGTAAGCAAACAGCGTCACTCGGTCACCGGGCTTGATTTCCTTGCCGCCAATTTCATCGGCTTCGACGGCAACACGGATCAAGCCCCAGATCGGCGGATAAAGGCGCATAGTTTCCTGAATGACGGCGCGGGTGTAAGCGAGACCGGAATAATCGGCCGCCGTTGGGGCGCGGTCGCCATAGACCTGCTCGCCTTCGCGGCGGATCATTTCGGCTGTTTCCGGACGGCGTGACGTTTCATAGAGCGCCCAAGCCAGCGTCAGAGCCGTCGTCTCGGTGCCCGCCCACAGATACTGCTTCAACTCGTCGATCGCCTGCTGATGATCGAACTCCGGGACCTTAGGATCGTTGGCCGCCGCTTCAATCATGGTCAGCAACGTCCGCTCGCGCATTTCACGCGGATCCGCTCCCATGACGGCGTCCGGTACGCTGGCCCAAACTTCCATGGCCTTGGAGGCGTCTTCGTCGGTCATCTCGAACACTTCGCCCGCTTGCTTGCGCAGGCGAATGTCGCGGTGGTTCATGACGTCGGTATAGGTTTTTACGCACTTGAAGACGACGTGGGGATTAAACGGCATGTCGCGATCGAACAGCGCCTTGCAAATCATGTCGGCGGCGAGCGTCCACGTTTGCTCGACCATCTCGAAGGTTTCGCCAGTTTTTGCCAGCTCAGCCCACAGATCCATCTTGGCCTGGATAGCCTCAAGGAAGTAGGGAATGTATTCAGCAAACATATCGGGGTGGAAAGCGGGCTGCTGCGGCATGCGGATTTTTTGCCAAAGCGCACCGTCGTTGGTGATCATCGACTTGCCGAATATGGGCTTCAAACCGTCGAAATATTTGATGTAATTGTCGGCGTTGGTGACAAGAACGTGCTTGAAGTATTCAGGCTCGGAAATGAGCACGATGCGTAGATTGGCCATGTTCACAGGCACGACCGGGCCATAGCGATCCGCCATCATCATCAGAATGCGCATGGGGTTTTCAGGATCACCGCGCAAAAGCGGCGTCAACTTGAACCAGATGCTGCTTTCCTCGCCGAGACCCTGGGCGTGGTTGGCGATTTCCGTCATACGTGATCTATCTCCCGCGATCAGGCTCTGGCCAAGTCTATCGGCCTGCCCGGCCTTATCGTGCCGGTTTGGTGGCTCTCGCCGGATGAGCTGCTTGTCTTTCCAAAAACTTTGGACCTGCTCCCCCGGCGTCCGTGTGGGCGACCGGATAATACGATCCTCGTCAGCTGTGTCCATGCGGCGTCCAGACGGACCGGCATTGATTGGCCCAAATGAGGGACTGAGCTTTGATTGAAGTTAATTCTACGCCGTGCATCAGAGGCCAGGCGAGAATAGCACGCCGCTTTGGTTAACATCATCAGATATAAAGACTTTTTCTCCGTCCACGCGAACTTGACCGCGCGCGACACGAGCCAAAGCGGCAGGGTAGAGCTTATGTTCCGCCGCCATTACACGTGCGGCTAATATGTCCGGGGTGTCGCTTGAAAGCACCGGCACGGCGGCTTGCGCGACGATCGGTCCATCGTCCATCTCCGACCGCACAAAATGAACCGTGCAACCCGCAATCCGCACCCCTGCCGCCAGGGCGCGCGCATGCGTGTCCAGCCCCTTGAACGCGGGCAGGAGCGACGGGTGAATATTGATCATCCGATTATGCCAAGCCGCGACAAGCCCGGGCGTCATAAGCCGCATGAACCCAGCGAGCGCGACGAGCGCGACCTTTGACGTAAGGAGCGCCTTGTGCAGCTCTGCTTCGAAGTCTTCGCGGGTTTTGTAAGATTTGTGATCCAACGCCATTGTTTTGAGCCCTTGGGCTTTGGCCCAAGCCAAGCCCGGCGCATCTGGGCGGTTTGAAATCACGGTCACAATGTCAGCCGGATAATCCTTGGCGCGCGCAGCTTCGATCAGGCTCATCATGTTGGAGCCTCGGCCAGAGATCAAAATGGCGGTTGGTATTTTTTGTTTGATCATGTTCCTGGCCATAGCACAGGCCAGCTTGAAAATGCAGCGGTCGTCGCGATTGGGGTGCACCTTAAAGTGGAAAAAAATCAGCGATTTCCGTCTGATACCTCCCAGCTCGCCACATCTTTGCCATCGCCATGACGATTTCGCAGGGCAGTCTGAGTCAGCGGGCGACGGCTGTTGTTCTGACGAGGGTGATTGCACGATGCGACTGAAATCTTCCATGACGGCCGTGGCGGCTGGACTTGCCATGCTGGCGGCTGCCGCTGGCGGCGGTCCAATTGCATCCGCGCAAGAATACCCGGTATGGGAGCGTGGCTCTCGCTGGGGCCGCATGCGGCCACCGCCGCCGCCGGTTGATCCCTACGACGATCGATCGGATGACTCCGATGAGCCGCGTTATGACCCCCAACCCGTGCAGCGGCCGCAGCCGCGCCGGAATGGCTGGTCTTGGGACGATGACCGGGAACGCTATGAGCGCGGCGAGGACAATCGCCGTTATCGCTACCGTCGTTTCGATTTTCGCCAGCGCGACGCACGCACAATCGACGATCAGGATTATTGGCGCGGTAATGACCGGCGCCGCGACACGGCCCGCGAACCACAGCCGCAGGACGAACAAGGCAAGGTTGCCGGTGCAGACGGCGGACCTCAGCCATTCATCACACCATTGCCGCCGCCGCGTGTGGCGTTTGCCGGTGGATACGCGCCGGGCTCGATCATCATCGATACCAGCGGGCGCAAACTCTATTACGTCACCGGTCCGACCTCCGCGTTCGCCTATCCGATCGGCGTTGGCCGCGAAGGTTTCGCGTGGACGGGTGCTGAAAAAATTTCGCGCATTGCCGATTGGCCGGATTGGTATCCTCCAGCTGAAATGCGCAAGCGCAAACCGGAATTGCCGGAGCGGATGTTAGGTGGCTTGCGAAATCCTCTCGGCGCCAAAGCCATGTATCTCGGCAATACCTTGTACCGCATCCACGGCACCAACGATCCCAAGTCGATCGGCAAAGCGGAATCGTCGGGTTGCTTCCGCATGCTCAACGAGCACGTCTTGCATTTGGCGACGCTGGCGGGTGTTGGCACGCAGGTGACGATTGTCAAATCGCTGGGGACGGCCAAAGTAGCTGTTAAAGCGCCGCCGTCACGAGCCACACTGAGCAATCAGCGCCCACCGCCGATACGCTGGCGCCCACGCGATGATTTCGCTCCAGATTACAGGTGACTCAACCATCGGCAGAAAGAGATAACAAGGCGCCCTCGAATTTAACAGCGTTGGCTTGGCCTTTGCCCTTGGCATCCGACATTTCGCCCCACGGACCGATAACGTCGCCGATGACGATGGGCGCTTCTCCGGCGTCTTTGAGAGCTTTCAGCACGTCCTTGGCGCGCTCCTTTTCAGCGACAACCACCATGCCAATTCCGCAATTGAAAGTGCGCAGCATTTCTGTGTCGTCCAAGTGACCCGCCTTGGCCAACCAGGCAAACACCGGCGGCACCTTGAAAGACGTGAGATCGACGCGTGCGGCTTTGTCCGCCGGCATCACACGCGGGATATTTTCAGCGAGGCCCCCGCCGGTAATATGCGACAACGCCTTGATGGCGCCCGTCGCCCCGCCGCCGCCCGTCGCGGCAATGGCTGAGAGCAATGGCTTGACGTAAATCCTCGTCGGTGTGAGCAGTGCCGCCGCCAGGTTTGCGGTCTTGGCAAAGGGCGCTTCATCATCCCACTTCAGCTTGGCTTGCTCGACTAACCGGCGCACCAACGAATACCCGTTTGAATGAACGCCTGAAGACGGCAAACCGATGAGAACATCACCTATCGCAATATCGCTGCGGGGCAAAATCTGACCGCGCTCGACCGCGCCGACCGAAAAACCTGCGAGATCATAATCGCCTGCCTTGTACATGCCCGGCATTTCGGCGGTCTCGCCCCCGATTAGGGCGCAACCAGCCATCTTGCAACCGTCTGCGATGCCCGCAATGACAGCGCGCGCGACTGCGACGTTGAGTTTGCCGACCGCGAAGTAATCAAGAAAGAACAACGGCTCGGCGCCCTGCACCACCAAATCGTTGACGCACATGGCAACCAGATCAATGCCGATGGTGGCGTGCTGGCCGGTATCAATAGCGATTTTCAATTTGGTGCCGACGCCATCGTTGGCGGCGACGAGGATCGGATCGATGAAGCCTGCGCGCTTGAGATCGAACAAACCGCCAAAGCCGCCGAGATCAACGTCTGCGCCCTTGCGGCTGGTGGCTTTCGCCAACGGCTTGATGGCGCGCACCAAAGCATTGCCTGCGTCGATATCGACACCTGCCGAGGCATAGGTGACGGGTTTGGCTGTCGATTGTTTGGGCGTGGGGCGTTTGGGAGGAGACATTGATCCTCGTAAAATTGCAGCCGATTCGGTGTGTCGTGCGGGCAATCGTTGAGTGTGGTTCAAAGCCCGAACGAAACCGACTTAAACTCACTTTTGCCCCATTGCCATCACGTCATCGTGGTCGTAGCAGGTGGGAGACGTCGTAATTGGGGGTCGTAGCAGCTTGGGCGATTATCGGCAACGTTCCGGCCGGTGGCAAAAGCTCGTTAGCGGGAGACGCAGACTCGTGCCGAGACATTCCACTAAAATAGCGGTCCTTGCGACGATATTTGCGACACTCGACCCGGCATGGGCAGCCAAGGAAGAAAAGGCCTTCACCGTCGCCAATTATCCGGTCGAGGCCAGCGAAAAAAATGCTGTCGCAGCCAAGGACAAGGCCGTCAGCGACGGTCAACAGGCGGCATTCCGGTCTTTGTTGAAACGCTTGGTGCCGGTCACCTCTTACAAGCAATTGACCAGGCTTTCCAAGATCAAGGCTGCCGAGCTTGTGTCCGGCGTCTCGGTGCGCTCGGAACGCAACTCCCCGACCCAGTACATCGCCAACCTCGACTTTTCCTTCGAGCCGCAAGCGGTCCGCTCAGCCCTTTCCAAAGAAGGTATTCCCTTCGTCGAAGCTCAGGCGCCGGTTGTGACCGTGGTGCCGGTGATCCAGCAGGGAAATCCGCCCGACACCAAGGGCGATACCGGTTCCTGGCGCGATGCCTGGAAAATGCTTGATCTCGATCACACGTTGACGCCGGTCAAACTCGACGAGCTCAAAAGTTCCATCCACCCCGATACCGTCAAGATGCTGCTCGCCAGAGACGAGAGCGCGGTGCGCATCCTGACAAACGAATACAAGAGCGAGCTCGTCGTGTTGGCGATCGTGGAACCCGATCTCGCCGCCAAGAAAATGCTGGTGACGTTGGTTGGTCGGGATGCAGCCGGACCACTATTTCTCAGGCGCAGCTACCGGATCTCCGACGGTGACGTCAATTACACCTCCGAGCTGGCCGCGATTGTTGCACTTGGTGTGATGGAAGGGCGGTGGAAATTTGTACGCGCGCCCGCTGTCGCCGCTGCCGGAGCGCCTTCTAGCACTCAGCCGGCATGGAGCGCCGGTTCAACGGACTCCGGCTCTGGCGAGCATGTGGCTTTTGTCGCTGAATTTGCGTCGCTTTCGCAATGGAACGAGATCCGGGCCCAACTCTTGGATACACCAGGGGTTGAAGACCTCGGTATTGGAGCTGTCTCCGCGCGAAATGCCGACGTTTCACTCAGCTATCCCGGCGGCATCCGTGGGCTCGCCAACGCTCTGGGCGGGCGCGGTCTCAGCCTACGGAATAACGGTGAAAGCTGGACACTGACGTCCAATTACTGAGCCTGGTACGCTGCCAGCGAGCGATTAAGCCGCGTTCTATGACGTGGTTTGCGGGCAAAACCGTGTAAGTCGTTGTCTTTGCACTCGACGGCCGGAACGCCGTGGGTCTAGGCTGCGCCGTGAACTCGGGTCGTCGCGCGGTCGTTAACGAACAGGTTTTGGTGTGAGCATCCCCAATCTCATTACACTCGGCCGGGTGATCCTCGTACCGATTGTTTTTTGGTTCCTAGTCACAGGGCAATATAAGCCGGCATTTTTGGTTTTCGTTCTCGCCGGATTATCCGACGCCGTCGACGGGTTTTTGGCCAAACGTTTCAACTGGGAGACGGAACTGGGCGCTTATCTCGATCCTATCGCCGACAAACTTTTGATCGTCTGCATTTTTATAGCCCTTGGAGTCGAGGGTTCATTGCCATCCTGGATAGTTATCGCCGTGGTCTCGCGCGATGTGCTGATTGTGATTGCGATCGTCTTATCGTGGCTTCTCGGCCACCCGACACCCATGAAACCGATCGTCGTCAGCAAAGCCAATACTGTTGCCCAGATTGTCTTAGCGGCCACGGTCCTTGCCGATAAAGCGTTCCTTCTTCATCTCAAAGGCCCGACAGTTGTGCTCATCTGGCTGACGGCTGCGACGACAGTCGCGTCCCTCATCGCCTATTTACGTATTTGGCTCCGTCACATGACGCTGTATGAATCGGCGGGCACAAATTCCTGACGCTCCGTGGCTCTCAGCCGAGACAACGGGCGCCGGTATCGTTCGCGAATGTCTTTTTCCGGGGATCGTCATGCCGTTGCAACGACACGCCTTGTTTTGGATTACGGCAACAGTGGTGCTGGCCGTCATCGTAAACGCGCTGGCGCCCGTACTGCTGCCGTTCGTGGTCGGCTTGACGATTGCGTACTTTCTCAATCCTCTGGTCGACCGCTTAACGTCTCTTGGCGTTCCGCGCCTGCTTTCCACGGTGATGTTGATGGGTCTTTCGATCCTTTTTTTCATCCTAGCCGTGGTTTTTCTGGTTCCGGCGATTGCCGAACAAGCGCAACAGCTAATTGTGGCCCTGCCTGGCGAAGCGGCCCGCCTTAAGGTCCTCATTGAAGGTATTGCGCGCGAGCAGCTGGGTCCGCGTTTTCCGGAGGCCGAAGCGGCGCTCAACCGCGGGCTCGCAGGTCTATCGGAATCGCTGCCGGGAATCGCAACTGCGCTGGCTCAATCGGTGTGGAGCCACGGGACCGCAGCATTCAGCTTTTTGTCCTTGATGCTGGTGACGCCGCTTGTCACCTTTTACGCGCTGCTCGATTGGCCTAAGATGTTGGCCAAAGTCGATAGTTGGCTGCCGCGTGAAAATGCCGGCACCATCCGGCGGCTGGCGGCCGATATTGATAGCCGGGTGTCGGCGTTTATCAGAGGACAGGGTATCGTCTGTCTAGTGCTCGCAGCATTTTATGGCTTGTCGCTGAGCGCGCTTGGGCTCAAGTACGGACTTCTGGTTGGTTTGCTCACTGGCTTATTTAGTTTTGTGCCGTTTGCGGGATGGGCCTTGGGCCTCATCGCCGCGACCGCGCTGGCGTTCGTCCAATTCTGGCCGCAGATGCCCCTTATCGCAGCGGTCGCCGGCGTATTTCTCGCCGGACAAGTCCTAGACGCTGCGATCCTAAGTCCGCAAATCGTCGGCTCGAAAATTGGTTTGCATCCGGTCTGGCTGATCTTTGCCTTGCTGGTCTTCAGTTATCTATTCGGCTTTCTTGGATTGCTTGTCGCGGTTCCGGTTGCAGCCGCGATTGGAGTGCTGGTGCGATTTGCGCTCGAGAGTTATCTCAGCTCCTCCGTCTATAGCGGTCACGTGAGCACAAAGATCTGACAGGCATGACAACCGCGCCACGCCAGCTCGTCTTCGAAATTCCGCACCGGCCGGCACTGGGCGCGGAAAATTTCCTAGTTTCGCAATCAAACAACGCGGCCGTTGATCTGGTCGATCGCTGGCCCGATTGGCCAATCGGCGCCGCGGTCATTTCAGGGCCGGCGGGATCCGGCAAAAGCCATCTTGCCAACGTCTGGCGCTTGCGCTCGAATGCGCGGGTTCTCTACGCGGCCGAAGCCCGTCAGGCGCAAGTGCCCAAACTCGCGGACGCCGGCGCGCTGGTCATCGAGGACATCGACAAAGGTCCGTTGGACGAGCAGGCGCTGTTCCACCTTTTAAATCTGGTGCGCGAGCAGCGCTTGGCTATTTTGATTACAACGGCGATCGCACCCGGAGACCTCGACATCACGCTTGCCGATTTGCGCTCGCGCCTCCGTGCGCTGCCGGTCGCCGAAATCGCCCCGCCTGACGACGCGCTTCTGCGCGCGGTGCTGGTAAAACTTTTTGCCGATCGCCAGCTTGCGGTCGAACCGCAGGTGATCGACTACGTGCTTGTTCGGATGGAAAGATCGACAGCCGCGGCCCAACGCCTTGTCAGCACGGCCGACCAGTTAGCCTTGGCCATGCATCGCGCGGTCACCCGGCCGGTTGCGGCGGCGGCGCTGGATGCGCTTGCGGCGTTCAAAAGCTCGACGTAACGCCACTTCGCAGGCTATGTCATGGTCGTGTTACAGTGGGTCGTGATCCCTGTTATTATGGCCGGGATTGGGAGCAAGATATGGCGACGGCACGGACGAGAACAAACGCAAAGATTGAGGCGTTGGACCCGCCGCAGGGGCCCGACCGGTTTTACAATCGCGAACTTTCGTGGCTGCAATTCAACCGCCGAGTCCTCGAAGAAGCCCAGAATATCAATCATCCAATACTAGAGCGCTTACGATTCCTGTCCATTTCGGCTTCGAACCTGGATGAGTTCTACATGGTGCGCGCCGCCGGCGTGTACGGTCAGATCAAAGCCGGCGTCTCAACGCTGTCGCAAGACGGCCAAACGCCAACGCAGCAACTATCTCAAATCAATAAGTTTGCCGCCGGCCTCGTCGCCGATAAACAAGCCTGCTGGCGTGTCATCAAATCCGAGCTCACGGCCGCCGGCGTTCATGTCGTACAGCCTGACGATGTGACGGCGGCCGAACGTGGGGCGCTAGAAAAAATCTTTCTTACGCACATCTTCCCGATTCTGACACCAATCGCCGCCGACCCAGCGCACCCATTTCCGTTCATCCTCAACAAGGGCCTGACGATCGTCGTTGAGATGCAGCGCCAAATCGATAACCGCGCACTCAACGGCCTGATCCCGATCCCCGGACAGCTCGAGCGCTTCATTCGCCTCGAAGCCGATCCCGCCAAACCGAAAGACATTCGGTTCATTCAACTTGAAGTCGTCATCGGCATGTTTTTAGAGGAACTGTTTACGGGTTTCACGATTAAGAGCCAGGGTGCATTCCGGCTTTTGCGCGACAGCGATATCGAATTGCAGGAAGAGGCCGAAGATCTGGTTCGCTCTTACGAAAGTCAGTTAAAGCGGCGCAGGCGCGGCAACGTCATCCGCTTGGAACTTGAAGCGCGCATGCCGGAACGATTGAGAAAATTTGTCATCGAAGAGCTTGAGGTTCGCGAAGAGAGCGTGTTCGTCAAAGACGGTTTGCTGGCGCTCGCCGACACTGCTCAGTTGATCGTATCCGACCGCCCTGATCTGATGTTCAAGCCGTTCAATGCCCGTTTCCCGGAGCGTATTCGCGAATTTAGTGGCGATTGCTTCGGCGCCATCCGGAAGAAGGACATTGTTGTTCACCACCCCTATGAAAGCTTTGACGTCGTCGTTCAATACCTCCGGCAAGCCGTCGCCGACCCCAACGTCATGGCCATCAAGTGGACACTCTACCGGACCTCGCGCGACAGCCCGATCGTTCAAGCTTTGAAAGAAGCGGTCGAGGCTGGCAAGTCCGTGACAGCTGTGGTCGAGCTCAAGGCCCGCTTCGATGAAGCCGCCAACATTCGCTGGGCCCGCGATCTTGAAAGCTCGGGTGTCCACGTCGTCTATGGTTTTACAGAACTGAAGACCCACGCCAAACTTGGCCTGATCGTCCGGCGCGAAGGCACCGATCTGACCACGTACTGTCATATCGGCACCGGCAACTATCATCCGCAAACCGCGCGCGTCTATACCGATCTGTCGCTCTTCACGACCGATCCCTCCATCGCCCGCGACGTCACGCGGATCATGAACTTCGTCACCGGCTACGGCCAGCCGGCCGAGCTTGAATGCATGGCGGCCAGCCCGCACGGCATCCGCAACCGCATCATGAGCCACATTGCAGATGAGATTAAAAATGCCAAGGCTGGAAAGCCTTCCGGCATCTGGATGAAAATGAATGCGCTGGTCGACGCGCAGATCATCACCGCCCTCTATGAGGCGAGCAACGCCGGCGTTCCCATCGACCTGGTCGTGCGCGGCGTTTGCTGTCTACGGCCGGGAATTGCCGGCTTATCCGAGAACATTCGCGTCAAAAGCATTATTGGGCGCTTTCTCGAGCACGCCCGCATCTACTGCTTTGGCAACGGCGAAAGTTTGCCCTCCCCGAACGCCGCCGTGTACATCAGCTCCGCCGACATGATGCCGCGCAACCTCGACCGCCGCGTCGAAGCTATGTTACCGGTCAAGAATGCGACGGTTCACGAACAGGTCCTCAACCAAATCATGGTGGCCAATCTGAAAGACAATCAGCAGAGCTGGCGCATCAATGCCGACGGGACGTCGACACGCCTAAAGCCGGCCGAGGGCGAAGAACCATTCAACGCCCACAAATACTTCATGACCAATCCAAGCCTGTCCGGTCGCGGTCAATCGTTGAAGGAAAATTTTCCGCCGCGTTTCGCGCAGCCGGCCTGATCAGCTCATGGTGGCAGCGTGACACGATGGCAGGACGAGATAGGCGCGGGCGAGCGCCAGGCCGAACTCGAGCCGATCGGCATCATCGATATCGGATCGAACTCGGTGCGCCTCGTCGTCTATGAAGGCGCTGTGCGCTCGCCAACGCCGCTGTTCAATGAAAAGATTTTATGCGGACTTGGCCGCTCGGTTGCAACGACGGGGGCCTTGGGCGAAGACGCCGTCATACGCGCCGTCGCGGCGCTCGTACGCTTCAAGACCATTTGCCATGTCCTTGGCGTCAAGAACTTGAAAGCCGTGGCGACAGCGGCTGTCCGCGAAGCCCAGAATGGCCGTGATTTCATCGCCCGTGGCGAGGCTGCCGCTGGATGCAAAATTGAGGTTCTGTCCGGCGAAGTCGAAGCCCGGCTCGCCGCCCAAGGCATCATGATGGGCTTTGTCGGCGATGACGGCATCGCCGGCGACCTCGGCGGCGGCAGTTTGGAACTCATCGATATTGCGGGCGAAACGCTCAATCAGGCCTCGACATTGCCGCTTGGCGGTTTGCGGTTGATCGACGTCACGGGCAATAAGCTCGACAAGGCGCTCGAGGTTGTCGACGCCGCGATCGCAGGACTGCCGTGGTTGCAGCGCGGCCGCAACCGGACGTTTTACGCCGTTGGCGGGACGTGGCGGGCGGTCGCTAAACTTCACATGGAACTGGTGCGCTATCCTCTGCGGGTCATGCACGGCTATCAGTTGCCGGCCCGGGAAGCTCAGGATTTTGCCGAGTTTGTTCGCAAAGCCAAAAAGCCTCAAAGTTTGCCGGGTATGGCCGACGTCACCCGGGCGCGCCGCGAAGTTCTGCCGTTCGGCGCGCTGGTGCTCGAGCGATTGTTGCGGCAATTGCAGCCGCGCGACGTGGTGTTCTCTGTGTTTGGCATCCGCGAGGGTCTGATCTACGGCCTGCTGCCCGAGCATGAGCGCCACCGCGATCCCTTGATCAGTTTTTGCGAAGACTATGCCGCCTTGCGCGCCCGCTCGCTCGAACACGCCCGCGAACTTTGCCGTTGGACCGACCAGATTTTTGCCGACCCGCAACTTGAAGAAACGCCAGATGAGCGCCGCTTGCGGCACGCGGCGTGTCTGTTGTCCGATGTCGGCTGGCGCGCCCATCCCGATTATCGCGGCGAGCAGAGCTTGAACACGATCGCCCACGCCGGCCTTGGCGGCGTCGACCACGCTGGCCGCATTTTTCTGGCACTTTCCGTGTTCTACCGTCACGAAGCCAACGAAAACAGCACGGATGCGCTGTCCGAGCGGCTGAAATCCCTGATCTCCAAACGCGTCCTAAAACGCGCCCGCATCGTTGGCATGGCGATCCGGACCGCCCACATGCTCTCGATCGGCATGGCCGGGGTCATTTCCGAGACGCCGCTGTCGTACGAGAGTGGCAAAATTGTCCTGACGATCCCACCCGCCTACGCCGGTCTCGACGGCGAACGGCTGCGGCGGCGGCTTGAGGCGCTGGCTAATCTACTTGACCGCAGGTGCGAAATCCGGCGCCAAACCTGAAGCTGTTAGCAGGCTTGCGCATTGGCACCGCGGGGCCACATTTCCTGCTACAGTTGAGTCTTGGTTGAAAATCATTTGGCGAGTCCGGACGAACGCATGGCTGATGATCCCTATGAAATTCTGGGCGTGACGCGGCGCGCCACGGACGAGGAGATCCGGCGCGCATTTCGCAAGCTTGCCAAAGAGAATCATCCCGATCTTCATCCCGGCAATACCGCCGCCTCCGAACGCTTCAAGAAGATCACCGGCGCCAACGACATTTTGACGGACCCCAAAAAGCGCCGCCAGTATGATTCGGGCGAGATCGACGGCCGCGGCGAGGCCCGGCGTCCGCAATGGCGTCAGCCGGGCGCCGCGGGGGCGCGGGCGCGCACGCAATCCGGCAATTTCGAGGAATTCGGCTTTTCCGATATTTTCTCCGATGTGTTTGGCGCAGCCCGGGGAACGCCAGGAGCTGGCGCACGCGGCTTTGGAGGGCGCGGCCAGGATTTACGCTACACGCTTGAAATCGATTTCCTCGAAGCCGTCACCGGCGCCAAAAAACGGGTGACGCTGCCCGAGGGCGGCGCGCTCGATCTCAACGTGCCTGAAGGCGTCATCGACGGCCAGACGCTGCGCCTCAAGGGCAAAGGCGCGCCGGGACCACGCGGCGGCACGGCCGGCGACGCGCTGGTCGAGATCAAGGTTCGCCCGCACCCGTACTTCAAACGCCAGGACGACGACATTCTTTTTGAGCTGAGCGTCACGCTCGACGAGGCCGTGCTCGGTGCCAAGATCGAGGTCCCGACGCCGACGGGTCGCGTCCATCTCTCGATTCCGAAAGGCACGAGTTCAGGCAAAGTTTTCCGTCTCAAGGGCAAGGGCGTGCACAGCAAGCCGGGCGCGACGGCGGGCGATGAACTGGTGACGATCAAAATCGTCATGCCTGATGTGATTGATGACAGCCTGGCTTACTTCTTCTCCGAATGGCGGCAGAAGAATACCTACGATCCCGGGAGGAAGTAGGGGGAGAGAAGGGAGTGGGAGTGGGGAGTAGGGCGCTGACAAAGTCCCTAGTGGCCGAGCTGATGTGCTCTCTCAACATTGTCATCCCCGCGCCTGCGCGCAACGCGCGCGGGAAATACGGCGGGGACCCAGACAGGCCAATAGCCAGCAAAGAACCTTGGCGCGATGGCGCGGTTGTGCCGAGCTTGCCCCAACCATTACCGCACTAAATGGGGCGAGGGTGCCCTCATGCGGAGCATCGCTCCGCAATGAAAGGGGGGTGAGGGGCAGCAACGGAAAAAATTGTAGGGCGCAGCAGCTGAGGCCGCCACTATTTCAGCGCGAATCCATTGAATGTTCTACGGCGTGCGCTTTTTGCGGGGTGTGATGTCCAACATAATTACTTCTCAAGCGACAGGCAACGTTGTGGCGACGCTAAACCGGTTCGCGGCGTTAGTGGGGACCGATGATCTGAGCAAGCGTCTTATTCAGGTTCGTAAAAAACTGGCAAACCAGTGTTTGCAAACCTCCGCAATGTTAAATCGATTTGAGATTCCGCTTGGACTTATGGAGTTCTATGGCAGGGGAGTCAGTTCTCCTCGAAACTTGAATTTCTCAAGCAACCCCCGCCTCTATCAAGCAATCACGTTCGCCTCCACGACTATCGAGTTGGCGCGCCACATGTCTTCGAAAGCCAAGAAAATACTTGTCAGCCGAGTTTTATCCGCACTCAGTCCAAGGGAAGACGCTAGACCGCTTGCCCACGAGTTTCGCGTTGCCGTTGCCCTTGCTCACAAGGGTTGGGACATCGAGTTCGTCGACTTCGAGGGACGGGGACAGTTTGACTTTCTGGGTCGTCGCGCCTCGGACGAGATTGAAGTCGAGTGCAAGCTGGTCACGGGCGACCTGGGCAATGCCGTCCACCGAGAAGAGTTTGAGAACTTCGGCAACGATCTGCTCAAGCGGATCTCGAAGCAGAATCGACAGTTGGGAAGCGTGCGGCTCGACATTGCACTATCCGACCGGATGCCGAAAGCGTTCCCTGAAGTGCAAGCCTTGATAAGCGGCGCACTCACTGTACTCGACGGTAATCTGGCGCAACTTGTTGTCAACGGAGCGAAAATTACTCGGCAACAGCTCGACGCGATGCCGCTCGATCCTACGAATCTCAGAGGATCAGCCTTCCGGGTAATGGAGGCGATTCGTGAAGAGCGAAATGGATCAGTATGCGGCGTCTTCGACGAAACACGCTTTATGGTGGTGCACGCCTACAGCGAACGCAGATCAAAGGTCCAAGACTCGATCCTCGACGCAATCGAGTTTGGTTCGTCGCAGTTCTCACGGACTCGGCCCTCGATTATTTGGACGCACTTCGCGGATCTGACAAACACAGAGCTAGATTCGCTTATCGCTATCTATCGCGAAGGAACTCCAACTCTTCTTCAAGGCATCGCCTACAAGATGTTCGATTCTTCAAAGCATGACCACGTAGCGACATTGCTGTTCAGCGGTGAGGCCCCGATAACACAGCACGGAGGGCCAGATAGCCTTATCCTTCATCAGCCTTATTTTACGCAGAGCGGGACGCTCTATCCGCTGTACAACAATAACTGTCGTGTCAATCAACCGCTCAAGGAACTACCGTTCTAGTGCTCCGATCATCTGCGGGCAACGGTGAGCACGAGCCGACCACTCCCACCCTCCCCCACAAAACAACAACGGCCCGGAGTGTGGAGAAAAACTCCGGGCCGCTCGTATGTGGGGCCTGCTCAGGCAGGGGGAAGCCAGCAGGCCAGAAACCGGCGACGGCGTGGGTTTTGGGGCAGGGAAGCCGTGGCCGATATCACTCAAACGCTGTCATCGGCCAAATCCGTCGCGGAGCTTGCGTTTCCGCGTCAGGGTCAAGACCCCACATCAGCCCAAAAAAAAAGCTGGAGAAACTCCAGCCTTTTCAATTTGATACGACGGAAAGCGCCGCCCCCCGCCCTTCGGGCACCCTCTCAACGTCCTAGAGGTCTCCCGAATGAGATGGAAATGGTTGTCACACGTCATGGCCGTGCTCGACACGGCCATCCAGGTCTTCTTGTGCAATTCTAACGCGTGGCGCTGGATGGCCGGATTAAGTCCGGCCATGGAGTGACGATCTAGCGATTCAACGTCAACCGGAAGCACACTAGCGAAGCTTGGCTCCGCCAAGCGGGAGAGGGAACGCGCCAGCGGGAGCAAGTCCACCTACATCGGCGCGCCGATGACGAGCGTCCAGAACGATTTGAATTCCGTTTTGGGATCCTGCACCAGCGCGATGCCCATATGATCGGCGTCGTTGAGCAGCAAATTCTTGTTGTGGCCGGGGCTTTCTTTCCAGCCCTTCATGACTTCACCGAAGTCGACCTGGCCGGTGCCGACATTCTCAGCCGCCAGCCGGGCTTTATATCCGGCGCGCTTAACGCGGTCCCACGGATTGGAGCCGTCGGAGCCATAATGCGAAATGCGGTCCCACTTAGAGAGATCGCGCGAATGGCCTTTGGCCGCTTCGGTCAGCTCGGGGTTGAGCTTCAAAGGCTTCAAGCCTTTTTCCTTGCGGTAGGCGTTGATGAGATCGCGGGCCATCTCGGCGTTGAGCGAGGTTTTGGAATAATCGCGATCGGCGAGCGCGCCGCTTGGCGCCTTCTCGTAGGTGCCCGTCGGCGCCTTGTCATCCAACTTAGCGAGTTGGATATTATTGTTGCGGGCGGCCGCTGGCTCGCCACCAAGCCCGGCGCTTTTACCGGCAGACTTCGTTGATAAGGATGCGGTGGTTTTTGGCGTCTCATCAAAACCTGATGAGATCGAAGAGGAACCGAGACTGCAACCGGCGATAGCCACGGCTAGCCCGGCGGTGAGTACGACGCGATACATAACTGATACTCCCGGCACACGATGTGCGGATCTGACCGGCATCATTGGCTGAAATCCGTTAACTCGACGTTAATGCTAACAATCAGCAAATCGCCGGTGCGGCCGCGTCCTGGCCCACCGCTTTCAAGCGTTGCGTGAAGTGCAGGCATTGCGTCGATCCCTCTTAAGCCTTCGTGCCCGATGTCAGAACCGCCCCGGAACCCCTGACGCCGGCGAGAAAAGTGCTGTCGCTCCGTGCGAGCAACCAGACCTTCCTCACAGGCGTCCCTAATTCGCCCGAACAAGGTGTCGCCATTTTGACCAAGGCGCGGCGAAAGCCAGACGTTCAGCGCACAAATCGAGTTTAAGTCGCGGCCGATTCTGCGCTGAAATTGACGGTTTTTTCCTCCCCTATTGCAGCGCGCCGGGGGCTTGGAAGTGACGCCGTATTCCCGCAAACTTGGCGTCAAGCGTTCGCTGATTCGCTTGGCTTGATGAGGACCCTTCAATGTCAGCTCTAAGCAGCAAAATCATTCGCGGCGCGCCTCAGCGGCAAGCCGGGTTGTCGATAGCCGACCTGGTTCTGTTGAGGGTCGCCGCGCAATCGTGCACGCGCGCCGAATTGCAGCGCGACCTGGCAGTTCTGGTCGCGCCGAAGGTTTCCGGTACCGCGTTCCGGCGTGCCGCGGAGCTGGCTATCGGCAACCACGCCAACCGGCAATTTCTCAGTGATACCAAAGGGCGTTTGGCGGCGACTCCGTTTGGGTCACGCACGGCAGAAGCCTTGATCGCGCCGTCAAAGCTGAAATTGGGCTGGGATGACGTCCGCAACGGCGCACTGATCAGCCAGGCCATAGGCGTTGCATGTGAAACATCGGCCTTCGCCAAGGCCATTGAGCGCCCCGAGGGCTTGGCGGCGTTGATTTTGCAGCGTCATTTCGGCCTTGCCACCCAGCGCGTCTTGTCACCGGCCGACTTGCGCAGCGAATTGGCCGTGCTGGCGCTGGAAAAGGCCTTCGGCAATAAGATCAAGACTGGCTTGGCGAAAAGCGCTGGACTGCCGGCCAAAACTGGCAGGCTGCTAGCCGGTCAACTTTTCAGAAAGCCGCGCGAAGTCCCCGCCGACGGCAAATTGGCGACGCTGCTTGCCGCCGAAGTGGTCGACGCGCCGTCCGAAACCCTGGAAGCGCTGCGTCTGGCGCTGCTACGGCGGCTGACCAGAGTTCCGGACAATCAGAAAGCCAGCGACGGCGACGCCGCCCCAGCCGCACTGGCCGCTGAGTCACCGCGAGCCAAAGGACGCGCGCCCGAGGCTGACAACGACGCCGCGCCGCTGACAGCTTCGCCGCCCGCAATTCAGCGCCCCGACATCGCGGAATTCGTTAGTTCTGTGTTGGATGCGGCACGGCCCGTTTCTGAGGGCTGGCCAGGCAACCGTAAGGCGTTTATCTCTCGGGTGTGGAAGGCGATTCGTACCGCCCGTCCTGAGTGGGAACTCTCTGAGATCGCTTTTAAAAGCATGCTTGCCGAGGCGCATCGCACCGGCAGATTGGTGTTGGCGGCAGCCGATCTCAAAGGCAAAAACGCACAAGCCGATCTTGAGGACAGCAAAATCCTCTACAAGAACACTGTTTGGCATTTCGTTCGCGTCGAAGACTGAGGCTTTTATTACAGGGTCGAGATGGGCGTCGAAGGCGGTCCATTGAAAAAGGTGTCCACTGCTCCCCCGCTCGCGCCTGACAAGCTGAGCGAAGCGTTCGAGCATTCGATAACTTGGGAAGACGATCTGTGGCGCGCCGACCCGGTCGACGTGCCCGAGGTCCATGCGAAGGCGCGCCGGAAATTCAACGACCTCGTGACCACGATTGTGTCGGGCCGCGGCTTTCACGTCCAAGACCGGATCCTGCTGTTTCATGGCCAGTCGGGTGCCGGCAAAACTCATCTGATACGGGCGCTCAGGACCGACAGTCATCGCGCGGGGCGCGCCTATTTCGGATATGCCCAGATGACGCCCGACGTTGCCAATTACGCTGAATTCTATCTGCGCCGTCTCATCCATTCCTTCGAGAAGCCCTACGATCCCGATCGTTTGGGAGAGAGCGCGCTATCGCGCCTGACCAACCGGCTGGTGCTCGATTCCGGCGTGATATCGTCGGCCGACCTCGAAAAATTGCGTGAGGATGTTCTCGATGACGGGGCGTTGGCCCGGCTCATTCTGCGGTTGTCCGACGACATCGTCGCCAGCGACAAGTTCCAGACCCAGGAACTCGACATCAACATCGTGCGCGCGCTTTTGTATCTGCAGCGCCGCGATCCGCGGATCGATCAGCGCATCCGCCAATATTTGAACGGCCGGCTGCTGACGCCGATCGCGCACGAAGCCGTCGTAGCGCTGGACCCCAATTCCGGCGAAGACCGCGCTTTTGAAATCATCACCGCCTTTGGCGCGCTGGTGTGGTCGGTCGAACGCTCGGCGCTGGTGTTTTGTATCGATCAGGTCGAGGACTTGCGGTTCTTCGACAATGCGGAAGAACGCTTCCAACGCGCTGTCCGCGATCTCATCCAGATTGCCAACCGGCTCAACAACTCGATCGTGATCATCTCGTGCCTGGAAGACTTCTATAGCCAGGTCCGCGGCATGGTTGCCCAATCCTATGTCGATCGCATCGAGAAATCAGGTCCCGTGCTACTGCGCGAAAGCCGGACGCCGGAAGAAGCAAAGCTGATCATATCCAAGCGTCTCGAACACCAAGCCGAACGCAGCGGCGGCTTGAGCTTCCCCGATCCGTCGGCGTTTTTTGGACCGCAGTTCTTTGAAGAATTCGGAGGGCTCTCCACCCGCCGTTTGCTCGAACACGCCCAGACGCGGATCCGGGAGGCGACCACGACCGAGCGCGACGAACGTGACGGCACGCCGCCAACGCCATCCTTTGTCAGCACGCTTGCAGAAGCGCTTGGCCAGACTTCGGGCTACGAGGATGAAAGCCCGCACGCGCTCTCGGCCTTGCAGTTCCGCGAAATGTGGGAACGCTTCGCCAACGAGAGCGAAGCCGAAATGCCGGCCGACGATCAGGAACTCGTCGATGTCTTGTCATCGGCGTTGGTGTTGGCGCGCGACGAGTGGGGCCGCGCCATCGACGTCACGGTCAAACGGCTTGAGCTTGGCGACGAACTTCCAGCTTTCGATTTGACGGTGCGCCACCGTACTGGTTTCGCCAGCGATGTTCGGGTTTTCTTGTGCAACCGCCCAACCCAAGGCGGCGGTTTAAAGCGCCAGCTCGACAAGGTTTTGCTATCGATGCAGGGCAAGCCGTGCTTCATGCTGCGCGCCAGCGACTTCCCGCCGAACCGTAAAAACCAAACCGCGCAAGCCTTCCGCAAATTCCGCGATGGCGGCGGGCGCCAGTTGCTGGTGCCGATCCCCGAGTGGGAACGGATGATGACGGTGCGCGAGTTTACCGCTCACCATCGCGGCGATTCCGGCATGGCGCAATGGCTCGAAGGCTCCAAACCTTTATCGAGCCTGATCGCTATCATCCATCTCTTGCGCCTCGATCTGCTCGGCCGGCCGGTGCCGAAGCTGGTCGCTCAACAAATGGATGACCCGCAGGCGACACTCGCCGGTTTCGACGGCGAAGATGCAGCCACGCTAGCGGCGGCGCAGACCGGTGATGGCAAAGCCGCAAACGACGACGATTTGCCGCTGTCGGTCATTCTCGACGAAAACGGCACCTTCGGATCGAGCATTCTGGCGGGGCGCGAAACCCAGAACCGCGGCCGTGCGGTGACGCTGAATACCAGCGTCTTGAAGCGCCACGCGGCCTTTCTCGGCGGTTCGGGCTCTGGTAAAACCACGCTTGCTATCTCGCTCATCGAGCAACTTTTGCTGCGCGGCATTCCAGCGGTTTTGATCGACCGCAAGGGCGACCTTGCAAGCTACGCAAATCCCGACGTCTGGCGCGCCAACGACAACGATTTGGCCGACCGCAGAGCGGAGCGCGAAAAACTCGCCGATGCCATCGACGTCGCGGTCTATACCCCCGGCCGTTCGTCAGGCCGGCCGATTTCGATCACCTTGCTGCCCAATGGCATCAACGAATTGCCGGAGCACGAGCAGCAGTTGCTCGCTAATCTTTCGGCTGCTGCACTCGGAGAAATGCTGCATCTCAAGAATTCCGCGACCCACCAAAAACAGTCGGGCGTCCTTGCCGTCGCGCTTAAGCTGCTTGGCTCTTTGAGTAACAGCGAAGTCGGGCTAGCGGACTTGATTCACTTGCTCGAAGACGAGCATCCCGAACTCACCGACCAGACCCAGCGCATGGACCCCTCGGGCAAACTGCGGCGCGATCTCGTCGCTCAGCTCGACAGTCTCCGGCACCGGAACTCGTCCCTCTTCGACGGCGGCGGCGAACCCCTCCGCATGGAAAGCTTGCTCGGCATCGGTCCGTTCGCGCGGCCCAATCGCACGCGCTTGTCCGTCATTTACACCGGCTTCCTCGGCGACAACGAGAACATCTTGTTCTGGGTATCGCAGTTCCTCTCGGAAGCGCTGCGCTTCTGCCAGAGAAACCCCAACGACGAGCTGCAGGCCGTCGTCATGTTCGACGAAGCCGATCTCTATATTCCGGCCAACTCCAAGCCGGCGACCGCCGAACCATTGCAGAGCTTGCTGCAGCGCGCGCGCTCGGCGGGTCTTGGCATGATGCTCGCGACGCAATCGCCCGGCGACCTCGACTACAAGAGCCGCGACCAGATCACGAGCTGGTTCATCGGCCGGGTGCGCGAAGACACGGCCCTGCGCAAACTCAAAGCGGCATTCCAATCGGAATCTGGCCTCGATCCTGCGACCTCGTTGCCCGGCCAAACGGTGGGTGAGTTCCATCTCGTGCAAGAAGGTCTGGTCAGGCCGATGAAAGCGCAGCGTTCGCTGATTTCCGCCGAACAGGTGCCGTTCGACCGCATCGAACAGCTTGCCGCCGAAACCCGCGGCCAGGACGAACGCCAGCTCCGGCTTTTCGATCTTAGATAAGCGCCGTCCGCCAAAAGTCGCTGCGCCCCGATGCACGCACAGCTTGCGTGATGCAAAAGCATCACGCTTCGTTCAAATTGTGTTTCAATGACTTGGCGGGTAATCCACATTGCAGCGCACTTTTCCACAGGCTCGTTAAATCCAGCCGGGTGACGGGGCGTCAGCAACTCTATGATTAAAAATGATTTTCCGCAGTTGCTTAGCAGCCCGTCGAAGCGCTGGCGAGCTTTCGCGATGCATCATTTGCGTGTTCACGGACGGCTGCAACACCGCGAAACAAATCACCATTGCCCCGTGTCAAGTACTTTCGAAAGGTGTATATTAGGAGTGCTGAGCGAATGGGGGTTTGCACAGCCATGAAACGGGTGAGAAGGCGGCTTCTCGGTCATTTCGTGTCACGGCGTGCTGGCTCGCGATGCGGCGAACAGTGCGAGTCATGGTTGCGGAGAAGTGCGGGGTTATAGTGTCATGGCTGCAAAGTCATTTATGATGATGGTATTCGCGTCCCTAATGGGGCCAGCGATCGGCATTGGTCTTTTTATCCTCATGAACAACCTCTGATATTTTGTTCCTGGTAACAGTGTCTTGGTTGGTCATGTTCGTGAGCATCAGTCTTCAGCCGCGCGCTGAAAGGCGATTGGTAGTCAATTTAGTTGGCCAATTTTTAGGGTGTTGCCAAACGATGCGGTGGTAAAGCTACCCGTCGCAATGCCGCCGCGCCTTAGGGCAATTGCCGCCATAAACCCCCGATAGTCCTCAGAGCCTTGAGAAGCGTCCCAGTCCGTGGACGCTCTATAGCCCGGCTTTGCGTCCTCCATGTTACAGCTTCTCAGAGGCCTGACGTCCGCAGCCGAGCTCGTGCTCGCCGTGCCACTGCGCGCGTTGCGTCTGTTCATGCAAGCCGTTGCCTTCAATCCCAAACTCGGGCCGCTACGCCATCTGGCGACGGGCGCATTTCTGTACGTGCTGTTCGCGCTGGTGCTGGTCTACGTCATCGCCCCCATCCGTGGATATACGGGCGGCGTCACCATGCACGACAAGCTCGGCTATGACGCCGAGCGCTGGCTCGCGACCGCCATCTACGACCCCAAGGGCAATTTCGTCGGCACCTTCGACGCCCGCCTCGATAGCCTCCGTGACGTCAACTACACCGATAACGTCATCGAGGTCGGCGATTATTCGGCCAACCCCGACCACAAGTCGATCCCCGTCCGCGAGGTTCCGGACTACTACTGGAAATGCCTCGTTTATCACGAAGACCGCTATCTCGGCGGCCCTCTAAACCCGTTCGGCATCGACCTGACCGGGGTGCTGAAAATTCCGCTCTCCACCATAACGCGTTCGATCGCGCTGCACCGGCCAAGCCTCGGTGTCGGCGGTTCGACGCTGCCGATGCAGTTCGCGCGCGTCATCTATCAGACGCCACCGCGCGCCGACGAAGGTGGTTTCACCAAGCTCAAACGCAAAATTCGCGAATGGTGGCTGGCGCCCGTCATCTACCGCGAACTGACACGCGGCGGCGACGACACGCTGCTCAAGCAATGGGCAGCCAACCATATCTGGCTGGCCCAGCGCACCGGCGGCCAGGCCCTGCACGGCGTCGAGGTCACCAGCCGCATCGTCTTCGGCAAGGAGGCCAAAGACCTGTCGATCGCCGAGCAGTTCGTGCTGGCCTCCGCCGTCAACAAGCCGATCATTCTGCTGCAAGGCAACGAGCGCCTCAACGCCGTGCGGCTCGACCGCTGGCGTTACATCACGGAAGTTAGGGCCCGGACCTGCGCTGAAAAGCTCATCACCGATGAAGCCGAGAAAAAGCAAACCGTTTTCGACCTCGTCGAACTGGCCGGCGGCCCGCCTGATCCCAAGGTCCGCCCGAAGCTGCAAAAAGCCTTGGAGCAGTACGCACCCGAAAACGCCAAGCGGGCTGAGGCCAATCCCGCCATCCGCGCCAACGTCCTCATTCCCTCGGCCCGCTTTGGCATCCGCGAAGAGATGAAGCAGATCTACGGTTTCGGCTGGCGCGATTACGTGCGCGGCGTCACCACGACTTTCGATGTCGTCGAGAATTTAGGGTTCCGCGAAAAAATCGACAAGCAGCTCGCCGTCCTCGATGGCAAGTGGGGCTCAAAGATCGATCCCGCTTTCACGCTCGATCCCAAGCGCGTCGCGCCCGATAAAAAACTGCCGAACGTCGTCGTCGTCGCGGCTGACAGCGCAGGCAACATCGTGCGTTATTACGAAACCGGCGAAACCGCGCCCTACTTCGGCTCCCTCACCGCCCGCGCCAAGGATACCGGTCTTTATGATCCGGCGCGCGAAAGCCGGATGATCGCGTCGACCGGCAAAATGCTCGCCGCCATCGCCATCGCCAACGAGGGCAAGGACACGACCGAAAGCCAGTATCTCGATACCGAAGCGCCGCCCAAGGGCCTCGAGACCTGTGACAAGGGCGGGGCCGAGCATCACGGACGCCGTTCGCTGGTTGCGTTCGCGTGTTCGCTCAATAATCCGCTGCTCAATCGCACGGCCCAGGTTGGCCAAGCCAACATCAAGAAATTGATCGACGGCTTTGGCTTCGCGATGCCGCCAGCCGCCGAGGGTGGTGGCACGCCGCCGTCAACCGCTGTCGTGCTGGGCCAAATTGCCGGAGCCCCGCGCCGCGTCCATCATATGTCGTCGGTCATTCTGGCTTCTCTCATCGGCCGGGCTGGCACGCCGGTCAAAATGCCGAGCCTCGTCAAAGGCTATGACTACACGTTCAAAGGCGACGGCGGAGCTGGGGTTGCTGCCGACGCGGCGCCACCTATTGTGCCCAGCTCTCTGATCCGGCGCAGCGCGAACCCGCTCATCAAAGCCTTCCTGCAAGCGCCGCTGTGCTATCAGGCCAACGGTATCTCGCACGGCACTTTGAAGAGCTTGAGCGCCTGGTGCGCGACCCGGCGCGGCGATTTGCGATTGCACTTCGCGAAAACAGGCACGCAGGTGACCAGCGATCCCAATGCCACCGTCGACGCCTGGATCTCGGGCGGACTGCAGTTCGCCAACGGCGCGGCTTACTCTTATGTTGTGGTGGTGGGCACGGGTTCGACGAGCGAACCTTGGGCGCACGGACTGCACGCGGCTCAAGTGGCGGCGCCCCTGCTCGAAGAACTGCTCGGAGATTTGGCAATTCACGCCAAAGACAATCCGCGCGGCGATCTGCTGGCGCCGAGGCAGTTGCTGCCAACGCGGCGTGTGCCGGTAGCGAGTGCTGGGGCCAACGCTGGCGCTGGTGCAAGCGCCCTCGCGCCTACCGCCGCAACCACCACCGCCACCGCCGCGCGAGCAAATTCCGTTCCTAGGAAATCAACATTGGAGAGTGCGGGCTTTCCTTCTCCCTCGGGAGAAGGTGCCCCGTCAATGCGAAGCCTCGCTTCGCGATTGAGGGGCGGATGAGGGGGGCGTTGCAGTGCGCAGTGTCGCTCGAATTCCGGTGAGGCTCTAGACCTTCTACCCGCCCGACTTCTCGCATCGGAAGCGTCGGGCGCATGAGGACAGGCCCCTCGCTTGGCCTCGACGTCATGCGCCGTCGCAGTCCACATATCGAAATCCAGACACGGCGCAGCAACTGAGCGCGAGGCGATACTAGTATTGCGGCCTACGTACCGAGGCGCGTGATCACGTTATCAATGAGCTCGAGCATGTCATTTGTAGAGAGCTGCGCGCCACGTTGAGCCGCCTCACGCCGGAACTCAATGCTATCTGACCCCGCGAATATCAAGAACGGCACTTGGTTGCCCTGCGCTCTTATCGCCTTTAGAAGGTCATAGCCGGCCCGCATGTTCGAGTTACGCCCCATGTCGGATACGACGAGATCGAAGTGGCGCTGGCGCATGGCCGCAAGACCAGCCTCGGTGCTCGTTTCCTGAACAATATCGAGCCGCAACTTTTTGAGCGCTCGCATCGCGAGTTCATTGTTCGCTGGGTTGTCATCCACCCAAAGAACTGATTTGCCCGTTAGGTTTTCCGCTACTTCCGGAGCGAACGCTCGGCTGACGGTCTCACGAATGCGCGGCACATCGACTCTCTGACTTGGAATTTTTGACTGCCACTCACGTGCCGCAACTGCAGCAGCCTCAACAGCAGCCTCTTGCATCTGGAAATTTATTGGACCGACCGTAACGCTCTTGATGCCGTTGCGACGCCACGCAATCGTCAGGAGCGCGAACCCAACGCACCAACCTAGCAAGTTAACAACTGAACTAAGAGCATAAGCAACCTCGAAATAGGGCTTATGGGACTGGACAAACGCAAGAACAGCTTCCATCGGACCCGACTCAGGTTTGATTGCGGCGCCCAAACGGCCACCAACTCCATCTCGGCTTCGGAAGTGGCATGCTTCCTGATGCCAAATCCTGGCGCCCACCTTTGAAGATCACGTCGCGCGGTAACACAGGGGCTCCGATTATCGGAGCCGACATTTGATCGATTGATCCTTGAAGTAACGAAGGATCAAGATGCTCTGCAACGTCAGGGATGGGCGAAGGCAGGGGGCCCAGCGCCGCAGCAGTCGCGCGCTCTTCGCGCTCTTTGATTGACTTCAGCCTGCGGCGGTAGGCGACGGCCTGATGAGCAGTAGCCGTTGTAATATGGTCTACTCGCCAAGCCACGAGGCAGGTACTACGCTCTCGAACAAACTTCGAAACAAAATCTCCGGGTTGCCGAGTTATTCCAATGATCGGAATTCCGAGTTCTCTGGCAAAATTTATTTCCCACTGAATGACTTCGCGCCGTCCTGCGACTGGCTTGGTCAAGGCCAGCATGACTTCGCTTCGCTGGATGCGCGCTGCGATCTCTTTCTTCACTTCTGCCTTTTGCACTCCTGTGTGGTCTTCGAACCTCATGTCAAACTGCACAGAGTTATTCCGCCAGTCAAACGACTTGGCTGTCCCGAGCTTATGCACGAGCTCGTAATATATGCTCCGGTGATCATAGGCATGCGAAATGAATACTTGGTACGCCATCTCATACCCCCGCAACGTAATCAACTACCCCAGCCAGGGGGTAGTGTCTCAGTTTGAAATTTCTTCGCTGCGCTTTTTGTAAGTGACCGGGCGACCCGGCTTAGGAGCAGCGGCATCCATCAAAGCCACGATGTCGGCCATATCCCAAACCCGCTCTGTCAGGCCAGCGGCCATTGCTGGCGTAACCCGTAGCGTCTTATGGATGCGGGTCCAGTTATAGAACACCGTATAGAGCGCCACCATTTGAACGTGGCTCTCAAACTTCTTTGAGAATGCGTTCGTCAATCTCGTGAAGCGCCGGTTGTGCATCCGCATCGTCAAGTTCGAACGCTCAACATAGGACGTTGAAATGTGCTTTGGATCGGGCTTGCCAGTTACGCCAACTTGGCGGCATGTGACGAAATCCGCAGGGCTGTAGCGCTTCTCGCCTTCCGATGATCCGCCATAGATTTTCACAAGCTGGGCATAATCCACGTCGGCACCGAAAGCGCCCTCCACGGCCTGCAAATAGGGCGCGTGCCCGTCGCTTGTTAGCTGCACCCGATTGGCCAGCCTCGACGCCAGATCATTGATAAAGGCGTTGGCGCAATCAGCATCGCGGCCACCAACAAACCACGCTGCAATCAGCTTTGTATCTGCATCGATTGCCGTCCAGGTCCAAGTATCGCCCGCTCCGTCTATCGGCTTTTTCATCGACGGGACGTTCTTCTGTTTCGCGGCGGTGAAGGACCAGATTTCATCGACCTGTACCCGCTTCGCAGTGACGCCCCGGACCTTCTCATCGTGGAAGGCCATGCAGACCTTGCCAGCGTCTACGAGGGTCTTCGCAACCGTGTTGATTGAAACGTCGCAGACCCGCGAGATTGAACGCATCGAACTCCCCTCGGTGAGCATAGAGAGGATTTGGACGCGCTTGGCTATGGGCAATTTGTTCATGCCCATAATATATGAACTTTCATGCTTAGTGTCAAGCATCATTTGATGACGTATAGCTTTTGTCGGCCAAAAGCATCGCCATACATTCGATGTATATCAGCAACGGAAATTCCGAGGAATTTTGACAAGTCGAGGGGTGAATACCCCAAGCTTTCCGCGTGGAGCTGAATCATTCTTGGAAAGACTGCTGGCCTCTCACGTTCAAACTCTGTTTCAGCTGGTTCGCTGGTCCGCCATCCCCGAACAGAAAGTTGCTTCCAAAGATACTCACTCTGGTTCGTGTTGATATACCCAATTCGAGATGCATGAACCAAAAGGAAGTTAATGGAGGCTCGCCAGTACGCTTTCTGGCGAATAAGAACTTCAAGTGTAATACGTCGTCCGATTAGCTGATGCTTAAATTCGCGCTCAGGCACGAGAAATTCGCCGGCAAAGATATTTGCTTCGTCCTCAATCGTGTCTGTTGGATACTTATGCATGATGACGTGGCCGAGCTCATGAGCCAGCGAAAATCGCATTCTGCCTGCGGGCGCATGCCTATTCAGGAACACACAAACCGGCAGATCGCGAACCCTCATTGTCACCCCATCAATTCCAGGGTCGAGGTCTGCCCAAATAACTAATATACCGGCCCGCTCACAAATATCTGTCAGGTTTCGAATTGGGCCGTCAGGCAATCCCCATAGTCGGCGCACTGTCCGGGCCACCTCTGCAGGCCCGCGACCCTCGTCAACATCAATCCACGGCAAATCCAACTCAGCCTTTAAATCGACGGCTTCGAGCAACCGTCGAATGTGGATCATGCGAACATTCAATTCAGACTGGATTGCGCGCAGTGTATGTTCTCCCAGACTTGCTTTTTTGCGGGTCATGGGATGTACACTGAGTGGCAAGCCTGCAATTTCATCAGGCAGGTAAAAAAAGCCCGGATCGAACCCCAGATGAGCGGCGAGTTTTTGAACATTCTCTTGGCTCGGCCCATCCGGTAGAAGGCCGTTTTCAATTCTCGAATAATGGCCTTGATTTAGACCGCAAGCCTCAGCCACGTCCTTTTGGCTCAAGTCGCGGAGCTGCCTTGCAAGAAGCAGAAGTGATCGATTGAACCGCTTTGACATCACTCGTTCTCATTATCTGCCTGCTTCTTATCGGCCACAGTCTTTTTGAGCTGGGCCAGATCGGCAGAACTGGAAGCTGCTGGAGCTCCCGAGAGTGGCAAAGTTTCGACAACGGACGGAGTGCTCTCCAATTCAAGGTGCCAAACAACCTTTGCGCCGTCACGAGCGACTACACAGAGCCAGTCTATCCCCGTTTCGTATTGGTCAAGCACGTAGACGATTTCGGTGCGCTGATAGCCAGAAAATCCGAATAAATCAGCCTCTGGCTCGTGAAACAACTGTGCGAGCGAAGTTGGATAGTTGCGTGACTTAAGTTCGGTATCTGCCTTCTTTAGGCGGACCAGCACCGCGCCATCAAAGATAAAAGATACCGTGTCGTGGTGCTCCACAACTTCGACATCTTGGCCCAATTCTTCGATGGCAAACTGTACGGCATATTCCCAAACGACAGAGGCGCGCGTGCCCTTACGGCGCCACCACGAGCTGTCACTATATTTTTTCTCGAAAGCATCCCATGCCCGGGCGTATGCCTTTCTAAAAGCAGCTGCGCGCCCGTTCTTCTGCAGTGTTTGAGCAACAAACTGCTTATCTGGACGTGCCATGTATCCCTCTTCGCGATGTTCGAATCATCTACGATAAAGAGTGACACAAATTACGGAAAACAACAACAAAATATGCGTGATAATATGCGTCTTACTTGGACCATCTTGATTTTGCTGCCTTTTTCGCTATCGCGGAACGGCGCTGTGGCGTCATGTTCTCCGCCCGCGCTTTCCCTCCGCGCCGCCCGAGACTGACGGCAGCCTTATCCTTACCGTCGTCAGTCTTCTCGTCGGACTCCTCGCCGGTCGCTATCCGCATCACCTTTACGGCGTTGCCGATAACGTCAGCGGGACGTTTCTCTCCCTTGGGGCCTTTAGGCATCGGATATTTCCTAGTCGCACTCAATTTGCTGAATGCCGACCCAGATGAACGGTGCGTCGCAAATTTTCTCACCGTCTTTCTCGACTGTCCAGCCTATCGCATACCCATTGTCTCCAACGATGACTGCGGCGTTGGCTGTGATTGCAATGCCAATTACAAGGCCGGCAACCAAGCCTGCTATAAACTGCGTCATGTCGATGCTCCTGCTTTGCGCTAAGCATAGCACGGAGTTGAGCGCTGGCGAACTGGCTGTCAACAGCCGCAAATTTCAAACTGAGACACTACCAGCCAGGGACTAATCGAGCCTATACGGAGGTCAATCGGCGATCAACGAATAAGGAAGACCGGGCTGAGGTCCAACCCCCACCACTCCCCCCAAACCGCCGGGTATTCGCCACGGCTGGGCCGCAGTTGAGACATCAAAAACGCCCACCTGGCCGCCAGGGTGCTCCGATCAAGCACCCGCTCGGGGCCAGGATGCCATGAACATCGATGCCGACTTTTCAGATCGCCATACGCTGGGTTCACGCCCCGCGCATAATGAATTTGGCAACGACGCCGGCAAACCAAACAAGCCCCAACGCGATTGGAAACGCGCCTTTCTGATCTTCGGTCTTGGCGCTTTGTCGTGGGTTGCGACCTACGTCGGCATGCTCGAATTGATCGAAGCCAACATGGGCGATTTGCCCCTGATTCACCGCGTCATCATCGGCTTTTCCGTCGCCATGCTGATGACCATGATCATCTGGCTCTTGGACCAACTGTTCAAACCGCACGCCTTTATAACCAAAGCCTTCTACGGTTTCGGCTACGTCTTCCTCTCGATCATTTCGATCGGCTTCGGCTTTGGTTTTTACTGGAAGGTTCTGGAAAGCCACGGCGAAGCCTCGCGCTCGGCCGAGAGCGCCGTCGGTCAGGTTCAAAACTCGCTGCACGCCGCCTCGACCCGGCTTGAACAGCTGCGAGCCACCCTCATTCAACTCACGCAGGTCTCAACCGAAAAGGCCGAGATCGAGCGCACGCGGGGCACCTCGTGCCCGAATTCAAAGCCGGGCGACGGTCCGCGCCGCAAAATGCGCGAGGAAGACGCCCAGCGCTTTTCCTTTGCGTCGAAATTCGTCGAGGGCCGCGTTGGCGCCGTCAAAAACGACATGACCGGGCTCAACGGCGACCTCGCCAAAATCGTGTCGTCGGATATTTCGACCATCGACATCAAGAGCGGCACCCGCAACGAATTCATGCGGGCGCTTGGCCGCAAACTCGATTTGACGGTGACGGGCTTCAATGCGTTCCGCACCGATCCGCAATTGCGCCAAATCCGCACCGATCTTGCCGACCGGGCCGAGAAGACGAGCTTCGCCGATCCAAAGGGCGGCGTGGTGTCGTGCCCCGATCCGCAGTTGCAAACCGCGCTGCGCGGCGTCGTCAAAGCCATCGACCAGCTCCCCGAGCTCGAGAAGCCGCAGATCGCCGCCGTTGAAGGCTCGGAAGCGACCATCGAAGCCTTCCGCCGTTTGACGACGACGTTCTATGGCCTGCTGGCATTCAAGATGCCGCCCTCGGCTGATGAGTTGCGCGATCTGCAGAAGAAAGCCGTGCAATCGGTCGAAGCTTCGTCGCAAACGCAGGCGCGCCTGCTCAACGCCGAGCAGGGCGGATTATCGAAACGCGACTACGTGCCCCTCGCCGTCGCGTTGTTCGTCGACATCTGTCTGTTCCTGGTCTCGATGGTCTCGAAACCCGCTAGCCGTTTGTCGGGCCTTCTGCCGAAGATGCAGGCGGCGGAAGGCGGGCCGGTCATTCAAATCTTGACGCGCTTCAACGACATCCACAAAGACCGCCAGATCCGCGAGAATTTCGAGATCTTCCGCCATGTCGTGTTTGACATGCACGGCGATTATTACGTGGCGGTGCCGCTTGACGCGCCGCCCAAGCTCAATCCTCAAGAGCGCGAACACTTGCGCGTCGAAGCGCAACTTCTGGCCAACCTGTTTGCGAGCTTTGAGAAAGAGCGCATTTTCAAACGCGCCATGCTGCCAACCACCAGCGGCATTCAAAAGCGCCTGAAGCGCCAGGGTTCGAAATTCGCGGGCGCGGAAGCGTTTAGGCTTTACAAGTTCACCGACGGCGCCTGGTCCGACATTATCCTTGGCGCCATCATGGGCGCGGCGCGGCGCGCCGAATCCGAGGGCCGCCGCAATCCTGTGCTAGTCACGCGCTCGATGCCGGCAGCTTTGCCGCGCGCTCCGGCAGCGGTGACAACACAAATTATGCCTCCGGCGCCGGTTGAACCTGGGCCGCAAATCCAATCCCCCGCTCAGCCTGTGCGCGGACCGGCGGCGCAACCGTCGCCGCCCATGCAGCCGGCCGCTGTCAACAATTCCCGGCCGATGAATTGGACGGGACGTCCGCCGCGCTCGGCGCAGGCGAGTGCCAAACCAGCGGCGCCAGCCGACGCCTATGATACGGCGCGTTACGGACCGTACGCTCAATATCGCCAGAACGCGCCTGAGTCCCTCCGGCAGGCTCCGCCTGAGTCGCGCGGGAACGCGCCGCAGTCGCCGCGCGTCGCACGCTCAACCCCGCCGCCGATTCCGGAGGCCGACGTCACGGTGATCGCGGCCAACTCCAATACGCAGTCCTCGGGATCCCAGCCGCGCGACACAGCCGTCGTGGTGCCGATGTCGCGCACAAACGCGACCAGCGCGGCGGCAGACCAAGGTTTTGCAAATCCAAATTCCGTCGATGTGACGCTCAGCCGCGAGACGGCGACGTTCTCGGTCAGTGAAGCCAACATGCCGGGCTCTCTACGCGCGGCGATCGCTAAAGCCCAGTCTCATATCGTGACCGGTTCGGGCCCCTCAAAAGCCGATCTCGAAACTGCGCCAGAAACGTTGAATACGGACGATGAACGCGCCGAACCCAAAGACCTTTATGCCGACAAGCTTTCCGACCGCGACCTGGCTCTCATCGGACGCATGGCCCCGCCCGCTGCCGAATAAAAAAACGCTTGTTTGAAAGGGACTTGGAACGCCGCGCTCGCATTTGAAGCAGTCTTCAACTCTTGTTTAACAATCTTCGCGCCTTAATGAGCGGCAACAACAAAAAAAGCCCTGCGGCTCGAAAACGAAAAATTCGTTGGCCCAGTACAACCAGGATCAAGAAATGATGCGCTTGAACGCTTCCCACCCCATCCTCCCTGGCAACCGCGAGGAAAAGGAAGCCAAGCTTAAGGATTTTGTGCGCCAAGATCTGGCCCGCCGCCGCGACAGCTCGGCCGGCGGCCTTCCGGCTTATTATTCGGTTATTGCGCGTGCGCCCGACAGTCCCGTTGCCCGCGTTCTGCACGCCCTCGCCGCTGACATCTCTGCTGCTGGTATCGAGATTCGCGCCATTGTCTTCGAAACAGAACACAGCTTTGAAGAAAATATTCCAGCGCTCTCGCTCTTGGATCTTGCCGACATCGATGCCCGCGTCATGATCGACGCGCGTTTCGCCGCGGCCCATGAACAACTGGTTCTGTCGTCAGGGCTGATCTGGGTTGGCGATTGCATGCGCCGCGACCCGACCAAGCGCGACGCCTTTGAAATGTATGTCGACAACGACGCCAAGGCGTCGCGTCACGCAGACACTTCGTTCAACCGGCTTTGGGCGCACGCCAGACCGGCGAAGTCTGTCCGCGGCGCCGCCGGTCTTGCGCGTGATGCTATGTATGCCAGCCACTCGCAAGCTTCGCCCGATGGCCGCCCGGTTAACCGCCGTTAAGATCTCATCCTCTTCGACGACCCGCCTTTGCCTGCCCTAAGTCTGCCGCCGCCGGGTCCCCATCCGGCGGCTTTTTTTTGTTGCCACCGCGATTCCCGCGAACGGTTGAAACATCCGGCAAATTCTGGAATTAGGGGATAATTCCTAAATTGCCGCCTGACGCTCAACCTTCCTGCCAGTTGGGCTACTTATCCTGCCATAGTCACCCGATAATAATCGCGAACGCTGGAGTCGTCCCGCGGCGTTCGCGGGGTCTTTATTTTCAAGGTGGCTTGACCATGCAATTGATTTCGCGCCTCGTTGTTTTAGCGCTTCTCGCGGTTTTTTCGGCAGGGCACCTCAATGCCGCCGGCAAACCATTCTTGCATCAAGGTGTCGCCGCCGACGCCAAGCGTTACGAGACGTATCTGAAGGCCAACTGGAAGCCGGACGCCAAGAAGCCAACCGACCTCAAGATCGAAGCTAACAAAATTTTTCTAGCTGACCCGCGCGCCGCCTCTCGCCTGCTTGCCAGCGCGGTTGCCGCGAACGACAAAGACGCCGAAGTCTGGACGCGGCTCGCGCAAGCCTTGCTCGCTATCAAGCCCGATCCCGACAAAGGGGCTGAGCGTTATGATCTGCCCGTCAACGCCTCAGGCGCCGCCTATCGCGGTTATGAGCTTGCCAAAGACGGACCGGCAAAAGCCGACGCGCTTGCCGTGCTCGGCCAAACGTTGGAGCGGCGCTCATATTGGCGCCCGGCCATCGACGCTTTGAAACTGAGCCTCGAGATTGCCGACAGCCAGCCCGTCCGCGAGTCGTTTGACAAGCTTCGCGCCGAGCACGGCTTCCGTATGATGGATTACAAGGTCGACGCCGAAGCTACACCGCCGCGCGTCTGCCTGCAATTTTCCGAAGATCTGTCGCGCACCCAGGGCGACGTCGCGAAATTCGTGGCCGTCGATGGCAAGGACCCGCAGAACCTCGTGCAGGAAGGCCATCAACTGTGCGTCGAAGGCCTCACCCACGGGCAGCGCTATCAGGTGCAGATCAAATCCGGTTTGCCCTCTGAAGTCGGCGAGAACCTGAACAAGACCGCTGACCTTGCGATTTATGTCCCCGACAGATCTCCGCTGGTGCGCTTCACCGGCAAAGCTTACGTTTTGCCAAGCCGTGGCCAACAGGGCATTCCCGTCGTCACCATCAACACCAAGAAGATCGATGTCGAGGTCTACCGGATCGGTGATCGCGCACTCGCAACAACCCTGCAATCTGGCGAATTCCAGCGCCAGCTTTCCGGCTACGAGATCGATAACATCCGCGAGAAGACCGGCGTCAAGGTTTTTGCCGGCGAAATGGATGTCGCGACAAAACCCAACGAGGATGTCACGACCGCCGTGCCGGTCACCGATGCGACGGGCCAACTCGAGCCAGGGGTTTATGTCGTGGTCGCCAAGCCGGGCGAGAAAGTCCGCGGCGACGACAACCAGCGCGCCACGCAGTGGTTCATTGTTTCCGATCTAGGCCTAACAGCGTTCTCAGGTCCCGACGGCGTCCACGCCTTCGTGCGCTCGCTCGCCGACACCAAGTCAATAGCCGGCGCGACCGTCAAACTTCTCGCTCGCAACAACGAGGTTCTCGCCTCCGCACAGACCGACGCCAAGGGCTACGCCCGCTTCGACTCTGGCCTCGTCAAAGGTGACGGCGGCATGCAACCGGCCGTGCTGGTTGCCGAGAAGGGCGCTGGCGAATACGCCTTCCTCGATCTTCTGACAGGCGCCTTCGATCTCTCGGATCGTGGCGTCAAGGGCCGCGATGTCCCGGGGCCTGTTGACGCCTATGTCTACACCGAACGCGGCGTTTATCGCGCTGGCGAAGACGTTAACGTCACGGCGCTGGTTCGAACCTCGCTCGGCAAGGCCGCAACGATGCCAACGACGCTGATCGTGTCGCGCCCCGATGGCGTCGAGCACGCCCGCTTACTCATGAACGACCAAGGTCTCGGCGGCCGCTCGCTTGTTCTGCCGCTCGCCAAAACCGCGATGACCGGAACTTGGCGCGTCTATCTTCACACGGATCCGAAAGAGTCCGCGATCGCAGAACGCGCCTTCCTGGTCGAGGACTTCGTGCCTGAACGCCTCGACATGAAGCTGGAGGCTGCGGTGCCTGCGCTTGTTCCCGATGAGCAAGGCATCGTCAAGGCCTCGGGCCGCTATCTCTATGGCCCTCCCGCCGCTGGCCTTGGCCTTGAAGGCGAAATCATCGTCAAACAATCAAACAAAGCGGTTGCAGGTTTCGAGGGCTTTCAGTTCGGGCAATCGGATGAAGTCATCAATCCGATCCGCAAGCCTGTCGACGCCAACCTGATCACCAATGCCGAAGGTCTGGCCGATATTGCGGTCTTGCTGCCGGCGGTACCCAAAACCGCGCGTCCTCTCGAAGCTCAGGTGCTGCTGAAGCTCCGCGAACAGGGCGGCCGCATGATCGAGCGCTCGATCACGCTGCCCGTTGATATGAAGCAAGCCCGCATCGGCATCAAACCTGCCTTCAAGGGCGCGTCCGTTGCCGAAGACGAGGATGCCGCATTCGAGGTTGTCGTATTGGACGCGCGCGGAAAACCCGTCGCCTCCGACAAGCTCGCCTGGCAGATGACGCGCCTCGACACCAACTGGCAATGGTATCGCCGCGACGGCCAATGGACTTACGAAGCTGTGACGGTCAAACGTAAAGTCGGCAACGGCGCACTCGCAACCGTTGGCGACGCCGCCGCCAAGCTCAGCCAAAAAATCGGCTGGGGCCGCTATCGCCTTGACGTCTCATCAACCGAGCCAAACGGCCCAGCGTCATCCCTCGTCTTCAATTCCGGCTGGTACACGTCCGGCGACGCCGTCGATAGTCCCGAGCAGCTCGACATCGCGCTCGACAAGCCAACGTATAAAACCGGCGAGACGGCAAAACTCCGCATCGCCTCCAAGCAGGGCGGCAAAGCTCTGATCGCGGTGCTTGGCAACGGCGTCAACCAGATCAAGGAAGTCGACATCGCCAAAGGCGGCGGTGAAATTCCGGTCGACGTCGATGCTGGCTGGGGCCCGGGCGCGTACGTCACGGCACTTCTCTATCGCCCGATGGACGAGGGCCAGAAACGCATGCCAAGCCGCGCCATCGGCGTCAAATGGCTTGGCCTTGATCAGTCGGCCTCCGAACTCAAAGTTTCACTCGATCTGCCGGCCAAGGTGAAGTCCGGCAGCAAGCTGACTGTGCCGCTCAAGATCGATGGCATCAAAGCTGGCGAAGATGTCCGTGTCGCCGTCTCGGCCGTCGATCTCGGCATCTTAAATCTCACCAAGTATGAAACCCCGGCCCCGGAATCGTGGTTCCACGCCCAACGCAAGCTCGGCTATGAACTCCGCGATTTCTATGGCCGCCTGATCGACGGCATGCGTGCTGAACGCGGCAAGCTGAAATCGGGCGGAGACGGTTCCGGCGGCGTCGCCATGCAAGGCAACCCGACCGTTGAAACCATCGTCTCGCTTTATTCCGGTATCGTCAAAGTTGGCGCCGACGGCACCGCCAAAATCGATTTCGAGATGCCCGACTTCAACGGCACCGTACGGGTCATGGCGGTGGCATGGAGCGAGGATAAAGTCGGCCACGGCGCCGGCGATCTGATCGTGCGCGACGCTATAGCGCTGACAACGACAGTGCCGCGCTTCTTGACGCTCGGCGACGAAGTGCAATTGGGATTGGACGTCCACAACGTCGAAGGACCGGCAGCAGCATACAAAATCGCGCTGTTTGAAAAGCAGGGCGATGCCAGCAACGAACGTTTAACCTTGCTGGCTGAGCGCGCGCCCGAACTCAAGACCGGCGAGAAGAAAATCGAGAAAATCGCCTTCAAGCCTAAAGACGTTGGCCCAGTGACCCTCAAAGTTATCGTCACCGGCCCCGGCGATATCGCGGTTAAACGCGAAATGACCTTCGAGGTCTTGCCGCCCGCCGGCGACATCAAGCGCACCACCGTATCGTCGCTGAAAGGTCAGGGCGGTAAAATGACGATCACAAGCGATATCGTCCACGACCTGATTGCGTCGCGCACCCGCGTCAACATCTCGGTGGGCCCAGCCGCGCGCCTCGACGTGCCGGCGCTTTTAACCCAGCTTGACCGCTATCCCTACGGCTGCGCCGAGCAGACGGTGTCGCGCGCACTGCCGCTGGTCTATGCCAACGCCGTCGCCGCGCAAGTCGGCATCGGCGCAGATAAAGCCCTCAAAGAGCGCGTGCAGAAGGCCGTCGACCGAGTCTTCGAGATGCAGGATTCGAGCGGCGCCTTCGGCGTTTGGGGACCGCGTGATGGCGACCTCTGGCTAACCAGCTACGTCATGGACTTCCTGACCCGCGCCAAGGAAACCGGCAGCCAAGTCCGCAAGGAAGCCTTCAGCCGGGCGCTTGACCGCCTGCAAAACTTCATCGCCTACGCCGGCGACTTCCAATCGGGCGGCGAAGACCGCGCCTATGCCCTCTACGTCTTGGCCCGCAATGGCCGCGCGCCCGTTGGCGATTTACGCTACTACGCCGACACCCGCATCGAGCGCTTTTCGACGCCGCTGGCGAAAGCTCAGCTCGGCGCTGCGCTGGCAATGATGGGCGACAAGGAGCGAGCCGAGAAGGCCTTCTCGCTCGCCCTTAAAGGTCTCTCCGATACCCAAGACCAGGGTTACCGCACCGACTACGGCTCAACCTTGCGCGACGGCGCGGCCCTGGTGACGCTGGCTGCTGAAACCGGTGTGGCCAAAGCGGAAACGCCGCGCCTCGCCACCGTCCTCGCTAAGTTCTACGAAGGCCGTCACTACACCTCGACCCAGGAGCAGGCCTGGATGCTGCTCGCGGCCAAAGCCTTGAACGACGAGGTCAAAGCCACGCAGCTGTCCATCGACGGCAAGCCAGTCACCGGCCCGATCCTGCGCGGAGTGTCGGCCGCTGAACTCAAGAATGGCGCTGTGACGATTACCAACAATGGCGAGTCGGCCATTGACGCCGTCGTCACCGTCATCGGCGCCGCGTTGACTCCGGAACCGGCAATTTCGAAGGGCTTCAAAATCGAACGCCAGGCTTACACGCTCGATGGCAAGAAGATCGACATGAAGAGCCTAAGCGGCGGCAAATCCGACGTCAAGCAGAACGACCGCTTCGTGATGGTTGTCAAAATCCAGTCGGACGAACCGAGCGGCCGGGTCATGCTGGTCGACCGCCTGCCTGCCGGCCTTGAGATCGAAAACCCGCGCCTTGTCGAAAGCGGCACGATTACCGGCATCGACTGGCTGAAATCAACGGCGGAACCCGACCACACCGAATTCCGCGACGACCGCTTTGTCGCGGCCTTCAACTTCTCAAAAGCCAAAGCCCGCAACGAGGGTGATACCTCGAGCGAGACCGCGCCCATTGTCGATGAAAGCGCCCCGGCTAACGACGCAGAAAACGGCCGCGGCGGCGAGGGAGAAGGCGAAGGTGCCGATCGCGTGCAGATCCCAGCGACGCCGGCACCGCAAGCGCAAGCAACGCCTGGCACGACGCCAACAACAAAAGCGCCCGCGGTGGTTGCCAGCGTCGCCTACATCGTTCGCGCGGTGTCGCCCGGCACTTATCTGCATCCGGCGGCAACGGTCGAAGACATGTACCGCCCGGAACGCTACGCCCGCTCGTCCGCCGGCACGCTGACGGTTGGCACTAAGGAGTAAACGCGCTGATGGAAGGCAAGCCACCAAAGCGCAAAACCCAATGGCTGCGGCGGTTTCGTGTCGCCGCGGCCGTCATGATCGTCGCTTTGATCGCAACGACCACTGCCGGCTATGCGATTTATCGCAAGACCCTCGCCGAAATCGGCACGCTCTCTCTCGATGAAGCGAAGGAGCTGTCCGTCACCGTCGTGGATCGCGACGGCAAACTGCTGCGCCCCTTCACGACCTCCGACGGCCGCTGGCGCCTGCCTATCGAACCCAAAGACGTCGATCAGCGCTACTTGAAAATTCTGTTTGCGTTCGAGGACAGGCGCTTCTATTCGCATCACGGCGTCGATGCCAAAGCCGTCACACGCGCCGCACTGCAATTTGTCCGGTACGGCCGGATCGTGTCGGGCGCGTCCACGCTGACCATGCAAGTTGCCCGCCTGCTGCAAGGCAAACACGAGCGCACCGGCTCAGGAAAACTGCGTCAGATGGTGCGCGCCCTTCAACTCGAGCGGGCGCTCACCAAAAATGAGATCCTGCGCATCTACCTGCGCCTTGCACCGTTCGGCGGCAACATTGAAGGTGTTCGCGCGGCGTCCCTGACATACTTCGGCAAGGAGCCCGCTAGATTGTCACTCGGCGAAGCCGCGCTTCTCGTCGCGCTTCCCCAATCTCCAGAGTACCGCCGCCCCGACCGCAACCCCGAAGCCGCGCGGCGGGCCCGCGACCGGGTGTTGGCGCGGGCGGTTGCGGCCGGCGTCGTCTCGAAATCCGAAGCCGGCAAGGCCAGACAAGAGCGCGTACCGCTTGCCCGTCTCGAATTTCCGAAAATCGCCCCCCATCTGGCCGAAGCCGAGGCCGCGCGCGATAAAAACCAAACCGTTCACCAGCTGACCCTCGACGCGGCGCTGCAGGCGAGCCTTGAAAGGCTGGTCGTTGAACGCACGCGCTGCATCGGCGACAAAATATCGGCCGCCATTATCGTTGCCGATCACACGACGGGAGAGATCCTCGGTTACATCGGGTCCGCCGGTTATCTCGATGCCAACCGCCTCGGCGCCATCGACATGGCGAGCGCCGTGCGTTCTCCCGGCTCGACGCTCAAACCCTTCATCTACGGCTTGAGCTTTGAAGCCGGCCTCGCGCATCCCGAAACCATGATCGAAGACCGGCCCGTGCGCTTTGGCAATTACGCGCCGAAGAACTTCGATGACGATTATCACGGCACCGTCACCATCCGCGAAGCCTTGTCGCAATCCTTGAATATTCCGGCCGTACGCGTGCTGGCCCGCGTCGGCCCCGGCAAATTGGCCGGACGTTTTCGCCGCGCGGGTGTCATCGCCCGCTTTCCAGATAAATCGGAACCGACACTTGCCATGGCGCTTGGCGGCACCGGCTTGACCCTCCACGATATGGCGCAGCTTTATGCCGGCCTGGCGCGTGGCGGCGACGCCATTCCGCTGTTTCACCGCGCTGCCGAACGCGGCCAGATCGCGGCCCAAGGCCGCTTGAAGCCGCTGGCCAACGCGCGCCGGCTGTTGTCACCGCTGGCTAGCTGGTATGTCTCGGACATTCTGAAAGACGCGCCGCCGCCGCTTAACGCCAAAGGTGGACGCTTCGCGTACAAAACCGGCACCTCCTACGGCTACCGCGACGCCTGGGCCATTGGCTATGACGGCCGCCACGTCGTCGCCGTATGGGTCGGCCGTCCCGATGGCACAAGCGTGCCCGGCATGATGGGCCGCACCGCCGCCGCACCGATCCTCTTCGACGCTTTCCAACGCGTCAGTGAAAAGCGTGCACCATTGAAGGCCGCACCCGCAGGCGCGATTGTTAGCGCGACCGCTGGCCTGCCACCGCCGCTCAAACATTGGCGCGAACCGAGTGATGATCCGGCCAGCGGCCCGTATCTCGAGCAGCCTGTCGTCATCGCCTTTCCGCCGGACCGCGCCGAACTCGATCTCGCGGAATTAGACGGCGATCCGCTTGTGCTCAAAGCCGATGGCGGCGCCATGCCTTTCACCTGGCTCGTCGATGGCGCGCCCATCACATCAGATCCGCACGCCCGTGATATTGTTTGGAAACCTTCTGGCCTTGGCTTCACAAAGTTCACCGTCATCGACGCCAACGGCAAGGTCGACCGCGTGCAAGTGCGGGTGCGATAATGTGCAGATTTTGGCCGCATTCACAGGCCATCGTGTGACTTCGCCAGCGGGGCGAATGCGGACATGTTGGCCTCACCCGGACTGACCGGGATCGAAGGCGCTGCCGCACTTCGGAATAACAACTCAAAAACGGGCGCGAGCGCGATCGCGCGCCCCCGCAAGGAGCCGATGCGAATTCCTCGCACGATCTGCCTATTCCATATTCCATCGTGGCGGAGCCTCGCGCGCCTATTCGCCGCCGTTGTGCTGATGACGGCCGTCAATGCTGCACACTCCGGGCCTGCCCAGGCTGGCGCGGGCGAGCGCATCTCCGAGATCAGGGTCACGGGCGCAGCGCGCATTTCACAAGACACCATTCTTTCGCAACTCGAATTGAAGCGCGGCGAGACCTTCGACGCCGCCAAATCCGACCGCTCGATTCACGCGCTGTTTGCGACCGGGCACTACAAAGACGTCCGCATCGACCGCAAGGGTAGCGTCGTCACTGTGACGGTCACGGAAAACCCTGTCGTCGCCAGCGTGACGTTTTCCGGCAATAGCGACATCAAGGCCGATAAGCTGCAAGCGGCGATTAAACTCAAAAACGGCGCCGTCTACAGCCAGGCCAAGGCTCACGCCGACGCTATACTCCTGCGCGATTTCTATCGCAACGAGGGCCGCCTGACGACCGCGATCGAGCCAAAGGCGACCGCGAAAGACGGCAACAAAGTCGATCTCGCATTTGTTATCCAAGAGGGCAAAGTCGATCGCGTATCGTCGATCACGTTCGAAGGAAATCAGGCGTTCACCGCCGCCCAACTCGAGGACGTCGTCGCTACCGTCAAGTCGAGTTGGCTCAACATCATCAAATCGAATTCAATCTATGTCGCCGCTCGCCTCGAGGAAGACCGCGCGCTGCTGCGCCGCCACTACCTGACCCACGGCTATGCCGACGCCAAAGTCCTAAGCGCGGACGCAACGCTTGAGGCCGGCGGCAAGGGCTACGCCGTCAAGTACGTCATCGAGGAGGGTGATTCTTTCAATTTCGGTCTGGTCAAGGTCGAGAGCGCACTGCAAGGCATCGACACCTCGAGTTTGACAGCGCACGTTCTCGTCAAAACCGGCGAGGTTTACAATGCCGAGTTGATCGACAAGACCACGGAAGCCATGTCGCTGGCGCTGTGGGAAAGCGGCCAGCGCTTTGCCCGCGTCATGCCAAAACGCGACCGTGACGCCAAGGCCCGCCTCATCGCCATCACCTATCTTATCGAAGACGGCCCCCATGTCACGGTCGAGCGCGTCGATGTCAGCGGCAACAAGAAAACCCAAGATGCCGTCATCCGCCGAGAAATGAAGATCGTCGAAGGCGAACCGTTCAACGCGCTCGTGCTCGAACGCGACAAAGCCCGCATCAAGTCTCTCGGCTTTTTCAAAAGCGTCGAGATGAAAACCAAGCCGGGTGCCAGTGCGGACAAACTCGTCGTCACGGTCGACGTCGTCGAAGATGAAACGCTGGTGCTCTCCGTCGGTGGCGGCTATTCGACGACCGAGGGCATCATCGGCGACATCGCCATCGAAGAGCGCAATCTGTTTGGATCAGGCCGCTCCGTCAAACTGAAGCTCGCTGGCAGCTTGTTAAAACTCCAGGCCGAACTTGGTTACACCGAGCCACACCTCCTTGGCACCAACGTCGTCGGCGGCTTCGATCTGTTCTATAAAGATTTCGACGCCTCCGTTCAGTCGTCCTATAAGAGCCAAAAGATCGGCGGAGATTTGCGCGCCGCTTATGCGATCTCCGATACGTGGTCGGGCTCGGTGAATTATTCCTTTGTTCAAAACACGATATACGATGTCGGTGCAGCCGCCTCGCCCGCCATCAAGGAAGCTGTGCCGGGTTACCCAAACACGACGAGCAACACCTACTACACATCATCGATCGGTTACGCGCTCGCCTACGACACCCGCAATTCCAAAAAACTGCCAACATCGGGAACGTTTTTCACGCTCTCGCAGGATCTCGCGGGCGTTGGCGGCGATGTCCGCTACATTAAATCGACCGCCGATTTGCGCAGCTATTACGCCCTCACAAAAGACGTCACGCTGGCCGGGCGCACGACGGCTGGCAACATCATGGGATGGGGCGGCCAGGATGTCCGCTTGCTCGATATGTATTATCTCGGCGGCGAAAGTAGCGTGCGCGGCTTTGCGAGCGGCGGCATCGGCCCGCGCGACACCCAAAGCGCCAACCTCGACGCGCTCGGCGGCAAGAACTACATCACCACCACGGCAGAAGCACGCTTCGGATTGCCGCTCATTCCCGACGACATTGGCCTGCGCGGCGTGGTCTTCGCGGACGCTGGCTCGCTGTTTGGGACGTCGGCGTCGACTGCCAAGCTACCGGGCCTCAGCGGCACGACAGCGTCGTTGCGAACGTCCGTTGGGGCAGGCCTGATCTGGGATTCCCCGATCGGTCCGTTGCGCGCCGACTACGCCTTCCCGCTCACCAAACAGCCCTTCGACAAAGTCCAACCCTGGAGCTTCGGGCTGGCGGCGTTTTAGGACGTAACTGCTTGATTTAGAGTCGCGGCGCACTTCTCCTCCCCACAAGGGGGAGGTCGGGAGTGGGGGGCATTCCGTGACGACCGAAATTGACCTCTGACAAGATGCGCAACCCTCCGGGATTCCCCCCACCCCGGCCCTCCCCACGAGGGGGAGGGAGAAACACCATCATCACTTCTTCGCATACTCTGCCAACCTCGCCGCAGCGAGATCGCCGCGCGCGATCGCCGCACGCACCGCGCAGCCGGGCTCGCTCAGGTGCCGGCAATTGCTGAACTTACATTGCCGGGCGAGGTTTTCCACATCGTCGAAATCGCGCGCGGCCGGCTCCGCCTCAACGCGCAATTCAAGCCCGCGCATACCCGGCGTGTCGATGATGGCGCCGCCGCCCGGGCGCAGAAACAGCTGGCGCTGCGTCGTCGTATGACGGCCGCGGCTATCGTGGCCCCTGACTTCGCCCGTCACCTGCCGTTCGTCGCCAAGAAGTTTGTTGATCATGGTCGACTTGCCCGCGCCTGACGAGCCAATGAGTACGACCGTGCGGTTGCCGTCGAAATACCTTTCAAGCTCCGCTACACCTGTCCCTCCGCGCGCGCTGATGGCATGAAGCGCGACGCCGGGCGCCGCCTCCACCAGTTGGTGCGTGGCCGCCGCCGCGTCCTTGGAAACATCTGTCTTGTTGGCAACGATGACGGGCGTCGCGCCACTGTCGCCAACGAGATCGAGAAACCGCAACACCCGCGCCACATTGAAGTCGCCGTCCAATCCCGTCACGATGAAGACGACATCGACATTGGCGGCGAGCAGTTGCGGCGTCTCTTTGCCGGAGGCTTTGCGAATCAGCGCGGTTGCGCGCGGCAGGACCGCTTCAATGGTCGCGGGCCCGTCGCTCAAAGAAGGCCGCAGCGCCACAAAGTCGCCGACACCGGGCAAATCCGAGCGTAGGGCGGAGTCATTGCGCAACTTCCCCATCGCCTGCGCGGTCAGTTCAATTTCGCCAATCGCGACCTGATAGTGCGTGCGGTGCTCGCCGACGACCCGTCCGGGAACCAAGCCGTCAGCCGTAGACGCCGTGAACGCTGCCTGCCGCCGCGCGTCCCAGCCGAATGGGATGAGTGTCATGATGCAATCGTCACGTAAGTCTCTCACAGCCTTGAGATTTCGTGGGTTCTCCCCATGTAAGGGGTATGACACGTTTCTCGAAAAAAACAGAATCTGTCAGTGCTTGTGCCGCCGCCGCAAGTGATGTGCGCGTCGCGGCCGAACGGGTGCATTCGATGCTGGCATATTCAGCGCTATTCGGCTCGGCCTTGAGCGGATACGCAGGCTTGGGATTATGGGCGGCGGCGTTGGTCGCTGCAGTTTTGGTCGCTGTGTCGCAAATCCAGTATGGCGGCATTTACAAGCGCGCCGCCGAGACCGGGTATCTCGACATGGCTCAATCGACGCTGCTGCAAAGCTTCGGAAATGCCATCGTCGCTTCAGGCGTTTGTTACGCTGGCGGCTGGCTGTTTCGGCTTTTGTGACTGCCCCACAAGCCAGTCAGTTTCGTAGACGCCTTGTCTGGCTCTTGAGACCCGCTCGAGCCCGTCTTTCGCCAGTTTGCTCAAACGTTTGCTTCCGCACGATTGGCGAAATATGCGTTTCTCAGTGGCCGCTAGCACTCCTTGGAAGGCCGACTGCGCATCATTGAGACGGTCTTTCTCCTTCAATATGCTGCCGCAGTTTCGTGAGACGAACGCCGTCAAATAATGGATGTCCCCGTGCTCTAAAAGTTCCCAGCCTTGGAACGGGGCAAATCGAAGCCTAATCGCCAAAGCACTATCGGCTACGTTTGGCGCAAGTAGATTATATGCTCCAGCGCAGTTATGAAATTGCAATGATCCATCGACCAGTCTCAAACTCGCTATCACCTGTAAAATTTCGGCGCGATAGCGCTTCGCGCGCGCAATCATCAGCCGCTGACTCCGATAATCTCCCACAGAACTCGCTAGCTGCTCGAGATCTGAAAATGCCTGCGCCGCTCCTGGTAGATCTCCCAGTTTTCTAAGTTGATGCGCTTCAAACTCCTTGGCCAGAACACTCGCTTGATGTCCTGGTACCTGCAGAGCGTCGCGAAAATAACCGAGTGCTCTTGAATTGCGTTCAACGGAATCTGGGGGCGGCCCAGCCGCCGAAGCCGCCGCAATAGCGCCCCTTAGCAAATGGGTCGTTGCTAATTCCTGCCGCATGCTCGCGCTTGCAGCTTGTGCCGCTTCTAAGCGTCTCTCGACCTTTGCCTTGGCCTTTTCAAGTTGCCGGTCCGCGCTGCCCGCGAATGTCGCGGCGACGACAGTGCGATCCCAATTCCGCCTTGTCAAAACCCACTGTAACTCTCGACCTGCAAACAAAGGGGTTTTGAAGGGCTTGCCTGGCGTCGGCCTCTGCAGGGCTTCGAGCACATAATTCTGGCCGTCGCGGAGCCGCCGGTCATTGTCTTTCAAGTACTCTTGCAAGCGTTTATGCAGAATGTGTTCGCGATATTTCCACCAACGGAAAACACCGAACACAAAGCCTGCGATACCAATCAGCTTTTCGCCGTGTTCTTTGAGGAGAGCGAATAAGTTCCCGATTATCCCTTGGGCGTGCGCACCAAGATGGCCGAGGAGTGTCGCAACTGTCCCCGCAGCAAGCTCGTTATCGACGATCAATGCCATAAATTGGCAAAGCGTATCTTCCGCCCCGCACTGCATGCCCGCCTCACGCAACACTACTCAACCTCAACTCTACGACTTAACTATGCCGCGAGAAAAACATTCTGCCTAGCCCCTATGTTAAACGCCGATTTGGTACGGCCGCAGCCATCGCCCCCAAGTGTCAGCCGCGCCGACCTGCCAAAACCGGCAGATTGGCTTTCGATGGGCCAACGGGCTAGGTTTGACTGAGTAGCTGCCAAAGGAGCTTATCTCGAATGTCATCCGAGGCCCCACGCCAACTGGCTCCCGTGCTCGCCCTGGTGGCGGCCTTGGCTGGCGGCTATTTTGCGTTGACGCGCAGCCCGGCAAAATCCGATTCCCTGCCTCATCTTGGCGCCCGCATCGATCAGACCTCCGTCTCGGGCATTTCCTCCGGCGCTTACATGGCCGGTCAATTCCAGATGGCTCACGCCAAAATCGTAACCGGCGCGGCTATCATCGCCGGCGGACCCTACGGCTGCTCGGAAAGCGTGTTCGCGGATGCCATGCCGGGGCCGGGCGGGGCCTTCATCAATCTCACCAAAGCCATGAATGGCTGCATGCTGAATTTGCTCGGCGTGTGGGGAACCGCCAATCCCGTCGACCTCGCCAACAAAGCCCGGCACAGAGCCGAGAAAGGCGAGATCGATCCAATAGCCGATGTCGCAAACGATCGCGTCTATCTCTTCTCCGGCACCTCCGACCACACCGTCGTCGAGCCGATCGTCGAAGCGGCGGCCGATTTTTATAAAGAGCTTGGCGTCGCCCCCGATCGCATCAAGTTCGTCAAGGACCTCCCAGCGGGCCACGCCTTTGTCACCGACAACGAGGGCGGCGCGTGCGAAGCTTCAAGCGGCCCTTATATCGTCAACTGCCATTACGATCAGGCCGGTGAGTTGCTCCACCACATTTACGGCAAGCTCGAAAATCGCGTCGTGACCCCCTCGGGCGAATATCTGGCCTTCGACCAGCGCCCTTACGTCGGCGACTTTTCTGGCCACAGCCTGGACGACCACGGCATCGTCTACATTCCGCCCTCCTGCCGCGCCCAAAGCAATTGCAAAATCCACGTTGCCTTCCATGGTTGTGCACAAAACCGCGCCAAGGTTGGCGACGCCTTCATCAAGGAAAGCGGATTGGCGCGTTGGGCCGACAACAACAATTTGATTGTGCTGTTTCCCCAGATCGCAACGACGGGCTATAACCCGCAGGGCTGCTGGGATTGGTGGGGTTATACGGGCCAGAATTATCTAACGCGCGAGGCAATCCAAATTGTCGCCGTGCGCCGTATGATTGATGAGCTGGCGCAGAAATAGTTTCCTTTCCGCGTTGTCATGAGCGGCTTGTGCGCCAACACTGGCGCAAGCATACAGTGCCGCTTCGGGCTTGACCCAGGGCGTATTCGCCGCCAAATGCAAACTGTCAATACTTTGATTAGGGACTCGCAAAGTCGATGACGTCACCTTCGGCTCGCGCAACGGCAACATGGGGGTTGGTTTTGCGCCCGCGCTTTGACCGCGTGCTCATGGAAAAATTCGCGGCTGCACTGTGCATGGCGGCGCTGATTGTCTCGGCGGCGCTGCCCGGCGAAAACGACACCGCCGATGCGGCGCGCGCCGCCGGTTCGACTTCGAGTGCAATAGCAACACCCGGCACCGAGACAGCGTTCGGTATTTATCTCGGCGCGCCCTACCATTATCCGAGCGATCTCAAAATCGATAAAAAGGGCCAACACGACCTCACCATCGAGAACATCGAGTGGTTCACGCACCCGTTTGAGAACCCGCTCTATTACGGCGCCCGGATTCAACGTTGGTTCGCGAGCGGCCGCATTGGCAGCATGATCGACTTCACACATTCCAAGGCCTATGCGCCATTGGACGCCAAAAACCCGATGCCGGGTATCTATAACGGTAAGCCCGTGCCTGAAGCCGCCAAGGTTGGCGATTTGTACGAACGTCTAGAATACTCGCACGGTCACAACATGTTGACCCTCAACGGCTTGATCCGCGTCTTCGGATTCTCAAATCGCATCGCGCCTTACGCTGGTCTCGGCGCCGGCATCTCGCTGCCCCACGCCGAAAGCCAAAACACAACCGATCCACACCGCACCTACGAATATCAATATGCCGGGCCTAGTGCCCAGGCCCTGGCCGGGGTAGAACTGCGCTTGCGGACCGGCTCGATTTTCGTCGAGTATAAATTCACGATCGCCGATTATCTGACGCCCGTCACCCACCGAGACGGCAGCATTTTGCCCATCGACCTGTGGCTGCAATTTTCGCGCTGGTGGCGGAACGAAGAGCCGCCGGGCGGCTGGCTTTCGACGCGGCTGGCGAGCCATCAAGTGATCAGCGGTTTTCTCGTCCGTTTTGTTCCGGTAAACTCCACGCCAGCGCAGTAACACCATTTTAAATACATAGGCTCTGCATGTACACAGTCATTGGCCCACCTAGAACGCGCGCGCTGCGCGTCATGTGGATGTTGAACGAATTGGGCGAACCTTTCGACGTCGATCCAACCGGACCCCGCGATCTGGCGCTCGCGTCTATCAACCCGTCGTTGAAAGTTCCCATCCTCAAAGACGGCAACGACTACGTCATCGATTCCGTCGCGATCTGCCAGTACCTCGCAGATAAGCACGGCAAGTTCACGCATAAGGCCGGCACGATCGCCCGCGCCCACCAGGACAGTTTCACCCAGTTCGCCGTCGACGACGTCGAGAGCTGCTTGTGGATCGCAGCCAAACATACATTCGCACTTCCCGAAGAGTACCGGGTGCCAGATGTCAAACGCGCCTGCCGCTTTGATTTCGACCGCGCCATGAGCGCTTTGTCGGCGCGCCTGGGATCACGCGACTATGTGTTGGGCGTCGACTTCACCGTGCCGGATCTGCTACTCGGCCATTGCGCGGGCTGGGCGCAAACCATCGGCTGGACGATTCCCGGCGGCAACGTCTCTGACTATATCGCGCGCATCCGCGCCCGCCCCGCCTACATCAAAACCATGAAAGCCCGCGAAGCCGCGTAATCACGTCATCCTCAATTCGCGTGCGTACCAGATCAAAACCGCCGCAACAGCCGTTCGAGATAATCGAGTTCAACGGGCGGGCGCAAAGCTTGGCCGGAGCGGCGGCGTAATTCGTCGAGAATTTCGCGCGCCCGCTGCGCATCGATGGCGTTGGGGACCTTGACCGAGTTGCCGAGATCCGGCCCTTCGGACTTCTGCGGCCTATCCAGCGGATCGCGCGGTTTGTCGCCGCGGCCCATGCGCTGCTGGCTGTCTTTCGACATCTGCTCGGCCATCTGCTGCGCGGTCTGGCGCATCTGCTCAAGCGCTTGCGATTGCTGCTCGGCGGCACCGTCAAGATTGCCCTTTTCGAGCTGATCCTCGGCTTCGCGCATGGCGTTCTGGGCGTTGCCGAGCTTTTCGGGATCGCCAGCGCCGATGTCTTCGAGATCCTTCTGCAGTTTTTCGAGGTTTTTTCGAACCTCCTCCTGGCGATCGCGAAGCGCGCCGTGACCTTCGCCAGGTTGGCGGCCGCGCTCGCCCTCGGCCTTTTGACCGTCTTGGCCTTGCTGACCCTGCTCGCCCGGCTGACCTTGCTGGCCTTTCTGGCCCGGCTTCTTCGAGCCGCCAGCCTGATTGTCGCCCTTCTTGCCGCCCGGGTTATCACCCTGCTTCTTTTTCTGCTCCTTGAAGGTGTCGTCCATGAGTTGACGCTGCTTGCCGGCGAGATCGCTCAACTGGTTGAGCTTCTTCATCGCCTCCTTGGCTTTCTTGTCCTGCTCGCGCGCTTCCTTGCTGTTGCCAGCCTTCATGCGCTCCATCAATTCCTTCAACTCGGCGAGCATTTTTTCGGCGTCTTCGCGCGAGCCTGTCTTGGCGCTCTTTTCGAGCTCCTGCATCATCTTGTCGAGATCTTGCTGACTCATCTGCGGCTGATCTTGGTCGGGGGGCTGAGGATCTTCGTCCTGCGCCTTCTTCTGCATTTCCTCGACGTAATTGTTGAGAGCCTGCTTCAGCTCATTCATCAGCGCCTGGATCTCTTTGTCGTCGGCGCCGCGCTCAAGCGCCTTTGCCAAGCGGTCTTGCGCGTCCTTCAAGGTCTGTTCGGCGTCGGACAACGAACCGTCTTCGATTTTCAGGGCAATATTCCACAACTGATCAATCGCGGCCTTGATGGCACCGCGCGACTTCTCGCGCTCAACGCGATGATAGACGTTTCGCAGACTGAGGTAGACGCCATTGCGAACAATAAAGCCCTCGGGTTCCATCGTGATCGCATCGAGCGCACGGGCCACATAGGGACGATTGCGGCTATCTTCCGCGAGCTTGCGGCGCTGCTCGAGCACTGCCCGCGCTAACGGCTTGGAGAAGCGCCGCGACGGCAACACCAATTCAAACGGCGCGGATTTGCCGATTTGCCCGGCGACGTCGGTTGCTTCAAGCCAAAGTTCAGCGCGCTGACCGGCCCAAGGGTGAGCGCCAAGTTCTAACAGCGTCGTACCTTCGACCGCTTTCGAGCCCGCACGCTGCATCTTGAGCGCGAGTTCCGGCGGACGCTCGAGCGGCAGGCGCGGCCCCTTCAACGGCGGCGCCTTGGCCCAGGCCTTGGAGGCGTCACCCGGTTTGGGGGGGGCTTGGCGCAGCTTGGCGACGGCGGAGGCGACGCCGTAATCATCCTCGGCTTTGTACGCCAGCTTGAGCGATCCTTTTGGCGTCCGCTCCATGCCCTTCTCAAGCGTGATTTTCGGCGGCAAATCGGCGATGACTTCGAACGTCCAAGCCCCGAGTTCTGTCGAACCCGCCAACGCCCGCACGCGCGCCGATTTCTTCATTTCATAACGAACTTCAGCGACGTCGGATTTGGCCTTATCGCTAGCGGTCGTCTTGTCGCTGACTTTAATTTTGGGCGGGTCGGTAACCACGCGAACCGGCTCGGTCGCGCCTTCAGCCAACACCTCAAGCGCCAGTGGCTGTCCTTGGAATCCTGCGCCGCGAAGAACTAATAGGCTTTTATCGGGAATCTCATGCAGCTTGCTCGGCTCGACCGCGGTCTTGGGATCTTTTTGAGCGCCGGTTGGCTGCGCACCATCCGCCAGCATCAACGGCGGCAGGCCGGTATAAGGCGGCGGCGTGACCCAGGCGTCGACGCGGGATTCGTGCGGAGCAACCGGCGTGCCAAACCGGAAGGCAGACGCGAGCCGCTCGAAATAATTGCCCGTAACGAGCGCCGCCGCTGGCACCAAAGCCAATAGTGCGAGCGCGCGCAACGCCATTGGGTCAAAGCGATCGGCGCGCGGCGACGGACGTCCAACTTTCAAGCGCCCAATGGCGCTGGAGAGACGTTCGCGGTGCGCTTGCCAGAGCGCGTTGGTCTCGGGATTTTCGGAATTGGCGGTCAGCTCGTCCTCGTAAGACGAGGCCGGACGATGGGCTACGCCAGAGCGCCGCTCGATCCGGCGCACCGCGTCTTCGCGCGACGGCCAGGGCACGCGCGCCGCAAATACCAGCGACGCGACGGCCGCTGCGGCAAGGATGGCAAGGAGGACCGCGTGGAGCGCATGCGGCAGCGATGGCCATACGCCACCGAGCGAAATCAAAGCGAAAACCGCGACCAAACCAAGCAAAACCCAAAGCCTCGGCCACAACCGTTCAAAGAACAACGCCCAGGTGCCGAGCTGAACCTTGCGCGCGAACTTACGCTCAACCGACGCTTGCGGTGATGATTGAGGGGACAATTGCGAAGGCGGCTCCAGGCCGCTTTTTTGGGCGTCTTTCATCTCTAAAGTATACCACGAAAACGGACCTTCGTACCTTAAGAAAATGCAACATACGACGCCAGTATTAGTCGTGTTCCCTCAAGTCTTTACCAGCCAGGGGGCTAGGCGGTCGGCGGCGATAAGTTCGTCAAGCGCCAGGCGCGGACGCACGACCGCATAACGATCGCCGTTAACCAGAACTTCCGGCACCAGCGCGCGCGTATTGTAGGTGGATGACATGACCGCGCCATAGGCCCCCGCCGTCATCACCGCCATCAAGTCGCCGGCCGCGAACGGCGGCAGAGTGCGATCCTGGGCCAGGTAATCGCCCGTCTCGCAAACCGGGCCGACGATATCTTGTGCCACCGGCGCCATGTCGGATTTGGCTTCGTTGACGGGCCAAATATCGTGATGGGCTTCATACAAAGTCGGGCGAATGAGATCGTTCATGCCCGCGTCGACAATTGTGAAAGTCTTGTCGGTGCCTTCCTTGACGTAGGTGACTTTCGTAACCAGCACACCAGCATTGCCGGCGATCATGCGGCCCGGCTCCATCACAAACTTGAGGCCGAGATCGCCGAGCTGTTCCTTGACGGCCGCCGCATATTCGTCGGGGTGCGGGGGCACATCGTTGGCGCCGCGATAGGGCACGCCGAGCCCGCCGCCAATATCGAGATGCTCAAGTAGGATGCCGTCGCGGCGCATATCCAAGGCCAGCTGCCGCATCAACGCAAAGGCCGCGCGAAACGGTGCGAGATCGGTGATCTGGCTGCCGATGTGCATATGGATGCCGGAAATCTTGATACCGGGCAGTTTGGCGGCTTCATTGTAGAGAGAGCGGGCATCGTCAAACGGCACGCCGAATTTATTCTCTGACTTGCCGGTTGAAATTTTGACGTGGGTTTTGGCATCGACATCGGGATTGACGCGAATGGCGATGGGCGCGCTTTTGCCAAGTGCCGTTGCAACGTCGCTCAGTTGATAGAGTTCCGGTTCGCTTTCGACGTTGAAGCCGAGGATGCCTTCGCCCAGCGCAAACGCCATGTCTTCGCGGGTCTTGCCAACTCCGGCGAAAATGATTTTCGATGCCGGTACGCCAGCCGCGCGGGCACGCCGCAACTCTCCTTCCGAGACGACGTCCATGCCAGCGCCAAGGTTCGCCAACGTCGCCAGGACCGCTTGGTTGGAATTGGCTTTGACCGCAAAACAAATGAGCGCGTCGACGCCCTTGAAGGCATCGGCCAGCACCTTGTAGTGGCGCTCGAGCGTCGCGGTCGAATAGCAATAAAAAGGCGTTCCAACCTCGGCGGCTATTTGCGCAAGGCTGACGTCCTCGGCGTGGAGCACGCCCGATTTGTAATGGAAGTGGTGCATGGAGACGGTTTTAGCCGGAACCCGAGCCGGGGCAAGGGGCAGTGGACATATTTGCGCGTACAAGGCGACTTGTCGTGGGTCCCGGCCTAGTCCCGAAATCGCGCGTGCGAAATTTCGGCGCCGGGAGACGTCGATGGACCAATCTCTACCGCAGCAGCGGATCGAGGATGAAGCCTTCGTGCGGCTTTGGCTTGACGACCGAGGTCGAGCCAGGGTCAGCGGATTCGGCAGACTTGGCGTCGCCAGCGACGGTCGCTTCGGGCGGCGGCTGGAGGGCGCCTTTGACACCACACGCGCTCAGACCGGCCGTCGCAACGGCAACGGCAAGGATCACAAACCAGGGCTTTGAAACCAAACGCTTCGCCATAATCGTCCCACGTGCCCTTCAGCGTTTTCGGCGGCAATTCCTTTAGGCGGCAATAAAATCTCTGCCGACCTAGCTTCCCTGACTGGTTCTAGCCCTTCCCGGCGTCCTTTTCCAACCGCTTCAACCACTGACGGGCCATTTTTGCGACGTTCTGTGGCGCGGTTCCCCCATAGCTGGTCCGGCTTTTCACAGAGTTATCAACGGAAAGCACCGAAAATACGGCTTTCGTAATCCGTGGCTCGATGGATTGCATGTCAGCCAGACTTAAGGTTTCTAGGTCTACCGCCTTGCTCTCGGCGAGCTTAACAATGGACCCCGTGACGTGATGGGCGTCGCGGAACGGCATTTTGAGTTCGCGCACCAGCCAGTCGGCCAAGTCCGTCGCGGTCGCATAGCCCCGGCCCGCCGCAGCCCGCATGGCATCGGGTACCGGTTCGAGATCGCCGGCCATTCCTGACATTGCGGCAATCACCAGCTTCAAGCTTTCGAGCGCATCGAAAGTCACTTCCTTGTCTTCCTGCATGTCCTTGGAATAAGCCAACGGCAGGCCCTTCATGACCATCGCCAGCGCTTGGAACGCGCCGGCAATCCGCCCCACCTTGGCGCGCGAAAGCTCGGCCGCGTCGGGGTTGCGCTTTTGCGGCATGATCGACGACCCGGTCGTGAAACGGTCGGACATTTTGATGAAGCCGAACTGCGGCGTCATCCAGATCACGATCTCTTCGGCCAGCCGCGACATATGGATGGCGCAGATGGTCGCCGCCGCCAACGTTTCGAGCGCGAAATCGCGGTCCGAAACGCCGTCGAGCGAATTCGCCATCGGCTTGTCGAAACCAAGCGCTTGTGCCGTCATCGTCCGGTCGATTGGAAACGACGTGCCAGCGAGAGCCGCCGATCCAAGCGGACATTCGTTCAAACGCTTGCGTGCGTCGGCCAGCCGGCCGCGATCGCGCGACAGCATCTCGACATAAGCCAGCAGATGATGGCCAAACGTCACGGGTTGCGCGGGCTGCAAATGCGTGAAACCCGGCATGACGGTGGCGGCATGAGTTTCCGCTTTCGCCGCCAGCACTTTTTGCAAGCCCGCAATCGCCTCAACCAAGCCGTCGATCTGATCGCGCACGTAAAGCCGGAAATCGGTCGCCACCTGATCGTTGCGCGAGCGCGCCGTGTGCAGCCGCCCGGCCGCCGCGCCGATCAGCTCTTTTAAACGGTTTTCGACATTCATGTGGACGTCTTCTAGGGCTTCCGAAAACGTGAAGTTGCCGTCCTTGATCTCGGTCAAGACCTGATCCAGGCCTTTGGAAATCTCGCGCGCATCGGCTTTCGTGATGATGCCGGCTTCGGCCAGCATGGCGGCGTGGGCTTTTGAACCGCGAATGTCCTGAGGCGCCAAACGCTTGTCGAAGCTGACAGAGACGTTTATCTCCTGCATGATCTCGGCCGGTGACATCGCGAAGCGGCCACCCCACATCTTGTTGGCGGATTTGTCGGTCACGTTTGAGACTTCCTTCGGCAATTGGCTTCGGCATTTGGACGGCGGATCGGATACAGGTGACGGAAGATGAGCGATAAGACCACAGACGGCGGGCAAAAACCCGTAAACTCCGGCGCCGGCGTTTGGATATGGCTGCTTGCCGCCGCGATCGGCTTTAGCGCGGTATACGTCACCACGAGGCCCTCTGACAACGCGCCCGTCAAGCTTAGCGCTGCCGAAACTACGCCTAAACCCGGAGCCGGTCAGGGCGATCCGCCCTCGTCCAGTAAATTGACGGCCTTCGTCATGCGCAAGACCCCTGAACCCATGCCCGCCATGACGTTTCTAGACGGCAAGGGCGAACCGGTGACCCTGGCGCAATTCAAGGGCAAGACCATCCTGTTGAACCTGTGGGCGACGTGGTGCGCGCCGTGCCGCGAAGAGATGCCCTCGCTCGACCGCCTGCAAAAAGCGCTCGGGGGCGATAAGTTCGAAGTGGTGGCGCTCAGTTTAGACCGTCAGGGCCTGGAGGGTTCGCGTAAATTCTTGGCCGACGTCAAGGCCGACAGCTTGAAGCTTTATGTCGATCCCTCGGCCAAGCAGGGCACCAATCTGAAACTGATCGGCATGCCGACGACGCTTCTAATCGACAAGGATGGCCGCGAGCTTGGCCGTCTCGCCGGCCCCGCTGAGTGGGATTCCACTGATGCCAAGAAGCTCATCGAGGCGGCGATGAAGTAACGTTGGCATACTACTCACCACCCCCGCATTCCCGGCTGGTCCAATTTCGTTCCCGGCCGAGCCATGATGCGGCACGCAACATCGCGGAGAGCCGGGATCACGTCCGGCATCGGACACACATAGCGACCATTACCTTTTCGGTTGGCGTGCCCCCATGACGCGACGTGATCCCGGATCTGTGATGCGCTTATCGCGCATCGTCGTCCGGGAACGCAGGAGGAGTTAAAAGCTCATCGAAGCTGCGATGAAGTGAGCTGCCGCAATGAGCTTGATTCGTGCAGAGGTCGAGGGTCGTTCTATCTCTTTTTAGACGCCGTCTTTTGCGTCAGGGCCGAGGCTGCAACCGACTTGGCGGCTTTGGAAGCCTTGGGATCGGCCATGATCTTGGAAGCCTTCGAAGCAACAGCCTTGCCGGTGACTTCGCGGCTGCGCGACTGCGTCAGGGCCGAGGCCGCCACCGACTTTACGGCCTTGCTGGCGGTCTTGGAGTGAAGAATTTTCGACGCCGTCGACGCAACCTTTTTGCCCGTTGATTCAGATTTGGCCATGGGTCCGTTTCCTTGCATTTGGGCCGCGATGACCGCTGGCTCCGGCGCGGAGTCTTGGCAGATTCGTTCTCCTTACGGAATCTGTTTGCAGGCACAAGCCCGGGTAAATTTTGAGGCTCAGGACCCGCCTGCCGGTTTGGTCCGATCCTTGTCAGCCATCCTTGTCAGATTGACACCTAGCCCCGGCCAAGCGACAACGCCCTCAGACATTCAGCCCCGGAGCGCGAAACGACCATGGCCCACGCCGACCTCAAGAAGACCATTGAAACCGCCTGGGACGCCCGCGACGGCATCAACCTCGAGACCAAGGGCGACGTCCGCGAGGCGGTCAACGACGCACTCGATCTCCTCGACACTGGCAAAGCCCGCGTCGCGGAAAAGCTCGACGGCAAGTGGATCGTCAATCAGTGGTTGAAAAAGGCAATTCTACTATCGTTCCGGCTCAACGATAATCAGATTATGGGGCCGGCCATTGGCGTTCCCGTGACGGGACCGACGTCGCCGGGTCCGTGGTGGGATAAGGTGCCCACCAAATTTTCGGGGTGGAACGCAGAAAAATTCCGCGCAGCCGGATTTCGTGTCGTCCCCGGCACGATTGTGCGCAAATCAGCCTACATCGCGCCCGGCGCAGTGCTACTACCGTCGTTCGTCAATCTCGGCGCCTACGTCGATAGCGGCACCATGGTCGACACCTGGGCGACCGTCGGCAGTTGCGCGCAGATCGGCAAGAATTGCCACATCTCGGGCGGCGCTGGCATCGGCGGCGTGTTGGAGCCGTTGCAGGCCGGACCCGTCATCATCGAAGACAATTGTTTTATTGGCGCGCGCGCGGAAGTGGCTGAAGGCGTGCAGGTTGGCGAAGGCTCGGTGTTGTCGATGGGCGTGTACCTCGGCGCGTCGACAACGATTATCGACCGCGCCACAGGCGAAAAAATGTTTGGCAAAGTGCCGCCTTATTCCGTCGTCGTCTCCGGCTCGATGGCGGGCAAGCCTTTGCCCAATGGCGAACCGGGCCCGCATCTCTATTGCGCCGTCATCGTCAAGCGCGTCGACGAGAAGACGCGAAGCAAAACGAGCATTAATGAGCTGTTGAGGGACTAGTTCGTTCAGAACAGAAAAGAATTTAACTCATTTCCTTGATTCGTCGGCTATTTCGGAGAGACCGATGAGTGTTTTAAAACTATTATTCAGCTTTCAAGGCCGTATCGGCAGGGTTGATTGGTGGGTAGGTCAGATGATCGGCCTAATCGCGATGTAACGTCTGTCGAGCCTCGTGGCGCTTGCCAGCGACATCGTCCTCCAGAGCGATCCCGAGTTTCAACAGTTTAATGCTCTCGAGCGTGCGGTGACGTTGGCCAACTCATCTGTCATGCTTCGCAGCATCTTGAGCTTCGCTCTGATCGGTTGGATCAGCAGTGCGCTGGCCATGAAACGGTTGCATGATCGCGATAGTTCCGGCTTTTGGTTGCTTGCATATTGCGCGCCGGCGCTCCTCAGTTTCTACGTCCCATCGACGTTCATCGGCCTCGTGTCGTTGGGTGCCAAAATCATGTTTCTCTTGGAAATGGGTTTTATGCCGGGTACGTCTGATGGCAATTCCTACGGCGGGGGTAACTCAGAGAGTCTTTTTGAACGTCTTACTCGCCCAATTTTAGCGACTGAACTCGTCGCCACCACCACCGCAAGCGTTGCCGCAGAGCCTGCCCCACCCAACGCTAAATCTTCCCAGCCTCAGCTGCGCACCCCCAAAGTCCATCGCCCACTGGCTGACAAAACATCCCCCGGCTTCGGACGCCGGCCTCGCGGCTGATAAATTGACGTTTACCGGCACTTGGCCATGGATTGACCGGCGGCGCGGCCTGCCGCATGTAGTGCTACATGTACCGCACCCTCGACCCGGCCAGGATCATCGCAACGCTCGAAGCACTGGAGCGGCGCATTTCCGAGCGCTTTCCAGGTGCCGGTTTGGCGAACGTGTGCGCCGATCTCGTCAGCCTCGCCGGTGATACGGCCGTCAGGGCCAGCGCCATTGCTCGGCGTAGCATTGGTTTGCGGCTGCTAATCTGGCTAGCCGTGGCGGCGTGCGTTTTTCTACTGGCCACTCTCGCCTACATTCTTTTCACGAGCACCAAGACCAGCGACGATCTTTTTAGCACGTTACAGGGCATCGATTCCGGTTTCAACATTCTGGTGCTGACCGGCGCAACATTGTTTTTCGTCTGGTCGCTCGAAGCCCGCATGAAACAGCGCAAGGCGCTCGCCGCCCTGCACGAGTTCCGCTCCATCGTCCACGTCATCGACATGCATCAGCTGACAAAGGACCCGAGTATGCTCGGCGGTGTTCATACCTCCGCATCGCCCGACCGCAACCTGACACCGTTTGAATTGATGCGCTATCTCGACTATTGCTCGGAGATGTTATCTCTCACCGCCAAGTGCGCGGCCTTGTACGCTGAAAAGCTCAGCGATCCGGTCGTCGTCGATACCGTCGGCGACATCGAACGCTTGACCTCGGATCTTTCGGGCAAAATCTGGCAGAAGATCACCATTGTTCAAACGCTGGAAGGCCGCGACTTGCCATTGCCACCGGCTGCGAGTTTCATTCCCTCCTCGATCGCACCGGCGCAGCCTGCGCCGCCCACGCAACCGGCCAAAACTCCGAGCCCGGCATGACCCTGATCTCGACCGATCCCGTCGCACTGACCCAAGCCCTGATCCGCTGCGAAAGCGTAACGCCGCATGAGGGTGGCGCGCTGACGCTTCTGCAAAACACGCTCGAACCCGCAGGCTTTGAATGCCACCGCCTGACATTCACGGAGCCAGGTACACCCGACATCGACAATCTCTATGCCCGCATCGGCACGGGCCGGCCGCATCTTTGCTTTGCTGGTCACACCGACGTTGTGCCTGTTGGCAATGCACAGGGCTGGAAATTTCCGCCGTTCGAGGGCGCCATTCACGACGGCATTTTGTACGGGCGCGGCGCCGTCGACATGAAAGGCTGCGTCGCCGCGTTCGCGGCGGCGGCTCTGAAATACATTCACCACAGCGGCGGACACTTACCATGCGGCTCGCTATCGTTCTTGATTACGGGCGATGAAGAAGGCCCGTCCATCAACGGCACCATCAAAGTCCTCGACTGGCTGAAAGCGCGCGACGAAGTCATCGACGCCTGCCTCGTTGGAGAGCCGTCAAACCCAAAGGCCTTGGGTGATGAAATCAAGATTGGCCGGCGCGGCTCGCTTAATGGCGACCTCGTCGTGCACGGCAAACAGGGTCACGCCGCCTATCCGCAGCTGGCCGACAACCCGGTGCCGAAACTGGCGCGCATCATCGACCGGCTGTGTTCCGCCAAGCTCGATGAGGGGACCGCCAATTTCCAGCCGTCGAATTTGCAGGTGACAGTGATCTCGGTACCAAACACTGCGAGCAACGTTATCCCGGCCGAAGCTCACGCCAAGCTCAACATTCGGTATAACGACGGCTGGACACGACCGAAGCTGGAAGCCTGGGTGCGCGAGACGGCGGCGAGGGCGGCGGCAGAACTCAATGCCAAATTCGACATCGCATTTTCCGGCAACGGCGACGTCTTCGTCACCAGCCCCGGGCCTCTTGTTGCAACCTTGAAAGACGCCGTCAAATCCGTCACCGGCCGCACGCCGGCTTTGACAACGGGCGGCGGCACCTCGGACGCGCGCTTCATCAAGGATCATTGCCCGGTTGTTGAATTTGGCTTGGTCAATGCCACCATCCATCAGGTCGACGAGCACACCTCCGTCAAAGACCTCGAAGATCTGACTCAAATTTACGGCCGCTTCATCGCCAACTATTTTGTTAGCGGTTGAGCGGCAGAAAAATTGTCATCCCGGCGGAGCGAAGGCGCGAAGTGCGCTCCCTCCGGCCGGGATGACAACGGCGGACAAAAAAGAGCCGCCCATGACAGGCGGCTCTCTCAAATTCGCGGCATGGATCAAAAAAGTCTTAGATCGACTCTTTCAATTCCTTGGCGGCACGGAAGGCGATCTTCTTCGAAGCCTTGATCTTGATGGCTTCGCCCGTTGCCGGGTTGCGGCCCATGCGCGCCGGGCGCTTGCGAACCTGCAGAACGCCGAGACCGCCGATGCGCAGGCGCTTGCCCTTCTTGAGGTGCGTGGCGATGTGGGCGATGAGATCTTCGAGCAGCGCGATCGACTGCTTCTTGGGAATTTCGTGGGCTTCCGCCAGCGCGGCGGCGATGTGCTTGAGCGTGACGGTTTCAATCTTTGCAGCGACAGGTGCCTTTGCGGCGGCAGGTGCTTTGGCCATTTTATCCCTCTTGAACGAATCGGTGATGCTCCGGACACTACATCTTCGCACCGTCTTCGCAGCTAAAAAACGCGCGATTTGTTGGGTTTTTTGAGCGTGACGCACAAAAATGCGCGATTCGTGGCCGAAAAACCAGGTTTTTTGCCGCAGGAAGCGCCGCTAAGACATTTCCCGGCGACGCCCGCATCATCTCGCGCCGGGGCCTTGACGTAGAAACCCCTTCAAATCCTGGCTTGGCTGATCATTTGAAATGCTTGGACAGCTTCAGGCCCTGGCCTTGATAGTTGGATTTGAGATCGCGGCCGTAAATGATGTCCGGCGTCTCCGTCATGCGCTCGTAGATCAGGCGGCCGATGATCTGACTGTCCTCGAGAATAAACGGGACCTTGTGCGAGCGCACTTCCAGAACCACGCGTGAGCCGTGACCGCCGGCCGCGGCGTGACCAAAGCCCGGATCGATGAAACCGGCATAATGCACGCGAAATTCGCCGACCAAAGGATTGAATGGCATCATCTCGGCGGCATGCGTTGGCGGCACGTGCACGGCCTCTTTAGAGGCTAGAATATAGAACTGATCGGGATCGAGAATGAGGTGATGACCACCTTTGATATAAATCGGATCCCAATAATCCTCGACCGCGCAACTGCCGGGCTTATCGACATCGACGACACCGGTGTGACGGCGAGCGCGGTAACCGGTGAGGCCGTCCTTATCGCCCTTCAAATCGACCGACAGCGCGATGCCGCCGGCGATGTCGGCGGCGTCCGTCGATATCAATTTCTGGCTTTTGTGCAGTTCGGCAAGTGCCGCGTCAGTGTCCGCTGCCGGACCAATGCGAAAGCGAATTTGCGAAAGCCTAGAGCCTTTGCGCACGACGATTGGGAAGGTCTGCGGGCAAATTTCGGCGAACAGCGGACCGTGATACCCGGCCGGCACTTGATCGAAGGCGTTGACGCCATCGGCGATGACACGCGTGAAGACGTCGAGGCGGCCGGTCGAACTTTTGGGATTGGCAGCGGCGGCGACGCCCGCCGGCAGCGCCAAGCTTTCAAGCAACGGCACGATGTAGACGCAGCCGGTTTCGAGAACCGCGCCTTGGCTCAAACTGATGGTGTGCATGTGCAGTTCGTCGAGCTTGCTTTGCACGCGGGTATCGCGGCCCGGCAAGAAGCTGGCGCGGACCCGGTAGGCGACGGGGCCGAGCCGCAAATCCAAGCTAGCGGGCTGCAACTGGGTCTCGGCAATCGGCTCGGATAATTTGAGCGCACCGGCCGCGATCATGGTCCGTATGCCCTGCGACGGCACAATCCCCGCGCTGCCCCCCGCATCCGCCACAGTCTTGACGCTTGCCTTTTTCGCTGCCGTTTTCACGTTTGCCGCCTTGATCCTTAAAGACCGCTCTAGACCAAGCCGCCCTTGACGCCAAGGGGCGAGGGGGGTAAGCCCCACAGCTTGATGTCGTGGTACTTTGGCCGGCCGGCTTGCAGCCACGTAAAACAACTCGCTAAAGAGGCCGCGCGCGCACCCGGTTTCCAGCGCATTGCCTCAACATCCGGCACCCTTGGAAGCCCTATTCGACGCGCTGAAGGCAATGCATTCGCATGGCAAAACCTCCCTTAAATCCGGCTCCCTCAAATTCGGCTAGGCCGAAGTGGCGGCTCGAAACCGAACTCGTCCACGGCGGCACGCTGCGCTCGCAGTATGGCGAAACCTCGGAAGCGATGTTCCTCACCCAGGGCTTCGTTTATAACACCGCCGAGCAGGCCGAAGCGCGCTTCAAGAACGAAGATCCGGGCTTCCAATATTCGCGCTTTGGCAATCCGACCGTCGCGATGTTCGAAGAACGCTTGCGGATTTTTGAAGGCGCCGAAGATTGCCGCGCCACCGCCACCGGCATGGCGGCCGTCACGGCGGCGCTGCTGTGTTATCTCAAAGCCGGCGATCATATCGTCTCAGGGCGCGCGCTGTTTGGCTCCTGCCGCTATATCGTTGAAACGCTGTGCCCGCGCTTCGGCATCGCTTGCACGCTCGTCGATGGCCGCGATCTAGAAGCCTGGAAAAGAGCCATCCAGCCCAACACCAAGATGTTCTTTTTCGAAACCCCGACCAATCCGACGCTGGAACTTGTCGATATCGCGGCCGTCGCCAAACTCGCCAAAGCCCACAATATCTTGAGCGTGGTCGATAATGTCTTCGCGACCCCGATGCTACAGCGCCCGTTGGCACTCGGCGCCGACATCGTCGTCTATTCGACGACCAAGCACATCGACGGCCAGGGCCGCTGCCTCGGCGGCGCGGTGCTCGGCTCATCCGAGTTCGTCACCAAGCATTTGCAGGACTGGGTGCGCCAGACCGGTCCATCGATGAGCCCGTTCAACGCCTGGGTCATGCTGAAAAGCCTGGAGACGATGCCGATCCGCGTCAAAGCCCAGTGCGAAACCGCAGCCAAGATCGCCGATTTCTTGGCCGGGACCAAAGGTGTCACGCGCGTACTTTACCCAGGCCGGGCCGATCACCCGCAAGCCGCGCTCGCGCACAAACAAATGCCCGGCGGCGGCCAGATGATTTCATTCGAGGTTCCTGGCGGCAAAGCCGGCGCCTTCAAGGTGCTCAATGCGTTGCAGCTTATCAAAATATCCAACAACCTTGGCGATACCAAGAGCCTGGTGACACACCCTGCCACCACCACCCACCACCGTTTGACGGCGGCGGCGCGCGCTGAACTTGGCATCGGCGACGGCCTAATCCGCCTTTCTGCCGGGCTCGAAGCACTCGAAGACTTAACCAGCGACCTGGCGGGTGCCCTTAAAGCCCTCGCAACTTGATATTTCGCAAGTCTATATTGACCAACGAAAGTACGGAATTAAAGTGGCGAAGAAGAAAACGACGACCGTCCCGGACCTCCACATGTACGAAGCCATAACCCGCGGCATTCGCATTCGCGTCGAGCCGCACTATCTCGAGGAGCAGTCGCAGCCGGACGATGGGCATTTCGTATGGTCCTACGAGGTCGAGATCAACAACGACGGTACCGAACCCGTGCAGTTGAAAGCCCGGTATTGGCGCATCGTCGACGCGCTTGGGCGAACGGAAGAAGTGCGTGGACCCGGCGTCGTCGGGCAGACGCCGGTCATTCCGCCGGGCGGCTCGTTCAATTACACCTCGGGCTGTCCGCTCAGAACGCCGCAAGGCATCATGTCGGGCAGTTATCAAATGTCGGACGACAAGGGCGCATTGTTTGACGTGATGATCCCAGCTTTCTCCCTCGACAGCCCTTACACGCCGCGCAGCGTCAACTGACCCGGACAACGAGAGACGCCATGCCGGGACCGATCTACACACCGACCGAGCTTCTCGCCCGTCTCGTCGCGTTCGATACCACCAGCCACAAGAGCAACCTCGGCATTGTCGCCTTCATCGAAGATTATTTGCTCCAGCATGGCGTCAAGGCCCAGCGCGTCACCTCTGCCGACGGGCTGAAGGCCAATCTATTCGCGAGTATCGGACCATCGGAAAAAGCCGGCGTGGCTTTGTCCGGTCACACCGACGTGGTTCCGGTCGAGGGGCAAGCCTGGGACAGCGATCCCTTTGATTTGCGCAGCCATGATGGCCGCCTCTATGGCCGGGGCGCTTGCGATATGAAGGGCTTTCTCGCCTGCGTGCTTGCTGCCGTTCCGGACTTCAAGCGCCGGACCTTGAAGGTGGCGGTCCACATCGCTTTCTCTTATGACGAAGAGGTTGGATGCCTCGGCGTCAGGCCGATGATTGCCGAATTCGCGAAGTCGATACCCCGTCCGCGCCTGACCATTGTCGGCGAACCGACCAACATGCAGGTTGTCGACGCCCACAAGGGACCGGTGCGCTGGCAGGTCGACATCGCGGGCCGCGCCGCGCATTCGAGCATGGCGCATCTTGGCGTCAACGCCATCACCTATGGCGGCCGCATGATCGCGGAATTGGCTCGCATGGAAGAGGAACTCAAGGTCACCTCGCGCAACGACCGCTTCGATCCGCCGTTCGCGACGTTGCAAGTGACCACTCTGCACGGCGGCACGGCCAACAATATCATTCCGATTTTCTGCCGCTTCGGCTTTGAAGTGCGGGCACTTCCCGGCGTCGATATCGACGGCATCGAGTGGCGGTTGCGGCGCTTTGTCGAACGCGAATGCTTGCCGGAGATGCAAAAGGTGGCGGAGGAATCATCGATCACCATCACCCGCGCCAACACCGTGCCGCCGTTCGCCGCCGATCCAGACTCGGAAGTGGTGGCGCTGGCCTTGATGTTGACCGGCCAGAACGCCACACACACTGTCTCTTATGCGACTGAAGCCGGGCTGTTTCAGGAAGGCGGCTCGCCATCCATCGTTTGCGGCCCCGGCGACATCGCGCAAGCGCACACGGCCAACGAGTGGATCGCGGAAAGCGAATTGGCGAAGTGCTCGAGCTTCCTGCGCCGCCTCGGCGATTGGGCCTCGGCATAACTATGAGTCGCCGCCCGCACTCTCTTCTCCTCCCCTCCCCCGTCTTGCCGAAGGCGAGCCTTCGGCTCGCGTGGGGGAGGCTGGGCGGGAAATCCGTGACGATCGAACTTGATCTCCGACGATATAACTTAATCCTCCGGGATTCCCCCCACCCCGCCCTCCCCACAAGGGGGAGGGTGAAGGTCAGCGGCTTAATCGACTGCGGAAAACAGCCACCGGCTAACGGCGTAGCCCGCCAAAGCACCGGCAATTTGCGCGACGATAAAACCGGCAACGTCGTGGGGAGAAATGCCCGCGAAGGTGTTGGTCAAGGTCCGCGCAATCGTTACCGCAGGATTTGCAAACGAAGTCGAGGCCGTGAACCAATACGCCGATAAGATGTAAAGCCCGACAGCAACCGGAATATTTTGCGGCGCCGCTTTCAAAGTTCCGAAAATTGTCACGATCAAACCGAATGCCGCCACCGCTTCCGCAAGCCATTGGCCGGTGCCCGTTCGCGCGGTTTCCGAAATCTGCAACAAGCTCAAATCGAACATGGCGTGCGCGACGATGACTCCGACAATTCCGCCCGTTACTTGCGCCGCCGCGTAAAGCCAGGCTGCTTCGCTCCCAATCAAGCCCCGAAGTTTCATCACCAGCGTGACCGCCGGATTGAAATGCGCGCCGGAAACCGGCCCCAGAATAGTAATCAGCACAAACAAAATGGCGCCGGTCGCAATCGAGTTCGCCAGCAAAGCGAGCGCGACATTGCCGCCGGCGAGCTTGACGCCCATAATCCCCGAGCCAACCACCGCCGCGAGCAACAGCGCTGTGCCGAGAAATTCCGCCGCAAGCCGGCGTCGCATATCCGTCCCCGTCATTTTTCAATCGCCCTTGTCACGCGCCAACGCAGTCGCGCCATCGAGCGCCGCGATTTTCTGCAAACTCTTTTGAACGTCATCGCGCGTCATCGATTCGACCGGCAGTGCCACCAGCGCTTTCATGCGCGCTTCGAGCCGGTCGTAGGCGAGCTGGAACGCCGCCCGCTCAGCCTCCACGCCGCCGGGCACACCAGCGGGATCGGGAATGCCCCAATGCGCTTTCAGCGGCGCGCCCGGCCAATAGGGACAACTTTCACCGGCTGCCGCATCGCACACCGTGATGACAAGATGCATTTCCGGTCCGCCGCTCACCGCAAACTCGTCCCACGACTTAGATCTAAGCGTTTTCGTCGGATAACCGAGTTCGTCAAGCAGCCGAATGGCATTGAGATTGGGCTCACCCCGCGGGTGGCTTCCGGCCGAATAGGCCTTGAACCGCCCGGACCCTAGGCGATTAAGAATGGCCTCGCCCAGAATCGAGCGGGCCGAGTTGGCGGTGCAAAGGATCAGGACATTAAGCATGGGTGATAACGGGTTGGGTGGTTCGAGGACGAACCGCTACAAGGTCAAGCGGAAGCCGTAAAGCCGTAATACAGCGAACACTACGCTCGGTTGTGTGACACCAATGCGACAGCTGAGCTCAAGAATATGCTCGTCCCCGTATGTTACATGGCCAAGCCATGTCTTGACGCAATTTGGGCGCTAACAACGTTCCAAGATACGGACACACGATTGATCCAGAGCAGAGTGGAACGATGCACGCCAGACGAATTTCGACAGTGTTCGCCCTCTGCGCCGCCGCGTCACTCTGCGGTTGCGGCACGTCGCCCATGAAAGCCATCGGCTCGATCAACCCCTTCAGCAACAATCTGCCGGAGACGGACCGGGTGTTCCTGATGGCGGCCGGAAGTTGGGACCGCAACCACGATAACGTCGTCACGTGCGACGAATGGAAGGCCTACGTGACCGAACTGTTCCGCAGTGCCGACGGCAATGGCGACGGCGTTCTAGATGCATCCGAATGGGGCCGCCTGTCCGCGCAAGACCGGATGTTCGACACCGCCGATCTGGCGTACTTCGATGCCAATCACGACGGAAAAGTCACGCTTGCGGAAATGACCGATAAGCCCAACCCGGCTTTTCGGCTGCTCGACACCGCCAAGACTTGTTCATTGAGCGGCTCGCAAATCGCGGGCGCGCGCTCCAAAACCCAATACGACGTTTCCGGCAAAAAGGCGGACGACGAAATCAAAGGCGGCGCGGGCAAGGCCGGCCAAGAGGCTATCAAGCACTGATACGTTTCACGCGCTGTGATCGCCCGCACCGATATCGGCGGGGTCGAAGGCATATTTGGTGGCGCAGAATTCGCACGTCACCGATATTTGACCGGCCTCATCGAGCATATCGCTGAGTTCTTTTGACCCGAAACTTTTCAAGACGTCGAGCACGCGCTCGCGGGAGCAGCGGCAGTAGCTCGTCAGAGGCCGCGATTTTTCAATGATGACGCCTTCCTCGTGAAAGAGCCGGATCAATAAGCGTTCTGGCGTCAGTGTCGGATCGAGAAGTTCGTGATCTTCTATTGTTTGCCCTAACATGCGGACTCGCACCCAGTCTTCGTCATCGGCGCCGGCGGGCTTGCCCTGCACAGACGCTGAGGCGCTTCGCTCAGCCGCAACGTGCTGCAGCATCATGCCGCCGGCACGCCAGTGCCAGCCCGACGGTTCTATGCCATCTCCTGCCTTAAAATGACGGGCGACGGCCAAGCGTACGAACGTCGCGAGACCCTCGCTGTCTTCGAAATAGCGGGTCGCGACATCGCTTAAGCTACCGCCGTCGATGGCCACGACGCCTTGGTAGCGCTCGGCTGTCTGGCCCTGCTCGACGGTGATGGCGAGATGGCCGGTGCTCAGACTGCCGGCTGCGGCGGATTTGCGGCCCTCCGCCTCGAGATCTGCGATTTTTTCCGCGTCGAAGCGCACGTAGCCGCGCATCTGGCCGGGTGCCTCGTAATCGGCAACCAGAAATGTCACGGCGCCGTCTGAGCGGGCTTGCAGAATGACTTTGCCCTCGCCCGGCAGCGCCGATCCTAACAGCGCGGATAATGCGAGCGCATGTGCGAGTGTTTCGGAGGCGGCATCGGGGGCCGCGTGGCGCGCCAAAATGGTATCGGCTGTTATGCCAAGCCGGACGAGGCGGCCGGAAATGCCCGAGCGATCGGTGCGAAAGGTGATGACGGCATCGTCAGCGGGCAGGCGCGGATCCTTATCGTTTTCAACCGATGCCAAAACTGATCACGCCCCCAGGCACCACGCCAATATCGCCTTCTGAGCATGAAGGCGGTTTTCAGCTTCGTCAAACACAACGGACTGCGGGCCTTCCAAAACGTCTTCCGAGACTTCATGGCCACGGTAGGCGGGCAGGCAGTGCATAAAGATCGCGGTCTTGGCGGCTTTGCTCATGAGCTTCTGATCGACGCTGAACGGCGCCAAAATTTTCTTGCGGCGCGCAGGCTCCGTCTGGCCCATCGAGACCCAGGTGTCGGTGACGACGCAATCGGCGCCGCGCACGGCCTTTTCCGGATCGTTGCTGGCGGAGATCAGGCCCTTCTCGGATTTCGCCCACTCGATGGCTTCGTCGTCCGGACGCAAGCTATCGGGGCAGGCGAGACGTAACGTGAAACCAAAACGCACCGCCGCGTGCATCCACGACACCGCGACGTTGTTGCCATCGCCGACCCAAGCAACGGTGCGGCCCTTGATCGGGCCCAAATGCTCTTCGAAGGTCATGATGTCGGCCATCACCTGGCACGGATGGCTTTTATCGGTCAGCCCGTTGATGACCGGCACGCTAGCGTTTTCAGCGAGCTCCAGCAGCGTCGCGTGGGCATTGGCGCGGATCATGATGGCGCTGGCGTAACGCGAGAGCACACGCGCCGTATCAGCGACGGATTCGCCGCGCCCCAATTGCAAATCGGTGTGATTGAGCGAAATGCCGTGGCCGCCGAGCTGATGAATAGCGACATCGAACGACACCCGCGTCCGCGTCGAGGCCTTTTCAAAGATCATCACCAGCACCGCGTCTTCGATGCCCTTGGGCTTCAGGTTCGCCGGCACCCGTTTTCCCGCGCGTTTCATGGCATGTGCATTGTCGGCGATGCGCCGCAAAGACTTAGCGTCGATCTGATCGAGATCCAAAAAATGTCTTGGGGCCGTTGCTGTTGCCATTGTTTTTGGAGCTTTCCGGCTCTGCTTAATCATCAAGATTTTTGTGACTTGCGGACGCGGGCCAAGGCGCGCGACAGCCGTTCGATGCCGTCGCTGATGTCGGCTTCCGAGACGTTCAACGGCGGGATGACGCGAACGGTATTGTCGCCGGCACCCACCAGCAGCAGCCTTTCCTCGAGCGCGGCGTTGACGATCTCGGACGGCGTGACAGCGGCCTTTAGCTTCAATCCGGTCAATAGCCCTTCGCCTCTAATCTCGTCGACGAGATCGGGAAAATGATCCTTGAGATGGGCAAGCCCCTGCTTCAAACGCAGCGAATTCCGGCGCACCGTCTCGAAAAACTCGGGCTCCGCCATGACCTCGAGAACTTCCAGCGCCACCGCCATCGCCAGCGGATTGCCGCCGAATGTCGAACCATGCGTTCCAGCCGTCATGCCCTTTGCCGCTTCGGCCGTCGCGAGCACGGCGCCGACCGGAAATCCGCCGCCCAGTCCCTTGGCGGCGGCAAGGATGTCGGGTGCGATGCCCATCCACTCGTGCGCAAACAAACGGCCGGTGCGCCCGATGCCGGTTTGCACTTCATCCAAGATGAGCAGCAGACCGTGCTTGTCGCAAAGTTCCCGCAATGACTTCAGGCAATGCGGCGGCACAACGCGCACCCCGCCTTCACCCTGGATCGGCTCAATCAGAATCGCTGCCGTGGCCGGCGTAATGGCAGCTTCTAAGGCGGCATGATCGCCAAACGGCACGTGATCGAAGCCGTCGGCTTCCGGTCCGAAGCCTTCGAGATATTTCTCGTTGCCCGCAGCCGCCAGCGTCGCAAGGGTGCGGCCGTGAAAGGCGCCGGTAAAGGTGATGATGCGCCAGCGCTCGGGATGGCCGGAGACAAAATGATAGCGCCGCGCCATCTTGATGGCGCCTTCGCAGGCTTCCGCGCCCGAATTGCAGAAGAAGACTTTGTCCGCGAACGTCAGCCCGGTCAGCCTCTCGGCCAGCGCTTCCTGGCCCCCGACCCGATAGAGATTAGAGGTGTGCCAGAGTTTTTCAGCTTGGCTGGTCAGAGCTTTGACGAGGCGTGGATGGGCGTGGCCAAGGGCATTGACGGCGACGCCGGAGCCAAAATCCAGATACCGCGATCCCTCGGGTGTGACGAGCCAACTGCCTTCGCCGCGCGCAAAGACGATGTCCTGACGAGCATATGTGCCCATCACGGCGTCTGAGGCCCGGCCCTTGGCGGTTGCGGCTTGGGTCTTGCCCCCCAGCGCCGCGGGGGACTGGGACATGTGATTTCGGTCCTCGCGCAAAAAATCAAAAAAGCCGCCCAATTCTGGCGGCCCTGCACAATCTCTGATACGCGGCTGGCCGTTTTCTGTCAAACGTCAGAAGCTCGAAACGGATAGCGCTGTACGACCGGCAGGTGGCCAAAGATCGCGCACGGAGAAAACTGGGGGCGGCATTGTGGTCAGCCTAGGTTTTATAGGCGCATCGAATCGAGCTGTGGCGCTTGCGCCACTTGTCCCTGTCAATGGCCTCGCAAATGCACGGCTCAGCTTGTAGACGGAATTCAGCATGTTGTAACTTGTCCCTCGTCGGGCCACGAGATGTGGCGGCCAGTCGTGCCGCCCATCAGATTTGAGTAAGTCCGTCCGTGCTTTGCGCCTCATCCCCGCCCGGGGTCATTTGGGGCATCGTTGTATCTGGCACGTTTTGTTCTGCGTCTCCATCTCGTTCAGCGTTTCATTGTCCGGCCGGGCTCGTTTTCCCGTGGTGGCGCGTTCTCGCGGCCATGTCACGGAAAATTCGTTCGCGGCCGGGTCACGTGGGCACCGGGGGGTGCGCACCGCACACGCGGCTCGATAGGGAGCGAACGAAGCATGTCTTGGACGGATGAACGCGTCGACCTTCTCAAAAAACTTTGGGCAGAGGGCTTGAGCGCCAGCCAGATCGCCGGACGCCTTGGCAGCGTCACCCGCAACGCCGTTATCGGCAAAGTCCACCGCCTCGGCCTCTCTGGCCGGGCCACTACATCGCGCATGAAAACACATCGGCCGCGCGCCCGGCTGGCCAACACCAACAAACGAGCGGTCGTTAAACAGCGCTTCGCCGTGCTCGGTAACCCGGCGGTTCGCGCGCTCTACACCGGCGATGCCGAACCGTATGTGCCGCTGGCTGAAGAGCTCGTAATCCCGTTGGCCGAGCGCAAATCGATCCAAACGTTGACCGACGTCAGTTGCCGCTGGCCGATCGGCGATCCGCAGGCCGCTGAATTCCATTTCTGCGGCAAGGACAAGGTCACTGGTTTGCCTTACTGCGAATTTCACGCGCGCCGCGCATTCCAGCCCGCCATGCCGCGCCGCCGCGATCGGGGCGACGTTGCAGCGCCGCTGCCAGCCATCGCTGCAGCGCCGGCCCAGCCTGAAAAAGAAAGCGCTTAACGAGAGACTTAGACGAGTTAACCGCGACCAGCGGTTTGAAGGCGCCGGGGGGCGAAAGGTCAGCAGTCGGGGGGCTGCTGACCTTTTTTTTGTGGTGCCCCGTCCAACGCCAGGACATCGCCTCATCATTTGTTCACTAAGACCCGCAGCTTTGTGAAATCCGGTGATGCGGATTGCCAATTCGCAACGCTTCCTTTGCCGTTGCCGACCACCATGCTGCCTGGCCGCAATGGCCGAGAGCAAGGCGGGCGATCATGATAACGGCATCAGTGCGGAGATGGCGCCAGCGTTCGCCCGCCTTTCTTGCGCCTTGGCTGTCTTTTCGAGACGACCGCGACGGCGCCATCGCGGTACTTTTTGCTTTAATCGCCGTTCCCATCATGGGCATCGCTTTGACCGCGCTCGACTACAGCCGGGCTGAAAGCGTCAAGGCTAAGCTACAAACCGCCGTCGACAACGCAGCCAACGCCGCCGCCCAGCACTTGGGCGAGCCCTTCGACGATGTCGATTTGACGGTGCGCAATTATCTCAAGGCCAACTTGACTGTCGATCTCCAGGGCGTGCCTTACGACATTACGATTGCCCCAGAATACAGCGCGATTTCCGTGTCGATGAAGAGCCGCGTCCCCACGACCTTGCTATCGTTCGTGGGCGTTCGGACGCTGGATGTCGCGGTCGCGGCGACCGTCAAACGTCCGAGCCCCGTTGAGGCTGTTCCAGATACGTCGACCGGCAAGCCGCACCACGGCATCGATGCCAAGGAGATCCGTAAGCGCTGCACCGGCCCCACGTTGGCGGCGGCAGTGAGGGCTGTCACTACTGGCGGCCATGGCGCGTGATCGTACTATCCACAATGACGTTGTTAGTGACGTTGCTTCGCCTCAGCGGGTGCGCCGCGGCGAGGTGCT
>JANLYX010000002.1:0-24220 GCA_031365865.1 Hyphomicrobium sp. | reverse complement strand
TTGGGATCCGGCGTTCGTCGACGAACTCGCCAAGACGCGCCACGTCATCTTGTTCAGCGACGCCGCGGTCGGTTCCTCCACTGGCACCCCCGCCAAGGACTTCGACGAGAAGGGGCGCAATGCCGCATCCTTCGCCCGCGCGCTTGGACACACTCAAATTGACGTCCTGGGGTTCTCGATGGGCGGGTTCGTCTGTCAGACCATTGCCCTTCAGGAGCCAAAGCTCGTTCGCAAAGTGATTGGGATCGGCACTGGGCCGGCTGGTAACGCCGAGACGGCACCTCCGACCGACATTGTGTTTGGCATAGCCTTGAAGGAAACGTACGCCTTCGAAGACGTCCGCTATCTGTTCTTCGCCGAGGGCCGCGAGAAGGAAACGCAAGGTTTCATTGACCGCATGGGCATCCGCAAGGATCGCGAACCCGTCGTTGGGCCGGAGATCATCTCCAAGATGGTCGAGGCGGTCTCAGGATTTATGGGCGGTCAGACTGACCATTACGCGCGCCTGAAGCAGCTAAAGCAGCCTTTTCTCATCGTTTCCGGCGACAGAGATCCGTTCTTTCCGCTGAAGAACACCTGGCTGCTTTTTCGAGAACTTACAAACGCACAGGTCGCCGTGTATCCGCTGTCCGGGCACGGACCTCATCAACAGCACCCTGTGGAAGTAGCGGCGGAGATCGAGCGATTTCTGTCTACGGCGTGATCGGGTTGGCCGTCGCGGCGGCGCTCGAAATGGGACGTTCAAAAAGGCAAGGTCGTCGTCAAGGTTAGATGAATCGTCGAGCCCTCAACCGCCAAGGCTCGGCTTGCCCATGGGGGAGCATTGGCGGCGACGATGTGACGGTGCAAGCCTGCCGCGATGCGCAAGGAGACGCACATGAGTATGCCCAATCAGAAGGAACCCAGCCTGAACGTCATGTGGAAGGACGCACCGACCAGAAGCATCGATGTCGGCGGGACGAAATTCGTCTACCGGCGGCTCGGGCCAGACACCAGAGTGCCGGTGATTTTCTTCAACCATCTGGCCGCGGAACTGGACAGGTGGGATCCCCGCGTCGTCGACGGCATCGCCACGGGACGCCACGTGATCGTCTTCAATAACCGGGGTGTTGGCACATCAGGAGGCTCGACACCCAATTCAGTGGCCGCGATGGCGCGGGACGCGGTAGCCTTCATTCGAGCCTTGGGATCCGAACAAGTCGATCTGCTTGGCTTCTCCCTTGGTGGTTTCATCACGCAGGTGATCGCGCAGGAAGAACCACAATTGGTTCGGAGAATCATCCTTGCGGGCACCGGGCCGGCTGGGGGCACGGGCATCGATAAGGTGACGTCGGTGACCATGCGCGACATGATACGAGCCGCGCTGACGTTCAAGCATCCGGAATACTATCTCTTCTTTACCAAAAGCCCCAATGGCCGGAGGGCGGCGCGCGAGTTTCTGAAACGACTGAACGAGCGCACCAACGACCGCGATAAGCCGGTTTCGATCGCCACCTTCATTGCTCAGTTGAAGGCCATACATGCCTGGGGGCGTCAGGCTCCTGCCGATCTGTCGCGCATTCGCCATCCTGTGTTGGTCGCGAATGGCGATCACGACAAGATGGTGCCCAGCAGCAATTCGGTCGACCTAGCGCGCCGTCTTCCGAATGCCGAGCTGGTGCTCTATGACGATGCCGGACACGGGGGCATTTTCCAGTATCACGATAAATTTGTGAAGAAGGCTCTAGCTTTTCTCGAAGGATAACATTCAGTCTGTTTTTTGGCTGTCCGACCTGGCGACAACCACCAAGAGAAAAAAATCATGAAAGCATTCGTCGTCGATCGGTACGGCAATGGTGCGGGCATTCGCGAAATGCCTGTTCCGGAGGTTGGCGACGATGACGTGCTAGTCGAGATCCACGCCGCGAGCGTGAAACTTCTCGATTCAAAAATTCGCGACGGCGAATTCAAACTCATATTGCCTTACAGACTGCCGCTGATCCTGGGCAACGATGTCGCTGGTGTCGTAGTCCGGGCCGGGTCCAAGGTGCGGCGCTTCAAGCCGGGCGACGAGGTCTATGCGCGGCCGAACCAGGACCGGATCGGGGCGTTCGCGGAATTCATCGCCATGAACGAAGCTGACGTGGCGATAAAGCCTAAGAACCTAACAATGGAAGAAGCCTTCTTTAAAGGTGGGCCCTCCCCGGCACAGTGGAGGACCTTCGAGTCGGTGGCGTTTCGTAAGCTTGCGATGCTGGATGATGCCGTTACCTTGCGAGACCTCGGACAGCTTCCCGGCAATCGTTTCGAAGCCTTGAAGGGCGACCGGAAGGGTCACTATTCAAATCGTATCAACGACCAGTGGCGCGTTTGTTTCCGCTGGCAGGACCAAGGACCGGAAGATGTCGAGATCGCGGATTACCACTAAGGCGGTGCGGCGCATCCGGCCGCATCCGGGCGAAGTCTTGCGCGAGGAATGCCTGCTGCCGCTCGGGCTCAGCGCCCGTCAGCTTGCAGTGATCCTCGACGTTCCACACAATCGCATTTCAGACTTGGCTCGCGAAAAGCGTGCCATGACGGCAGACACCGCGCTGCGCCTGGCACAGCACTTCGGCACCACGGCGCAGTTTTGGTTGAACTTGCAAACCTCGCACGATCTTTCAAAAGCAGAAGCCGCGACGGATTACTCGCGCATTCCGCGTCGCGCAGCTTAAACTTTCGGATTTAAAGCTATAGAGCGCCTGACTTGGCGGCTCTTGTTGTGTTGACCACTGCTGCCGAAGTACGGGTTCTTTACCTGTAACGATGGCTGTTGCCGCGCGAAGCTCCTCGGACATTAAGAGGTACAGATGGCGAAAAATTTCATCGAGTTTGGATGCGAAGTCTTGTTCGCAACCCACACATGGAAGCACAATCCATAGTCTTTGCGGTCCCGCCGGATGAAACAGGCAGACGGCAAAATCCACTCACGGCACATTATCGACACCGAGGCGCTGCAGGGCCTTTCGGTAAGGACCTGCGCTGCGCGTGTTGTTCTTAACGACGAACAGATAGTTCTCGATGGCCATTTTGGTATCGCCCCACCGCTCGGCGGCCTCCGCGCGTGCGATATAGGCTGCAGTGTTCTGCGGATCGATCTCTTGGGCGCGCGCAAACTCGGCAAGCGCCTTCTCGCGATCGCTCAGAGTGACAAAGACCTTGCCACGTCCCAAATATGCTCTGATGCTGTTCGGGTTGGTCGCGAGGACTGTGCCATAGTCAGCGAGCGCCGCATCCACGTTGCCGGCGGCGAGCCAGCTCGAAGCGCGTTCGAGATAGCTGTTCTCATGAGCCGCCCCGCCACCCGCATGGGCGATGACAGTCGTCCAATCCTCGGCGGCGAGCTTGTGTTGCCCCAGCGCGGTGTTGGCGCGTGCACGCAACATCAAGGCTTGCTCATGTGCGGCGTCGAGGCTGAGAATGCGCGTGCAATCCGCGACAGTCTCGGCCGGCTCCTCCTCCACGAGCCACGCTTGGCCGCGCCTCAAATAAAGCCCGATACGATCTTGATCTCTGAGGTCCGGGGATTGCAGCAGCATCGTGCATTCGCGGAGAGCGGTGGCGGAACTCTGCGCGTCCGTGCACGCTTTGAACTCCACGGCGTGTGGAGACCCTGCAGTTGCAAGCGCACAACAAGCGATAACGGTGGCGCGCCAACCCCCACGCCGAAAAACTTTCGCGAATGATGCCCATCGCGCCAGCATGGCCCGCCTCGCAATCTTTAAAAATGCACGGCTCTCTCCCGTGATTTTGTCTTACACCAATCAAGTGCCCGGCCCAACGCATAACTGCGCCCGGCGAAATTCCAGCACACCCGAGCCGGCGGACCGCATCACTGGTCCAAAGTACGAGCGCTGCGCCTGTAACGCCGGGTCTCAACATGCGAAGCTCCTCGGATATGAGGAGATTTAAGACATGGCGAAGTGTTTCAATCGGTCTGGCCTACGAACGGGCTTGATTGCGCTGCTGTTGCTTGGAATGGCGATGCCTAGCATCGCCAGTCCGGCCCTGCCGCAAGGCCAAAAGACCATCACTCTGATCTCGGCTGCCGGCGAGCGGCACGTCATCGGACACGCCACCTTCACGGCCCAGCCCGATCACAACGACACCACCACCTTTGACATCAAGCTCGATGCGCCGGAATTTTCAGAAGAGTTTTTGTCGATGCGGCCGTTCTCGTGCCTCGCGGGCGAGAAGGAAATGTGGTGCCACCTCGCCTACCCTTACGACTTGAAGAAGCAGATCTCGGCCGCTGACCTGACCGACCTCGAGTACGCATTGCTGTTTCTGCACAAGCCGCAAACCGGCTACGGCATCGATCCCTGGAACGGGTTGTATTTCAAGATGTCGCTTGGCGAAGACGGAGCGATCACGGGCACGCTGCACGATGTCAATCTTGATCCCCTCGGCGTCCCGCCCGCCGATAGAAGCGCGCGCCTTATCGGTCCGGAAAATCTGACCGTCAGCGATCCCGCCACGCATCGCTTTGCGAAAATCGAGATCAAGTGAAACGGGCAACGGCACAAAAAGAAAAGGAGCGGTCGGGGTGGACCACTCCTTTCCGGGCTCGAGCCCTGATGACAGAATGAGGAAGGACGTTCACTCATTCTGTTCGTCGCCGGCGCTCTGGGGGCAGAGCGGGTAACAGCGCGACGCATACAAAGCTGCTCCAGCGATGGAGACTTAATCTCTATAAATCCGATTCGGGGCAAGCAATTATTTGTCCTGTTGCTGTCGCAACCGGCAACGCTGGGTCGGAGGTTTTTCCGAAACAGGCGCGGATGCTGCGAACGTTGTCGGTTTCCGCTTCCGGCACGCGCCCGTCCTCGGGCCGCGTCGTGACCGAGCGGAATGTGTAGCGATCTTCCCAGGCCGGCTCAGACAGTTTGCTATGCGCCGTCGCGCAAGTTTCCGGCGCCGGTTGCACGCGCTCTTCCCGTACCGAACGCAGGATGTAGATCTCCTCGACGGTCGCCGATGCGGCTGTCGCTCCGGCCGGTGCGTCCTCGGCAACGAGCGGCATCGAATTCGGCATGGCCAAAAGCATCGCCAAACCGGCGGTCGCGCTCAAAATTTTCGTCGCCATGTTGGATGCCCTCCCGGCCGCTCGAGGGCGGATGCTAGCGCATGGGCGAAATCAGGCCCAGCCGGACGTAGGTATGCAAGGGTTAGGTAAATTGGATGCGCAGTGGACCAACGGCAGATGGCAATGCATAATGAGGGTCGATAGATTACGCCTGTTTGCGAGGCTTCAAAAATGGCTGCCGTTGCCAAGTTACCGCCGCTCTTGGACGTCGCCGATTTCATTGATTGGCCCGGCGACGGCCTTGGCACGCGCTATGAACTCATCGACGGCGTGTTGCGCGCCATGGCGCCTGGCAGCGACGCGCACAATACAATCGTCAGCAATTTGACCGGCATGATCTGGCAACACTTGCGCAAGGCACGCCCAGGCTGCCGTGTGGTTGCCGCACCCGGCGTGCAGCCCTGCGTCAGGGCTGAATGGAATTTCCGCATTCCCGATCTCGGCGTCACCGGCGCGCCCAACCGGCCCGGCGAGATTTTCACGCCCGATCCCGTTCTCCTGATCGAAGTCTTGTCGCCGTCAAACGCGAGCGAGACCTACGAGAGCGTGCGCGCCTATGCGACGCTGCCGAGTGTGCAAGAAATCCTGGTCGTTCATTCGACACGGCTGGAGGCTGAGCTTCTGAAGCGTGACGGCGCCGGCAATTGGCCGGCCAACGCCACCGTCGTGACCAGCGGTAATTTTAGCCTCGACAGCATTGGTGCGGAGCTGGCGATCGCCGAAATCTACGCCGGCACACATTTAGGCTAACGACTGGGCTGACACCGCCGCGCACGTTACGGTGCTTCGGTTGCCCAACAGCAACCGAAGCAGGCACCGTCCTCAATAAAACAGCAGCACCACGATGCAGCTAGCGATCAGGCTGTAGTAAAAGAATTGCCGCTCGCGGATCAAGAACCAGGTGACGATACGGCGCGGAATATCGGCCCAGTGATAGCGCCCGATAATCCCGAGAAACAGGCCGAGGGCGAGACCAAGCAGCAGCGATTCAAGCTGCAGACCGTTTTGCCCGCTCAGTCCGCTCCCAATCCGCCCCGTGGCCCATGGGATCAGCGCCGCCAGCCCGGCAGCCGTTATGGCGCCAAATGCCAGAAGAGAGAAAAATGTGAAAGCGGCCCGCATCATAGCCTTTGGTCCCGTCCATCTTGCTTATCGTAGTAGAGTGGGGCGAATAATTTGTTAACTACGAAGGGATCTCGACATGCCGCCCGCCTTGTCGCGTTGCGCCTCCCGCAATGGGCGCACCGTGCGCTCAGGCCAAGGGGCGGCATTGGCGGTTCTGATGTGGTTTGCCGCGGCGGCCCTATTTGAAGCGCGTGGCGAACCGGTTTACGCTTGGCGAACAGCATCGAGTAGCGCAGATACGCTTGAGACCCGCTTCGCACTGCCATCCGGTTTTGAACGCGTCGCCGTTGGTCCGCAAAGTTTCGCAGCGTGGCTACGCGCCCTACCCCTGAAGGCGACGGACTCGCCCGTGCTGCTCTACGACGGCAAGCCGAAATCACGCCAAGACGTCCATGCCGCCGTCATCGACATCGACACGGGCAATCGCGATCTCCAGCAATGCGCCGACGCCGTCATGCGTCTGCGGGCCGAATGGTTGTATGGGACAGACAGGCAGGCGGACATCGCTTTCAATTTCACATCCGGCAACGGCGTGCCCTTCTCGCGCTATGCCAAGGGCGAGCGGCCGGACGTAAACGCAAAGACATGGAAGAAATCGGGCACGCCCGACGCCAGCTATGCGAGCTTTCGCAAATACATGGATCTGGTGTTCGCGTACGCGGGCACGCTCTCGCTCGAACAGCAACTGCAGCCCGCGAAAATCTCGGATATTCAAATCGGCAACGTTTTCATCAAAGGCGGTTCGCCCGGCCACGCGGTCATCGTTGCGGATATGGCGGAAAACAAAATCACCAAAGCCAAACGGTTCCTGCTCATCCAAAGTTACATGCCCGCGCAAGACATGCATGTCTTGAAAAATCCGGCGAACGGCGATGGCTCGCCCTGGTACGCCCCGCCCATTGGCGACCTCGTGACGCCCGAATGGACTTTCGCAAACAGCAGTCTGAGGACGTGGCCTTAAGGGAGGCCGTTCTACACCGAAGTTACGGCTTGGCGAGCAACTCCTTGAAGCCTTGAATGGCGACATCGTTATCGCACGATGGATTTTGGCGCTTTCTCGGGGAATCTTCCGCTGCCAGTTTGTGGCTGTAGTAGCTTGTGCATTCGTCATTATCATCAAGGTTGTCTTGTTGGCTGAGCGCAAGCCGCATGTTGCAAAGTTCCCGCGTCGGCAAGTGCCAGCTTTCCGAGGCTTCACCGTTGTAAGCCAGTTCGACTTCCTGGATGAAGCCCTCGTTGCACCGGCCATCGATACAAGCCTTGTCGAAACTGGCTTTCAAGCCGTCGACGGTCTGGCGGTTTGAAAAACGGGCGCGGGTATCGCGGGCGACCCATGCGCCTTCGATCGGGCTGGAGAACCAATTCGAACTGCGGAAAATCGAATCTACCAGACGGCCCGCCACGCCTCCTTCCGTCTCGGCCGGCTGCCTCGTCCTGCACGCTGGCGCAGCCTTCGACACCCTGTTGAAGGCATTGATCCTGAGCACCACGACGCGCGCGACATTTTTGCTGAGCCATTCCTTGACTTCTTCGGTTTGCAAAAACGCCGCGGCCGTGGTGATGCCGTCGTTATCATAATACCCGGCATCGAGGACGCGCTGCGGCGGCTCCGTCGGGATTTCGCCGGCGGGAGAAATATAGGGGAACGACGCGCTCATGCGAACGGCGGTTGCGAGACTGACAACTTTCTGCGCCTCTGGGAACATGCGGAACAATTCAACGGCATGCGTCTCTTCGGCGGCGATGCACGACAAATTGAGATTAGAGATCAGCAGGGGCCGGCCACTGTCCACGAGCATGGGCGAGAAAATAATGGCCGGGCTAAAGGACCTCGAATTGGCGACAAGCAGATCAGCGAATTTTGTCTCGGATATCAGGCGCCACTGCTCTTGCAAGACTTCGCCCCTGTCACGTTTAAGAATACTTGGCCACCACGTGCTTGGGACGTCGTACTGCAACTGCCGCTGAATGACGGGGGTTAAGCTATCTCGCCGGGCATTCGCCAGGAACCCGCGCACTCTGTTGGCGAAGGAACCTCGCGGGTAGGAGACAACATCGCCATCGATGGTGTTTTGAAGGGCTCTCGCTTCAGGCTCGTAATCAAACTTGCCGACCGCGCTCAAAGCCGCAAAATAGGCGGACGCCACCATGCCGCCAGACGCGCCAGTCATCAGACCGACGCTGTCCTTGAAGCGGCGCGGCGATTTGACCTCGCCCAACAGCCTGTCGAGCACCAAAGCTGTCCAGTAGGTCGCCCGGTAAGCGCCCCCTGACGCCGCTACGACCACGAACACCGGCTTCTCGCCGGGTTGAAGATTTTTGGTGGCGTTAATGTGCCAATTCTTGAGGTATTCGAGCGACGTCACCAATTGGCTGGCCGTTGCCTGCCGCGACAAACTTTTGGCGCATCCATCCGCCGTGAACAGCTTTGGCCGTTCCCCGGCTGGTTTGTCATTGTAGCGTTTCAGATCTGAAAAGTTGTGCTTGAGCGGAAGGGCCCCGCAAATGACGCTCCAGACCATGACGGCCAGCGTGATGATCAAGCGCGTTTTCGCCTCAAAAAGTGCGAACGACATGTACAAGACCGCCAACAGGGCCAGAACATTGAAAACCGCGAATCCTGGCATCAGGGCAGGAGACAGCATGAACAGCACCGTGATCAGCGTGCCCACTGCAAACGCAACATGGACCTGGGGCAGCCGCCACTTGCGGGCAATCCATAGCGCGACACGCAGCGCCGCATAGACGAATATGAGCCCTAAGAAAACACCAATCAGCGACAGCGCAATCTCGATCGCGAAATAGGACGGCATCTCTTTCGTGTCATAGAAGGCAGCGCGCAAGGCTATCCAATTGGCAAATTGCTGAGCCAAAACCGCGAAAAGCGACAGTATGAATACCGCTGGCCAAATCGCGTGGCCTGCGCGAAAGATCGGGTGCGTATTGCCCGGCTCTTCTTCACGGATCGTCACGAGAAGGGCAAGCACCCAGACCAGGCCGAATAGCAGCGTCGCTGAATATGCGACTTGGGCGCCAGACGTTTGCCAGAAGGACTGCCAATCTTTGAAGTCTCGCGCGTTCGGCAGAACGCCTGGGAACTCGCCTGGATGATCGCGAAACAGATTGGGAAAGCCGTAGCCAACCCCTATCTCCCCTGCGATCGCCAGACTGACAAGAATAACGAGCGGCACAATCAGCAGGCCGTGCCGGATAAGAATGGATGCGCCGTGACGCATAACAATAATCCCCCAAACGCAAAATATAATGCGTAAGCGTAGCGCCGGATTGTGAAACTGTCAGTGTCTGCCGCGCATCAGGGCGACGATTAACATTTCCCCGCCGCTTCGAGCGCTTTTGGCAATTCCTCAGCAAAAACCGCGAGATCCTCGTCCCGGCCGCACGAAACGCGGATGCAGCGGTCTTGCGGGCTAGCCCCGGGCTTACGAATAAAGACGTCGCGCGCCAGCATTTCATCGAGCACACGCTTGGCGAAAGCGCCGTCGCGGCCGCAGTCGATGGCGACGAAATTCGTCGCCGAAGCGAGGGCCGTCAGACCGTTTGAGCGCGCAACGTCTGAAATTTTGTCACGAGCCCGGGATATCCGCGCGACGGCTTCCGCAAGATAGGCTTGGTCGTGCAATGCCGCCAATGCACCCCATTGGCCGGCCCGGTTGATGCCGTAGTGATTGCGGACCTTGTCGAAGGCCGCGATAATTTCGGGGGCAGCACTAGCATAGCCGATGCGCGCGCCGGCCAGTCCGTAGGCTTTCGAGAATGTCCGGTAGCGCACGACGTTTGGAATTCGTGGGTTCAAAGGCGGTATCGCGTTCGCCGGCGCGGTATCACGGTAGGCTTCGTCGAGCACCAGCAGCGTTTGCGCCGGCAGATTGTCAAACAGCTCTCTAATCGCGTCACCGTCCCACCACGTCCCCATCGGATTGTTCGGGTTGGAAACGTACAGAAGGCGCGCGTTCTCGCGTTTGGCTGTTTCGAGCAGCCTCTGCAAATCCTCCCGGTCGTCGCGCATCGGCACTTTGACCAGCCGCCCGCCGTGGGCCGCGACGTGAAAATTGAATGTCGGATAAGCGCCCTCGGTTGTGACGACGGTGTCGCCCGGCACGAGGTACATCATGCAGGTCAGACCTAAGAGGCCATCGATACCTTCACCGATAACAACAGTGTCGAAGGACGTGCCATGAAATTGTGCGAGCGCTTGCCGGAGATCGTGATTTTCGGGATCAGCATATTTCCAGTTTTGAGCCGCCGCCTCTTGCATGACCCGAACAGCCTCGGGTGACGGCCCGAAGATACTTTCGTTGGCTCCGAGCCGAGCCCGAAAAGCCCGTCCGCGTGCCCGTTCCAAGGCTTCAGGCCCAACAAAGGGCACAAGCTTCGGCAAGGCGGCGATGATGGGCGTAAACGTCGGGCCTGACATGATGTGACTTGATCCTATCTGCCGGCCGCTAGAGCAGCCCCAAATCGGCGAGGTCCTTGCGCATTTTGGGCGGCATTTGTGCAATTTCCTCACCCGATCCCGGCTTCAGATCTGGCGGCGCGTCGGCAGGCGTAAAATATCGCCAGCCCTGGAATGCCCGGCGCGGCACCGGCCGGACCGCGACGATCTTGGGCTCAAGCACCAAGACGCAACACGGGGTGCCGTTGTCCTTGGTGCCATCCTCGATTGCCACAAGCCGTTGGCGCGCCGCGATCGTGCCTTTCATGACCCAATAGAGAGAGCCCCCATCAAGCAGCTCGGCCGCGCGCTTAGGGGTTTGAAAGGTCGTATGATATGGCGCGGCGCTGAGACCGGCTTGTTTGCGGTCTACGGCACGGCGCTTCTGCCAGTCAGCCAGATCCTCAATAGAGGCCGCGCCAACACACAGTTTTATGAGATGCAAGGTCATGGCCGCAATTTCGCACTCTGAGGCAAGGCGCGCAATCTGCTCGTCCACAGGAGAAACGCGAGCCCTCAAGGCGGTGAGCAAAGTCCTGTGTATTGCGCAAACACCGGTTGGCCGAAGAGCCCGAAATGACGGGAATGAACGGCCGGATAGGCTTTAGCGGCGGCATCGAGATCGTAGACCGTGGTCAAATTCAAAAAGCCTTCATTGGCGACTTCGAGGTAGTGGTTGGCGTTGAGCGCGCGGACCACCCGCAGGGTCCCCGTCACTTTACCGTCAACGCTGATTTTCGCCGATTGGGTCTCAAGATTGATATCGCTGATTTCGAATGACAGCGCCGACGCGGGCTGAGATTTGAAGGTGCCCCCGTCATAACTTCCCGACGTGCCGGTCTCGAACTTACAGGCGAGGCGGGCGGGAACCTCATCCGCCGCAATGGCTGGGCTTAAGCTCATCCCGAAGACTGCGACGACGAGGAAGTAACGAGTCCCAAGCATTTCAGCATCCTTTTGGATCGTGCTGGATTTTTGCGCACCCAGCCAGTTGAGAACAGTGGCGGGGAGAGTGCAACAGTCTTCTCGAATGCAGTTGCATGAGGGATGTGGCCGCCAAGCTCTGGCGGGCGGGTAGGCGTTTTTGGTACAGAGAAAGCCTAATCCTCTTAAAATCCAGGCGCTCCGTCATTTCGCCTGTATCACACCGCTGTAGAAGGCTTGCGAGGTTGCGGGAATGTCGCGGGTGTGCCGATTGCCAGTGTTTGCCATACTGCTGAGTATCCTTGGCGGCTGTAGCGGTGTGGGCAAAACCACGGAGCCGCTGAATTTTACGACCGCCGCCGGACCCGACACCAGCGGCAGCAAAGGCCAATACGTCCTAACGGACGAAGAACAAGGTCTCGACTGCAAAAAACTCACCGGCCGCATGCAGGTCCGCATCATGCAAATGCGAGGCTATGAGACGCGCGAAAAAACCACCATCGCGTCGCGCGCGTTCCACTCCGCCGGCAAGATGGTCTTCGGGGGTACCAACGCTGGTCTCAATACCGACGCGCAATACGCGCGCGACAAGGCGGTTCTCGAAGCTTACAATCGTCAACTCGTTGCGAAAGATTGCAAATCGTTCAACGTCGATGAAGCGCTCGATGGCGCTGCCCAACCCGTGCCGACGATCGAAGCGCCCTCGAAAGCAGCGGCGGCGGCTGCAAAGTCCGAAGCCGGCGTGACCAAAAAACCTTAAGTCCAGCCGGCATCGGTTTTGACGGGCGACTTGTCCCCGCTATTCTCGATTGCCATCCCCTCTAGCACAAGCCGGATGGCAGCGCCGAGTTTTGGGTCTAGAGTGCCCTCATGAGCCTTGATCCGACATCAACAAGCGCAGCAGTGACCCGGGCAAGTCCGGTTCCCTGGCCGCCAATTCTTCTCGCTGCCATGATTGCCGCGGCTTACATACTTGGGCGCGCGAGGCCATTGGACTGGCCGGGAACGGCCGATCGAGCCGCCCATTGGGTTGGTCTCGGATTTGGCGGCGCCGGTCTGTTTCTGACGCTCGCTGGACTTATGGCCTTGCGGTCTCATAACACCACGATCATGCCCAACGGGCGCACGGAAACGTTGGTGACATCGGGTCCGTACCGTTTCCTGCGCAATCCGATTTATCTCGGAGAAGTCGCTGTGATGTTTGGGCTCGCGGAACTTACAAAAAACGTCTGGTTTGTACCGGCGGCATTTTTCTTCGGATTGCTCGTGACCGTGCTGCAGATCTTGCCCGAGGAGCGCCACCTCGAAGCCCGCTTCGGTCAAATTTACCGCGATTACAAAAGCCGCACCCGGCGCTGGATTTGAGAGCCGGCGTCAGATGGCAACCGACTATACCCAAAAGGAACGGCTCTTTATCTCCAGCCTCGAGCAGGACACCGGCGCTGACTTGGCCGGCTGGTTGCGGGCCATCGACCTCGCCAATCTGACGGGGCGCAACGCCATTATCGATTGGCTGCGCCAGCAAGGCTTCACGTTTGCCAACGCCTCTTGGCTGGAGCGTATCCACCACAACGGCGGAAAGTTGATCTACGGCGAGGGCCCCAGTGGTAAATTGGCTTTGGTGCGCGCGCTGGCCCCAGACTCTTTATCAGGCTCGGTCGCGGGATCGGGCTTGGAACCAGATCCAGACCCAGAACTGTTGCAGCCTCAGAGGAATTTCAAACCACGACCGATCTCGCTGGTACCGGCGCCGGTCATGTCAAGGCCACCGGTCACGCCCCGGTCGGCGGACGTCGCGGCCTTGCTCGCCGCCGCCAAAGGTTTGCGGCCTTTGGCCGAAGTCGTCATCGGCGAAGTCTTGCGCGCCGTGCCCTCTGCCATTTGTGAAACCGGCGCACCATTCATTGTCTTCAAGGCCCCGCTGGCGTTCGCCGCGCTCCTGCCCGGCGCGAAAGACCTGCGGCTGTACGGCGATTTCGGAGAAACCAATGGTCTCGCCAAGCGCGCGGAGGCTTCGCACCGGGCGACCGCACCGTTTCCGCAAGTTTTGATTTTAAACGATGCGCGGCAAGTCACGCCTGCGTTGACCGACACCATTCGCGCCGCCCAGATGCGTGTCAACGGTTGAAGCCGGACCCGCCTTGATACAAGACAGCTTCAACGGCTCGCCAGATGTGACGAACGCCCGGAACTCCGTTTCAGAACCGTTGTAAACATTGCGGTCAACGGGGCCATCGACGCCCAAGACGTGGCCTCGATTGTGGTATTGCCAAAGTGTCCAGTTCCGCCCCCCGAATGCCGGCGGCCAGGCAATACTTCGGATCCAAAGATGGGCGCGGTCGAGGAGGGCTTCGGCGTAAGCGCCATAGAACTCTCGCGTTACGTAAAAGACCGGAGTTTTTTTGTAGGTGGCTTGGAACTGCTCAACCAAGGTTGCGAGACTGGCTTTAACAGCTGCGGACGCTGGCCTGATCGAACAATTGCCGCCAAACTCGAGATCGATCGCCGGCGGCAAGTCGCCGGCCTTCACTGGCACGCTCGCAATAAAGTTTCGGGCTTGGTCAAGACCTGGACGGCAGAGCGAAAAAAAATGGTAGGCGCCGCGCGCTAGTCCTGCCTTTGCGGCATTGGTCCAATTTTCGAGAAAGCGCCGGTCCTTGTAGTCGGCGCCTTCCGTCGCCTTGATGTAGGCGAACGAAATTCCGCCCCGCGCAACTTCCGGCCAGCGGATCTGCCCCTGGTGGTGCGAAACATCGATACCCTGGATCGGATAAGCCTGCGCATCGGGCTGATAGCGGACATAGTAAAGCAGCGTCGCCGCGCCAAATACCGCCAAGAAACCCAAGAGCGTGACAATCCTGGTCATTATTGGCCGCCTTTCGCTGCATTCAGCATGACAGTTGCATCGCCCGCAGTTTGGATGACCACGGATTTGCCTGAATTTTCCTGGCTTTTTAAGGGCTGGAGGACCTAATGCCCGCCCGTCTCAGCGCTTCACATGTTGTGGTGACGATTGCCGCACTCGCTTTGGCTGCCGCCTCCGGTGCCGCCCAAACCGCGCGCCGCGACGGCATCGGCGAACTTTTGCGGCCAGCAGACGGCAAGGCCGACAGCAAAGCGGACGCCAAATCGGGCACGCCCGGTGTCACGGCCGAAGCTCCCAAAGATCCGCGCGAGGGTGAACAGGCTTTCGAGCAAGCCAAAGCTCTCATGGCCGCGATCGACGCGGTCCTTAAAGACACCGCCGACAACCGCGCCGATGCTTCCAAATTGCCAAGCCGTGATGATTTCATCGTGCCCCCGTTCTGGCGCGAGACCAAGGAGGACCGGCAGGTCAAAGTGCGCGCCCTGCTCGACAGCGCGCTCGGCATCGTCACCGATGTCCCCGTCGTCGACGTTCAGAAAAAGGTCGAAAGTCTGCGCCGGAATATCCGGGAACTTGACGACCAAAACGCCAAACTCAAGGAAAAGCAGGTCTCGGCGCCGAAGGACGCGACGCTGGCCGGAATTTTGACCGACACGGTTGGATCTCTCGAAGCGGCGATTGGCGAAAACAACAAACGCATCGAGGTCAACAAATCCGGCATCAAAGACGCCAAGGCCGAGATTTCGGAGGCCCTCAAAAAGGCCGGTGTCGAACTGGCGCCCGAGCAAGTCGATCTGCTGCTCGACAGCGTCTTGTCCGGCGATCTCGTTCGCCTCGTTGCCGTGTTCAATGCCGCACGGCTGATCGACGGCCAGCTCGCAAAGCTGATTGGCGCGACCGGCGACAATATGAACGCGGCACGCAAATATTTTGCCATGCACGCCGCCCTGTTCGCCATGCTGGTCCACGCCCAGGATTCGACCATCGCCAAGATCGACACCCAGTATGTACCGAAGCTCGACGCTATTCTCGGCGATCTCAAGGCCGCCAAGGGTAAAACGATCGAACTCATGAAGGGCGACAACCGGGCGGATCAGAAGCGCGCGCTGGAAGCCAACCGCGACAGCCAAAAAGTTGCCGAGGATGCAGCAAGCGCTTACCGGCGTTACCTGCAGCAGCAGCGCGAACAGATCGCCAAAGCCCGCCTCAAAGCCACCCGCGATCTGCGCATCGCCGACAACACCTTCGAGACCGTGGAAGCGAGCGTGCAATTGCGCAATCTGATGCGCGAGAGTTCGGCCTCATTCGAAGCCATCCAGCGGCTCGAAGCCCCAAGCTTCGACCAAATCTTCAAAAACGACGAATTGCGGCGCGAGTTCGAAAACCTGACCCGCAAGCTCGACACCCCGTCGAGTTGAGTGCTCCGCCCCGGCAGCTAGAGTACTTTCCAATCTCACTCAATCGCGGCTGGAGTCCTTCTCCCGGGCGAGAAGGTAGCCGAAGGCCGGATGAGGGGCTTCTCCTCGATGACGGGCATCCTCTCCCACCATGCGAAGCATGGCTGCGCCATGAAGGGAGAGGAAGGTCCAGAAGCAGATGCCGTACTATCGGAATCTGCTTTAATGCAACCAGACCGACGCCAAACCGAGGAATGAAAAGAACCCGACGACGTCCGTCACTGTCGTCACGAACACCGTCGACGACACGGCAGGATCGAATTTCCACTTGTTCAAAGCCAAAGGAATGAAGATGCCAGCGAGCGCCGCCGCCAACAGATTCACAATCATCGCGGCCGCTATAACGATGCCCAGGCGGTCATCGTGGAACCAATAATAGGTGATCGCGCCCATCAGAATCGCAAAGGCGGCGCCGTTGAGCAGGCCGACCGCTGTTTCACGCAGCACAACCCTGACGACGTTGGCCGGCGTCAATTCCCGCGTCGCCAGCGCCCTGACCGCAACGGTCATGGTTTGCGTGCCAGCGTTGCCGCCCATGGAGGCGACGATCGGCATCAATATCGCCACGGCAACCATTTTCTCAATCGTCGCCCCGAACATCGAGATGACGAGAGAGGCCAGAATGGCAGTACCGAGGTTGACGAACAGCCACCAAAAGCGCGGCGGCGCGATCGCCCTAACGCTATCGGATAGCCGTTCGTCACCTACGCCGCCCATGCGCTTCATGTCTTCGTCGGCTTCGTCCTGAATGACCTCGACGACGTCGTCGATGGTGAGAACGCCAACCAGGCGGTTGTTTTTATCGACGACAGGCGCCGCCATCAGGCCGTGGCGCTCGAACTGGCGAGCCACCACTTCCTGGTCTTCGGTGGCGAGAACCATATGACGGTCGGTGTCCATGATTTTCTCGACCGACACCTCGCGCTTCGTGCGCAACAGCCGCGAGAGATCGACAGAACCCAGCACCCGGAAGCTCGGATCAACGACGAAAATCTCGGAGAAATGCTCGGGCAGATCGACCGTCTCGCGCATGTGGTCGATGACGTGCCCAACCGTCCAAAACGGCGCCACGGCCACAAAATCCGCCTGCATGAGGCGGCCGGCGGTTTCTTCCGGATACTCGAGGTTGCGCTCAATGGCCTCGCGGTCGGCCGAGGGAACTTGGGACAGAATCTCCTGCTGATCGCTGGCCTCGAGATTTTCGATGACGTAGGCGGCGTCGTCGGTATCGAGGTCGGTGACGGCTTTGGCGAGGACGCTGTTGGGCAAGGCCTCGGACAGCTGGTCGCGGACGGCTTCGTCAAGATGGGAAAAGACCTCGAAGTCGAAGGCCGGTCCAAGGCTCTGAATAAGCGAAACCCGCTCGTTTGGCGAAAGCAGGACAATGAGGTCGGCGAGGTCCGGGATGTCGAGGTCTTCGATCAGGCCGGGAAGCGCTGATTTGTCGTCGGCCTCCAAGACGCGCGAAACCGCCTGCACCAGCTCAGCACTGGGGCCGTCGGGCGCGTTAAGCGAAGCTTCTATGCGGCGTTCCTCATCCACGCGGTCATTATCCTAAACGTGTGCCAACCACGGCCTTAAACCCAAGCCTTGCCACTTTCGATAGAATTTTGCTGAGCAGATCTGCGACAGGATGGCATCACAGTGTCGCCAAGCGACAACATCAAAACCATTGTTTCGGCCTCATTTTATAGACAATGTTTGTGCAAGATCGCGTCTGCTTTATGAGGGATTCGTTGGCCGGAGGCCAAACGAAGAAAATCTCCGTTGTGACTTTATCGGGCTTCGAGTAGCTAAGCGGACATGGTGCGGGGTCAATGCGAAAGCCGGTATTTGCAAGCTTGATTTTGATTGCGGTGGGCGGTGTCGCGGCCGCCGGATCTCTGTCGGCTGAGCCGGTGGTCGAAGCCTGCGCGAGCAACCCAGAAGTCCTCGGGCTTTCGAGAATCGTTGAAATCGATACCAAGGGGGGTCCTCAGTTTGGCTCCGGCCACCCGGCAAATGATTTTCTCGGCGATCATGAAGTTGTTTTGACCTTCGACGATGGCCCATCTCGCGGCTACACCCGCGCCGTCCTCAAGGCCCTCGCCGATCAGTGCACCAAGGCGACATTCTTCATGGTCGGCCGCATGGCTGCATCCGATCCGGCCATCGTCAAGGAAGTAGCGGCCCAGGGCCACACCGTTGGCACACACACATTTTCGCACAAGAACTTGAAACCGATCGGCCTCTTGAAGGGCCGGCAGGAATTTGAAATGGGCGTGTCCGCGGTCTCGAAAGCCTTGGGCGCACCGGTCGCGCCGTTCTTCCGGTTTCCGTTTTTGAGCGAAAGCCGCCTTGTCATCGAACATGCTCGCAGCCGCAACGTCGCGGTGTTCTCGATCGACATCGACCCCAAGGACTACCAGACCCGCGACGGCGAGGCCGTCCATAGGCGGGTCATGAGCCAGCTCGCGGTCCACAAGAAGGGCATCATCTTGATGCACGACATTCAGCCCTCGACCGCTCACGGGCTAAAGGGCCTGTTGGACGATCTGCACAAGAAGGGCTTTAAAGTCGTCCATATGGTGCCGAAAGCACCGATCGAAACCATCTCCAATTTCGATGGCGCGGCAAGCAAGGACACCGTGGCCAAGGACATCGTGGCCAAGGACAGCGCGGCGACGGCCAGCCCAACCGCGACACGCGCTGTGGCTACGCAGACGGCTCCGGCCGCGGCTGGGCCCGCTAAAGACGCCAAAGCGCCGTCGCCTGCTGCCGCGCCAACAGCGTCGCTTCCTGCGACCGTGGCCGACCCTGAAGTGCTGCCTTGGCAGAGCGAGGAACCGAAGAAAGCGGCCGAACCGCCATCTAAGCCCAAACGTATCGCGCGGCCGAAAGTCGACGATCTGCCCTGGCAGATGAACGTTTTCCGCAATTAATTGCCACAAAATCGTCCAGCGCGAAGCCTTTACCCCTCGCCGTCGCGCCGCACCGGCTTGCTCAGCTCCGCGAATCCCATGACAGATCAGGGTTGCAATTATCATGCGGGGATGCGCGCTTGCGCCGGGACGCCACATATATCGCAGGTCTTACGTTGCTGGCAGCTTTGTTGGCCTTGGGTTCTGTCGCTCGGGCCGGCGAATGTGCTGATCCCGCGCGGGCTTTAAGCGTCGGGCGGACGGTCGAGATCGATGCCAAGTCCGGGCCGATTTTTGGGACCTATACCAAACAAGTCCGCGAGCCATCGTTCCTGCGCCCCAAGGAAGTGGTGCTGACCTTCGACGACGGCCCGTTGCCGGCCGTAACCAAGTCGATCCTCGATACCCTCGACAAATTCTGCACAAAAGCGACGTTTTTTTCCGTCGGCAAGATGGCACTCGCCTACCCCGAAACCGTCCGCGAGGTGCTGGCGCGGGGTCATACGTTGGGCAGCCATACCTACACCCATCCCTACAATCTCGGCCGGATGAACGCTGAAAAAGCCAAGGACGAGATCGAGCGCGGCATGGCCGCCGTCGCGACCGCAGCTGGGATACCGGTTGCCCCGTTCTTCCGATTTACGGGCCTGGCGGATTCAGCCGCATTGCTCGGTTACCTGCAGACGCGCGAGATCGCGACGTTTTCCGTCGATGCCGTCTCCAACGACAGCTACATCACTGACAAACAACGCCTGGTCGAACATACCTTGAAAGAAATCGGTGACGCCAAAGGCGGAATTGTTCTCTTCCACGACATCAAGCCGGCGACGGCCAAGGCGCTGCCGGAAATTTTGTCCGCTCTCAAGGCCCGCGGCTATAGCATCGTGCACATGACCTCGAAGCGCGCGGCGGTGCCATTGTCTCCGCTGATGAGCGAGCTGGCCCCGAAAGTTTCCCATGCAAGCGAGAAACCGGTAAATAAAGATGCCCTGACCTTGCGCGGCGCCATCGAGCCGGACAACGCCGCCAACCCGAAAGCTGACAATGTTACTTTGATCGCACCCGAGCCAAAGGACAGGACGGTAGTGCGAGCCGCCTCAAAGCCTCAAAAACAAAAGCTTGAGACGGTGCTCAAGACTGCTGGCACCGATCATAAGCCGAAAGCCGCGGCGGCCGCCACGCCGAGCGGCTGGAGCGCGCAAGTCGATGAGTATCAGACTGAGATTGCGCCGCCGGTGTTCGTGACGTCTGATGAGGCCGAAAACGCCTGGGACACACAAGTCAAGAAGCCGGCGCATTTACCGATCATATTTCGCCGGGCCGCCCGATGATATCCTCCTTGCAGCGGCGCTCCACGGCGGTTTAAGACCGGGAGCGCATGCCGCAAACGAGGCCGCCAATTTTCAGGATGAATGTATGGTGCGGTTGAAAGGACTCGAACCTTCACACCGTTTCCAGTGCTACCACCTCAAGGTAGTGCGTCTACCAATTCCGCCACAACCGCATTGCCAGACGAGTAAGCCATCTGAAGGCATTGGGAAAGCGGCAAAACGCGCTCCCGAACTGCCAAGGCCGCCCCACGTAACAGAGCAGTGCGGCGAACGCAAGGGCCGTTTAAATGGTCGATGACGCCTCACCTTATCAGCCTGATAAAGCTTGGGGTCTGATCCAGTCCCTGACGCCCAGGTTCTCGTTCGTGCGAATGAAACGGTAAGCGCAATGACCAGCTCGACCCAGTCCCTTCGTCAACCCAAGAGCAACGGCGCCATCGATTGGGCGATCAGCCCTCAACCCATCGAATATCCCGATGCCTTGCAAGCCATGGCGAGCCGCGCAACCGGCATCCGGGACGGTCAGCTGAATGAACTGATCTGGCTGCTTGAGCACCCCGCACTTTACACCGCTGGCACCAGTGCGAAGCGCGAAGACCTTTTGCACCCCGATCGATTTCCCGTTTTCGAGAGTGGCCGTGGCGGCCAATTTACCTACCATGGCCCGGGTCAACGCGTAGCCTATGTCATGCTTGACCTCAAAGCACGCGGTGGCGACGTCCGCGCCTTGATCCATGATCTTGAACGCTGGCTGCAAGGCGCCCTCGCCGCCTTCAGCGTCAAGGGCGAGACGCGCCCCGACCGTGTCGGACTGTGGGTGAAGCGGCCTGAAAAGGGTCTGGGACGGGAGGACAAGATTGCTGCCATTGGATTGCGGGTCAGCAGGTGGGTGACGACCCATGGCATCAGCCTCAATGTCGATCCCGACCTGTCGCACTATTCTGGAATCGTACCCTGCGGCATCAGTCAGCATGGCGTGACCAGCCTCGCTGACCTCGGCTTGCCGGTGACGATTGCCGACGCAGACGTGGCCTTGCGGCGTGGCTTTGTAGAGGTCTTCGGCCCTGTCGAGCGCGTTGCGCCGCCGCTGTAGAACCAGCCTCACGTCATGGCCGTGCTCGACACGGCCATCCAGCGTTGCCGGGCCCGGTTGGCATTAGACGGCCGGATCAAGTCCTGCGAGCACTGGCGTCATGGCGCGCCGTCTAAGAGACGTGCCGCACTTGCTCTTGCACGACATCGCCAAGTCGCTGGCGGCGCGGAGAAAATCAATGAATATCAAAAAGAAAGCGCCTGTCCCCAGGGTCGGGAACAGGCGCTCAAATATGCCGCCGCGATATGTCTCTACTGCGCTTTTTTGTCTTCGGGAGGTTGGACGCTGCCGCTTGGCGGCGCACCCTCTGCCCCTGGACTATCATAGTAGAGAAACCCCTCCTCGACAGAGACGGACTCCGAGCCTTCCAGCTCGTATTCGTCATTTTCGCTGTCGTTGAGGCGGATGATACAGCCCTTCTGACAGACCCCTTCGAGCACCTTACCAGCCGACAAGACCTGGTCCTGTTTGGCTTCGCCCTCGATGACAGTGAGTTTGACGTCTTTGTCACCGCGGTTGGCGACCGTGACCGCTGAAGCGGCCGAGGTCATAAGAAGAGCTGCGATCGTGAGAGCTGTTTCAACCAAGCGGTTCATGACAGCAACTCTCCGGATCGCGGCAGAACAAAATTACTTCTTCTTCTTTGCGGCCTTTTTGGCCGGGGCCTTCTTGGCAACCTTTTTAGCAGCTTTAGCCATTGTGGTTCGTCCTTCCGTTTAGTTCGCTGATTGACGCGTGACGCCAATCGACCCGACTCGAGTCGAGGTCAAAATGACTTTGATGAGTTTCAAGAAGATTCACAAACGAAATTTGCTGGTTGTTGATATCGAAAATTCCGATAGATGTTTTCTCGCATCGAAAATCGCCTCGGAGAAACCTCATGGATGTAAATCTCGCGCGCACGTTTTTGATGGTCGCCGAGACCGGGTCGTTCATCGAGACCGCGCGCAAAATGAACATCACCCAATCGACGGTTTCGGCCAGAATTAAAGGCTTGGAAGAGCTTTTGGGCCGTCCGCTTTTTTCTCGCTCCAAGAGCGGCGCGGAGCTGACCGGAGCGGGTGAACTTTTTCAAAAGCATGCCTTGGCGATGGTGCGGGTATGGCAGCAGGCTCAACTGCAAGTCAGTCTCGCGGATCAGCATCCCGACCACGTTTCGGTCGGTGCGCCACTCAGTTTGTGGAGTGGGTTTTTGCTCAAATGGATGTCGGAACTGAGAATCGAGATCCCGGGAATCGCGGTTTCGGCGACCGCCGGCATCGCTGGCCCCCTCACCCAGAGGCTAATTGAGGGCACGCTCGACCTCGCCGTCATGTACCGCCCGTCGGCGCCGCCGGGCCTGACAATTGAACACCTGTTCGATGAGGAATTTGTGTTCGTTTCTAGCGCAAAACCAGGCGGACGGCGAGCTTCGACCGATTATCTGCTGATCGATTGGGGCGCGGATTTCCTGCAAGATCACGCAGCCGCCTTCCCCGAACTCGCCAATCCGGCCATCAATCTCGATCTCGGCCCGATGAGCCTCGATTATCTCATGGCCAATGAGTGCTCGGGCTATTTCCCGTCTCGTCTGGTGAGCCAGCACGTGGCGCGCGGCAGGCTACGGCAGCCCAAACGGGGCCGCAAATTCACCTACCCCGTCTACATGGTCTATCCGGAAACCCGCAACGAAGAATCCTATGAGCCCATCTTGAGCGGCCTGCGCCGCCGCGCGGCCAAGTTCAACTAAAGCGTAGGCTGTGGATAACTATTGTCAGGCTAGGACGGCGGGCTTCCCGGCCGGAGCTATCCAATGCTCTCCACGCCAATCGCGCGAAAATCCGAAGGCGCCGGGCCGTGGACCGAACCGATTATCGGCACCATCGCCTTTGGCGCAATGGAGCCACAGCGTCAGCATGGCCAGAGGCGCCAGTGCACCGATGATCGCAACGGTCATGCCCATTTCGCTGCCGGTAAAGGCTTCTTCGCCGAGGACGAAGACAACGGCAAGGCTGAACACGAAGCACCACGCCAAACAGCCAGCGACCGCAGCCACCAGTCTCCAGGCGCTCAGATTGAGGTCGTGCAGGCGTTTTGAAACGGCGACGAGGCCGAGCCAGCCAAACAGGCCATTGAAAATCGAAGCCAGACCGCTGCCAAAATCGACGCCATACATCCAGAACGCGCTGTAGACCCCGGCCTGGGCGCCGATCAGGACGGCGGCAAAAATGATTAATCCCTTACGGTTTACCCGGCCCCGGGGATCGAAAAAATCCAATGTCGATAGCTCGTTCATGGTGCTTGCTCCCGCCAAAAGGACCGAGGTCGCATGCAAGATGCCAGACAAGCGTTCAGGATTTGTTAGTTTGATCCAGGACGGGAGCCTTAGGCAGCGGTCAATTTTTTCATGACCTCTTCCGAAACCTCGAAGTTGGCATAGACGCTTTGCACGTCGTCGTCGTCTTCAAGCGCCGCGATCATTTTCATGATCGATTGGGCGTTGTCCTCATTGACCTGGGTCGACAAGTTCGGCTTCCAGATGGCCTTGACGCTCTCGGCATCGCCGAGCTTTTTCTCGAGCGCCGCCGTCACCGATCCAAGGTTCTCGAACGGACAGACGATCGTATAAGAGGTTTCATCCGAGACGACGTCGTCCGCACCGGCTTCGATGGCCGCTTCGAACATGGCGTCGGGCGAGCCCTTGGCTGCCTTGTAGGTAATTTCGCCGACATGGCTGAACATGTGGCTGACCGAGCCGGTCGATCCGAGGTTGCCATTGTACTTGGTGAAGACGGAACGGACGACGCCGCCGGTGCGATTGCGGCGTCGCCATTATCGCCGAGGCCCTGACCGACAACCGCAATCGCACCGGCGGCGTCGTCCGCTCCGTCTTCACCAAGTACACCGGCAACCAGGGTTCGACCGGCGCTGTCAGCCACATGTTCAGCCAAGTCGGCGAAATTACCTACAAGGCCGCGAAAGGCTCGC
>JANLYX010000096.1:0-76949 GCA_031365865.1 Hyphomicrobium sp. | reverse complement strand
TCAGTAATCGCTTCCTGAATGCTCTGGTGACGGCAGTTGTGTTCTCGCTCATTTTCGGAGCGCTCGTCTACTTCGGTTACGGCAACATCGCTATGACCGTCAGCACCACGCCAAGTGCAACCGCACCTGCTAATCGGTGATCGCATGCCCGCCGGCGGCAGTTTCCCCTTCGGCTTATCTACCATTAGGGAGCGACTGAACTACCTTGGGATCCGGTGGTGGCTACTGTTCGCCTTTTCGGCATCCGTAGTATTGGCGGGCTTTCCATCGACGAGTTGCCCTTTGCCGTAAGCGGCTTTCGCCGTCCTTCATGATCTTCGTGCAATCGACGGCGGAGTCTCTGGACCCTGAGCACGTCCGGTCTTGGCAGACGTCCTTTCGATGTGCGGCGTGTAAGGGTCATGCATCACTGTAAACGTCCGCTCATGACCGCAGTTTGCGCAGACGAATATCTCATTCTCTAAATCACAGGTGCGGTCGGCTGGCACAATCAGCTTGAGCTGCATTTCACCGCTGCAGAGGCCGCAGCGCGACCAGGGTGGTGGATTGACGAGTTTGCGCATGTGACTTCCTTTCTCTCGAAACTGGAGCGAAGGAGCGGAAGACCCGAAAGGGTCCCCGTTTAAGTTGGGATAAAAAGCCCAGGCGCTTTGCGTTGACGCCTCGGACAAATTAATCATAGGCCCATTCCGCACAGGCGTCGAGGGGGATGCTTGGCGCCGGTGATTCACGCTTGCTCTCTGACCTCCGCGCTAAGAATTGCAAGACATACGTAATTCTGTCGTGAGTTCCGCGCGTTAGCCCAATCCATTTTCGTCGGCATCACATGCAGAGTGGTCTCTGCCTGGCGGCCCGCCCCTGAATCCCGGTTTTATCTCTGGAGGCCTCGCGCGGTCAGAACCGAAGCATTTGGGGGGCGTTTGCCGGTACTATTGCGCGGAAATTCCGAGCACCGCGAGTTGCTGGCGCCAGTCGGCAGATCTTTGCACACCGCAAAAACGCGTGCCGTAGTGAGGCTATTGCGTCGACGATTGCTCCTCCGTGGGTTTCGATTTTCCGGATCTCGCCGGGCACGTCGGGGCAGCGTGCTTGGATTTGGTCGAGATACGCGCTTCAACTATCGTCATTTTTGGCTCCGTGGTTAGCCGAATATGCTGGGGTCTTCCTGCTGGGTACTTGACGAAGTAGCGACAATTCGCACTAGGCGCCTGAGGAGCTTGGCTAGCACGGCAAGTCCGCTGCCGGTTCGAGGCGGTAAGTCCGGCAGACCGAGTCCGCTCTGCCCAGTTTTGTTGGAAGGTCGCTCAAATTACAGCCGGATAACGATTGACGGACGATCATACCACCCCGTTACCGGAACCCGGCAGGGGCCACCGCACACGGCTCTTTTTGAGCCATTTCGGCTTGGCCGCTTTTGTCGCGTGTTGCCATGATGGAACTCCTCTGCCGACGACCTGCGCGTACGCGTTATCCGCCCTCGCCAAAGCCACCGGGGCAGCGCCCTGCGAGCCGGTTCGTCTTGTGATCGAAGTCGAGTGCTATCGTCGCCTCCTATGCTTGAAACTTGATCCTAATCGGACATTTGGCGACCGGAAGGGTGGTCATCTCCGTGAATTTTCGGCCGATCAGAAAATTACGCTTTTTCGCAACCCAGCCGCATGCTAATCCAGGCTGGATGCATAATTTCAGGACGGTCGCACACTGTAGTGTTTGAACACACGCCCCTGCCAGTCCTGATCGCCGTAGCTGTCATCACTTAATGCAGGTGCATCGCGCCCGGCCGCTTCATTGGTAATATCGTTGCCAAAGATGTGAAAGGGAACGTGAGCGCGCGCGGTTGCATCGCGTATGCGACGTGCCGGACTGGGTATTCAAGCCCTGGCTTACTACGGCAAGATCGCCATCCACCCCGTGCCGATGTCGACTTTCGCTGAGCTGATGCAGCGCGCCGCTGTCGGGCCAGTTCCTGGAGAGTTGATGTTGCTCGGGAGCGTCCTTTTCAATGGCGGCTGGGTTGCGTTCGCGAGCTTTACCTATTTCCTAGATCGCGCCAAACATGGGCAGAGATCGCACGGATCGCAATGGGCTAAATGAGACTAGTCTAGCCCCAAGTCGCGGGAAGGACGACCTGCACAAGCATCCACTTGTTCGCGGGTCGCGGCCAGCGTTAGGCCGTCCTGCCGTCGGCACGCCGGCACCCGCTTGAGGTCACGCAGTGCCCTCAAATTTGAACGATACTTTGACCTTCGTGCGATATGCGTCAACCTTTCCATCCGTGATAACCATGTCTTGCGAGACCACTTCCGCAACACGGAGATCGCGCAAGGAATGTGCCGCTCGTTCGACGGCAGCTTTCGCCGCTTTCTCCGAAGATTCTGTGCTTGTCCCAACCAATTCGATGACCTTGTAAACGCTTTCCGGCATTTGAACCTCCATCACCAAAGCCACATACCCACACTGCAAGATAAGCCCCCGAGGAAGCGCCGTGGCCGGTGTGTTTTTGGCCCTCCGCAGGGGATTGCAAGAAACCCAATGGCCGGACACGCACCCTTGACAGACTTGGAAGCCCGATCGCAGAAAGGTGCACTATTGCTCCTGACCCGAAATGAGATCCCTTCAGGATCTCCGGAGAACGAGGATTAGATGACCTCGTCAACGCTCACGACTTTGCGATACAGATGCCACGTCGCATGCCCGAGCACGGGAAAGACGATGGCGAGGCCAACGAAGAATGGCAAGGAGCCCACCACGAGGGCGGCCTCAACGAACAGTCCCCAAATCGCCACGGTTAAGGGGCTCGCGAGCGCGGCTCTGATTGACGTGCGAATTGCGGTCGCTGCGCCGACGGTGCGGTCGGCCAGAATCGGGAAGGAAACGAAGCTAATTGTTAGCACCAAAACGGCGCACAGGAAGCCGGTGCTGTTGCCGGCGACGAGCAGTTGGTGACCAGCCGTTGTTGTTCGCGACGATCAACGAGGTGCGGGACTACGCCACGCAATGGCTCTGGACATATAACAACGACCGCCCCAACATGGGGCTTGGCGGGATCACACCCGCCCAGAAACTAAAACTGCAAACCGCCGCGTGAGTTCTACGATTGAGCCCCGTTAAAAATGGGGGGATTACCATTGGTCCGGACGCCGCCTTGCTGCCGATGGGTCTCAGAACGGTCGATGGTAGCAATAACCATCTGCTGCCGGGCCAAAGCCTCGTTGGTGCCGCGGATCAAGTCTTTCCGCGCCTCTTAACGCCGCACTACGTCAACAACACCGGCACCGCCCCGATTACGTTGGGGCCTCCGGGCTCAGGTGCTCCAACGGTCAGCAACACCAACTACGACCCCACGATCGCGCCCGGCACTAACGCCACCGGCGCCAACAATCACAGTGTGGTCGATGCTAACCCGCGCATCATTTCGAACCTTATCGTCGACCAGACACTGAACAACCGCTCTGCTCTGGTCTCGGCGCTGCTCGTCCTCAGTGGCGGCGCCAATGTCGGCGACATCGTTGCCGCGACCGCCGATGCCGACGCGATCCTGGCAGCCCGGGCTGTTGCGGCTGCTGCTGCGCCGACCGCAGTGGCCACCGACGCGGCATACGCCGCGTCGCTTCCTTTCGCAGTTACGGTCAAGACCGAAGTCAATAGTGCACTTGCGAGCCTGACATCGCTGCACGCTGACGTTGGCGCCGACGGCCTTGTCAATAATCCTGTCGACGATGCCGCTGCTGCCGTGACCGCGGCGAATGCCGCTTTGTCAGCGGCAACAGCCATGTTGAACGCTCTCCAAGCGCCGGGAGCGACGGTTGCCATTGCCGATCTCACAAATGCTATAGCGCAGGTCAGCAGCCTGACCTCATTCCGCGACGCCGTGGTGGCGGTGCAAGCCTCGTTGCTCGATGGCGCAACCCCTCGATCTGCCGACGCTCAACCACGCCCGCGCCCGCGAGCAGGGCGTTCCGGCCCTGAACGACGCCCGCGCACAAATTTACGCCATGACGGGTGCCGCCGACGTAAAGCCGTACACAAGCTGGATCGATTTCTCCCAGAACTTGAAGCACCCGCTGTCGGTTATCAATTTCATTGCGGCGTATGGCACGCATGCCTTGATCACCGCTGAAACAACACTAGACGGCAAGCGCGACGCGGCCTTTAGGCTCGTCATGGGCGACAGCTCACTTACCGGGCAAGCCAAGATTGACTTCGACAATGACCGCCACGACTTCCTCAACGCCACTGGCGCTTATGCGGCGGATGGTGTTTTGGGTCCTCACGACGAAGAACACTGACCGATCAGATCGGCGGGGCTATGGCAGAACTTGCAGATCAGGTTAAAGACAAGATCAATCGCGCGCTGGCAGAAAGGGCTCGCGATGTCGCAAGCATAGCCGCTTCGTCGGTTGGTGCGGCTGACAAAGAACGCACCGTTACACAGGCGCTTCTCGAACACGCCCAAACATCGGGATTAGGCTTTGAGTGGCTTGGATTGGTTGATAAAGACTTACACATCATCGCGATGAGCGGCGATTCCAAGTTTTCCGGGCTGGCCCTCCAATCACCTTGGGTTGCGAAACTTCTATCGCAGAGAAGCACCGATTCACCATCGTTTCGGCTACTACCCCCAAATTCAACCGGTCAAATCGGAACCCTTGCGCAGCCCTGGTTTCTGGAGTTGGCGTTCCCGATTCGCAGTGACGATAAAATCGAAGCCGTCGCTGTCGGCATCACCAATTGGGATTGGGCACTCTCTACGATTGGTCCCCAAAAACAGCGCCAGCGAACTTACGATGATTTCGAACTCTTCATCGTTGCCAACGACGGGCAGGTCATACTCGCGCCGTCAGGGCGCTTATTGAGCATGCCGCAGACGAAAATCCTCCAGAAAGCCGAAAAAGAAAATGTCGGCTGGCTGGTCGAGCCAGACACAAACGGTGACGAGTATGTTGTTGGCTTTTCGCGTGCCACAAACCACCAATTCTTCAACGGTGTAGGGCTAACGGTTTTGGTGCGCCAAGGCACCGTCGCGGCTCTGGCACCACTGGCCGATCTAAAACGGAAAATATTGCTGTATGGGCTGCTTTTTGCGGCTCACGCAACGCTACTCCAATATGTTCTTTCGCGTTATCTAGCAGCCCCACTCGATAGAATTGCAAAAGCCGCGGATAAACTTCGGCTAACGGGCGACGCTACAATTCCGCATGTAACAGATTTTGCGGAAACGAAAGCATTGTCGGAAAGCCTGATATGTTTGGTGGACGAACTCAGGCGGCGCGAAAATGCCTTAACGATGCTTAGCACCAGCCTGGAAGCCCAGGTTCAAGATCGAACGCACGCGCTGGAACAGCGAAACGTATTGCTCGCCGAAGCGAGCCGGAAGATCGAGAGTGCTATCGAAGCCAAAAGCCGGTTTCTCGCGGCAGCGAGTCACGACTTGAGACAGCCGCTACAGGCGCTCAATTTGTTTTGTGTCTCTCTGAAGCGAAGGGTTACCGACCCCGAGGCAGCCACGCTAGTCAAGAACCTCGAAGACTCCTTAGGCTCATTGAGCGCAATGCTCGATAAGCTGGTTGCATATCGCACAGCTTGACGCCGGACTTGTTTCGCCAGTTTTAGAGCCGATCAGGCTTCGCAATGTCATTGAGCGCATCGGAGCGGAATTCAGTTTTGATGCTGACCATCGGGGCCTGCGGTTCAATTTTACTTGCGTCGACTGCTTCGTAATGACCGATCACGCACTCTTTGAAACGATTGTTCGAAACCTCGTTTCGAATGCTTTCAAGTTTACGAAAACTGGAGGCGTGCATTTGGCTGCACGGGCGCGCGGCAATAAAGCAGTCGTCGAGATTTATGATACCGGACCAGGGATTGAGCAGCAGAGGCTGAAGAAAATATTTTATGAGTTTGAGCGCAGTACTGAGCAGGCACATGGAACTAACGAAGGATTGGGACTTGGGCTTTCTATCGTGGAGCGCTACGCAGCGCTCATCGACGCGCGTGTGACAATTATTTCCGTGGTAGGGCGTGGATCGCGGTTCAGCGTCGAAGTCCCTAAATTAGAAAAAAAGAGTCCGGGGCTGGCAAAGCCGGAAATCGCCGGGGCGGCGTGTTCAATCGCAAACGTGAACATCATGCTTGTGGACGATGACAATAAATCTCTGAATGCATTGCGTACGGTTCTGACGGATCGCGGCGCCAATGTGACGGGATTCGCCGTCGGTCGCGATGCGCTTCGCGCAGTGGATGCTGGCCTTGCAGTGGATGTAGCTATCGTTGACTATGATCTCGGCGATGAAAACAGCGGCATCGACCTTATCTGGCGCTGGCGGCGTGACGGAAGGAACTTCAATGCCATGATCCTTACCGGCAGAACCGACTCACGAACACTTTCGGAACTTGCCGATAGCAGCGTGCCTTGGATGACGAAGCCAGCGACAGCAGATTCGATCGCGCTCGCCGTCGAGCGCATGTCTAGGCCGTCACAAAAATCTATTCAGCCCTCAGCCTCAAGATAAGTTGGTACGGTTCACCATGTCAGTTGCAATCCGAATATTAATTGCTGACGACCACGGTCTTTACCGCCGTGGCTTGTCTGTCTTTTTAAAAGATCACTTTTTGGGCTCAGAGGTTACGGAGGCTGCGAGCCTCCAGGAAGCTGAGACGTTGATAGCAAACCAAACGGCTTTCGATTTGGCACTCTTCGATCTTTTGATGCCGGGCATGAAGGGGCCAATGACACTGGCGCCGCTGCGCTCCAGGCATCCCAATCTAAAAATCGCGATTGTGGCTGCTTCGGAGAGTAAGAACGATGTGCTCGATACTGTTGCGGCCGGTCTCAGCGGGTTCATTCCAAAAACGCTGCCGCGCGACGAATTCATTGCCGCGTTAAGTATGATTGTGGCCGGCCAGATATACGTCCCGGGTCATATGCTGCGGCTGGAACAAAAACCGGAGGCTGCACCCATTGCTCCTGTAGGGGATCTGCGCAGAAGTGCTGTCGCCGCGCTTACGCCGCGTCAGAAGGACGTTTTGGAATGCGTTCGCAAGGGAATGTCAAACCGGGAAATCGGCGATCAACTTGGAATCTCAATTGGCACAGTGAAGATCCACATTGCCACGCTCTTGGCGGCAATGAAAGTGAGCAACCGGATACAACTCGCTACGACATAACCGATCGCCCTGCCGTGTCTGCTTTCGAAGAAAGTTGACTTCGAACTTTCTTGTCAATGGGAAGCCGGATGAGGATGCTCGAGAAAAAAGCGGATCATCTCTCGTGAAGCGTCTGGGCCAAGTGGATCGGTATAGGATCCGGCCTTGCGACCTCCCGACCATGCGTGGCCAGCTCCATGAACTTCCCACATCTCCAGCACAGCTCGACCGCGCGCATCGAAATGGCAAGTCCGGCTGTAGGTGCGCCCACCTGGCACGTGCCCGCGTTCGGTCACCGGCCGCAACGCACCGGGACCACTTGGGCGCGACTGTTCAATGACGTGATGGCCATTGCGAGGATGGACCGTCGCGTCTTTATCGCCATGAAAAACAATTGTCGGAACGAGCCGGTCGTGGCCGTGGAATCCTGTCGAGCGATGGGACCGGTTTGCGGCCCCCGCTGTACCTTGCTGCATAGCTGAGAACGCCGAAGAAAGATCGCGGGCTGCGCCGCATGCGAGACCGGAGTGCACACCAGCCGCCGCGTAGATGTCGGGGTAGGTTGCGGCCATGACCGCCGCCGCCGCCCCGCCTGCCGATAGGCCAGCAACATAGACGCGCCGTGGATCGATGGTGTAGTTGCGCATGATCTCGTGCGTCATACCGGCGATCAGCGCGGGTTCCCCGCGGCCGCGTTGCTGGTGGCTGGCATCAAACCAATTCCAACATTTCGATCCATTGGCGGACTTCGGTTGTGCTGGGTAGGCGACGAAAAAGCCGCGTTCCTCAGCCACAACATTCATGCCTGTGCCAGCGGCGAAATCGTCTGAGGACTGCGTGCAACCGTGCAGCATCACGACCAATGGCAGCGGTTGACCATGGCAGACGCTCGGAACATAAAGTTTGTAATCGCGGGCGCCGGATTGGTCTTTGAAAGTCGCGCTCAAGAATTGCGCGCCTTGCGGCTTTATGTTTGGAACTTCCGGCGGCTGCGGCGGCGTTGCGCCGATCCGGGCAAACTTCTCGATCAAGCCGCGCAGCAGTCCGCTCACCGGCGGTCGAGCGTTGTCACCGGCATTTTCCGCCGTCGCGCCAGTCAATCCGGTTGCGATGGCGGCCGCCGGTTTGGATTCGCGAGGAGCCGATCGCGTAGAATCGTGGACGGTGGATGGCTCCGCGGCAGTGGCGCCAGGCGCTGGCGCACTTTGCAGCATGCGTTGGAGGAGGGCACTGGCCTCGCTCAGGCGCCCTTGGCGTGTAAGGCGGGTGGCCTCGATCATATCGGGATGAATCGTCATTTTCATTGCCAAGTTCCTGTTGTCTCTCGTGGTCTACAGCCATGTGTTTGGATTTTTATCTCCGCGGTTCAGCGCGTTCGATCTTGAAGGGCTGCTTTGACGTCCGAGCTTGCGTGCAACGCTCCCAACACCTCAATCGAGGCAATGGTGGCGCGGGCGAGTTCGGGCGTGACATCATCCGCGATGCTGGCAAGACCAAGGACATGGATCTCGAGCGTCCGACCTGCCGCGCGGACGTCTTCTAGATCCTTGCGCGTGAAGGTCCGAAGGCCGAGATCCAAGGTTTTGCGGGCAACCGATTGTTTGGTCGTCTCGGCATGCCGTTCAAGCTGATTTCGGATCGCGGTTCTGATGAAGTCGGTACGATTTGCGTAAAACGTTTCCGCAACCAACAAATCGATGTGGCCGAGGTCGACATATCCCAAGTTGATCGTGATCTTCTCGGAGTCCTTTGGCTTAGTATTCACCTCGTGAAGCATAGCGGCCATTTCAGCTCTCCATGTTCCATCCCACTGGATGGTATATGGATGGTCGCACAGGAAGTTCAAGAGGGAAATAATCATGAGCCGAGCGATCGAAAAGCGCATGTTGCAGCTCGCCGTGGCGATTGCCTGCATTGTTCCGGTCAGCGGCGGAGCGTGGGGCGTCCTGCAAGGCGCGGGGATGCTCGGCCACGGCGGCGATGTCACCTTAGATAGCCATGTTCGCTATCTGTCCGGTCTTCTGTTGGGGATAGGCCTCGCGTTTCTGTCGCTGATCCCGAACATCGAAAAGCGAGGCCAATCCGCCGCAATCCTAAGTGCGATCGTTGTCGCCGGCGGCCTGGGCCGTCTCTATGGCGTTCTGGCAGATGGTTGGCCGGCGCCAACCATGGCCGGTGCGCTGGCGATGGAGCTGGGCATCGTTCCGATGTTGTATTTGTGGCAGCGCCGGATTGCGGTCGCGATCTGTCGCGGTTGAGAGAATCCTGAAAACATGCAGGCGATTGAGGGCTTGCACGAAGGTAGGTGTGGCCCCGGCGTAACTCGTAGAACGTCTAATCAACACCGAGGCGTCAGAACCATTGACCGCAGCCGTAATGCTTGAAGAGTAACAACGGGGATTTCTGGGTTCACGAACGTGGGGTATTCAAAAATGACACGCAGACTTAATCGCCGTCCGGCGGCGGTTGCGCTCGGTTGGGCTGTTTTGGCTGGAAGCGTAATGCCTGCCGCCGCCGCCGACCTCGGAGGCAACTGCTGCGCTGACCTTGAAGAGCGCATTGCCGAGCTCGAAGCCACGACCGTCCGCAAAGGCAACCGCAAGGTCAGCTTGACCGTTTCGGGCTGGGTCAACGAAGCGGTTTTTTTCTGGGACGATGGCGTCAAGAGCAATCAATACGTCGGCACCAATGAGCTGGAGCAAAGCCGCTTTCGTTTTACGGGCGACGCCAAGATTACCGATGACTGGAAGGCTGGGTTTATTCTCGAAGTCGGCGCCAACGGCGCTGGCTCGAAGTCGTTCAGTCAGGACAGTAAGGGCGTTGGCGCGATCGCCGTTCGCAAGTCGGCTTGGTTCTTGACGAGCAAAACCTTCGGCAAGCTCTCGATGGGCCGCTTCGATACCGCGACCTATCATTTGATCGACAATCTCGACAGCTCGCTGACCCGCAACGTCGCGGACTTCGAAGCCGTGGGCGTGGCTCTTGGTGCGTTCAATACCCGCATCAATGGCGTTGCCGGCGCCAAGTGGATCGACGTTATGGGCGGCTTCAACAATGGAACGCCCGGTCAGAGCGGTTTGAGAAACATTGTTCGCTATGACACGCCGGAAATTTCTGGCTTCACGGCATCCGCGTCGTGGGGCGAAGACGATCAATGGGAAACGGCGCTGAGGTACAAAGGCGAATGGGGCGACTTCAAAGTGGCCGCCGCGGTGGGCTATGGTGATAGCACGGATACTGGTACCAACACCGGCCAGTGCACGTCGCCCGGCGCCACAGGCGATTGCCAATGGTGGGGCGCCGGCGCCTTTGTTAGCCACGTTCCGACCGGGCTATATCTTTACGGCGGTTACGCTGAAAACCACATCGACCTGTTACCCGCCGCAGCGGCCAAAGACGACACGGGCAAGGTCTTCTACCTGCAAGGTGGTATCGAGCAGAAATGGAATTCGCTGGGTAAGACCAACATTTTTGCCGAGTATCGCCATGACGACGTCGGGTTATCGAAGGCGGCGGACAGTTCAAGCCTCGACTTCTGGGCCGTCGGAATCGCGCAGAACCTAGAGAACGCGGATATGACGCTCTACACCGTTTATCACCATTTTGACGGTGATATCACCAAGGGCGCGAAATCGTCCGATCTCGACTCCTTCGACATGGTCATCAGCGGTGCCAAGATCAACTTCTGATTTTCGGACGCTAGTTCCAAAAAACTAAAAACGGCGCCTTTAGGCGCCGTTTTCGTGTCAATGTTCAGAAGTTGATGATGGCACCAGCGCTGATCAGATCGAGGCTGTCGAGATCTGTTACAGCGGGATTTAGTTTGGCACCTGAGATATCGGCATCATAGTGCTGGTATTTGAGATAAACCGTCATCGCAGCCGCATCGATTTCCTGGGCGATGCCTGCGCCGTAGCGCGTCAGCGTGCTACCCGTTGCACCAAGTCCAAGGGCAACCGGGCCCAGCTGATCGATGTATGCGGCGTAGTCACCGTAGACGACCGTGGCGCCGAGCGATGTCCACTTCTGGCGGATACCGCCTTTAACGTACCAGTGGTGGCTGTCGGGCGCGATTTTACCGTTAGCCGCAATGACGGCGTCGTTGTTGTTTTCCTGGCCGTAGGCTGCGTGCGCAAACAGTCCGGTGGCGAGATGCTGAATGTAACCGCCGGCTTGGAAGACTTCGGAATCTTTGTGCAGCGTGAATGCGGGCCCCGTCGTCAACTCATCGGTCGATTTCGAATAACCGGCGCCGAGAGAGAGTTTAAAGCCGCCGAGTTCGCCGGCGTAGCGCGCCGCTGCTTCCCAAACGTCGTCTTCGCCCCAGCTCGCGGAAGCCGAGAAGCCCATGAACACAGGGGTGTCATAGCGCACGGCGTTCATAACGATGCCGTTGCAGTCGCCTCCGAGCGGGAAGTTTTGGGAATAGCAAAAACCAAGTTGGCCCCAGGTAATCGGTGGCGTCAAATTTCCGCCGCTGCGGATGATGAATTGCGGGAAGCCATCCAGGAATGTGTAGTTGTCGAACACCTGCGTGCCGGATTGATCGGTGAACATCGCCGCGCTTTTGGCGGCATTGGCTTGCCGGCCGACGCTGATCTTGCCGAGATCTTTGCTTTGCAAGAACCAGTACGACATTTGCACGTTGATGGGCTGGCTAAATTTGCTCGAGAATTGGTTCATCGCAGCGCCAGTCGCGGCGTCGCGCCCGAACGGATTGTCGTCAAGGTTCTGAAGCCGCAGCATGTAGCCGGCCGTCCAGCCGGGGGAGATTTGCGCTTGCCCTAAGAACCGGACGTTGGTGGCTTGAGTTGGGCCGAGGCCATGGAGATAAGCGTCGCTTTGGCCGCCGTCGTCCCAAAAGGTGATTTCCTGAGCGACATAACCGGTGACGGTCAGGCTGACTTTGCGATTGCCCTTGCGCGCCGTCGTCGCTTCCAGTTCAGCGATGCGTTCTTCAAGATCGGCGCAGCAGTTGCCGCCCAGGTCGGCGGCGAGAACAGCGCTTCTGGCTAAGAGAATCACCGACGCGGTGAGTGCGAACCTCAGGACAACTGAGGGCTGGCCGGTATATTTCATGCTGATGTCTCCCAAGCGCCCATCGACCTGGATCGTAAATAAAGAGTGGCTCGACCCTTGTCCTAGAGAAACGCCCGAGAGTTTCGCCGTGGTAGAGCGCGGGTGCGAGAAGATCACAGTGCACGGTATTTGCGCAGTCTCGACGCCACGCAAGGCGCCCGCTGCACACTTTTCAGGACCCAGATGCAGCCGTTAAATCAAAATCCCGGATGATTTACAGTGCCGGAAATAGTCTGGCTTTTGTTGAGAGAATCATCCGGTTCAATTCCGGCAGGCACGAACCGCAGTTGGTTCCCGCTGCGCACGCTTTGCCGATTTCGTCCGTCGATCGGCAGCCGTCGGAAATAGTTTTAACGATACGATTGACGCCGACCTGATGACATACGCATACGATCGGTCCGTGATCGACGGCGCCCTCGGGAGAACGGCCGGCTAACACGGCACGGCGCTCGGCCTCGGTATGCGTCTGGCGCGAGAACAGCTCTTTGAGCCACTGCGTGGGTTGGAGATCTTTGGCGGTGGAAATGAAAAGCACGGCGTCAATACTGCCATCGTTGACGCAAGCCGCTCGTAATATCCCAGTTTTGTCGTCGACCAACGAGAGCTGTTGACCGGCTCCGAGGATTGCATCGGCTATCCTCGTGCAGTCTGTGAATGAGCCTTTTACAGCGAACGTCGTCAAGCTGGCGTTGGCAATGGCCGCGCGCGACCAATAGGCAACGTCTGCGCCTTCAAGCGACATGGAATCCAGCGGCATGGAATTTGTGCGGGTTAGAAAAAATCCGAAGTAATTGGCTTCAACAGCCGACAGGCGAGCTGGCGTCGCTTTGAGATCTGGCTGACCGGAGATCGCGTCGACGGCGCTGTGAACCAGGGCGCCGATCCGGGCTTGCGAGCTGTTGTCATCCGACCAGTGGATCGGCGCGAATAGAGTTCCCGGCGCCATCGCATCCGTCACCCGCGCGCGTACAATTGCGACGCCATGCTGTGTTGCGATTTGTGCCAGCGCACCATCTTCGATGTTGACGGCCGCGGCATCTACAGGATGGATTTCAACGAATGGCTCACTGATGTGACTGGCGAGACGCGGCACAAGGCCTGTCCGGGTCATGGTATGCCACTGGTCGCGTATGCGTCCGGTATTGAGCAGCATCGGCCGGTCGTCATTTGAGACGGGGCGATCAAGCATGCGGGCGACGGCTATAAACCTGGCGCGGCCAGACGGCGTTGCGAACCGGCCATCCGCGAAAGCCCGGTCAGTGTCCCGGTCGATTGACGTGACCGGCCATTGTCGCGGTTCGAGGGCGTCGTAAGCGGCATCGTTCACGGACGCTAGACCTGCGATATTGAAAACGCGTTGGCCGGAGTTTTCAAATCCCGAAAGAGCCGCGTGCTCGCGGAAAATGTCGCCAGGTTTTCGATATGCAAATGACCCGCCCCAGCCAAGCCGCTTGGCGACTTGGGAGAGGATCCACCAATCGGGCTGCGAGCTACCGGCAGGTTTCAAAAATTTGCGTTGACGCGAAATTCGGCGCTCGGAATTTGTTACTGTCCCGTCTTTCTCGCCCCAGCCATGCGCGGGCAGCCGCACCTTGGCAGCTCGCATCGTATCGTTGGAGGCGACGACTTCCGACACGGCAAAAAACTCGAGCTTCGCCATGGCAGCGCGCATGGCGTCGGCGCGAGGTAGGCTAACGGCTGGGTTGGTGCCGATGACCCAAAGGGCTTTGATTTTTCCACTGTCAATGGCGTCGAACATTTCGACAGCCTTTAGACCTTCGCCAGTGACGAGATTTGGCGCATTCCAAAACCGGCGCACAATATCACGCTCAGAATGCGAAAATCCCATATGGGCGGCCAACATGTTGGCGAGACCGCCGACCTCGCGTCCGCCCATCGCATTGGGTTGGCCCGTCAGCGAGAATGGCCCGCAGCCGGGTTTCGATATACGTCCGGTCGCTAAGTGGCAATTGATAATCGCGTTGACCTTGTCGGTGCCTTGGATCGCCTGATTGACACCCTGCGAATAGCACGACACGACGCGCTCGCTTGAACTCCAGAGTTGGTAAAAGCTGCGGATCTCTTCAGGCGTCAGCCCAGTGTGGAGTGCAACCCTGGAAATTGTACCGGCGCGCTCGCGCGCCAATGCCAGCGCGGATTCATAACCGTCCGTATGAATAGCGATGTATTCAAGGTCGAGAAGATGGTGGTCGGCGAGCCAAACCAGCAGGCCATTCCACAAACACGTATCAGAACCCGATAGCAGCGATAGTTGAAGGTCCGCGCCCTCGCTGGTCGCGGTCCGCCGCGGATCTATGTTGATGACTTTTGTGCCGCGGTTTTGGCGGGCTTTTTGAATGCGCTGATAGAGGATGGGATGGCACCAGGCCGTATTGGAGCCAACAAGTACGACAACGTCGGCTTGATCGAGATCTTCGTAGCATCCAGGCACAACGTCGGCCCCGAAGGCGCGCTTATGACCAGCGACCGAGGACGCCATGCACAACCGTGAATTGGTGTCGACGTTAGGTGTGCCGATGAAGCCTTTCGCCAATTTGTTGGCGACGTAATAGTCTTCGGTCAAAAGCTGGCCAGAGAGATAAAAGGCGATAGCCTCTGGGCCGTGCGTCTCTCGGATGCGGGCGAGCTCTGAGGCGACGTGGTCGAGGGCGGTATCCCAGGAAACGTTCGCGCCGTCGATTTGCGGGTGAAGTAGCCGGGACGACGGCTCGAACGTCTCGCCGAGTGCCGAGCCCTTTGAGCACAGTCGTCCGAAATTGGCAGGATGATCACCATCACCAGAGATTTCCGCGCCGCCGCGCATATCCGGTTTTGCGTTAACCCCGCAGCCAACTCCGCAATAAGGACAGGTCGTTCGTACCGTTATCTTGCTGGTGCCTGATTGCTCTGCCATCAATAAACATCCGCTTGAAAGCGCCCGGCCGCTCTCATCTCAGCGACGAAGTCTTTAGCTCCCGCTCTACTCATGTGGCCGTGCGTCTCGGCGATATCCGCGATGGCCGTCTCGACATCCTTGGCCATGCGCTTAGCGTCGCCACAGACATAAAAATGCGCTCCGGATTTTAGCCAAGACCATAGCTCGGCACCCGCTTCGCGCAACCTGTCTTGGACGTAGACCTTATTCGCCCCATCGCGAGACCAAGCGGTCGAGAGGCGCGATAGAGTACCGGTGTGCAACATGCCTTCAAACTCGTCGCGGTAGTAAAAGTCGCAGGCTTCGCGCTGGTGGCCGAAGAACAACCAGGCTTTGCCCGGCGCTTTTTGAGCAGCGCGATGCCATAGGAACGATCGAAACGGTGCAATGCCTGTACCTGGACCCACCATGATAATGGGCGTTGCCGGATCAGAGGGTAGCGAAAAGCCGTGGGCTTTTTGGATGTAAACATCGACGTGCGAATGCTGAGCAGCCCTGTCGGCGAGAAACGTCGAGGCGACACCCAAGCGCCCGCGGCCGTCAATCTCGTAGCGCACGGCGTCAACGGTCAAGTGCAACTCGCCCGGACTTGCGAGGGGAGAAGAGGCAATGGAATAGAGACGCGGCTGCAATGGCTCCAAGCATTCGAGGAATGCTTCGGGATCGGGATGCATCGGCCCGAAAGTTTCGAGGACTTTGAGAACGTCGTAGCTCGAGGCATCGCCATCCGGATCTTGTCCTCTGGCGAGCGCCTTGAGTTTTTGACGGCGGGCGCCACCAACCATGTAGCTGGCGAATTCAAACAGCATGTCGGGAGCTAGACCCAAGGAGTACTCCTTGGCGAGAGCTTCGCGAAAGGTTTTGCCGCCAACTGGAAAATCGGCGGGGGCCTTCATGGCTGCGAGAACTTGTGAGACCATGACGGGGTCATTTTCCGGCATCAGACCAAAACTGTCGCCGGGCTCGTAGCCGATCCCTGATTGTGAAATATCGAAGACTACGTGGCGCGTGTCTTTTTCGGAGCCTTCTGCGTTCAAGCGGGTGGTGGTTTTGAAAACCGCAGCCACAGGGGCTTCGCGGCTGTATCCAGCCTTTGTTTCTAGACTGACCGGTTTAGAAGCGGCAGACGGCGTTTCGGTGGCCACAGCCGGGGCGGCGCCTGAAGCTTCTTCAAGCAGCTTTTTCAACATGCGCGAGGTGTCTTTGCCGCCGGGTACGCAAAGATTTGGGCGTTTTTCTTCGCCGCTTGCCAGCTTGTCGGCATAGGCTTCGCAAAGATAGCCGCACTGGCCGCAGTCCTGCTGGGCCATGGCAGCAAACAATTTGCGCCTCTGCGGTTTTGCCTCGGCCAGTTTCATGCGCTCGTCTATAGACATTGCGGGATCGTGCCACGGCGCGATGGCGTCATTGCCAAGTGCCTTGGCTGCGATATCGGGCATACCGTTGACGGCGCTAATGCTCGGCTGATGATCGAGTGACATCAGGCCGGCAAAAAAGCCATTAAGCCAGGCCCGCTGATCGTTTGAGAATGGCGCGCTTTCCGGGATGAGCGGAATTGGTTTTGGCGCTGGTTCATGGATGGTCATGCCGCAGCCTCCTCTGTGCTTACAAAACCTTTGATAGCCTCGACGTCACAACGGCGCGCAAAGGCGACGAAGGATTCATCGGCAGTCTTACGGTTGGAAACGTAAGCTTGCAAAATTGCCAAAACTAATGCTGGGCAATCTTCCACTTTCACATTCGGATAAAGTTCCCGGGCAATCGCAGCATCGGCTCCAAACCCACCGCCGGCATGAATGTGAAAGCCGTCGACCGTATCTTCGCTATCGGGAGCCACGGGCACTTTGCAGGCGATCAAACCGAGATCGCCGATGTAGTGTTGCGCGCACGAGTGATGACAGCCGGTCAGGTGAATATTGATCGGGCTATCGAGCGCCAAACGCGGCTCCACGTACGCGGCGATGGCCTCGGCGGTATCTTTTGTATTAGCGGCTGCGAATTTGCAGCTTGGCGCGCCGGTACAGGCAACGAGGCCTGCGCGCACGCTCGATGCCTTTGTGGTCAAGCCTATTTCTGCCAGTCTTGCTTCAACCTCGCCGGTGCGGGCGGCGTCGACACCCGAAATTAGCAAGTTCTGCCAAACCGTGAGGCGAATATCGCCGTCCCCGAATTGCTGGGAAATGTTCGAGATGGAACGCATCTGATCGCTGGTCAACTTGCCGACCGGCAAAACGACGCCCATCCAGACTTTGCCGTCTTGCCGCTGCGCATGGACACCAACGTGCGCGAGGCGGTCCTGAGCGTTTTGCGGGGATACCTGCGCGTCGTCAAATCGGAACAGGCGTGGGCCGGATAGTTTCTCGACTTCGCTCAAGAATTTTTCGAACCCCCAGTCGTCGAGGACATATTTGAGGCGAGCCTTTTTTCGATCCGTGCGGTCGCCGTTGGCAATGAATACCCGAACGATGGCGTCCGCAACCCGGGTGGTATCGGCGGGCTTGACATAAATGCCGGTCGGGCGCGCAAAATCTTTGTGCCCGGTAATGCCACCGAGGCCGAGCCGAAACCAAACTGCGGGCCCGGCTTCAAGTGTTTCCACCGTGACCGCTGTAAAAGAGATGTCGTTGGTATCTTCAAGCGTCGGGATGGCGCCACCGCCATCGAACGCTACGTTGAACTTGCGCGGCAGTCCGTACATCGCGCGGGTATTGAGAATATGGTGATGCCAGGCTCTGGCAAAGGGCCGGGTGTCGATCAGTTCGCGTGGGTCGATGCCCGCCGTCGCCGAGCCTGTGACGTTGCGAATGTTGTCCGCGCCAGAGCCTTTGGACGTCAGGCCAAGATCAACAAGAGATTCGATCAGCGGCGGGCCATTTTCAGCCTTGATCTCCCGGATTTGCAAATTGGCGCGCGTCGTGACGTGGCTAAATCCACCCCCGAACTTGTCGGCGAGATCAGCGACGCCTGCAAATTGCCAGTGTGAGAGGATGCCGTTGGCAATGCGCAATCGGCACATGAACGAATCCTGCGCCGGTGCGACGTAATACAGGCCATGAAAACGCCAGCGGAAATTGTCGGCCCCTTTGGGAAATTGACCGGCCTCGCCTTCTGCCTTCAAACGTGGATAGGCTTCGAACGGGTGATCGTCGCGCTTGGCTTTTTCCTCGTTCGACAGCTTCTTGCCGGAGGCTTCAAAGCGCGCCATGGCTTTGAGATGGTCAGCGTCGGGCCCTACCGGCTCGGCCGTGCCGCCGCCAACGCCGCCAAGGGGTCTGAGCCCGGCGGCGGTCCGCGAGGTCTGCACTCCGGAGACAAATCCTTCGAGATACCGCTTTTGTTCGTCCGTGAAAGTCTCAGCCGGCATTAAGCGGCCTCCGCGTAAGCCGGACCAAAGGCCAATGTCGATCGAAATGCGCCGATTGGAGCGCGGGACCGGATGAGATCGCGGTACCAGAGCGCGTCGGTGGTATCGCCTGCGAGCACGACACCGGCGAGTTGATTGTTGCGGACGACAAATTTGCGGTAATGACCGTACGCGCCGTCACGCCAGATGATGTGCTCGGCACCGGCGCCTTCAAAATCGCCGGCCGAGAAGACGGGGACTCCTGAAACCTTGAGATTGGTTGCGAGCACGGTGCCATTGTAGTTGGCGTCGAGCCGCGCCAGTGCCCGGGCCGCGACCCGGGCTTGCTCGTAGGCGGGCTCTACGAGGCCATAGACAGCGCTATTGTGTTCCGCGCATTCGCCAATCGCGTAAATGCCGGGTGCACTCGTCTCCATGCGATTATCGACCACAATACCGCGGCGGCAATTTAGTTTTGCGAGCATGGCGAGGCTGGTTTTTGGCTTAATTCCGACCGACATGACGACAAGACAAGCTGGAATTTCGCGGCCATTCTTGAGAACGATTTTTTCGACGCTGCCAGCGCCTACAATGCTAGCGGTCTCAGCGCCGAGATGCACCGCGATCCCCTTGGCCTCAACGGCGGCCTTTACGCGTGCCGCAGCCTCAGTGTCGAGCTGGCGCTCCATCAGCCGGTCCATGATATGGATGAGCGTGACTTGCGCACCGGCCCGCCGCAATCCGTAAGCGGCCTCGATACCAAGCAACCCGCCTCCAATCACCACAACGGGTTGACTGGAGCTGCCGGCTGAGGCGAGGCGGCTGATATCGGAGAGCGTGCGGAAGACTTCGACGCCTTTGAGATCGGCGCCTGGGACGGCGAGCCTGATGGGTTCAGAGCCGGTCGCAAAGACGCATGTGTCAAAGGCGAGAACCTCGCCGTTTGCAAGAGTTGCAGATTTAAGCAACGTATCGAGCGATACGACGGGCGAGCCCGTGTGAAGGGCGATGCTGTGGTCTCCATACCACTGGCGCGGCTTCATGTGCAGGTCCGACGCTACAATTTCACCAGCGAGCAACGGTGAGAGCAGCACCCGGTTGTACGCCGCTTCCGGTTCTTCCCCGACCGCCGTGATCTCAAAACTGCCGGGCGCCAGCGCGGTGATCTCTTCAAGAAACTTGAGTCCCGCCATGCCATTGCCGATGACGAGAAGCCGCTGTCTGGTAGTGTTGACTGAGCTTGGGATCATGCAGTTTTTCCCCATCCCCTAAGACCCATGCGGGCCGACTACCTGCTGCAATGCACACTCCCGCCGAACTGGCCATTAACTGCTTCGCAAGCGTCATGCCACTCGCTGAGAACTCATAAGTAATTGAATTACATATAAAAAAAATATGACGCTAAATATGCCTCATTACCGATTCGCCTAAAAAATAAGCACATCGACCGCAATTTGTGCGCCGCACAAACGATGAGCAACGGCCACTCAAATTTGCCTAACGGCTAAGCTCTTTGAGGGCGACGTCGATAAAAGGCTGCGCCATCAAGACGATAAAAAAAGCGCAATAACAGCAACTTAGATGGAAGACGTCTGCCTGGCACAGGGGTTGCTACTGCGTTTGATGGGAGCGCTGTCGCGACCGGCAACCGTGAGGGGGACAAACTTGGCGCAGGGAACAGTTGGGGGGCTCGCGCTATTCAGCCGCCAGCCCAAGATCAAAGTACTTCACCTGACGTGGATGGCGTTTTTTTCAAGCTTCATCGTCTGGTTCAATCACGCGCCGCTGATGTCGGCTATTCAAACGTCGATGGGGCTATCCAAAGAACAAGTCAGCGCACTCCTGATCATCAATGTCGCGCTGACGATCCCGGCCCGCATTATTGTCGGCATGCTTGTAGACAAACTTGGGCCTCGCCTGATGTACGCGGTGCTCTTGGTTCTCGGTGGCATTCTTTGCATCTGTTTTGCACTGGCCAACAGTTTTGCAATGCTCGCTATAACCCGCTTTCTGCTCGGATTTGTGGGTGCCGGGTTCGTGATTGGCATTCGCATGATCGCCGAGTGGTTCCCAGCCAAGGAAACCGGCGTTGCGCAAGGTATCTACGCGGGATTTGGAAACTTCGGTTCTGCCGCCGCCGCCGTCACGCTGCCGACGATCGCGCTCTACGCCGGCGGCCCCGATGGCTGGCGGTGGGCGATCGCCGCAACGGGCGTCATCGCGATTGTATATGGCATCATTTACTATTTTTCCGTGTCGGATACGCCCAAGGGGTCGACGTACTTTTCGCCAAAGAAAGTCGGCGCGTTGGAAGTGACGAGCAAAGCCGATTTCGTTTTCTACGTTGTGGCACAAGCGCCGCTTGTTTTGGCTCTTGGCGTCCTCAATTGGAAGCTTGGCCCGGGCAATCTCGGGCTTTTTTCCGCGACCGTCAGTGCCATCATCTACATGGTCCTCGGACTTTACTATCTTCAGCAAGTTTACGACACTTGGCGGATCAATAAGGGCGTATTCCAAAACTCCGTCGATCAATTACAGCGCTATAAATTCTCGCAAGTGGCGGGGCTCGATATCGCTTATCTCATTACCTTTGGTTCGGAACTTGCGGTCGTTTCGATTCTTCCGTTGTTCTTCAAGGAGAAGTTTGGACTATCGCTCGCTGAAGCCGGGTTTTTGGGCGCAAGCTTTGGCGCGACGACATTCTTTGCCAGACCGATGGGGGGTTGGCTCAGCGACCGGTATGGCCGGCGAGCTGTGCTGTTGTGGTGCCTCGCTGGCACGGCTGCGGGATATGTGGCAATGAGCTTTATGCAGCCCGATCTCGGTGTCGCGTACGCTGTTGCGGCAACGATGGTGTGTTCGCTTTTCGTCAATGCCGGTAACGGCGCGGTCTATGCCATGTTGCCGATGATTAAGCGTCGATTGACCGGGCAGATCGCTGGCATGGTCGGGGCTTACGGCAACGTCGGGGGCGTATTGTTCTTGACGTTGTACTCGTTCGTCTCAACGCAGCAGTTCTTCTTGAGTGCCGCGGCGGCGGCTATCGCCGGGCTCGTGACCACATACCTATGGATCGAGGAACCCAGAGGGCAGATTGCCGAAGCCATGCCGGATGGTTCGGTTGCCTTCATCGACGTCACCTGAACAAAGCGATAAAGAAGTCTGCCAGGCCCGGGATCGGCCACGGACCCCGGGCCAAAATCATGGATAATGAATGTCTGAAGCGCGTGCTCTAGCGTTGGACTCAAGTCCCCGTGTCTCCATCGGTCAGTGCTCGAGCATGGGTCCGAAGACGCGCAATGACGATTCGTACGGCGTCGCCATCCCTAAAGGCGCGTTGCTCGAGACCAAAGGCATCGCCATGGCCATTGCAGATGGCATGAGTACGAGCGAAGCCGCTAAAGTCGCCAGCGAAATGTGCGTGAGAAGTTTTCTTGAGGACTATTTCTGCACGCATGAATCGTGGACGGTGAAACGCTCGGCCGCGCAGGTACTAAACGCTGTCAATCGCTGGCTGCATGGCCAAAGCCAACGCCAATTCGATAGCGAACAAGCCATGGTTTCGACATTCTCGAGCGTCGTCTTAAAGGCTGGCGAGGCGCACATCTTTCACGTCGGTGATACGCGCATCCTGCACGTTTCCGGCAAAAATTTTGAGACCGTTACAACCGATCACCGCGTGCGGGCGGGCCGCAACAGTAGTTTTCTGACGCGTGCTATCGGCATCGACGTCGAACTCGAGGTCGACTACCGCGCCGTGACCGTTGCAGCAGGCGACATCTTTGTCTTCACCAGCGACGGCGTGCACGAGCACGTTTCGAAGGCCACGATTTTTGATCAGTTAGCAGCATCTACCGGCGATCTCGAAGCGGCGGCGCGCGCCATCGTCAATTGTGCCGAGCAGGCCGGCAGCGACGACAACATGACCTGCCAGATCGTGCGCGTCGACGATCCGGGCCGGCCCACCGAAGCGGCATTCTTGCGGCGGCTCACAGCCTTGCCATTCGCGCCAGAGTTATCGCCGGGCATGACATTCGAGGGTTATGACATCATCTCGGAAGTCCACGCCAGCAAGCGTAGCCAGGTATATCTGGCGGCGGATCAAGTAACCGGCGAGCGTGTCGCGATCAAAACACCTTCGGTCAATTTTGAAGACGATCCGCATTATATCGAGCTCTTCACGCGTGAAGAGTGGATCGGCCGGCGGTTGCGAAATCCCAACGTTGTGCGGGTCATCGAACCCAATCGCGAACGGCATTATTTGTATTACGTAACCGAGTTCATCGAAGGCGAAACCTTGCGGCAATGGATCGAGCGCAATAGCTTGCCAGGGCTTGCCGAAGTTCGCGCCATTGCCGATCAGATTGCATCAGGCCTCAGGGCGTTTCATCGCAAGGACATGGTCCATCAGGACTTGAAACCTGAAAATATCGTCATCGATAAGCATGGCACCGTCAAAATCATCGACTTCGGCTCGACGCGGGTGGCGGGCCTGGAGGAAGCCGCGAACGTCAACGCTCAACATGCGCCACTCGGCACGGTGGACTATACGGCACCTGAATGCGTCAAGGGATTCAAAGCCACAAATCGTTCGGATATTTATTCCCTCGGCGTCATAACATACGAAATGCTGACCGGACGGTTGCCTTATAGCAATGGTTTGAAAGATAGGCTGCGAGGTGAGATGCCAACGCCGGTCGCCGCCTACGCCTATAACACTGCGGTTCCCGCGTGGGCCGCTGCGGCGCTCAACAAGGCCTTTCACACTATTCCGGCAGAGCGTTACGAGGTCTTATCTGAGTTCATTGCCGATCTTTCCAGACCCGGCACGTCCCGGCAGATGCAAGCGTCAAAACCCCTGATCGAGCGCAATCCGCTATCATTTTGGCGAACTGTCGCACTGCTGTCTCTGGTCGTAAACATCGCCTTGCTCATCAGTTTGACCCGGTAAGATGTGTGGTGCCGGTGCGCCTGAGTTCTGGTATCGGTTGAACCGTGTTTGTTGTGAAAACTTTGACGGCCCTAACGTACCTCATGACCGATCGTCGCCCGCTGACTTTTGAAGAAAAAGGACGTGTCGTCGCGTTGCAAGTTGGTGCAGCTGTACTGGTTTGCGGCCTCGCCGCCGCCGCCTATTTTTATTTTGGCGTCCCGGCTGCTTTGCTAGTGGTTATGGGCGCTGCGGCGAGCTTCCTGGCGGGCTCGGGCTTGCTCGGCACTCATGCACCGGCAAACGTGCGCAGCAGCGGCAGCGACAGTGTCGCGGTACCGGTCTCGCCGCAGCTGTCCAGCATGATTGAGGTGCTTGACTGGCCGGCATTCATTCTCGACGCAGCGGGCGATATCGAGGCCTACAATCGCTTGGCACTGGACCTGTTTCCGCAGATGGCGGCAGGCAAGAGTTTACTGCAAGTCAGTCGCAACCCCGACCTGCTCAGCTCGGTTGAAAATGCGACAAACGCAAACAAGGCGCGGTCGTTTGAAATGATCGACCACAGCATGCAAGGCCGTCGCCTGTTTGGGACCATATCTCCATTGCGAGCGGAAATCACGGGCGGCGAGATATCGGCTTCTGGAACGTCGAACTTTTTGGTGCAATTTCGCGATTTGACCGAGCAGGATCGCTTGGCACAAACGCGGTCGGATTTTATTGCCAACGCCAGCCATGAGCTGCGGACGCCCTTGGCTGCAATGATAGGATTTATTGAAACGCTGCGCGGTCCGGCGCGACGCGACGTTGTCGCGCACGAGAGGTTCTTGGCGATCATGGCAGCTCAGGCCGCTCGCATGACTCGTATTCTCGATGATCTATTGTCTTTGAGCCGTGTCGAGATGCGGGCTCACCTTGCGCCGGTGGATGATGTAGAGCTTGCCGGCGTTTTGCGCACTGTTACGCAAAGTTTGGAGCCCATTGCTAGAGACGCGAAGATCGCGATCCATCTTGACGCGACCGGCGAACCTTTTCATAGCCGTGGCGACCGCGATCAGTTGGAACAGGTCTTTCAGAACCTAGTGCAGAACGCCATCAAGTATGGCCGGGAAGGTGGCACGGTCGATATCGCGATCAAGCAAGGGAGAGCAGAGTTCGCAGCACGCCGGGATATAGCTGTAACAGTCACCGATGACGGCCCCGGTATCGCAGAGGAACATCTGCCGCGCCTGACCGAGCGCTTCTACCGGGTGGACATCGCCACGAGCAGGGCGCGCGGCGGTACGGGCTTGGGTTTGGCTATCGTCAAACACATTCTTAACCGGCACCACGGCGAACTGGAGATCGCGTCCAAGCTGGGCGAAGGGTCCCGGTTTACGGTCTTATTGGACTCTCTACCTAGGTCGAGTCTCTCAACCGCCACGGCCGAGATCCCATCTCCACCCGCTAGAATCATTTAACAAGCTGAAAAACCAGAATTTATACTGTCATAAATGCTTTGCGCGGCAGGTCTAAATAGGTGGCTCGGCACCAGGGGGTGCCGTCATGGAGGCGATAGCAGAGGGCTAAGCCTCTGGAATGAGTCCCCACCCATAGGAGACCATCTTGAGCAAGTTCATCGCCGTATCAACGGCTACAGCTGCCGGCATTTTCGCATTTTCCGGCGCCGCCGCAGCACGCGATCAGATTCGTATCGTCGGTTCGTCGACGGTTTATCCCTTCACCACCGCCGTTGCCGAGCAATTCGGCAAGACCGGCGCCAAGACACCCGTTGTTGAATCGACCGGCACCGGCGGCGGCCTGAAACTGTTCTGCGCCGGCGTTGGCCCCGACCATCCCGATGTCGCCAACGCCTCCCGCCCGATCAAGAAAGGCGAATTCGAGGATTGCCAAAAGAACGGCGTCAAGGACATCGTTGAAGTCAAGGTCGGCATCGATGGTCTGACAGTCGCGAATTCCAAGGCCGGTCCTGATCTGAGCCTGACGCAGGAGCAGATTTTCCGCGCTCTGGCTAAGGAAATCCCGGCTGCCGACGGCAAGATGGCCGCCAACCCCAACAAGACCTGGAAAGACGTTGACCCGTCGCTTCCCGATGCCAAGATCGAAGTCCTCGGCCCGCCGCCGACCTCGGGCACGCGCGACTCGTTCCTTGAGCTGGTTATGGAAAAGGGCGCCGAGAAGATCGCCGTTCTCAGAGCCATGAAGGACGATGACAAGAAAAACAACACCAAGACATTCGAGAAGGTTTGGAAGTCGCTGCGCGAAGACGGCGCTTACATTGACGCAGGCGAAAACGACAATCTGATCGTGCAAAAGCTTGAGACCAATCCAAAAGCTGTTGGAATCTTCGGCTATTCATTTCTTGAAGAGAACACCGCCAAGATCAAGGGTGCCAAAATCGCTGGCGTCGCGCCAGATTATGACAGCATCTCAAGCGGCAAATACCCAGTCGCTCGCCCGCTCTTCATCTACGTGAAGAAGCAGCACGTTGGCGTTATTCCGGGCCTCAAAGAATTCGTCACGGAATATGCGTCGAGCAAAGCAATCGGCGAAGATGGGTATCTGTCGAAAAAGGGCTTGATCGCTCTGCCAGCCGCCGAAGCTAAGGCTTCGCAGAAGTCGGCGACAGAACTCGCCAACATGGCGACACCGTCGTCGTGATCAAATGACTGGGGCCGGGGACGTTTGTACCCGGCCTCGCGTTCTTTCGGCGGTGCCCTAGGGTCGGGATCCGATCGAACGATTTGACGCTACGGCTACAAGAGCCGGTTTTTGCACTTTAGATCGCGAGACCTCCGCAGATGAGTGCTACCTACTTTGCCGCTCTCGCCGCCATTGTCTTGGCATCGTATCTCTATGGAAGCCGCCGGGCCTATGCGTTGCGTGCATTGAGCCCGTCTGGTGGCGTGCATTCGCTTCCCGTTTATCACGGCTGGTACATGGCTGCGATTTGCGCGCTGCCAATGGTGATCCTGTTCATGGTTTGGGCCTCAGCCGCGCCGCGCTGGATTGAAACTCAGGCAATTCAGAAATTGCCGGTTGCCATGCAGTCCGCCGATCCGCTGGCGCGAGCAACGGTACTGCGCGAAATCGCCAGTGCGGCCGCCGGCGGGGCTCTTGCGCAATCAGCGAGCCCAGAGATCAAGCAGGCCGCCTCTTCCATGCAGTCGTTAACCGAGTTGAGTAACTGGGCCATGCTTGGCGCTGGTCTAGGCCTTGCTGGACTTGGGTTTCTTTGGGGCGCGTCGCGCCTACGGCCGGATTTTCGCGCGCGCAACACAGTCGAAAAAGTCGTGACCGGAGCGCTGATTGCCTGCTCGGTCGTCGCAGTCTTGACGACGGTTGGAATCGTGTTCTCGGTGCTGTTCGAATCTCTGCGGTTTTTCGGGAAATATCCGTGGAACGAATTCTTGTTTGGATTGCAGTGGTCGCCGCAAACCGCCATGCGCGCCGATCAGATCGGACAATCCGGAACGTTCGGGTTCGTTCCGCTGTTCGTTGGCACAATGCTGATTATGCTGATTGCGATGCTGGTTGCGACGCCGATCGGGCTGTTTGCGGCCATCTATATGGCGGAGTATGCGACGCCGAAATTCCGGGCGACCGCGAAACCAGTTTTAGAAATTCTCGCCGGGGTTCCGACCGTTGTTTATGGATTTTTTGCCGCTCTCACGGTTGCGCCGCTGATCCGCGCCGCCGGAAATTATGCCGGCCTCGATGTCGCCTCGGAATCCGCTCTTGCCGCCGGCCTCGTCATGGGCGTCATGATTATTCCATTTGTGTCCTCGCTGTCTGACGACGTCATTAATGCCGTCCCACAGTCACTCCGGGACGGCTCGTATGCCTTGGGCGCCACGAAATCTGAAACGATCAAGAAAGTCGTGTTGCCCGCTGCGTTGCCCGGCATTGTATCGGCCATCATGCTGGCGATTTCCCGGGCCATCGGCGAGACCATGATCGTTGTCATGGCGGCCGGTCTTGCAGGTAATCTGACGTTCAATCCGCTGGATTCAGTGACGACGATCACCGTTCAAATCAAGACCTTGCTCGTTGGCGACCAGGAATTCGACAGCGCCAAGACCCTTTCGGCCTTTGCACTCGGGTTTGTCCTGTTTTTCTTCACGCTCATCCTCAATATGGCTGCACTGAAGATTGTGCAAAAGTACAGAGAGCAATATGACTGACATTTCGATGCCAGCCACAGGAACATTCGTGCAGCGCCAACTTGACGTCACGTCGCAAGCGGCTGCCGCCCGCGTTAAGCGGCGGTACCGAGCCGAAAAGCGCTTCCGCTTCTATGGTCTGGCGGCGGTGTTGTTTGCCGCGCTTTGCCTCGTGATCCTGCTGTCTGATATTCTGAATAAGGCTTGGCCCGCCTTTACGCAGTCGCGGTTGACTGTCGACGTGCCGGTGACGGCAGAAGCCGTCGATGTGAACAACGCCGGAGCAGGTGACTACGATGGCGCAGTTCGCGATGGACTAAGGGCTGTGTTTCCGGCCGTCACAAGCCGAGCCGACAAGAAAGCTCTGAACGCCGTTTTGTCGTCCGGCGCGTCAGACGCGTTGCGGCGCCAGGTGATGGCCAATCCCGCGCTGATCGGGCAGACCGTCAAAATTTCAGCGACGCTGTCATCGGATGCAGACCTTTATCTCAAGGGCTCGGCAACACGCGCGCACGAGCAGCCGGCCGCCTTTGCCGCAAAAGTCTCGGGCACGACCGGCTCCATCACCGTCGATGGTGGCGCAGGCGCATTTGCCGGAGAGTTGGCAGCGCTGAAAAGGATTACGTCAGCCCGGGCCGAATCCATGCGCCGGGAGGCAACACGCCTTGCGACGACCGCCCAATCCATCAGCGCCGATTTGAAAGCCAGCGAGACTCGGCTGGCATCCGCGACTGCAGCCGGGGAAAAAGAAGTCGCTGCAACTTACGACGCCTTGGTAAAGAGGCACACCGAGAACAAGGCCACGCTCGAGGCGCAGACCTCAGCGATGAGAGACAGCGCAGAGGCGCTGCGGAACCGCGCGAGTGATATCAAGGGCTCTGAAAACTTGGATACCGCGATGCCGTCGCTGTTGATTTTGATCAAAGGAGGCGTGGTCAAGGCAACATCTGTCTCTGTCGACGGTGTCAAAGGCGACGTCATCGTTCCGCTTGCATCGGATACCGCAGCTCAGCCCGGCGCCTGGAAAATGCTGGTCGTCGAAAGCCCTGAGGATAGCCGTAAAATCCAAGACCGCCAGATCGCGTTTCTGGAAACACTGAAACAAAAGGGTGCCGTTCAATCGGTATTCAACTGGCCGTTTTTTGTCAGTGGCGATAGCCGCGAGCCGGAACTCGCTGGAATTTTGGGTGCGCTCGTTGGATCAGCTTACACCATGCTGGTGACCCTGCTGCTCTGTCTGCCGCTTGGGGTCGGTGCGGCGATTTATTTGGAAGAATTTGCGCCCAAGAACCGTTTGACCAATCTCATCGAGGTCAACATCAACAATCTGGCGGCGGTACCCTCGATTGTTTTTGGCCTTCTCGGCCTTGCCATGTTCTTGAACTTTTTTGGCATGCCGCGGTCTTCGCCCCTGGTTGGTGGCCTGGTGCTGGCGCTGCTGGTTTTGCCGACGATTATTATCGCCAGCCGCGCCGCGCTGAAGTCGGTTCCGCCATCGATACGTGAAGCAGCGCTTGGCGTTGGGGCGTCAAAGCAGCAAGCGGTGTTCCACCACGTGTTGCCGTTGGCCGTGCCGGGCATCATGACCGGCACCATCATTGGCATGGCGCATGCGCTGGGCGAAACTGCGCCGCTTCTTATGATCGGCATGATCGCATTTATCGTGGACGTACCGGCGCGGTTGACGGATGCAGCCACGGTCTTACCCGTCCAAATCTTTCTCTGGTCAGACTTGCCGGAATTAGGTTTCCAGGCCAAGACGGCCGCCGCCATCGTCGTGCTGCTGCTGTTCCTATTCGTCATGAATGGCTTGGCGATCGTGCTGCGAAAAAGATTTGAAATTCGCTGGTAGTGCGCTTGTTTAAATTCAACTTTAAAGCTCGCGTTGAGGATACCTAAGATGGACGCCATTGTCGCGCACCAGAATAACGTCAACGGCCATTGGGGAGGCGCGGGAAACGCGCCAAAAATCGTGGCGCGCGCTGTCAATGTTTACTACGGCGAAAAACAAGCTCTCAAAAACGTCAACGTCGAAATTCCCAACCGCGGGGTGATGGCATTCATCGGCCCATCTGGTTGCGGAAAGTCGACGTTCTTGCGCTGTATCAACCGTATGAATGATACGATCGCGAGCTGCCGCATGACAGGGCTCGTAACGATCGATGGGCAAGATGTTTATGATAGCGCACTCGATGTCGTGCAGCTTCGTGCCCGTGTTGGCATGGTCTTTCAAAAAGCGAACCCGTTCCCCAAATCTATCTACGACAACGTCGCATATGGCCCGCGAATTCACGGCCTCGCCACGACCAAGGAAGATCTCGACGAGATCGTTTCCAAGAGTCTTGAGAGAGCCGGACTCTGGAGTGAAGTAAAGGACCGGCTTAGCGAGTCTGGAACCGGACTTTCGGGCGGCCAGCAGCAGCGTTTGTGCATCGCGCGGGCCATAGCCGTCGGGCCGGAAGTCATTCTGATGGACGAGCCCTGCTCCGCGCTCGATCCGATCGCCACGGCGCGTGTCGAAGAACTGATCGATGAACTTAAATCGAACTACTGCATCGTCATCGTCACGCACTCGATGCAACAAGCCGCGCGCGTCTCCCAGAGGACGGCTTTCTTTCACCTTGGCTCCCTCGTCGAAGAAGGCGAAACGCAAACGATCTTCATGAAGCCCAAAGACCAACGCACACAAGACTATATCACCGGCCGCTTTGGCTAATCATTGCCCGTGAAGCGGTTGATCCAGGAGAACATCATGGGCGAACACATCGTCAAATCCTACGAGAATGAGTTGTCGATCTTGGATCGCAAAATCGGCCAGATGGGCGGTTTGGCGGAGCACATTTTAGGAGACGCGTTCGAAGCGCTCGAACAACGCAATCCGGGCCGCGCGCAAGCGGCGGTCGCCAGCGACAGTTCCATCGACCAACTGCAGCTCGAACTCGAAGAGCTGGTCGTCGTTACGATTGCGAAGCGCCAGCCCATGGCCAACGATCTCAGGCAAATCATGGCGGTCTTGAAGGTTGCCGCCGATCTCGAGCGCATTGGAGACTACGCTAAGAACATCGGCAAACGCGCGGTCGCTGTGGCCGGCGAGAGCCAGCCTAAGACCTTGTTGACCGGCCTTCGCCATATGGTGGAGTTGGCCTCGCGGCAGCTCAGAGACGTGCTCGACGCATTTGCGGCGCGCGATTCGGATAAAGCTATGAAGGTTTGGCGTGACGATGAAAAAATCGACGCGCTGTATAATTCGGTATTTCGCGAACTGCTCACCTACATGATGGAAGATCCACGCAACATCGGGCTGTGTACCCATCTGTTGTTCATCGCCAAGAACGTCGAACGCATCGGCGATCACACCACAAACATTGCCGAAACGGTCAACTATCTGGCGCGTGGAGAGTTACCCGCCGGCGAGCGGCCGAAGAACGATAAGACGAGCTCGACGATGGTCGACAAACCCTAGTCAAATTGGCTCTGGTCCCAACGAGCCAAATCAAAGAAAAAAGAGACATACTTGATGCCAGCCAAAGTATTGATTGTCGAAGACGAGGACGCTCTCGTTACGCTGCTGACTTACAATCTCGAAGCCGATGGCTATGACGTCGTGGTCACCAAATCCGGTAATGATGCAATGGTCGTCGTTGCTGAAGAGCAACCGGATATCGTTATCCTCGATTGGATGCTGCCAGGCCTGGCCGGTATCGAAATTTGCCGCCAGATCCGCGCCCGGCCCAAGACCAAGACGCTGCCCGTTATCATGCTGACGGCGCGCGGCGAAGAGGGCGACAAGATCCGCGGCCTAGCAACCGGCGCGGACGATTATGTGGTCAAACCGTTCTCGGTTTCGGAATTGCTGGCGCGCGTGCGCGCACTATTGCGCCGTTCCGCACCTGAGCGGATTGCAGATACTTTGGAAGCCAGCGGTTTGAAGTTGGATCGAACCGCCCATCGCGTGACGCGCTTTGGCCGGGAACTCAATCTCGGGCCGACCGAATATCGTCTTCTCGAGCTGTTCATGGAAAACACCGGTCGCGTCTTAAGCCGCTCGCAACTCTTGGACGGCGCTTGGGGCCGCTCGGCCGAAGTCGACGAGCGGACGGTTGATGTCCATGTTGGCCGTCTGCGCAAGGCCATCGTGCGTGGCAATGAGCCAGATCCGATCCGCACGGTCCGCGGTTCGGGCTATTCGTTTGATGACTCAACGTCGCAAGGCGCCCGGTAGCCGGCCTCGGTCAACCTTGGCTATTGCAGGCGTGCCTGCATTCCTGAGATAAAGACGGCCGATTGCGCAGTCTGTTCAGAAAGCCCGCTCTTCCATGCCAAAGGTTCTCAGCCACTTTATTGGCGGCAAGCACGTTGCAGGCACGTCTCAACGCTACAGCGACGTCTATTGGCCGATGACCGGCGAAGTGGCTGGCCAGGTGCCGCTCGCTTCAAAGGCTGAATTGGCCGCGGCGGTCGCCAATGCAAAGGCGGCGCAGCCGGCTTGGGCGGCCGTCAATCCGCAGCGCCGCGCGCGGGTCATGATGAAGTTTGCGGACCTCATCAACCGCGACATGGATAAGCTGACGGACACTCTGGCGCGCGAGCATGGCAAAACCATTCTCGATGCCAAAGGCGACATTCAACGCGGTCTGGAAGTCGTCGAATTCACCTGTGGCATTCCCCATCTCCTGAAAGGCGAATATAGCGATAGCGCTGGCCCCGCGATCGATCTCTATTCCATGCGACAACCCTTAGGTGTTGTTGCCGGCATCACACCGTTCAACTTTCCCGCCATGATCCCGCTTTGGAAATTGGCGCCGGCGATCGCCTGTGGAAACGCCTTTATTCTCAAGCCGTCGGAGCGTGATCCCTCCGTGCCCCTCATGCTTGCGGAACTTATGTTGGAAGCCGGATTGCCGGCAGGAATTCTCAATGTCGTCAATGGCGACAAGGAAGCCGTCGACGCCATTCTCGATCACGACGATATCCAGGCCGTCGGTTTTGTCGGTTCAACCGATATTGCGGCTTACGTTTATGCCCGCGCGGCCGCCACCGGCAAGCGCGTGCAATGTTTCGGCGGCGCCAAGAACCACATGATCGTGATGCCGGATGCCGACATGGAGCAGGCGGCCAACGCCCTCATTGGGTCGGGCTATGGTTCGGCGGGTGAGCGCTGCATGGCCATCTCGGTCGCAGTGCCGGTCGGGGAGACGGCGGCGCGCGAGCTCCTGGCCCGGCTCATTCCGAAGGTCGAAAGCTTGAAAATCGGACCTTCGACATCGCTCGAGGCCGACATGGGGCCGCTTATTACCAAAGCCCACCTCGATAAGGTCAAGGGGTATGTTGAGATAGGCTTGAAGGAAGGCGCGGACCTGAAAGTCGATGGCCGCAGCTTCAAAATGCAGGGTTATGAAAACGGATTTTACATGGGCGGCTGCCTTTTCGACCATGTCACGCCCGACATGCGGATTTACAAAGATGAGATCTTCGGACCGGTGTTGTCGGTCGTGCGCGCCAAGGATTATGCCGAGGCGTTGCGCCTGCCCTCCGAACACCCATACGGCAATGGTGTTGCGATCTTCACGCGTGATGGCGACACGGCCCGCGATTTTGCGTCAAAGGTCAATGTCGGCATGGTCGGCATCAATGCGCCGATCCCGGTTCCGCTGGCCTATCATAGTTTCGGTGGCTGGAAAAAATCCGGCTTCGGCGACCTCAATCAGCACGGGCCGGATTCGATCCGATTTTATACGAAGACGAAGACCGTCACGGCCCGCTGGCCCTCCGGCATCAAAGACGGCGCGGAGTACGTGATCCCAACAATGAAATAACCTGCTTGTTACCGCTTCGAGGTATGGCCGAGCGCGCGGTAAACGGTGTTACGGGAGATACCGAGACGCCGCGCGGTCTCGCTGATGTTGTTGCCCGTTTCAGCGTAAGCGGCCAAGACTCTGGCGCGCTGGAGATTCCAAAGTGAAGACTCGTGAGCAACGTTGCCCGAGTGATCGATGCCCGGCTCAACGGTATCGATGCCGATCTGGCCGTCAACGGCCATTAATGACAATCGCGCCAGGACGTTGCGTAGCTCGCGAATATTTCCAGGCCACGGCCGTTCCGCCAAATGCGCCACCGCATCCTCCGAAATCGCGCACGCCGGGTCGATAATGTGCAGGAGATGATGGACAATCTCGCCGAAATCGCTGCGTTCTGCCAGCGACGGCAGTGTGACGTCGACGGTATTCAAACGATAAAGTAAATCACGCCGGAACCGCCCGGTCGATATGGCTTCCTCGATACCGGCATTGGTGGCTGAAACCAGTAAGACGTCGACTTTTGAATTTGTGCCGCCGAGCGGACGTGCGGTCCAATCGTCCAGAAACCGCAGGATCACGGGTTGTAAGGAAATCGGCATATCGCCGATCTCGTCGAGGAACAGTGTGCCGCCGTCAGCTTCTTTGACGAGACCTTGGGATCCGCCGCGCCTGGCGCCGGTAAATGCGCCATCGACATAACCAAACAATTCTGCCTCGATCAGGTTTTCAGGCAAGGCGGCGCAGTTGACGGCGACGAACGGTCCAGCGCGGCCACTCATCAAGTGAGCATGCCGAGCAAGTTGTTCTTTGCCGGTGCCGGTTTCACCACGGAGGAGAATTGGCATTTTGCGCAGGCATGCGCGCTCAACTTGATTGACGATGGCCGCGACCTTGCCATCTGCGGCTACGAACTTGGGTGCCGCTGTCTGCGGCGCGGCGGTGTCTCGAGGTCGATCAGGGATCCGTGCGGCGGGAGATGCGCTCGCAGATCGCCGCTTCGAGTTCAAAACCAGCAACGCTCCGAGCTCACAATCGTCGGCCAGAACAATCTCTGTCTTGGCGTTTGGCATAAATTCCTTCAGCCGCGGCTGCCATTGATCGAACGGCAGATTCCGCAGAAACGCCAAGTCTTTGCCATCGGTCAAAACCGACGACGGCCCGCCTTGGGCTTTCAGTGAACTATCTGTTGTGTGAACGATGATGCCACGCCGGTCGAGAACGATAACCTCGTCGCTCATCCAACGGGCACGTTTCGAGCGGAAATGGCTGAGCAACCGCTCGTGATCGAACTTGCAGGAGCCAGCCACCAACGCTTGAATGTAATCGCCCATCGCAACGGCGAGAGCTAAACTTTGCGGACTGAACGTTTGAGCTGGCCCCGAAATATCGATGACGCCGAGCAGCAGGTTATCAATAGGGTGGAAAATCGGCGCTGCGGCGCACGTCCAGCGTTGGACCTTTGTGCAAAAATGCTCGTTGCCGTGGATTTGAACGGGTTGGCCGAGGGCTACAGCCGTCCCGATGGCGTTGGTGCCAATATCGGCTTCGCTCCAGCGCCCGCCATCTTCAAGATGAATTTCGCGGCCGCCGTCGATGGCGCGTTCATCTCCTTCGGTTTCGATGATGACGCCTGCGGCATCGGTCAAAATCATCATTGAGATGGATTCGCCGAGGAATTTGCGCGCCCGGTCCAGCGCAGGCCGGGCGCAGTTCGCCAACAGGGCGTTGTCCAGCCGATGCCGGTAGACCTCGGCCTCCGGCATCAAGGGCGCCATATCGCGACTGATGGCAATCTGATAATTTTGCGATCGTTTCCAGGAGGCTGCGATATCGGTCCGCAGATCGGCCGAAACCGTGCCTTGTTCGACAAACTTTTCCCAAGCCCGGAGGATGCCACGCTGATCCATGGTCGTCACAGTGCACACATGTCGAAAGGCGGTGTGGCAAACGCACATGCTTTTTCATGATTGAAACCGAAGCACGTGCAACGGCGCAACCGTGAACACTGTCCCGCTGCCAAATCGAAGAGAATGGAGACAACCATTTGCTCTCGCTTCGTGTCGTTGCCGGTTTCGTGCGGGCCAAGGTGAAAGCTGCAATATGCAAACAATTCCGGCACACGAAACTTCGTGAGTGGATTCCCCTAACCGCTGGAAAACGCAGTTAAAAATACCCTGCCCGGCGTTGACTGTTCTGGAAATCGATTAGCAGTTACTCTGCCGCCAATTACCAGCGAAGTAAATAGCAAACGCTTAGCAGAGTTTAGACCAGAAAAAATTCGAGCTTGATCCGGCGATATCGCCGGCCAGGACAGGTTGCGAAGCGCAGAAACGATTACTTTGGTGCGGCGCAATAAATAACTTATTGGCGACCAGCCTTTGACATCAGACGGAGCATAGCCAATTCGCTTTACTGCGTCGCACCATGTTCCGTTCCGTCGCAGTTCAACTTTACAAAACGTTGGTCTCTCGAACAATTCAGAGTTCGTTCAAAACAAAAACTTGAGGAATATCAGCGCTGCGCGAAACTGGCACAGACGTTGCTCTTCATAAACCAGGAAACGCACGCCAGCATCTAAAGCTGGATGTAAAAAAAATATTGGGTTGGGGCCATGAAGGCAGCCGTGCTGCATCGCTACGACGAGCAGTTGACCTCGCCGGAGTTCGTGAAATTCGAAGACGTCGCGGATCCCAAGATCACGCGGTCGTCTGATGTGATTGTGCGTATCGGCGGCGCCGGTGTGTGCAGGACCGATTTGCACATTGTCGAGGGGATCTGGCGGGAAAAGACCAATATTCTCCTCCCCTACATTATGGGTCACGAAAATGCCGGCTGGGTTGAGGAGGTCGGCACCGGCGTCGAAGGCTTAAAAGTCGGCGACCCCGTGATTTGCCATCCACTGGTCACAAGCGGCCATTGTTTGGCGTGCCGGCGCGGCAACGATATGCACGCGCTCGAAAGCTCGTTTCCCGGCATCAATGCTAACGGCGGTTACGCGCAGTATCTGCTAACAGGCCAGCGCTCTCTCATCAAACTGCCAAAGACCTTGGCCCCGAAAGACGTCGCGCCCTACACCGATGCTGGATTGACGGCGTACCGGGCCGCCAAGAAGGCTTCCCGCCACCTATTGCCGGGACAAAAGGTTGTTGTGCTGGGTGTCGGGGGTCTTGGCCATATTGGCGTGCAAGTTCTCAAGGCTCTTTGCGCTGCAGAAGTCATCGCGGTCGACCGTTCGGACGGTTCACTGGCACTCGCCAAAGAGTGCGGCGCCGATCACCTGGTCAAAGCCGACAGCAACGAAGTCGCTGCAGTGCTTGAGCTGACCCATGGCGGCGGCGCCGAAGCCGTGATAGATTTCGTCGGCGAAGGCGATGCGATTGCCAAAGGCTTGGCGATGACCCGCAACGATGGCTATTATTACATCGTCGGTTATGGCGGCAAAATCGATATTCCGACCATTGATATGATTACGTCGGAGAAGACCATCGTCGGCAATCTCGTTGGAACATATGCCGAGCTCGTCGAGCTGATGGCTTTAGCCGATCGCGGCCGCGTCAATTTAAGAACCAAGGAATATAAACTTAGCGACGCAAACGGCGCGCTTCATGATCTGCACAACGGAAAAATTCATGGCCGGGCGGTGCTAATTCCATGAGCAAAGCGGTGGTCGTAAAATGAGTGAGCCAACCGGCAAGCCCCGTTCAGCACGCAGCGAGCGCGAGGCAACGCGGAAAGCTCTCGCAAGTCCCGCATGGCGGCTTTGGACGCAAATGGCGAGGAGTGACGTCATGGAAGCGGACGGCGACAAACGGCAGCCCATGCTCGAGCGCCATAAAATCGTCGTGGCTATTATCGAGGTCAATTCACAACAGTTGCGTTGCGATAGTCAGACGGCCGGTCTAGACGTTGAACGACTGACTGCGGAACGCGACGCTAAACAGATGGGCGATACTGCGGAAACGCGGTCGGCCTTGGCCGCCATAGCGCAGCGTGAAGCCGAGTTAGAAGAGAAGAAGAAAAAGCTGCAGATCGAACGCGAGTGGCTCGAGAAGGCTTTGAGCGAGTTTGACGCCCAATTGCCGCCTGAGCCGCCGCAAATAAAGGGCCGAGCGTAGAGGTAAGGGTCATGACTTTGAATGCCAGCCAAACACATAGCGCAGCAGAGAAACCGGCTGCTCAAGCAATGCCCGAGCTGACGCCGGAAGACGCGTCAAAGGACCGGTTTTTCAACGAACTTGCGAACATTGGCAATGCCATGATCGCACAACACGGACGCGATTTCGCGATCGGGTCCTTCGTTCTGGCGGCGCGCTTTATTGCCGAAGGCAAATCGCTTTCGCAACCGGCACCGGCGGCCGATTGTTGCGGCGGTGCCTGCAAAGAAAATCACGATCACCACAAGCCTTGAATAGAACTTGACGTCCGAACGATCGGTGTCTCTGACACCCAAGAATCCGCAATAGGATCAACGAAGACAACACCTGAGACTGAAAACCTGAGGTTGGAAATCTAAGGAGAGAAAAATGGCAGCAAACTTAACCTTAAACAAGATCACGGGCCAGAAGGGCATCAGCATAGCGGAAGCGACAGCGCGCATTGCCGATCTTGGCTGGATGCCGAGCTACGTTCAGGAAGCTCAGACCTTCCCGACGGACTATAAAATCTCGAAAGTGCCCAAGGACCCGATGAAGCAGGTCCTGCGCTCCTACTTCCCGATGCAGGAAGAAAAAGATAACCGCGTTTACGGCGCGCTCGACGCCGCCCTTCGCGGAGACATGTTCCGTAACGTCGAGCCGCGTTGGGTCGAATGGATGAAGCTGTTCTTGGCCATCATCCCCTTCCCTGAAATCTCGGCGGCACGCTCCATGGCCATGGTCGCACGTCTGGCGCCCGGCGAAGAGCTGCGCACCGGCTTCACTATGCAAATGGTCGATGAATTCCGCCACTCCACCATTCAGATGAACCTGAAGAAGTGGTACATGGAAAACTACATCGATCCGGCTGGCTTCGACATAACCGAAGCGGCGTTTGGTAAGTGCTACGCTTGCACCATCGGCCGTCAGTTTGCCGAAGGCTTCCTGACAGGTGACGCGATTACCGCCGCCAACGTCTATCTGACGGTTGTGGCTGAAACCGCCTTCACCAACACGCTGTTCGTCGCCATGCCGTCAGAAGCCGCTCGCAATGGCGACTACGCCTTGCCGACCGTGTTCTTGTCGGTGCAATCGGATGAATCGCGCCACATCGGCAACGGTCACTCGCTGCTGATGGCAATGATCAACGATCCGTCCAACCACCAGCTGCTTGAACGCGATCTCAAGTACGCCTTCTGGCAGAACCACGCCATCGTCGACGCCGCCATTGGCACGTTCATCGAATACGGCACGACAAACCGCGACAAGAACAAAGAGTCCTATGTCGAACTCTGGCACCGCTGGATCTACGAAGACTATTATCGCACCTACATGCTGCCGCTCGAAAAGTACGGCATCAAGATCCACCACGACGACGTCGCCGCCGCCTGGGATCGTCTGGTCAAGAAGAACTACGTCCACAAGATCGCTCAGTTCTTCTCGGTCGGCTGGCCGGTGAACTTCTGGCGCATCGAAGCCCAGACCGAAAAAGACTTCGAATGGTTCGAGAAAAAGTATCCCGGCTGGTACGCCGAATTTGGCGATTACTGGAAATGGTATGCCAAGAAGAGCGTTCCGGGTCAGACCAACATGCTGTTCGACGGTGAGAATGGCTACGGCTATCCACATCGCTGCTGGAGCTGCATGTGCCCGGCCGTAATTCGCGAGGACTTCTGTGTCGGCGAACTCGACGGCACGCTCTACACGTACTGTTCCGAGCAGTGCAAGTGGACCCACCAGGTGGCTTTCCAGGCCGAATATGAAGGCCGGCCGACGCCAGCTATGGGCCGCTTCAAAGGCAAACGCATTTGGGAAGAGTGCTACCACGGTTGGGATCTGGCAGACGCCATCAAGGATCTCGGCTTCGTACGCAACGACGGCAAGACCATTGTCGCCCAGCCGCATTTGCGCTTCGAACCCAAGGACCAGTGGACGCTCGATCACATCAAAGGCTTCACCATTCAGAGCCCATTGACGTTGATCCGCGCGATGAGCCCAGCCGATCGCGACAAGCACGTCGAAGACTACAAGAAGGGCTTCAAGATCAAACAATTCGCTTGATCCGACTAGGTCAATCGCGGTGGCCATTTCGGTGTGGCCACCGTTCATCGATCAAACTGATGCAGACTAATGAATTTCGCCTGCGGTTGCAGGTCATGTGTGCGATTGGAAACTTATCGAATGTCGTCAAGTGGCGCCGTGTATACCGTGCGTCTCGAGCCCGTTGGCATCGAGATGGAGGTCGAGGAGGGTGAAACCGTTCTCGACGCAGGCTTCCGGCAGGGCGTTGCTTTGATGCACGGTTGCAAGGAAGGCCAGTGCGGGAGCTGCAAGGCCAAACTAATTGATGGTGATATCGAGCTCCTCAAATATTCGACATTCGCGCTTCCCGATTACGAGAGCGAAACCAGCCATATCCTGCTGTGCCGGACACACGCTTTCAGCGACATCACGGTCGAACTGCTCAACTACGATGAGGAGCTTTTGAGCCGCTCGATACCGGTCAAAGATTATCCGGCCAAGGTTGTGTCGGTGTCGTCGTTGACCCACGACATCCGCCTGCTCGAGATTGAGCTTGAAGCCCCATTCCGGTTCTGGGCCGGACAGTACGTCGATTTGAGCATCCCCGGTGTTGGGGTCACGCGCGCCTATTCGATGGCGAACGCGCCGAGCGAACCCCGGCGCATGAAGTTCATCATCAAGAAATACGCCAACGGGGCGTTTTCCGCGCTGCTCGACGGTCAGCTTGTGCCCGGCACGCCCGTCAGCGCAAAGGGGCCGTATGGCGGCTGCTTCCGTCGCGAAGCCCGTCCCGGGCCTATGGTTCTGATCGGCGGCGGATCGGGCATGTCGCCGTTGTGGTCGATCTTGAACGACCACGTCGAAAGCGGTGAATCTCGCCCTGTACGATTTTTCTACGGCGCCCGGACCAAAGCGGATCTGTTCCTGCTGGATGAGTTTGCAGCACTTGGTAGCAAGCTTGGTGATTTCAAATTTATTCCGGCGCTATCCGATCCGGCGTCCAATGACGACTGGGCTGGCGAGCGCGGTTTCATCCACGAAGTCGTGGCGCGGCACCTGCGCGAGGAGAAATTGGGCACGGACGCAGATGCCTACTCGTGCGGTCCCCCACCGATGATCGACGCGGTTCTGCCCGTTCTGCAAATGGCAGGCGTCGAACCGTCACGAATCTATTTCGACAAGTTTACCCAACCGATGAAGTGAGAAAGAGAAACGCTCCAACGCTACGTGATCGACATGCAACGACAAAAAATGACGACCGAAACAAAAAACTGGGAGGTTACAATGACCGCTAACATGCCCGCTCCTGCAAAGTCCGGTGCTGCCGGCTCCGCAACATTCCCCGGATCGGACAGCCGCAAGTACAATTACTACGAGCCCAAGGGTCGCAAGGCGACGCACTACGAGGACATGACCGTTGATGTCCAGCCTGATCCGGAGCGTTATCTGTTGCAGGACTGGATCATCCATTTCCCCAACGGCGATACGACATACACGAAGACTTGGACGCAGGCCAAGAGTTCGAATTGGCACGCCTTCCGCGCCGTCGATCAGGAATGGGAGCGCACGCATTATCAACGCCAATCCACGATTTGCGGCATGGTGCAAAACGTCATCGAGAATGGCCGCAAATCAGGCGCGGTCGCCCGCTTCGATCCAGCCTGGATCAAGGTTCTGGCGGATCACGTCGGTGCCTATAAGCATGCGGAGTTTGGGCTCGGCACCTCGCTGATGCAGGCGCAGCGCTACGGTTATACGCAGATGATCAATAGTGCGATCCTGACAAACTCCTCTTACAAGCTACGCTTCTCGCAAGATTTGACGCTTTATCTCAGCGAAATCGCGCTCGACGTTCCTGGCCTGGACGTCAACGCGGGCAAGAAGCACTGGCTCGAAGATCCGATGTGGCAAGGCACGCGCAAAGCCGTTGAAGCCATCATGGGTTCTCAGGATTACGCCGAGCAGTATTTGGCGACCAACCTCGCGTTTGAGCCGCTGGTCGGCGAGCTGTTCCGCTCCGGTTTCGTCATGCAAGTGGCGGCGGCGCAGGGCGACTTCATTACGCCAAGCGTTGTTTCGGCCGCTGAAGCCGATTACGAGCGCAATCTCGCCAACACGGTCGAGTTTATCCACGGCCTCGTCAACGACAAAGAGTGGGCAATGCATAATAAGCATGTGCTCAGCGGCTGGCTCGAAAAGCATGTCGATCTGGCTATAACGGCGGCCCAACAGTTGCAGCCGATTTGGTCGCAACCGCGCGTCAAAGTCTCGACCTTCGCCGAAGCCTTTGCCAAGGCCAAGAACCGGGTCGCCGCGATCTGCGCTGAAACGGGGCTAACGCCGCCGGCAAGCTTGTCGGCCTAAATGCTCGTTCAAATTTTCAACTCTCATAGGGAAGTCAAGCCATGAGCCACGATCATCACGCAAACATCTTCAAAGAGATGAAAGACATTCGCTTCGAGGGCACGGTTTCGCATCAGTGCGGCGTGACCATGAACGACAGTGTTGAAGCCCGCGCCATCGCCGAGGTCATGACCAGCAAGCCGGGCATCGTCGTGACGTTTGCACCGGCCATGATCCGCATCGACGGTAACGGTAAGATCGAGTTCAAGATGGACGAGATCAGCGAAGCCCTTGGGCGGCCGATGACGCCGCATATCTTCGAGATTTCAACCTCGACACATTACGGGCGGATGGTGATGGTCGACGAGAATTCGGTGACGCTGTTCGGTGATATGAACGAGGCCATGAAGTACATCATGTAATGGCGAGGCCGGTCTGGCAGTGTCGCCGGTGCACTTTAAACCGGCGGCGCGGCAAGCCTGTCGATCCGTTCAACGAAGAGAAGCGCAAAACGCGAGAGACCGCCCATGTACATCACCAAGACCGGCGAAGAGATCTTCGTCATCGACGGCCACACCCACTTCTGGGATGGCAGTCCCGCGAACCAGAAGAACATTCACGGCAAGCAATTCATCGATTGCTTTTACGCCTATCATTCGGGCTTGAGCCCCAAGGAAGAGGTCTGGCCGAAGGAAAAATTCGAAAAGTATGACGCGCAGACTATGTACGACGATCTGTTCGTGCGCGGTTATGACGATATGGCGATTTTGCAGCCGACCTATCTTGGCGATTTCTACAAGAACGGTTTCAATACCACCGAACGCAACTATACGATGAAGAAGAACCATCCAGATCGCTTCATCCTCAATGGTGCGTTTGATCCGCGCGACGGCGAAAAGGGTCTGGAGCATCTCCACGAGCAGGTGGAAAAATATCAGATTAAGGGTGCCAAACTCTACACGGCGGAATGGAAAGGTGACTCGAAGGGCTACAAGCTGACCGACAAGGAAAGCTATAAGTTCCTGGAAGCGGCCCAGAAACTGGGTGTCAAAAACATCCACGTTCATAAGGGTCCAACGATCATCCCCCTGAACAAGGACGCCTTCGATGTGGGCGACATTGACGATGTCGCGACCTCGTTCCAGGGCTTGAACTTTATCGTCGAACATTGCGGATTGCCGCGGCTCGACGATTTCTGCTGGATAGCAACGCAAGAAACCAACGTCTTCGGCGGTCTTGCTGTCGCGATACCGTTTATCCATAGCCGGCCGGGATACTTTGCTCATATCATTTCGGAGCTGCTGTTCTGGCTTGGCGAAGATAAACTTCTATTTGGTAGCGACTACGGCATCTGGACGCCCAAGTGGATCATCGACAAGTTCATGGCATTCGAGCTTCCCGACGATGTCGCCAAGGAAACCGGCGTGAGCCTCTCACTGCAAGCCAAGAAGAAGATTCTCGGTCTCAATGCCGCGCGTCTCTATGGCATTGACATTGAAGCGCAAAAGAAAAAGCTCGGCAACGCTCACAAGATCGCTGCGGAATGACCCAATTCGTAGAGGCTGCCGCCGACAGTGCTTCGATTGCCCGGAATGAAGACCGGGTAAAGGAGGTGTGGCGGCAGCTTTCGACGGTGGTCGATCCGGAATTGGACGAATCCGTCACCGACATGAATTTCATCAGCCGTGCCGAAGTCGACGAAAGGCATTGCGTCCACGTTGATTTTAGGCTCCCGACATATTGGTGTGCCGCCAACTTTGCATTCATGATGGCGGACGACATGCGGACCGTGCTGCGGGCGTTGCCGTGGGTGGCGGATACCAAAATCGTGCTCGGCGAACACATGTATGCCGACGTCATCAATACCGGAATCGCAGAAGGACGATCGTTTCAAGAGACCTTCGGCAAGGAAGCGGACGGCAACATCGACGAAGTCCGCCGTACATTCCTGGTCAAAGCGTTTCAACGGCGCCAGGAAGCTTTGGTGAACCATTTGCTGGCCGCTGGCACGACGGCAGAGTGCATCGTTGCCATGACGATGGCCGAACTTTCCGCGCTGGCTGTCGACGATGAATCTCAAAAGCTAATTCAGCGCTATCTAGATCGTCGTAATGTCATTGGCGGCACGACACCGGCATCGCCGGCATTCGTTGCGACTGACGGGCAATGTCTTGAGACGGCAACCCTCAATACCTATCTCGCTGGCCTGCGCCGCATCCGTGCCAATGCAGAATTCAACGGCGCACTATGCCGCGGGCTGCTGGCCGTGCGCTTCGATATCGAAACACCACTAGAGCCTCGACCCGGTAAAACATTGCGGACGCAAACCGCGAGCACCGGCCTTTAGCGAACCAATAATCAAGAAACTCATCAGGGATTGAACGATCATGGCAAAGATGATGCTGCACGACGACGCTGCCCGCCAAGCACTTGGGCGCGGCGTTGCCAAGCTCGCGCGGGCGGTCAGTGGTACCTTAGGCCCGCGCGGCATGAACGCCGTCATGGACCGGCCGGTCGGCACGCCCATCATTTCGCGTGACGGCGTCAGCATCGCCGACGAGATCGAACTTGAATGCCCCTTCGAAAATATGGGCGCGCAAATTCTGCGCGAAGTGGCGCGGCAAACCAACGAAGTGGCAGGCGACGGCACCACCACAGCGACAGTGCTCGCCGACGCACTCGTGCAAAAGGGCTTGAAAGCTTTGCATGGCGGCGCCAATCCCGTCGAGCTTGTGCAGGGTATCGAACTGGCCGTCGCTGAAGTCATCGCGACACTCAAGAAGTCAGCCAAAGCCCTGCAAGGGCCCGAGGGCCGGCAAGCCATCGCGACAATCGCCGCCAACAATGACCCGGCGCTCGGCAAGATGGTTGCTGAGGCCTTCGACCGCGCCGGACCTCAGGGGATTGTCGACGTGCAATACGGCGTCGGCGTCGACACCATACTAGATGTCCACGAAGGCATGGCCTTTGATCGCGGCTACCTTTCTCACCACATGGTGACGGACGTCGAGAAGATGCACTCGGTCCTCGATAACCCCTACATCTTGATGACCGATCTCAAGATAACCGCTCCCGAGCAGCTCGCGCCGATCTATGCACTCATTGAAAAGTCCGGACGCCCGCTGCTTATTCTGGCAGAAGAATTAGCGCCGGCGTGCATCGTCGACATGCTGTCGCGGCGCGAAAAGCACAAACATCTGGTGGCTTCGGTCTATCCGCCGGATTACGGCCATTGGCGCAAGGCGATGCTTGAAGACATCGCCATTGCGACAGGTGGAAAAGTCATCGCCCGCGATCTCGGAGGAAAACTCGAAGATTGCAAGCTGTCCGATCTCGGTAGCGCCAAGCAGGTGCGCATTGCATCAGGCGAGACTTTGATCGCAGGCGGCAAAGGCGCGCCGGAAAAAATCCAGGCACGGCGCGAACAGATAAAAGTCCAGTACGATGCTGCCCCCGAGAACGTCGAGCGCGACAAGTTTGGCGATCGCTTAGCCAAACTTTCCGGCGGCACGGCCATGATTCTCGCCGGCGGTGCGACGCCTGTTGAACAAAAGCGGCGCATCCAAATCATCGAGGATTCGATCAACGCCACTCGCGCTGCGATTGCCGAAGGCGTCGTACCCGGGGGCGGTGTCGCATTGCTGCGTGCCGGGCCATCGCTCGACAAACTCATCGACGGACTAGAGGGCTCCGTGCGGGAGGGCGCCGAGTTGGTACAAAGCGCACTGAAGAGACCGCTCGCAAAGATCGCAGCAAATTGCGGTTTGAACGCCAAAGAACAGGTGGCACAAGTTGCGAAATCCAAGAATGGATTGGGATTGGATGCGCGCACCGGCAAGCACGTCGATCTTATCAAGGCCGGCGTGATCGATCCGGTTAAGGTTGTTTACACGGCACTGCAGAATGCGGCATCGGTTGCTGGACTCATTCTCACAACGCAAACGCTGGTTGCCAAGAAGCCCGATAATTTCGATCCGACCGCCGGTCCCGCCATCGGTGGCGGCGCAGAACTGCTCGGAATGGATTGACGGTAGAGGCGCCGGGGGAAAGCGCCAGTCCATTTTCCTAGGCGAGAATACCCCCGGCCTTGGCCTCGGCAACGATCTCGGCAAGGATACCGACAGCCAAACTCGCCACACTCTTTGCGCCTGGAATTGATCCTATCGGCGCATGAATGCGGGCTAGGTCGCGCTCATTCTCTCCTGCTTCTTTCAGGCTCGCGACCCGGCGCCTGTGAACCGCATGGTTGCCAAGAACGCCGGCATAAAAGCACGGTGTTTGCAGTAATCTTGCAAGCAGTTTTGGTTCATTGTCATGATCGTGAAATGTCATGACGACGGCTGTGAATGGATCGATGAGGTTGAAAAAAGTTTCTGTCGGCTCCGCCGTTGGGTGATGGGCTATTGCGCGATAATCGAGAGCTTTTCGCGTTGGTTCATCAGCCGCCCAGATTTCCGTAGCGATGCCCATCGTTTTGCAGAGTTGGGATAGGGCCGGAACAATCGGGCCCGTGCCAATCAAATGTATACGCGGCGCAGGCGCATAAATCTGGTGGAACACATTTCCGTCGCGCGAGCTGCCAGCCAGAACCGCCTCTCGTGCCGTCTCGAAAACATGGTGTGCACCCGTCGTTAGGTCAGTTGTCAACGTGAAGGGGCGGCGCGTGCGCTGAAAGTTCAGCATCGCTGCGATCGTCGCGGCCGTTAGCCCGCGATCGAAGTAGACATCCAACCCACTCCCGCACGGCAAGCGCACATCGAAGTAGGGCGAGCCTTTGCCATAGCGCACCAAGCGGTTCTGGCCCTCGGCCATGACGCTTTGAGCCTCGAGCGCAATTGCCTGCTCTAAGCAGCCACCGGACAAATAGCCGTGATATAGGCCATTCTCACCTACCACCATTTGGGCACCGACCGGCCGCGGAGAGCCTCCATCGACAGCCAGTAAGGTTACCAATGCCGCCCTTTTTCCACCCTCGGAAAAACGCGCAAGCGCCAACACGGCGTTGTCGTCACTGAGAAGGCCCGAGGATGCCAGCGGAATGACGCTCTCGCATTCCGGCTCGCTATCCGGCTTAGCGTCAATTTCCGGGTCCGACACGAGCGTCGCGTCTATGTCCATATTTTTTACCCGGTTCGAAGTTGCCTTTGCCGCCACCGATGGCTACGTCGTTGGCTTCCAATCACAAACGATGAATCAGATTTGCACAAGTCCCCAAAAGACTATTGCCAGCCTCTCGGTCCGGCAGACCCGTGCCAATTGGGCAGAATCCGTGTTGTGGTCAAAAAAACGACTATATGCGCGAATTCCTTTGCTGCTCCAATCGCACGGCAGCTCAGGCCAGGCTAACTTTTACGGGCCTGGTGCGGTGCGAATTGCTGACGCCGCGATTGAAAACCGGTTAGTCATCCAGACGCAATGCCGAACGATCGGAAAATCCAGGCTCTGTGATGATAATTGCTCGGGGTGGTTTGCAAACGGCGCCGAATTGCTTTGGAGGACAAATGATGTGGCGGCCAGTCACTCTCGCTCTTGCCTTCGCCCTGGCGCTCGGTGTTCGCGACAGCGGACAGTTTTCTGTGAGGGCAGAGACCACGGGAACAATTACGGTTTTTGCCGCCGCCAGTCTTAAAAATGCTTTGGACGCCGCCGCCGCTGATTACTCAAAAAAGACCGGCGATAAAGTATCGATTTCATACGCGGCGACACCGGCGTTGGCGAAGCAGATTGAGCAAGGCGGGCCTGCTGATGTTTTCATCTCGGCTGATGTCGATTGGATGAATTACCTGGCCGGGAAGAAGCTGATTAAGGACGAAACGCGCACGCGTTTGACGCGTAACAGCTTAGTTTTAATAGCTCCAGAGAACGCTAAGATGACCTTGAAAATTTCAAAAGGCTTTGCTCTCGCGGAAGCTATTGGCGACGGCAAGCTTGTGATGGCTGATGTCAAGACAGTACCTGCCGGCAAGTATGGCAAGGCCGCCCTCGATTATCTTGGCGTTTGGAGCAGCGTGGAAGCTAAGATTGCGCAGACCGAAAATGTCCGCGCGGCATTGGCTCTTGTGGGGCGGCAAGAGGCAGCCCTTGGCATCGTCTACCAAACGGACGCCAACGCCGAGCCGAAAGTAAAAGTCCTCGACACGTTTCCCGAGGAAAGCCATCCCGAAATCGTCTATTACGCCGCGGTTACAGCGGAGAGCACACGCAGCGGAGCCGGTTTAGAATTCATCACGTATCTGAAAGCCGGGCCCGCTCAGGCCCTATTCGCTCAACAAGGCTTCAAGGCTGCGAAGTAAGCCGCATATCAGTATCATCGCCGCTGTAAACTACGGTGCCGAAACTGGTGCGGCATGTCTTGCGGGCGGCGCGGACGCCGTCGCGTTCGGCCGCGCCTTTATTGCCTCCCAAAAACGCCCTAGATGAACGCTGCGGCCCGGCGGGCGAAAATGGCGGCGAGTTGACCGGTATCCCCCGCATTGCCGGCGGCTGCGTTGCCGGCCTTGGCCCGGCCCGCGATGCCTTCGAAAATGATTGTCCAGCGGAAGAGCGCAAATGCCGTGTGGAAGTTCGTCAGCGCGAGCGGCCGGCCAGCGACGGCGTTGTAATCGGCGACGAAGTCATCGAGTGACGGAATGCCTAAAGCCGCGATGTCGACGCCGATCAGGCCGCCGTATTCATTCGATGCCGTAAGCCAGGCAATGGCCGTGTGGGCCACGTCCGCCAACGGATGCCCGAGCGTCGATAGCTCCCAGTCGAGTACCGCGACGACGCGGGGCTCCGTGGGATGGAACATGATGTTGCCGATGCGATAGTCGCCGTGCACGAGGCTCGTTGTGTCGTCGTTGGGGATGTGTGCGGGCAGCCACGCAATCAACCGTTCGACGTTTTTATCGTCACGCGTGCGCGACAGTTCCCACTGCTTACTCCAGCGCGAAACCTGCCGCGCGAAGTAGTTGCCGGGTTTTCCGTAATCTCCAAGTCCGGCGGCGGCATAGTCGACGGTGTGGAACGCAGCGAGCGTATCGGCCATGGCGCGGAAAATTGCGCGCCGCTCTGCCGGCGAAAGACCAGGCAGCGTGCAGTCGTGGAAGATGCGTCCGTCGACGCGCTCCATGATGTAAAACGGCGTGCCGATGATGGCGGGATCGGCGCAAAAGAGCACCATCGGTGGCACAGGCACATTGGTTGGCGAGAGCGCGCTCATGATCTTGTGTTCGCGATCGACCGCATGCGCTGAGGGCAGCAGCTTGCCCGGCGGCTGCATGCGCATGACGAGGCGGCGGTTTTCGAACGTAACGAAGTACGTTGGGTTCGATTGTCCACCCGCGATACGCTCCATCTGCATCGGTCCTTCGAGGCCCAGGATATGTTGGCGCAAATAGCCGTCAAGCGCAGGGGCGAAGCCGGGATCAGGTGTGGCGTTGAACGTCATGACCTATCCCCGTCGGCGACCGGCCAGCTCCAGAAACCCCATCCTTCCTTCTGCAAAGAACGGTTCAAGACCATCTGATGCACCTCATCGGCGCCATCAACGAGGCGCGCTTGGCGTGCGTACCGGTAAATCCATTCGAGCACCGTATCCTTTGAATACCCGCGGGCGCCGTTGATTTGAATCGCGAGATCGACCGCTTGATGCAGCGTATTGGCGGCCTGCACTTTGGCCATGGAAACTTCTTTTTGTGCCTTGCCGCCGCGATCGAGCTCCCATGCGGCTTTCATGACAAGCAGCCGGGCGATCTCGATAGCCATGGCCGCTTTGCCCATCATCAGCTGTACGGACTCACGATCGGCAAGGCGCACACCGAACCCTTTACGTTCGGCCGCGTAGTCTTGCGCGATTTCTAGGCAGCGCTTCGACAAGCCGAGCCAGCGCATGCAATGCGTGAGCCGCGCCGGGCCGAGCCGGATCTGCGTGACCTTCAGCCCATCTCCTTCATTCATCAACACGTCATCCGGTGCGATGCGAAGTCCGTCGAATTCGAGTTCGCAGTGACCGCCGTGTTCTTCGGGCCCCATGATGGGAATGCGGCGCACGATGCGCCAACCCGGCTGGTCCTTGTGAAACAGAAATGCCGAGAGCCCCTTGCGCGTGTCGCCGGACGTGCGTGCGATGACGATGAAGTGCGACGCTTCCCCCGCGCCGGTGATGAACCACTTGCGCCCGTACATGCGGTAAGAGCCATCGCCCTGTTTTTCCGCGCGCGTCAGTATCATCGAAGGGTCCGACCCGCCGCCCGGATGCGGCTCCGTCATCGCGAAGGCGGAGCGCACGTCACCGCGCACGATGGGTTGCAACCATTTTTCCTTCTGCGCCGGAGTGCCGATCGCCTCCAGAACCATCATGTTACCGTCGTCGGGCGCGGCCGAGTTGAATACCACGGGCCCGAAAATGGAGCGGTTCATTTCCTCATAGCAAACCGCCATGCCCATTCGTCCGATGCCCTTGCCGCCTGTCTCCGGCTTCAATTGCAGGCACCACAGACCTTCGGCTTTCGCTCTTGTGCGAAGTTTCGCTAGTAGCGCAAGATCGATGTTCTCGTGCATGTCGTAGGATTTTGGATCTCCCTCGAGCGGCAGGATGTGCTCTGCGACAAACGACGCGATGCGCCGGCGGGTCTCTTCCAGTGATGGCGAAATGGTGAAGTCCATGGATCTTTCTCTCACAAGGAAGAAACGAGATGCCCGCCGTCGGCGACGAGCGATGAGCCGGTGACGTAGCTGGAGGCGTTGGAGCATAAAAACAGCAATGGACCGTCAAGATCGGCAAGGGTTCCAAAGCGCCGTTGTGGGATGCGCTTGATCAGCGCCTGCCCTGCGTCGCTTTGAAGGAAGTCTTGGTTTAACTCGGTCGAGATATATCCTGGGCATAGCGCGTTGACGCGAATGTCAAAGCGCGCCCACTCCAGCGCCATGCTCTTCGTCAATTGCACGAGCGCGGCTTTTGAGGTTGCGTAGGCCGCGACCTGCCCAGCAACGCGATGACCGAGGATTGACGCCACGTTGACGATGGTGCCGCCATTGTGCGCATCGCGCATGACCCGCGCTGCGGCTTGGCCAACCAGGAAAGCTCCCTTGAGATTGGTGTCGAGAATGCGGTCCCAGCCCGCCTCGTCTTGATCGATCAGCGGCACGGTTTGTGTCACGCCGGCGTTATTGATGACGATGTCAAGACCGCCGAGCGTTCTGGCAGCGTTGGCAACCGCTTGCTCAACACTTGCGCTTGAGCAGACATCCGTTGCCACAGCTAAAGCCTTGACGCCGTGCTTGTGAAGGCCCGCGCAGACCGCCGCGCATGCGCTCTCATCGCGGGCAGCAAGTGCGACGCTCGCACCCGCGGCGGCCAGTGTCTCGGCAAAGTGCGCGCCAAGCCCCTTGGATGCTCCGGTGATAAGTGCGCGGCGCCCAGCAAGCGAGACTTTAAAGTCCGAACTCATGCTTTGTCTCCGCCAGCGCGCCATTTCCGTTCCGCTTCATCCCACGCCGCAAGCGGCTGCAGATCAGGCACCCACGCAAGGCCCGTCTTGCCGTCGGAGGAAACAGCTTCCGGCGTTACAACGAAGTCGATCAACGCGGGCCGGTTGGCAAGCGCTCGCGCGATTGCCGGTCGTAATTCTTCTTCCCTTTCGACGCGCTCTGCGTGCATGCCGAGTGCGCGCGCCATGCCAGCGTAATCGGAGAAGCGCAGGCGCGTGCCAACGACCTTTCCGTGCGTCACCGTTTGATCGTGCACTTCGATGGCCCATGCGCCGTTGTTAGCCACTGCGATCAATACGGGCGCACTGTGGCGGACGGCCGTGTCGAGTTCCATGGCGTTGAAGCCGAAGGCGCCGTCTCCCGTCGCCACCAGCACGGTCTTGTCCGGATAGGCGAGGCTCGCCGCCACGCCATAGGGAACGCCGACACCGATGCAGCCGAACGGGCCTGGGTCCAGCATCTGCGGCGCGCTCAAGCCGACGCGGGAGAAGGCAAGGAAATCGCCACCGTCGGTGACCATGATCGAGTCTTGCGGCATCGCCTCCTGCAAGGCAGCGAGAACTTTGTTGGGGTGAAGCCGCCCGTCCTTGCCGTTAGGCGCGGATGCCATCGTGATCTTCAGTTTGGCGGCGCGCTCTTGGTGGCCGGCGCGCAGCTTTTGCGCCCAAGCCTTGTCGATTGCGGGCGCGCGGTTTCCCGCAGCCTCCACAATCGCGGCCAGCGCCGCGGCGGGGTTTGCAGTAATTTCTACAGCGCCCCTGCGATTGTCACGCACTTCGCCGGAGACATCGCCGATGCGAACAAACTTCGCAGCCCCGAACACAGCTGGTGAGCCGAAGGCGAGCTGAAAGTCGAGCCGTCTGCCGACTGTCAGCACCACATCGGCATCGCCCATGACGGCGCCGCGCATGGCGCTAACGACACTGGGGTGGTCGTCGGGCACGAGACCACGGCTCTCGCCCGTATCGAGGTAAACGGCGCCCAGGCAATCGAGAAGCGCGCACAGTTCCTTGGCTGCGCCACGCGCACCGCGCCCTGAAATGACGAGCACGCGGCGGGCCGACCAGAGCGCGTCAACGGACTTTGCGATCAGATCTGGATCGGGCAGGCTCAAAGCGCGCGGCTTAGGCGCGATGTGCTCATCGAGCTGCAGGGCCTTTGGTACGAGTGCGCGCAAGGTGTCGGTCGGAAAGTCGATGTAGGCGGGTCCCGGCTCGCCGCCGTCTCCAAACGCGCACGAGATCGCTTCATCCAGTTCTGCCAGCGCGCGCGAGGGCTCACGTACGGTTCGCGCGTAACGCGTGATGGTTCGCACGAGCTGCGGCTGGTCGAGATCCTGCAGCGCACCACGATTCTCTTGCGGCCGCGTCACCGTGCCGGAGAGCACGAGGACAGGTGCACGGGAAACGTGCGCATTGGTAATGCCCGTGATCGCGTTCGTGAAGCCGGGCCCGGCTGTCACGAGCGCCACACCCAGTTCGCCGGTCAATTCCGCATGCGCCTGCGCCATGTGCACGGCGCAGCGCTCGTCGCGAACGTCGATGATGCGAATGCCTTCGGCGTCGAGCCGCATCCAGACCGGCATGATATGGCCGCCGCAAAGGGCAAAAACATGCTTGACGCCGCGCGCTTTGAGGGTACGGGCAATGAGACCGGCAACGCTATCGGGTGAAATCGTCATGATGTTAGACCATCAAAGCAATGAGGAAGGATAAGGTGAGTACCGAGGCGGCATGCGTCGTCAGGATAGCACCCGAGGAAAGGCCGGTATCGAGATTGTACGTCTTGGCGATGGTGAATATGCCTGAGCCGATGGGAAGCGCGCTCAACAGGACCGCCGCCTGAGCCCACATCTTTGGCATCGGGAACACGTACAGCGCCAAGGCTGCGGTAATAGTGGGCTGCAAGAGTAGTTTGAGCACCGTCAGGCGGCCAATCGCAGCATAATCGTTGCTGGCGAGTTTCGTTTGCGCCAGCGACAAGCCGATACAGAAAAGCGCCGTGGGTGCCGCTGCATTGCCAAGGAGGAGTGCAAACTGTTCGAGCGGCGCGGGCACGGTCAGCCCCGTCACACTCGCCGTGATCCCAGCGAGCGGCGCAATGAACAAGGGATTGCGAATGAGCGAAATAAGCACCTGCCTCACCGCTTGGCCCAGACTCTCGCCACCCTTCAACGCGAGTTCGACAAGGATGATCGCGATAAGGAATTGCACGCAGGCCGTGAGCAGCACGGACATCGCTGCTGGTGCAATGCCATCGCGGCCGAAAACGAGCAGGCATAAGGGTACGCCCATGAAGCCGACATTGCTGTAGCCCGCATTGCAGCCGTCGATCAGCGCATCGGCTGCCGGCTGGCCGATGCGGCGGCTGATGGTGTAGCCCGCGATGCAGGTCACGACGATGCCACCGGCGAAGGCCGCAAAAAAGTTTAGCTGGCGAAGTTGATCGGGCGCAACCTTGGCCATGGCAATGAAAATCAGGGCCGGGAGCGCGAAGTAGAAGGCGAAGCGGTTGAGTGTGTCGGTGGCGGATGGTTCGAATCGTCCCGACCGGCCGGCCAGGAAGCCTAGGAGCATCAGGCCGAACACCGGCAGAGCTGCATTCAAGACTGTGGACATGCGCGGGCTCGATCGATCTATTTGGTTTTGGCATCATGCGTGTACCTGGCCTTCAGCTCGCGATGCAGGATTTTTCCCGTCGCGTTGCGTGGCATGTCGCGATCGGCGATGAAGGCGAAGGTGCGCGGGCGCTTGTAGCCAGCCAATCTTTCCTTGGTCCATTCGGCTAGATCAGCTTCGGTGAGAGCGGCGCCTTGGTGCGGGACGACGATGGCGAGAACGCTCTCTCCCCATTTCTCGTGCGGAACGCCGACCACGGCGACGTCCTTCACCATGGGGTGTGCGCCGACCGCAGCTTCGATCTCGGAAGGGTAGACGTTCTCTCCACCAGTGATGATCATGTTGCTCTTGCGATCAACGAGCCTGATGTAGCCGTCGCCATCGCGGCGCGCCATGTCGCCGACGCTGCAGTAGTTGCCGCGAAATGCCTCTTTCGTTTTCTCCGGCAATTTCCAATAGCCATCGAAAGTGTAGGGATTGCAGGAATAGAGTTCACCCGTTTCCCCGTCGTGAACCTCGCGGCCGGCGTCGTCCAACAGCTTAATCGGCGCCGATCCTATACACTCCCGCCCGACCGTCCCGAGCTTGTCGAACTGCTCGTGGGGATGGAGCATCGTCACCCATCCGGCCTCCGTCGAGCCGTAGAGTTCGAAGAGGCCGGAGTTGCGGAACATCTCCATCACGGATCGCTTGGTGTCGGCCCGTGCGGGAGCTGAAGAGATCATGAGTTTGCGAACGCGGGAAAGATCGTGCCGGGCTTTCACCTCTGCCGAAAGCGTCAGCATCATGATGTAGTGCGTCGGAACGAGCGAGGTGAAGGTCGAGCCGCCTTGCGCCAACGTCCGCACGCACTCCTCCGGGTCGAAGCTTTTACGCGAGTAGATCGTGGTGGAGGCGCCGCAATAGGCGAACGCGCCGAAGAAGTAGAGCGAGTTTGCGTGGCACATCGGCATGACGAGCAAGGCACCGTCATCGCGACTGAGCCCAAGCTCGATTGCCGTCACGAGCGCCATGTTGGCGGCACCTTGATGGCTGCGGACGGCCCCTTTGGGATTTCCCGTGGTGCCCGACGTGTACATGAGCGTCCAGGGATCGGCCAAGGAATGGTGCTGCTGCGGTTCGGCATCGCTCGCCGCGCCCATCAAAGCTTCATAGTCGCGGTATCCTGACATCGGCGCACCGCCAAAATGGATGATGCGATCGCGCGCGACGGATAGGCCAGGTCCCATCTCCTCGACGACGCCGAGGAGGTCATCCTGCACGATGATCGCGGAGACTTCGGCGTTCTCGATGATGTAGGCTGCTTCACGCGCTGTGAGGCGGAAGTTCACCGGAACCGTGACCAATCCCGCCTTCGCCGTGGCCGCATAAATCTCCGCCCATTCGAGGCAATTGTAAGCGAGAACAGCGATGCGGTCGCCCTTGCGAAGACCGAGGCCGAGAAGAGCATTCGCCAAGCGGCAGGCGCGCGCGTTCCACTGACGGAAGGTGAGCGAACGCTCGAGGTCGCGGGCGCCGGTCTTGCCGGGGAAAAGCCGCGCATGAGCGCTCAACATGCTTCCGATGTTGAGAAGGTCCATGTCAGTCGTGTCCCACTGTTTCGGCAAAGAGCATCATTTGAGGAGGCCCGTAGAGAGGAAGGGAAAGGCGGCGACGATGATGACGCCCACGAACAAAGCTGCGACGTAGGGTCCAATCTCGCGCATGCCCTTGTCAGGGTCCACCTTGCCGATGGCACACGCCGCGTAATAGCCGACGCCGAAGGGCGGCGAGAACAGTCCGATCCCCATCGCGAGCACGACGATCATGGAATAATGCACCGGATGGATGCCGAGAGATTTTGCGATCGGGAAGAGCATCGGGCCGAATAGGACGATGGCCGGAATTCCCTCTAGGACGCTGCCGAGAACGATAAAGGCAATGATCGAGACGACGATGAAGCCGAGGGCGCCGCCCGGCACTTTGGACATCGCGTCGGCGAGTTGGTGGGAAAAGCCCGATTGGGTCAAAGCCCAGGCCATGGCCGTCGCCGTGCCGATAATCAGCAGAATGGCGCCGGAGAGCGAAGCTGTCTCCACCAGCAACGCGCCCAGGCGTTGCCATTCGAAACGGCGATAGACGAGAAGACCCGCGAGCACGCAATAAGCAATGCCAAGGGTTGACACTTCGGTTGCGGTCGCCACCCCTTCGACGACGGCTGTGCGAATGACAAAGGGCAGCGCGATGGCGGGTGCGGCAACGGCGAGCGCACGGCCGATCTCTTTGGCGGATGCACGGCGGACGTGGCTCAGGTCGTCGTTGCGCGAGCGCCAGAATACCAGCACGCACAGGATCGTGCCCAGCACGAGAGCGGGCACGAGACCGCCCGTGAACAGACTTGCGATCGAGACGCCGGTCACAGACCCGATGGTAATGAGAACGATTGAGGGCGGAACGGTTTCCGTCTGCGCGCCGGTCGCAGAGAGAAGCGCGATGAGATCGCCGTCGCGTGCGCCGCGTTTGCGCATCTCTGGAAAGAGCACTGGGGCAACAGCCGCCATATCGGCAACTTTTGAACCTGAAATACCAGATACCAAATACATCGCTGCGATCAGAACATATTGCAGCCCGCCGCGTACGTGGCCGAGGAGGGAGGCGAGGAACTCGACCATCGCCTTGGCCATACCGGTCATCTCGACGAGCTTTCCGAGGAACACGAAGAGTGGGATGGACAGCAGGATGAGGTGGCTCATGCCTTCGTCCATCCGGCTAGGAATGATGGACAAAGGAACGTCGGTCGTGACCGCGAGATAGGCGAAGGTCGTGATTGCAAACGCGAAGGCAATTGGAATGCCGGCGAGCACGCAGCCGGAAATGGCGGCAACGAAGAAGATGATGAGGTTAAGATTGCCAGCGCCTGCGAAGAGTGAAGCACCCGCGTACAAGAGTGCGAGGACGCCCGCCGTCGCGGCAAGAGTTGCAAGCGCGTAGGGCGTGCGCGCCAATTTAAAGCCAGAAAAAACAAGCATCAGCGCAATGCCGGCAGGCATCGCCGCGACGCGCCAGGAGTTTGGCATGGCAAGTGCCGGCGTCCGGATGGCGTGCTCCTCATGCGTATAGCCAATCGCGGACGGCAGGATGAGTGCGAGGAACACAAATGCCGCTGCGATGGCGAGAGTCTCCAGCACGGCTCTCGTTTTTTCGCCGTATCGATTCAACGCGGCTGTCATGCGCATGTGCTCGCCACGCTGCAATGCGATGGCGGCGCCTAACATGGCGAGCCACAGGAACAGGATTGAGGCGAGCTCGTCCACCCAGGCGAGAGGACTATGAAGGACATACCGGGCAAAGACGCCAGCAAACAGGATGACGATCTCGACGGCGACGAGGGCGGCGGCGGTAAACTCCACGACCCTGCCAAGAAACGCTGCGGCCCGCGCGGTCTGACCGGGGCGTACAGAGGTATCAGCCGGCACAAGATCCATCGCCTTACCCCAGGTGCCCAGTGAATTTTTCGAGGAGCGCCCACGCATCAACGCCGAACTTCTCCCGGGCGCTCGCATAAAAGCCGCTGGCGGCCAGCGCTTGGCGGAAGGCTGTTGGATCGATGGCCGCAAAAATCAAACCTTTGGCTTCGAGATCCTTGCGCAGCGTGACATTGGCTTGCGCGATGTCGGAGCGCTCTTTCAAAGCCGCACCATTGAGGTGCTTATTCAAGATCGCCTGTACGTCCTGCGGTAAGTCCCGCCATTTGTGCTCATTGGCAACCAGCCAGAATCCGTCCCACGCATGGTTCGTCAAGGAGCAGTACTTCTGCACTTCGTAGAACTTTGCGATGTTGATCAGCGACAGCGGGTTCTCCTGTCCGTCGGCGATGCGTGTCTGCAACGAGGAATACGCCTCGTTGAGCGGAATGCTGACGGGGGCTGCTTGCAAAGCCTTGAACATCGCGACCCACAGGGGAACGACGGGAACGCGGATCTTGAAGTTCACAAGATCGGCCGGTGTGACAATGGGTTTGGTGCTCGTGGTGATTTGCCGGAAGCCATTGTCCCAGACCGCATCGAAGGGATGGATCTCCGTCTTGGCCAATTGCGTGCGCAAGTAACTGCCGAGTTCGCCATCCATCGAGTCCCAGACGGTCTCGTAGCCTGAATAAGCAAAGCCGATGCCGGGCAGCGCCATGGACGGCACGAGGGTCGAGATGACGGTTCCGGGAAACGTCGCCAACTCCAGCGCGCCCGACCGGATCTGCGACAGCATGCTGGGGTCGCCGCCCAGCTGATTGTTGGGAAACAGCTCAATCGCAACGGCGCCTTGCGTTTCAGCATTGATCGCAGCGATCGCCTCGCGCAGACGGACGTTGACCGGGTGTGCGGCGGGCAAGTCGTTGCCAAGCTTGAGCCGCAGCGCGCGTGCCTGCGCCCTGGCCGCCGGGATGCTCACGCACGCGGATGCAGCCGCGAGGGCCGCGCCGGTCATGAGACGTCTGCGGCTTAGCTTTGTCACACTCCCTGCTCCCCGATTTGGCGGGCTTACTTGCCTCGGCAACGCATACTTTGAATTCAGAATTCACGCAAGCGCATTCTGAATTCAGAATTCGGTTGTGCGTGCCCCTCGGCGTGTTTATGGTGCCATGAGCAGCACCAAGGAGCCTACCACGTGCGACCTCTGGCAAATCAGCCGAGCCTGACCGAGCAGGTGTACGAGGAGATTCTCTCCGAGATCATCGCCGGCCGCCTCAGGGATAATCCGCGCCTCATCCAGGATGATCTTGCCAAGACTCTGGGGGTCTCGCGCCAGCCCGTGCAACAGGCCCTAATGCTTCTACGCAATCAAGGCTTGCTGCGGGACGCTCCCGGACGCGGACTAGAGCTGGCACCCATCGAGCCAGACTTCGTACGCGACCTGTTCGAGATGCGCGCTGCCGCCGAGGCGCTCGCCTGCCGGCTAGCTGCCGAACGGGGAGCCAAAGCAGCCGCAAAGCTTGGCCCCAAGTTCATCGATGAGGGCCGCAAAGCCGAGCGCGAAGCTTCCGTCGCAAAGCTCATCGCCGCCGACATGAGCTTTCACGAATTCCTCTACGATATCTCGGGCAACCGGCTGATTAAGGAAACGATGCAACCCTACTGGGCGCATCAGCGCCGTCTCATGGGTGAAGTGCTTCTTAAAGATGAAACGCCCCGCAAGATTTGGGATCAGCACGAAGCCATTCTGCAGGCGATCATTCGCGGCAATTGCACAAAGGCCGAAGACCTCGCGCGCGCGCACATTACCAAAGCCGGGCAAATTTTCATTGCCCGTGTCGAAAATGCGCGCCCGAAATCGCAGGCCTCTCAGCCGCGTTCGTCAAAGGTTTTGAAATCGGGTATAGATAGGAACTTGTGATGACCTCCGTCTTCGTCGTTGCCGCTCAGCGCACCGCCATCGGAAACTTTGGCGGAAGCCTCAAGGAGTCTCCTCCCTGTGCACTCGGCGCCACGGTTACGCGCGCTGCAATTTTGCGTGCCGCCTTAGATCCAGCGGGGATCGGCCACGTCGTCTTCGGACAGGTTGTGCCGACGGTGCCCGAAGACGCCTATGTGTCGCGCGTTGCGGCCGTGAACGCCGGGATTCCCGTCGAGACCCCCGCATTAACGGTCAATCGCCTCTGCGGCTCTGGTTTGCAGGCTATTATCTCCGCGTCGCAAGCGATCATGCTGGGCGATTGCGAGGTGGCGGTTGGTGGCGGTGTGGAGGTCATGAGCCGCGCGCCGCATCTCGTAACGGCGGCCCGCTTCGGCCAGAAGATGGGCGACATTGCCGTCATCGACACCATGATAGGCGCGCTGACCGATCCGTTCAACCGGGTGCACATGGGCGTAACGGCGGAGAATGTTGCCGAGCGCTACCGGATCACCCGGGACGATCAGGATGCGCTCGCGCTCGTGAGCCAGCTGCGCGCTGCCCGCGCCAACCGCGAGGGCCTTTTCAAGGATCAGATTGTTCCCATCGAAGTTAAGGCCAAGGGCAAGGTCATGGCCTTCGATACCGACGAATATGTGCGCGTGGATGCAAAGGCTGAGGACTTCTCCAAGCTCAAACCCGTCTTCAAGCGCGACGGCAGCGTGACCGCGGGCAATGCGTCGGGCATCAACGACGGTGCGGCGGCGCTCGTTCTTGCGAGTGAGAAGGCGGTTAAGGCGCAGGGCCTGAAGCCTATGGCGCGTCTCGTCGCCTACGCGCATGCCGGAGTCGATCCAGCCTATATGGGAATCGGCCCCGTACCCGCGACGCGCAAGGCGCTGGAACGCGCGGGCCTCAAGATTGCGGATATCGATGTCATCGAGGCGAACGAGGCATTTGCCGCACAGGCTTGCGCCGTTTCGCGCGAACTCGGGTTCGATCCGGAGAAGGTCAATCCCAACGGAAGCGGTATTTCGCTCGGACACCCTGTTGGCGCGACAGGAGCGATCATTACCACCAAGCTCATCTACGAAATGCAGCGGACAGGTGCTCGCTATGGTCTCGTAACGATGTGCATCGGCGGCGGCCAGGGCATCGCCGCTATTTTCGAGAGGACTTAGGCCGGCAGTACGGATGAAGTGAATGGCGCCGTCGACCGTGTGACCGGCGAGAGACGGCGCATAGCTGTCACGTGGTCAATTCCTTGGCCATGATCGTATACTTCATGGCGTCGGGATCAAGGCAGTCCAACCGGCCTGCGGCCGTCTCGGCCTGCGGGTACATGAGGAACGCAATCTTTGGCCCGCTTGAGCCTGGAAGAGCAACGTCGCTCGCGAAGTTATAGGCAAGCCAGTTCATTTCATAAGCCCCGAATAAAGTTTGACGCGCGGCAGACACCTTGGCATCGCTAAGGGGCAGATTACCCGGCGGTTCTTCGAGCACGACTTTGCGCACGTCTGCCGGGTCGGCCGGAATCCAGTCGTATCCATCGACAAAAACATCAGCACGGCAATGCTGGGACTTGGTCACGACCGCAGTCGAGGGGCCGAGTGACTTGTAGCCAAATTTCGAGGGCGCGACGCGCAAACCGTAGATGTCGCGTGCTGGTAGGCCAGAAGCGCGCGCAAGCCCGACGAAGAGCGCGTTCAGATCAGCGCACTTTCCTGACAGATCGCCCGATTTCAGCAAGAACGTGATGTCGCCGAGCCCGCATCCCCGAGTCTTCGGATTGCGGAAGGTGTTGTCGACGACCCAGTTGTAAATCTTCCGGGCCTTGTCGAGATCGGACGACGCGCCGGCAGTGATCTTGTCCGCAGTCTCTTTGACCAGTCCGGTGACGGGAATAAGTTCCGTTGCAGCCGTATAGCGCATGCGGTCTTCGGCCGAGATCGTCGTTGCGGACGGTGGAGCTGAAAGGTTGATAGACCGGTCGCGCGATGAGAAGCGGCTGGTCACCTCGACAACAGGTGCGGAAGTGCCTTCGGGCCAGACGGCGTGCAGCATCTTGGCACCCGATTTGGCGTCGGTTTTTATGGCTGCTTCGGCGTTGGCGGCAACCCATGTGCTTTCGCCTGACTTGAACCACTCGGCTTCATTGACGGAGGGAACAGGTATCCAGGCTTGCACCTTGCCTTCCGGCTTAGTGACTTCGATGCGTGTCACAATCTCGAATGCGCGCCACGAACCGGGTTTTGCAATGAACGCCGTTTCGGCCTTGGCACGTCCCGGCAAGGCAACCGCCGCCGGCAGCGCCACAGCCGACGCTAACACGTCTCGTCTCGTGATTTTCATGGCAATTCTTCTCCCGACCGGTTTTTGGGGTACTTGTGCCTCCAAAATATTTTGTGCGCAATTCAAATCATACCAAAGCACGTGCCCGTCCGCGGTGAGTGGTAGCCGGGCTTAGGGTTTCGCGCACTCTGCATGAATGAATGCGCTGATCTCTTGTGCGGAAGCGAAGATCACATAGGAGCGGTCTCCTTGCATGCCGGTTGGAACAAGAACAGGTTTCCCGGGGGGCGGGCCGTTGACACCAGAGTCCGTCTTGAAACGCAGGTTCGGCTCCCAATAAAGTAGCGTCGTGCCGTTCTCCACTTTAACGGTATAGGTGTCGCGGCAGATGCTGATGGCGGCGATACGCGTCGCAGGACCCGCCGATTTCAAGTCGTTGGTCTGTTCGTGCGGTTTTGGAATATCGTCGCGCGGCGCGGCGCCTGGCGTTTGGGTGGCGAGCAGATAGGCCACGATATCATTGCGGTCCGTTTCATCGCCGACCAGTGCAGTCATGCTATTTCCCGCGATCATGGCTTGCGGATTGGCGAGCCATGTCGCAAGCGTTTGCTCGTTCCATTCGATCGCCGCCTTGGGCAGGGCCATCGAGTAGCGCTCGAAGCCTTCGGCTTGTCCGGATTTGCGCCCAACGATACCGTTGAGACTTGGGCCCGTCATGTGCTTGCCGGGCGCAATGGAATGGCAAGGCGAACACACATTGTGGAAGGTGCGAACGCCCTTCACAGGGTCACCGCCGGCGAAAGCCCTTGCCGGAAAAATAACCGCCAAAAATACCAAGTAGACTGCAGCCGGACGATAAATCCCCTTAAAATTATGAAACATTATTGAACCCTCTGATGGACGGCGCATGAGCTTCTAGCTTAGTCTAGAAGCGGTCTTAGTGGATTTGAAGATCAGAAAACAGCGACAAACAGGCCGCTAACCCGGATCCGCCAATGCGAACGGTGAGGACTTCAAGTGAAGAGAGCGACCAAAAGTGCGCCGCCTCGCCCCGCCGGACACGAGCTGCTAAAACTTGACAATCAGCTTTGTTTTGCGATCTACGCTGCAACGCGCATGATAACGAGAGCGTACCGAGAGAAACTCCATTCCATAGGCCTGACGTACCCGCAATATCTGGTTCTCATCGTATTGTGGGAGAACGATGGGTTAACGATATCGGAAATTGGCCGCCGTCTCGTGCTCGACAGTGGAACGCTCACGCCGCTCGTCAAAAGACTCGAAGGAATGAAAATTGTTCGGCGCCAACGTAGCACTTCCGACGAGCGCGAGGTGAGGGTCTGGCTATGCCCCAAGGGATTAGATTTGCAAAACAAAGCGCTCGATGCACGCCGTTTTGTCGCCTACCGCCTCGACATGACTCAAACTGAAATTCTGGCATTTCGTGTAAACTTTATGGACATTGTTGGCCGTCTTGGCGCCGAATGCGCAGGATAGATATCAGAATGGGCAGGCTATTGACTTCATTTTTGAAGCGGTTCTGTCAGGCGAATTCGCCATCTTGACTCTTCGCGAATTGGCACAACTTCCCCTATGACAGCGGCGTCCATAAATCCGCAGCCTTTGAGATCGTCGAGACACAGTTGCGCTTGGTCTGGCGCAACACCGGCCAGCAGCCCACCCGATGTTTGTGGATCGAAGAGGAGGGCAAGCATGGCGTCAGAAAGCGGCGGCTCGCTGATCAGCTGCCCGGCAAGGTTGAGATTTTCTGGCAGCAGTGTCGAGGCCACGCCGCCGTTCGCGAGAGCCGTCGTTTGAGGGTAGGACTTGATCGCGGCCAAATCGATGTCTGCGGCTAAGCCGGACGCACATAGCATATCGAGCAGGTGTCCTGCCAAGCCAAAGCCGGTGACGTCGGTCGAAGCCGTTGCGCCGTGCCGGGCCAGGCACTCCGCAGCGGCGCGATTGGACTGCCGCATCCCAGCAAGCGCGGCTTCGATGGCACCGGCCTTGGCTTGGCCGCGCATTTCGGCGGCAAATAGGATGCCGGTACCGATTGGCTTGGTCAGGATCAGTTTGTTGCCCGGCTTCAGTCCACCTTTGCGCATAAGTTTTTCACGCGCGACCAATCCGGAAACTGCGAAGCCCACCGATAGCTCAGCACCTTCGCTGGAATGTCCGCCGATGAGGTCCACGCCTTCGCGATCAAACGCGGCGCGGGCGCCGGCGAGCAGTTGAAAGAGATCTTCTTCAACGATTTTCGGGTGTGCGTGAGGCAGCACGGCGATGGCTTGCGCGGTTTTGGGTGCGCCGCCCATGGCGTAGATGTCGCTCAGCGCGTGGTTGGCCGCGATCTCACCGAGGACGTAAGGATCTGGCCAAAAAGCTCGGAAGAAGTCAACGGTTTCAAGTCTCAGCGTGTCACCACCATCGTCGATGACGGCCGCGTCTTCGCGGGCCTGTTGGGTGCGGCCGCCGGCACCCAGCCGGTCCAAGGCCCGCGCCAAGGTTTCCGGCCCGACTTTTGCGGCGCATCCGCCGCAGCGCATGGCATTTTCACTCTCGCTATCGGCCATCGCCGGCAGCGTCTCGAATTTCTGCATGAACGCGCGATCGATCTTGTCTTTCCAACTCCAGGCCCAAGCGCCCTCAGCCGCAAACGGCCCGCGCGACGCGACAGCGCGTTTGCCGCCCAGCGACAGCAACGTCAGAAAATGCTTTTGGGGCACGAACGAATGGGCTGGTTCCCGATCTGCGCAACGGCGTAAGTTGGCCGCAACTTTAGGACCCTGCCGCACGGCGAACACGCCTGACTTCGGTCGCGGATGTTCGAGCACAGTGGAACAATCTCCAACCGCGAAAATGGTATCATCATTCAATACCTGCAAGGTCGGGCGAACGGCAAGAAAGCCTTCGCTGTCGCGCGGCAGATCGGTTTTGGCGAACCAAGCGGGTGCGGCGGCCTTGGTCGAGACCAGTACAGTGTCGGCCGCTACGGTTCGCCCGCCCGCAAGTGTCACAGCGCTCTCCGAAATTCGGGTTGCGAGATCGTTCTCGATGATCTCCACGCTCGCCTCCGCCAGCACCTTACGGGCCAGCGCGCGGGCGCGGGCGTTGTGGCTGGGCAGCAGCAGGCCGCCAGCGATCAGAGTGAAGGAAAACGCATCGGGAGCGATGCCCGCCGCCTGGGCGAGGCTCCGCAACCGATGGCGCGCCGCTAGGATCAGTTCGACGCCTGCCGCGCCACCGCCGATGGCCACGATATGTCGGGGACCGCCTTTCGTTAGCGCTTTGGCTTCGAGCGTTTGCCACTTCGGCGCGAAGACAGAAACCGGTTTGACCACGATGGCGTGCTCCACCACGCCCGCAATCTCGCTGGTGAGCGGCGTGATGCCGACGTCAATGGATAGGAAATCGTAGCGAACGGATGGGCGACCTTGGATAGACACGCGCTTCTCTTTGCGATCGATGCCGAAGGCAGCGCCATGAATAACACGGGCACCGGCAAAGCGGGCGAGGCGAATGAGATCGATCTGGCACTCATCCAGCGTGTAGTGGCCGGCGACGAACCCCGGCAGCATGCCCGAATAGGGCGCCGCCAGTTCCTTGGCGATCAGGGTTAGCCGCACACCTGGAATGGGGTTCATGCCAAACGATTTCAGCACGAACACATGCGCATGCCCGCCGCCAAGCAGCACGATGTCAGTGGTTATGGGGGCGGAGGAGGATTGCATCACTAGCGCTTAGTACAACTCATGCAGAGAACCCAGTCAAAACGCTGGCGAAGGAGAGTGGGAGTCGAACCCACCAGACGCAGCTTGAGCCGCCTCTCCCGGATTTGAAGTCCGGACGCCCCACCGGGGAACGCTTCTCCTCCAATTGCGTACACGGCGAACACCGAGCGCGGCTAAGTTTTGGCCTCCTCGTAGCTGAAAACAAACGTACCCATCTGCTCTCTAAACCTTTCTTCGTCATCGAGTGTTCGCAGATCGAAGATCATGGCACCGTCTGCGATACGGCCGATGATGGGCACGGGCAGTGCCCGAAGCGCTTTGCCCAACGCCTCCAGATGACGGCCGGATTTTTTGACCTCAACGGGTGTTAGCGCCAGTCCGCGGCTTGCAATGGTTTCCAACGGCAAAGCGCCAGAGCCGATTTGGCTGGCGCATTCTGTGACCGTCACGTTGTACAGCGCGCCAACGGCCTGTTGCACCGGAGCCAACAGTCGATGAGCTGCCGCTTCTAGGGCGTCAACAGATGCTGTCAACATTCTGAGCGTCGGCAGCCGTTCCGCCAAATGATCCGGATCGCGATACAGGCGCAACGTGGCTTCGAGCGCGGCGAGGCGCACCTTATCCAGGCGCATGGCGCGCTTGAACGGGCTTTTGGCGCAGGCGCGCACCAGATCCTTGCGCCCTACGATGAAGCCGGCCTGCGGCCCGCCCAGCAACTTGTCACCCGAGAACGTCACGAGATCGGCGCCATCCTTAATGGCATCTTGGACGGTGCGCTCAGCCCGCAGGCCGTATTTCGTCAGATCAACCAGCGTGCCCGAACCCAGATCATCGACGAACGGCACCGATTTCTGTTTGGCCAAGGCTGACAGTTCTTGGGCACCAACCTCTTTGGTAAAGCCCTGGATCAAATAATTGGACGTGTGGACCTTCAGGACACAGCCCGTCGCCGGGCCAATGGCACCCTCATAGTCGCGCAGGTGCGTGCGGTTGGTGGTGCCGATTTCGACCAGCTTGGTCGCGGCGCGCGCCATGATGTCGGGCATGCGAAAGGCGCCGCCGATCTCGATCAGTTCGCCGCGCGAGACAACCGTTTCCCTGCCTGCGGCCAGTGTGTTGAGGACCAAGATGACGGCGGCCGCGTTGTTATTGACCGCGAGAGCATCCTCGGCACCGGTCAATTCGCAAAGCAATCCGCGCACTGCGTCGTCCCGTTCGCCACGCGTGCCACCGGCCAAATCATACTCCAACGCCACGGGTGACCGCATGGCTTCAACAGCTGCCGCGATCGCCTCTTCGGCATAGAGAGCCCGGCCAAGGTTGGTGTGCAGCACCGTACCGGTGAGATTAAATACGCGGCGGAGGTTGCGGGCATCGCCGGCTTCTAGGCGGTTTGCGGCCTCGACTGCAGCCGCCTGGGCATCGACCCTGCCTTGCACACCGGCCAGCGCCAGGGCCCGAAAACCGTCCAAAGCCTGGCGGACAGCGGCAACGGTTGCCGCCCGGCCAAACCGCGTTGAGGCCACCGAACCGACCTCATGGCGCAACACCTCGTCCACGGAGGGCAGCCGGAACGGCGCTGATTTTGCTTGATTTGCCAGAGGACGGGTCTTTCGGCCAGATTTTTTGGCACGCTACCGGGCAGAAGGATTGCGCGCAAGGTTTTTGCGGCCTAGAGTGGCCTCGGTTTGTCCGTGGGGGATGCCGCCCGTTCAGTTTTTTTGAGCGTATGAGTCTGTGGAATTTTGGCCCGCCTGCGGAGACCCACGTGACCGGTCGAAACCTAACGTCTTTGATTGCTTCGGCCATATCGCTGGCACTGGCGGCATTGTTTGCATTATTCGCAAGTAATGTAAGCGCCCAAGCAGCAGCTGGCGAATGGCAAAAACTCGAATTTGTTGAAGCCCGGCTTGTTTCGGCGGTGGAGGGTACGGGCCAGCTTGCAGAGGTTCCCGCCGGTATTGAACTTCGTCTTAAAGAAGGCTGGAAAACGTACTGGCGCTCGCCGGGAGATGCCGGTCTGCCGCCGGTGCTCGACTGGACCGGATCGGCAAACCTGAAAGCGGCAGTGCTAAGCTACCCGCGACCGCACCGCTTCACGTTGTTCAACAGTCAGACCTTCGGGTACAAAGATTACGTCGTGTTTCCGGTTGGTGTGACGACGGTTGAGCCGGGCCGGGCCGTGGATCTGAAGGCCAAAGTCGATGTCTTGGTCTGCGAGAAAATTTGTGTTCCCCAAAGTCTCGATTTGGCGCTCTCGATCCCAGCAGGGGGGGCAGAACCCGGACCGCAAGCCCAGCTGCTCAACCAGTTTCAATCGCAGGTGCCGGTCGCGGGCGCCGCCAGCGGTCTTGAAGTCAGCCAGGTGACGGCGCGCGAAAGTAACGGCAAGCACGCTCTTGAAGTGAGCGTTGTGCACAAAGACGAGGTGTTCACCGCTCCCGACATTCTCGCCGAAGTCGATCCCGCCGCCGCGTTCGGCCCGCCGTCCGTCAGCCTTGCCGAAGGTGGGCACAAAGCCATCTTCACTTTGCCGGTGACGAGTGATCTGCCGCCTGGCACGTCGCTCGCCGGGCGTGCGGTGACACTGACGTTGATCGATGGTGAACATGCGAGCGAGCACACCGCCAAGATTTTAGCAGGGAGCGGTCCAGGGCTCGGTCACTCGCTTTCGCTAAACGCCCTGATGTTTGCTTTCGCGCTGCTCGGCGGCCTCGTCCTCAATCTCATGCCCTGCGTGTTGCCGGTTTTGTCGTTAAAGCTCATGTCGCTTGTCGATCATGGTGACGCGCCGCCATCCCGCGTTCGCGTCAACTTCCTGGCGACGGCGGCGGGCATCGTATTTTCGCTTATGCTGATCGCCGCCGCCCTCATCGGGCTGAAATCCGCCGGGCTTGCGGTCGGCTGGGGCATTCAATTCCAGCAGCCGGTGTTTATTGCAGCTATCGCGGTGATCGTCGCACTGTTCGCATGTAATATGTGGGGCTTTTTTGAGATCATACTGCCCTCGTCGCTCTCCAACTTCGCTGGTTCAGCCGGCGACGGCGACAGCGGCATTATCGGCAACTTTGTGATTGGCGCGTTCGCGACGCTGCTGGCGACGCCGTGCTCCGCGCCGTTTGTGGGCACTGCGGTTGGTTTTGCCCTTGCTGGCGGGACGCCTCAAATCTTGATGATTTTCTTCGCACTGGGTGTCGGGCTCGCACTCCCCTACTTGGCGATTGCTGCTTTTCCCTCTGTTGCGCGCTATATCCCCAAGCCCGGCATGTGGATGGTCCGCTTGAGGCAAGTTCTCGGCCTTGCGCTTGCCGGTACTGCGGTTTGGCTGCTTTCGATCTTGCCCAACCAGATCGGCCTTAACGCGACGATAGCGGTTGCCGGATTGATTGGCGCGATGGTCGTTGCTTTGGCCGTCCACACTTTGTCACCAAAGTTTCCGCAATTTACCGGCCGCGCGGCTGCCGCACTTTTGGCTGTGGCCGCCATTGCCCTGCCACTGGGGCTCAAATCCTCACATACGTCGGAACTTGCGGGCATCGAGGAACACGGCAAAATCGCCTGGACGAACTTTGATCGCGACCGGATCAAGAGTTTGGTTTCGCAAGGCAAGACGGTCTTTGTCGATGTCACGGCCGACTGGTGCGTGGTGTGCAAATCAAACAAAAAACTGGTTATCAATACCGACACGGTTAGCCAGCGCATCGGCGCGGCAGCCGTGCCTATGAAGGCCGATTGGACGTCGCCGGACGCAAAGATTTCAACATTCCTGTCGAGCTTCGGCCGCTACGGCATTCCGCTCAATGTCGTCTATGGCCCTGGCGCTCCCGCTGGAATTCTCCTGCCCGAACTTCTGACTAAAGATGCCGTGCTGAACGCGATTGACAAAGCTTCGGGTGCTTCAAAATCGCCGTCTTGAACAACCAGATCACATCAAGGATCATAAATGTCGGTCTCCTTAAAAACACCTGCAGCTGACTGTTCTCACCGCAAGCGCACCGCTGCGGCAGCGGTCATGATAATCATGGTCGCGCTCATTTCTGGCGGCCCCGGAAGCAGCCGGGCCGAAGACGCAAAGCCAACTAGCGACGCTAGTGCGCTGTGGTCGGCAAGCTTCAAAGACCTCACTGGAACCATGCAGAAATTCGAGGGCCTTAAGGGGAAGATCGCCGTCGTCTATTTCTGGGCGACATGGTGCGAGCCGTGTGTGAAAGAAGGCGCGGAACTCAAGGCGCTTTATGAAAAGAACCATGACAAGGGTCTCGAAGTGCTTGGCGTCGCCATGGATAATGCCGACAAGGTTAAAGATTTTGTCGCGAAAAACGGCTTGCCGTATCAGATCGTTTATGGCGGCCGCGAGGCTATCCAGCTCAGCAAAGATTTAGGGAATTCTGTCGGCGGCATTCCGTTTCTGGTCGTTATCGGCCGGGACGGCAAAATCGCCGACAGGATAATCGGTGAGTCCAAGGAAGGCCGGGTTCAGGGGATCATAACCCCTCTGCTCGGCGGCTAAGGCTCACTCATCCCGCTGCTAACAGCGGGACTTCAAGGAGGAACGATGACTAGAAACCAGAAGACCGCTGGCGCTCTGCCGGGCTTGGGTCGTGGCCTCAAAGCCGCTGCCTTTGGCTTGGCACTCGCCTGCTCGCCTTCCTTCGCCTATGCGGCGTGGGATGCGAGCAACACGGTGACGGTGGTTGACACCTCACCGGTCAACTGGCTTTCGGTAACTTGGAGCACCATGGAAGAGCTCATCCGCGTGGATGACAAAGGCAACATGGCGCCCGGTCTTGCTGAAAGCTGGAAGTGGATCGACGACAAAACCGTGGAATTCAAGCTCCGTCAGGGCGTAAAATTCCAGGACGGCGAGGCCTTCAACGCGAAGGTATTCCGCCGGTCGTTCGATGAAGTGCAAAGATGGGACAATCCGCATCCGCCGGGTGGGTTCCTAAACTTCGACAAAGCAACAAAGCTCGATGTGGTCGATGATTACACCGTGCGCTTCACCTTCCCCAATCCGGATGGTGCGGCAATGATGAAGTTCCGTGGCATGCACGTCGGCTCGTCCGCCTTCTGGGACAAGCTCGGCTTCGTGGACAAGGAAAAGAAGAACGCCGAAGGCCATTGGTGAGTGATTGACGCAGCTGGTCCGTGGGGGACTGGTCCGTTTGTACTCAAAACTGGTGTTTCGACGCTCGCAAAGCGGTCGCCGGAAGTTGTTCTGGAGCCAAACACCGCCTACTGGAATAAAGATCGTACTCCTAAAGCCCGCATCGTCTTCGATAATATCATATCGAGGTCCGACGCCATTGCGTCCGTTGCGGCTGGCGATGGAAAAGTCGATATCGTGACCAATCTCACGGTCGATGAAGCCAAAGCCTTCAAGAGCGACAAAGCCAAGATCGTTGCCAACAAAGCCAAGACTGTCCTTGCTGGTGTCATCAACCAGAAGAAGGGCGGACCCTTAGCTGATGTGGCGGTGCGCAAGGCTCTGAATATGGCCATCGACAAGGACGCAGTGGTGAAAGACGGCGTGGCGGGCTACGGCTCCGTGGTCGCCGCTATGATCCAGCCAGGCCGTGTCGGCGTCAATGCCAGCCTGAAACCCTACGCCTTCGACCCGGGCGCGGCCAAAGCCGTGTTCGAGAAAGCAGGCTTGAAGTCGGTCGCCATCAAAGGCGGCTCGAAAGCAATCGTCGATTCCATGACTGCAAGCTTGGCAAAAGCCGGCGTTGCCGCCACGGCGTACGACGGCAAGGGCGACGACTGGGACATCAATCTGGTCGAACACTTCGACTGGTCGCCCGGCTTTGCTGCTGGCGTCGTCTATCGCGAATTCTTCGCGAAGGGCGGCGGGTTCCTGGCTTCTGCTGACAGTTCGGCGTTCGACGCGCTTTACGCCAAGGCGCTCTCGAATCCCGATCCTGCAGCTCAAGCGAAGGTGATGTCGGATATGGAGCAGTGGGCTTACGACACGGCGCCTGCCGTGTTCTTGATCTCGCCGAACCAGCTCTACGCCGTCTCGAACCGGGTGAAGTTCACGCCCTATGAGACGTGGATGCTTGAACTTGCCGAAACGTCGGTCGCAGCAAAGTAAGCTCGCCGCACTTTCGAACACGATCGGAGGGCTCCGGAAACGGAGCCCTCTTTTATTTGCGGAATCGTTCTACTGCCCGCGCTATGACCGCTAACTTGTTTTCCGCAATCGCCGCCGAGCAAATTGGGTTGTCGGCGAACGTGGCAAATCCGCAATCGGGATGTAGCAGCAGACGCTCAGTGCCGAAGAGATTGACGGCTTCCGTAATGCGGGCCGTGACCGTGTCCAAATCTTCGATTGCCTGATGTTTCTGATTGACGACGCCAACGCCAATCCGCGCATCAGACGGCAACTCCCTCAGCACATTCATGTCGCCCGCGCGCGGGGTGCACATTTCGAGCAGGTAGGCGCCGACGTTCATGGCACTAAGGGTCTCGATTAGCGGCACATAGCTGCCCGCCAGCGCCACGCTCTCGTCCGGCGTCCAATTGCCCCGGCACATATGAACGCCGACGCGCTCTTTAGGGAAACCTGCGACAACCGCGTTCACGAGATCGCGCGCAAAGCCAAGCTCGTGTTCAGGTCCGCGCGATTCCGACAACGCGCCGCACATGAAGCTGCGCTTGTTTTTCGTACCGCTGAACACAACCTCGGACAACACAGGTTCGTCGAACTGCACAAGCGAGGCGCCAGCCGCCAGCAATTCGGACAATTCCTCGCGCAGAACCACGATGATATCCTCCGCCAGCTCCTCCCGGGTTTCATAGGCCCTCTCGGATAGGCATTCGAGCCACATCGTCCGAGCCAGCAGATAGGGTCCAGGCAGCGCGATCTTGACGGGCTTGCCCGTGAGCGTGCGTACGAAATCCAACTCATGCACGGCGAGAGGTTTGATCCGTTGCAAGCGCCCGAACACGGCGGGGTGGCGGATCTCGTGCGCTGGAACGTCGAGCGCGCGCAATTCACGCTCGAAGTCTTCAGGGTCGTCGACTAAGGGCAAAAGGTCGGTCAACGGGATGAGTTGGCAATTTTCCAGCCGGGTCGCCACGAAGCTTGCATAGCTGTCGCGGCGCTGTTCGCCATCTGTCACGACATCGGCACCGGCCCGCAGCTGGGCTGCGAGAATTAGCCTAACCGCGTCGTTGGCTGTCTCTTGGAATTCGGCCTCGCCGAGTAGGCCTTCGACATGCGCGTGCATCGCCTCGATCATCCATCTTGGCCGCGGCCAACTGCCGATGCCGGTAATCGCCAGCGGCGGCAAAGGCGGTGCCGCGACACGCAGGTGTTGACGAACAGCACTTGGTGCGGGGGCCGGAGCCGATTGCGATGCCACGCTGACCCGCAGCGTGCTCATCTGCCCGCGCTCGCCGAGCTTGCCCTTGCACACTAAAAAACTGCGCTGCTTGCCTGCCTTTGTCCACGAAATGAGATCGTTGCTCGTCATCCGGCACCAGGCTGGAAGGTCTTCATCGACCGAAATTTCGGTCGAGCGGATTTCGAGCAGCCCACCGCGCGGCAAAGGGTCGATATGGCGCCGGATAAGCAGCAGCAAGCCGTTACCGCAGTCCAGATCGCCGCCATCAAAACTGACGTCGGCCGCCAATGTATGGGCCGCCGCGGGTTTCAGGACTTCGGCCGCTTTGTCCATAGCCAAGCCTTAAAAGCTGATGCTGGGTGCACTCTCGCCCATGAATTCGACAAGCTTGGCACCGCCGACGATGATCGCGCCGGTCACCAGTTTGGTTTCGTCAAGTTTACGTTTCTTGAAGCACGGCGAGCAGACGTAGATTTCCCCTCCAGCGCCAACAAAATTAGTCATAAGCTCATTGAGGGACGCAAAGCCCTCCTCATGAATGCCGTCGGCGTATCCTGTCTGCGCGAGACGCACGCCCTCGGTCGATAGAAAGACAAGCGTCTTCTTGTCCGACGCCACCGCCGCATTCGCAACAACGAAGGCAACCGTGGCACGGTCGGCGTCGTCTTTGGCGCGCGTAAGATTGATAACGAACTTTCCTGGCATGTTGGCTTTTCCCCTTTGCTCGTCCGTGGAGTGTTCTGAGTTGTGGTCAAGGCTAGTTCCAGTCAGCACGCGATTGGATCCAATAGGTTGCTCGTTCGCGGTCGGTATGTAAGAGCCGGTTACCAGTGACGCGGCACCAAGCTGGAATGTCCTGGTAAGCTCCGGCATCTCTCGCCACGAGCTCCAGTACCTGACCGGGCATGGCACTGACCCGCTTGCGCAATGCCAACAAGAGTTCGCCGCAGCCGAGGTCGCCAGCGTCCCACACTGCATCGGCGCTTATCGCGTCGCCCATTCCCGATAGATGCAACTTGACCGCCATGCGTATTGCGTCCAATTCTATTGCCCGCAATAAGACTACTGGCATAGTCTGCCGTGATAAAGTCAAATCTGCGTTTCGCAACTCTCAGGGCGTTTGAAGGTTGAGCCATGATCGTTGGCACGGCAGGGCATATCGACCACGGCAAGACGTCGCTACTCAAAGCGCTGACGGGCACGGACGCCGACCGGCTGCCGGAGGAAAAGAAGCGCGGCATAACCGTTGATCTGGGCTTTGCGTACCAACACTTCGCGGATGCGCCCTCGATCAGCTTTCTCGACGTTCCGGGCCACGAGAAGCTCATTCACAACATGCTGGCTGGCGCCTTCGGCATCGACTTCGTCGTGTTGGTGGTCGCCGCCGACGACGGCGTGATGCCGCAAACGCTTGAACACTTAGCCGTCATTGACTTGATCGGGGTCAAACGCGGTGTCGTCGCGTTGACCAAGATTGATCGCGTTGACTCGAGCCGCGTGGTGGAAGTCGAAAACCAAATCCGCAACCTCGCGCTTGGCACCTCGCTCGAAGACGCGCCGGTCATGCCCTGCTCCGCAATCACCGGCGAGGGCATTGCGGACCTGGGCCAGCATCTCGCCACCGCCGCCCGCGCCACTGCAGCGCGTCAGGCAAAAGGACATTTCCGTCTCGCCGTCGATCGCTGCTTTAACCTCCAAGGCATTGGTCTCGTGGTCACGGGTACGGTCTATGCAGGCCGCGTCAAATCAAGCGACACGCTTTTTCATTCGCCGGCCGGAACGGAAGTGCGGGTGCGCGGCATCCGCGCTGAAAATCGCGAGGCCGATAGCGCCACAGCAGGTCAGCGCTGCGCGCTTAATCTCACGGCGCGAAAATTGTCGAAGGACGATGTTCGCCGCGGCGACTGGATCCTCAGTCCTGAAATCCACGCACCGACCCAACGGCTCGACGTCTGGCTGCGGCTTTTGCCGCAGGAAACTCGGGCGCTGAAGCATTGGACCCCGGTTCATGTCCACCTTGGGACCGCCGATGTCCCGGGCCGGATCGCGCTCGTTGAAGACAAGGCTCTTGAGCCGGGCGGAACCGCGCTGGCACAACTTGTACTCGACGCTCCAATCGGTGCGGTTTTTGGCGACCGCTTCGTCATCCGCGATCAATCGGCACTGCGTACGATCGGCGGCGGGCACGTCATCGATCCCGCTCCACCCAAGCGCGGTGCCCGCACGCCGGAACGCTTGAACCTCGTTACCCTCATGGATCAGGAAAATCCGCGCGAGGTGCTGAGAGCTCTGGCTTGCGAGATGCCGGGCGGCGTTGATCTCAAGACCTTTCGCATCGGCCGGAATCTGACGGACATCGAGGCTGAAGCGCTCTGCAAAGACAGCAGACTGGTCGAGGTTCACAGTGGCCCGGCGCGACTTGGCGTTTCAACGGAACGCTGGAGCGATCTGCAAGCTGACATCGAAAGTCAGCTCGCCGAATACCAGCGCACCCACGCCGATAGTCCGGGTGCAACCATTGAAGAGATCGTGCGGCTCGAAAAAGATCCGCGCCGTCGCATCCTGGTACGCGAAGCCATTAAGGCATCGATTGAAACCGGCAGACTCGAGCGTTACGGCCAACTCGTGCATTTGCCCGGCCACGAGGTCAAACTTTCCGACGGCGAAGAGGCACTTTGGCTGCAGATCGAGGAGGTGCTCCGCAATGCCGGCTACGACCAGCCCCGTGTGACCGACCTTGCCGCCAAACTTGAATTGCAGCCCGAAGCTCTTCTGCCGCTCCTTGCCAAACTCGGACACATCGGCCGGCTCAGACGCGTCTCCAAAGCTTACTTCATGTTGCCGGACATCGTTACCCGGTTGGCGGACCAGGCCAAAATTTCGGCGGCCACCCACCCCGAGCAACTTCTCACCGTCGGCCGCTATCGCGAGGCGACGAAGGTCAGCCGGCACATGGTCATGCCGCTCATGGAATTCTTCGATAAGGCGGGTGTCACGCGGCGCATCAAAGACGGCCGCCAGATCCGCAGCGACGGGGCGGTGTGACCGGCATTGCTGACGTGATTTCGTGTCGAGGCCGCGTAATGGGCCGCAGTCGCCAATTGCAAGTGCCCAGAATAGTTGCTTCGTAGCGGCCTAAAAGACCAAATCTAGGCGTTGGTCCTGCCTACTTCCGTCAAGTGCGTAGCCCCCATGCGCATCTTGAGCGTAGTCTCACGCTGGCGTCGCATTGCTTGCAGGTCTTCGTTAAGCCTATTCTGAACTGCATCGAGGAGATGCTCGTGTTCCAATCGCGGAATCCTGCGCTGCGGGCCCGTTGTGCATAACCTTTGTTTGTCCCACGTCCCGGCGATCAAAGGATTGCTGGGCCGCGGCGATCGGGTTTCAGACATTGCAGCCCATTTGCACGCCGATCCGAGTTTCGTTGCGGCGATTGCGGATGGAACCATGGGGATTCGGCATGCGGATGCGCTGGATATGACGCGTTATCCCGCACTCCCGTGCTGCCGAAGTTCGGATGTGAATGCTGCGCTCGATTCTATTGACGCAGCATTCCGCGCGCTTCAAGCGGATGACCAGGCTGAGACGACAGAGCATCTCTTAGCGCTCCGCCGTCTTCTGGAGTCATTTCAGACGCAGCCGGCGCGAATAGCGCTTTTCGTCAAAAAGCGGCAATTCCAAGGGCGTGGAACAAAAAGCAGAACGCGGCGTTGAATTACGCATTGGTCGTTGTCGCTTTCCCCGCCGACACGTGGCTGAGTTTTTTACTATCACGGAGCCGGCGGATGACAATACCCCGTTCCGATGCCTTTGTTTTCTTCGGTGCAACAGGCGATTTAGCTTACAAAAAGATATTTCCTGCACTGCAGGCGCTCATTAAGGCAGACGCTTTGGAGATGCCGATTATTGGCGTTGCCCGCGCGGGATGGTCGCTTAAACGGCTGCGTCAAAGGGCTCACGACAGCCTTCAAGATAATGGCGGGATTGACTCCAAAGCGTTCGCCAAACTCTCCGCGCAACTTCAGTACTGCGATGGTGATTACAACGACGCTGCTACTTATAGCCGTTTGAAATTGGCACTTGGCAGTGCCAGCCGCCCACTACATTATATGGCAATTCCGCCGAGCATGTTCGGCGCTGTGGTGCGCGGTCTGGCGGCCTCTGGCTCCGCCACGGATGCCAGGATTATCATAGAAAAACCGTTCGGGCGCGATTTGGCCTCGGCTCAG
>JANLYX010000083.1:0-1515 GCA_031365865.1 Hyphomicrobium sp. | reverse complement strand
CCGAACCGGTCGGACCGGTGACCAACACCATACCGTAAGGGCGTTTGACCGCTTCGAGCAGCTTGTCTTTCTGATCGGGATCGTAACCGAGTGCTTCGATGCCGAGCTTGGCCGACGAAGGGTCAAGAATACGCATGACGATCTTCTCGCCGAACAGCGTCGGCAAGGTCGAAACCCGGAAGTCAATCGCTCGATTGCCTGACATCACGAGTTTCATACGGCCGTCTTGCGGTACGCGTTTCTCCGAAATGTCGAGCCTTGAAATGACCTTGATGCGCGACGACAGCTTATCCTTGATGGCCAGCGGCGGTTGCGTGATCTCGCGCAGTTCACCATCAATACGGAAACGAATCCGGTAGAACTTTTCGTAGGGCTCGAAATGAATATCGGAGGCGCCACTCTGGATGCCGTCGAGCAGTATTTTTTGCAGGAACTTGACGACCGGCGCATCGTCGACCTCGGCCGCGTCTGCGACCTGGGCGGTCTGATCGTCGTTGGTGACCTCGAGATCGAGTGAATCATCGATCATTGACGAGAGCTGATCGTTGGCGGTCTTGACGAACTTGTCGAGCACCTTCATAAGCTTGTCGTGCTCGACAATAATCGGGTCGACGACGGCTTCGGCCTGGAATTTGATTCGATCGATCGACTGAAGATCGGTCGGATCGGACATCGCCACCGACAAACGATTACCGCGCCGGCCCAACGGCAAAACGCGGGTTTCACCGGCCAGCTTTTTGTCGATCAGATCAGCGGGCAGGCCGGCAATATCAACCGAATCAAGATCGAGCAATGGATGCCCGAAGGTGTCGGCGGCGAACTTCGCGAGTTGTGCGGACTTGATCGGGCCGCTTGCGATTAGTTGATCGATAAAGCTCGTATTGGCATCGTCGGCCTTCTTTTGCAGCGCCGAGGCCTCGTCAACTCGCAACAGTCGATGCTGCACCAAGGCACGGCCGAGACCGGCAAGCGTGACCTGATTTTCGCTGGTGGTTGACGAAGGCGTGGCGACGGCCATACGGTTGTCCGGTAGTCCCTGTTATTAGTGCTCCTCATGATCGCCTACTAGTGCCGGGCTCGACAGACCGAGCCTGCGAACGGAGGATGAGCGCGGACTATCGGCGGATGAACGGCGGCTGCGTCGGCAGAATGCGACAGGGAAGTGCCCGGCAGGCAAGATGCGAAGGGTCGCGCCTGAGCTAGCCCGTCTCCTGCTCGTCTTCGGCGAGTTCGGCAGGCGCTAGCGCCAGCCGCTGCAGACGCACACTGCGAATAACTCGTCCCTGGGTGTTGATCACCTCAGCAACGATGTGGCCAAACCGAAGGCTGACCCCGCCTTCGGGTAAATCCTGCAATGCTTCAATGATCAAGCCATTCAGGGTTTTCGGTCCGTCGAGCGGAAATCCGGTCTGAAATTGCCGGTTCAAATCCCGCAGTTGCGAGCTGCCCTCGACGATGGCCTCGCCCTTGGCGTTCCAGGCGTCGTCGCCTACGCCGCCGGGTGCCGAAGAAGTG
>JANLYX010000061.1:0-68324 GCA_031365865.1 Hyphomicrobium sp. | reverse complement strand
GCGCCAGCAACTCGACGAAGCAGTAGCCTATCGCGCCGAACTCGGGTCTCTTCCGAACGATGAATTGATGCTGACCTTAGCTACGGAACAGCAAAAAGAGAAAGATGAACTCGTTGCTCGAGTGGTCAAGGAAGAGAACGGACGCTTTTTCAACCAGCGTAATGCGGCGGCCGACTTCAAACACTGCACACTGTTGGCGAACTGGACCCTGGACGAAGCCGTTGCTCTCACCCTTGACAAGAACCCCAAAATTGTGAACTGGAGGTCAGTCGCGCCGTTTGTCCAAATTTCCGCGTTCGCCAAAGAGTATGAAAAACGTCGCGACATCGTCGCCCGTGCAAAATGGGCAGGACAGCTCTTTGACCCTGTCAGGCCGGGCATCTTTCTCTCATGGGCCAAGTCGAAATTTGATCCCCTTCCGACAGAATTGCTGCAATCCGCGCTTGACGACGGAATTTCTCTAACAGGCTGGAAGGACCTATACCAAGAGTTGAAAAAAAGGTTCTCGTTGGACCTTAATAACCAAGCTGCACGAAACCAAAAACTTTGCGAAGATGTTAGCTCGCAATACAAGGCACAACTTGCCGATGCCTACGAGAAGCTAAAGAATACCCATCTTGAACTTGAGGCGCTCAAACTTGCCTCGGAGAGAGCAACGACTTCCGGTCAAAAGCCCCTTCAAACTCGCGAACGCGAAAACCTCCAACTACTGGCACTATGCGGCGCAATCCGTGGCTACGGATATGACCCAGAAAGAGGCCGCAACACTGCCACGACAGCCATCTCAAATGACTTCAGCGATTTGGGCTTGTCATTTTCCGACGACCGAATTCGCGATCATCTCAATGCAGGGAAGGAATTTCTTCCAGGAGATTGGCGTCAACGCTGGAGGCCAAAACCGTATACGGGCAAGAAATAACCGCGTTCGGCCACAGCTCACCCCGCACCTTTTACGTCTCCATCATTCGCCATCGAATGGAGACGCATCATGTCGCAACACCCGGCACTTCCCCAAACCGGCTTCGTCCGGCTTTCGTCCATCCTTGCTCCCCATGGGCCAATCCCTGTCAGCAAATCGACATGGTGGGCAGGCGTCAAAACCGGGCGCTTCCCCCAGCCCGTCAAACTAGGCCCCCGCACCACGGCTTGGCGCGTGGAAGATATTCGCCGCCTGATTGAGACGGGGGCGACATGAACTATGGCGAAGCGCAAGATCGACGGGCGGCGGGTCAAAATTCACCGCAGCTACCTAATCAGCGAAGCCGCCGAAAAGCTTGGCGTCCACAAAAACACTGTGCAGCTTTGGCTGAAGTCCGGCCTGCCCCACATCCGCGGACCCCGCCCCATTTTAATACTTGGCCACGACCTCAAACACTTCTTGAGTAATCGACGGCAAAAAGGCCGAAGGCCTTGCCCCATCGGCCACCTGTTTTGTCTGAAGTGCCGTGAGCCGCGCCGCCCGGCAGCGCAGATGTTGGACTACATTCCGATCACGCTGACTTCGGGCAACTTTAGAGGCATCTGCGAAGTCTGCCAAACGTTCATCTACCGGCGCGTCGCACTCGTCAATGTCGCCACTGTTAGCGCCGGATGCGACGTCCAGTTTCCCCAAAGCCAGCCACGCCTAATCGGAAGGAACTGACTTTGCCTGAACTGTGCTTTCAAAGGAAGAGGACATCCTATGCGAACACACTGCCCTGCAAATGAACGCATTAAGCGCGAATATCTGATCTATTTGAAGGAAGCCCGGCGCTATAGCGAACCCACAATTGATAGCGTCGCGACCGCCATTGCTCGCTTCGAGCAATATAATGGCTATAAGGAGTTCAAGCGCTTTCACATTCAACAGGCCGTCGCGTTCAAAAAGAAATTGGCGGCCCAGACCAACCCCGCGAACGGCAAATCCCTGAGCCTCGCGACCCAGCGCGCCACGCTCAACACTTTGCGGTCATTCTTCAGTTGGCTTGCCGCACAGCCCGGATACAAATCGCGCTTCACCTATGCCGACGCTGACTATTTCAACCTGTCAGAAAAAGACAATCGCGCCGCACAGTCCCATACTCAGCGACCGTTTCCATCATTAGAACAAGCGCAACACGCCATCCGCGCCATGCCCACATCAACCGCAATCGAACAACGCGACCGCGCCTTAGTTGCTTTTACACTGATGACGGGCTGCCGGGACGGCGCACTTGTTTCCCTGAAGCTCAAACACGTTGATCTCAAAAATCGACTTGTGAAATTCGACGCCCGCGAAGTCGCAACCAAATTCAGCAAGAGCTTCGAAACGTATTTTATGCCGGTTGGCGATGACGTGCGTTCCATTTTTGTCGATTGGGTCTCCTTGCTCACTGCGGAGCAGCTATGGGCACCGACCGACCCGCTCTTTCCAAAGACACTGATGGCCTTCAACGCTGGCGAGGGATTTCGAGTCGCCGGACTGGCACGCGAACACTGGACCACGGCGAACGCTGTACGCCGCATCTTCCGCGAATCCTTCGAGCGCGCGGGCCTGCCTTATTTCCACCCGCACAGCTTCCGCCATACGCTCTCACAGCTTGGCGAACAGGTTTGCCGCTCACCTGAAGAATTCAAAGCGTGGAGCCAAAATCTCGGCCACGACCACGTTATGACAACGTTCAATAGCTACGGCAAAGTCAGCCTGCCTCGGCAAGGCGATATTATTAAACGACTGGAGGAAGGCCCGCCTCAAGAAGAGAGTTTGCACGATCTTTTCAACAAATTTGTCTCAGAAGCCCAGCGCCGTCGTTCCGATTGACTAAGCCACCGTCATACTCCCTGAAATCCACAAATGACAAAGTGTAGTATCCCTAGATCGTGTTAGACATTCTCGAATTGTCGCGAGGCGGATGGGGGCGGATGGTGCCGAGAATATTTGACAACATAGAAACTGGCCTGCTGCCCGCCCTGCGTCAGGGCACTAACATCTTCCGTCGAACCGACTCTCGAGGCCAGTTTGCTGCTTGTGCAGAAGTCTAAGCTCCCTGCGATGATATCACTGTTGACCATGCCATCGTTCCTATGCCGAGTAATTGTCAACTGACTTCATCGCCTAACCAGTTCACACCCGGTGACAGGGTAAGCGCAGCGCCATGCTGTCCGTCCTCCGAGGATCCAGCTTCTCAGCACAGTTGCAGATCGGGTGCCGCGAGGTTGCGGAACACCCGTCGAACGCAACGGCGACATCGCCCGAGATCAAACGGAAAATCGGAAGCGAACGTTGCTAAAGTGCCCTCCCTGCAAAAGAAAAATCGACCGGATTCCTTGGGTCGGGCTTGCCCGCTGGCTGGCCCTGCCCCGCAGTGTGGTATCGATTAAGAAAACGATTCGCATCGAACCCAGCGAGTGGGCCGATGTAAAATAGGCCTTGGACTTCACGGGGATCCTCGATGCCGAAGTGGGAGCGACGTATTATCTTGTTCTTTTTTTCCGTCGCGGCTGTTTCAACCGCTCAAGCCGAAGAAAAAGACATGCGGCCTGCTGCCGGTGTTCAAGACAACTCGTTTCTAATCGAGGAGGCCTACAATCAGGAGGCCGGAGTCATCCAGCATATCAGCAACTGGCGGCGGCTTGATAAGGATTGGTTCTATACGTTCACCCAGGAATGGCCCATCGTCTCCCAGTTGCATCAATTCTCGTATACGCTTCCCTATTCCTGGCTTCGCAACGGCGGAAATCACGAGAGTGGTTTTGGTGACCTGCAGTTGAACTACCGTTATCAGTTAATGTTTGAAAGCAACGACCGGCCTGCGATTGCACCGCGCGCAAGCCTTATCTTACCAACCGGTGATGAAAAGAAGGGTTTAGGAAGCGGTTCAACCGGCTTTCAATTCAACCTGCCGGTCAGCAAGATCGTGACGGACAACATCACGCTCCACGGCAACGCGGGTTTTACGAAGCTCTTCGATGTCGAAGGCAAGAGCCCTACCAATTATAATTTGGGTGGCAGCATCATCTATGCGGTCAACCGGGACTTCAATTTCATGCTTGAGGGCCTCGAAGAGTGGAATGAAAGCGTCGATGGCTCCGGCAGTCTGCAGCACTCCGCGGCTTTCACGATCTCCCCCGGCTTCCGTTATGCCCTAAACTTGGAAGGCGAAACTCAAATCGTGTTCGGCGCTGCGGCGCCGATCCGGTTTGAAGAGAACAATACGAATTACGGGGTCTTCCTTTATTTTTCAGTTGAGCATGATGTGCCGTTTCTACCTCATTGAACGGCTGGAGTGGTGCGGCTCCGGACTTGTATTTTAATCATTGTAGTCCACGATGGTCGCGGCCATTCCTGCAATCTTGCTTTTCCATCTGCAACGTTACGTGTTCGATTTCATATGACTCGTCGAGGTGCTTGACTGCCCGTTGCCGCACTTCATCGCCTTCTGCGTTAGGTTCGATGACCAAATGGCCGGATAGTGACGGCACACCGCTCGTGATGGCCCAAATGTGCAGATCGTGCAGATCGCAGACGCCTGGGAGCGCCTTTAACGACGCAGCAACGGCATCGCTGTCGATGCCTTCCGGTACCCCAATGGAGCCGAGCATGTCGCTCCAGACTTCCAAATAGGCGCCCTTAACATTGAGACTCGAATCTTTGCCCGCGCTTAGTATGCGCATGGACGAAAGGTTTATCCCGAGCCCGATCGAAGCCACGATCAACAATGGGTATGGATTGGATCGCCTCGGGCTTGGCCAGCCGCTGCCAGCCCTCGTGGAGGATGTAAATGCCGACGGCGAGCAGTAGAACCGCGTTGAACGCAGCGGCGAGAATCTCCAAGCGCTTATAACCGAAGGACCATCCGCCGGCGCTCACCGAGCTTAATGCCCGCCAGTGCAATGGCGAGCCCTGTAGTGTCGGTCACATGTGAGCAGCGTCGGAAATGAGCGCGAGACTACCAGTTAGCAGTCCGGCCACAACTTCAACGATGAGAACCGTGCCCGTCATGGCTAAGGAAAGGCCGAGCGCCCGAGTGTTCGAGGTGCCCGCCCGATGTTGATGTCCCGATCCCAATGTTGAGCTCCCGACTCTAGGTCAATAGCAGCTGGCGATTGGTGCGCTTTCAAGCGTGACATTGAGCGAACACTTGTTGTCACATAGTAGTGTAAATGAACTTTGATTCGGAGTAGCATGTTTACTCTGGGAGATCGAAGCCTGTGTTTTCATGGCGGCGCATCATTGCCTGTCTAATGATTTTGGTGTTTGCGCCAGCCTCCGTGCTTGCCGCCATGCCGTTGCGCATTTGCGTCGAGAGTGATGGCAGCCAAATCGTTGAATTTGATTTCGCCCCCTGCCTCAGCATCGTTGCAGAACGCAGCGCAAAGGAAACTTTGCCTTCGTTTGATTCCGGGCAATTAGATCAATTTGCGAGTCACCCCGGCTGTCACGACTTTCCGATCTTGCCCGCCACCGGGAAACCAGCAGGTGAAGCTTCGTTTAAGAAGAAGTTAGATTTATCGAAAAGCCTCGGCGCCGGTCTTGCCATCACGCCACAATCTCAAGTAGCCTTTAGCTATTGCGGCTCGCACACCTGTTCGCACTCGGCCGAAGCAGGCAATCGGCGGCACCCAAACCTGGCCACCTTGGCGACAGTCGTCCTTCGTATTTAAAGACTCATATATGAGTCGCTGCGCGTGCGGGCATCATGCCGTGCGCGTTTTTGTGCTTCTATCGGGGGATGGGGGGAACAATGCCAGTATTCTCTGGCCGGCGTGTTCGACTGAGTTTTCGCATGACTATGTACGCCGTTGCAATATCGGCTTCGTTATCATGCACTGGCGCCGTGCTTTCTGAAGACGTGCCCAATCCTGACGTGCTGACGTCAGATCGTGAGCTGCCGCGCGGTGAGTGGGCGCCGGAGGTGCATCCTGTTCCTGGCGCAACCGGGACCCCTGGGTTTGAGACCCAGCTTTCACTAAAAAAAGCGGTGGCGCGGGCTCTCGCTTACAATCCGGCTGTCAAGGCCGCTTTTCTTGAAATCGAGGCCCGGCATGGCGAAGAAGCCCAGTCGGCTGTGATGCCAAATCCGGAGTTTTTCACCGGCATCGAGAACTTTGCCGGAAGCAAAGACAAGGCTGGGTTTAATGTGGCAGAAACGACGTTGAGCCTCTCTCAAACGATCGAGCTGGGCGACAAGCGGTTGCGTCGCCTGCAGGCCGCACATCTCGATGCCTCGCTGGCTGGTTGGGACTACGAAACCGTTCGGGTGCAGGTCGCGGCTGCAACGGCGCGGGCCTTCGTTGATGTCATCACTGCGCAAGAGCGCATTCGCGTATTGAGCGAGTCGGTGGGCATTGCCGAGAAAACCAAAGCCAGCGTGGACGCGCGGGTCAAGGGGGGCAAAGCGAGCCCCATTGAGTTGGATAAGGTCATCGTCGCTGCGGCCCGGGCAAAAGCTCTGGTGACCAGTGAAAAAGCTCGCCTGCAAGCCGTCAAACGCCGTTTGGCGGTCTACTGGGGTTCCGAGAAAATCGATTTTGGAAATGCCAAGGGGCGCTTCACGGATCGTCAAACAGCCCCAGCGCTCGGAAAGCTCAAATCGCTGATCGACAATAATCCGGCCCTCGCCCGGTGGTCCGACGAGGTCGGACGGCGCGTCGCGCAGCTTGATGTCGAGGTCGGAAAAAGCATTCCGGACCTTAAGATCGGCGGTGGCTTGCGGCATTTCGCGGAGAACGACTCAGTCGCGGCGGTGGCCTCGGTAACCATTCCACTGCAAATTTTTGATCGCAACACGGGCGCTATCGCGGCAGCAGGCCAACGCATCGCCAAGGCGGAAAGAGACCGCGATGCCGCGCGAAATGAGCTCACTGGCGCACTCGTCGAAGCCCTTGGAGACTTAGACGTTGCCGTCAGCCAGATCAAAGCCATTCAAACCGAAGTTATGCCGCCCGCTCAAAGCGCCTTCGAGAGAACAAAAATCGGCTATGACGAAGGAAAGTTCGACGTTTTGAACGTGCTGGATGCGCAGCGGTCCGTCTTCGAGGCCCGCCTGGATTTGCTCAACGCACGTGCCGAATATGAAAAAGCCCGCGTCAAACTAGAAGCCATCGTAGGCCGCGATATCAGCGGATTTTAAAGGGTAGTTGCGATCGTGACGTTTGCTAAAATCTTCATTCTTGCGGCCGCCATCGTACTGTTGAGTCTTGTCGGCATGCACGAATACCGCAGCGCATGCGCGCCAAGGCCCGCGAGCGGCACCGAAGCCGAGCACGTTAACGGTACTAACTCCGCACATGCATCTGGCGGCTTGATGATGGAAGTTTGTGAGGAAGGATTTCTAAACGTCGCAAAGGAGCGAATCAGAATTTCGAGTCCCAAAACGCCCACGCAATCTGCGTCAAAGCTGGAGCCCGCCAAGCATGAAGACCGGGATAAGGAAGGTTCCAAAGACACGAAAATAGATCGGGAGGAAAAGGAAGCGCACGAGCCCAAAAAGCCGAAAAAAGGCGGCAAAGAAAAGGACGAGCACGACAAGGGCACCGGTAACCAAGAGAAAGGACACGCCGACGATGACGAGAAAGGGCTGGTGAAATTATCGGCAGCCCAATTGCAAGCCGTTGGCATCGACATAGCACCGGTTGCGTCGGGCACCCTTCTGAAGGAGATCTCAGTCCCAGGCAGGATTTCGATCAATGGCAACGCCCAAGCCAAGGTCGTCCCCAAGTTGCCGGGTACGGTCGCCAGAGTCATGAAGCAGGTTGGCGGTACCGTCACCGCGGGCGAAGTTTTGGCCATTATTGAAAGCCGGGAAATGGCCGACGCCAAGGGAGACTTTCTTGCCGTGTCCCGCACGGAAGAATTAGCAAAATCGACATTCGCGCGGGAGGAGCGCCTCTGGAAGCAGAAGGTCACGGCAGAACAGGACTACCTCGTGGCCAAGAATGCGCACCAGGAGGCCCTAATTAAGCGCGACCTTGCGCATCAGAGACTGCTTACTATCGGAATGACGGAAGAAGAAATCGCTGCATTGGCCAAAGGCAACAGCGAGGCCAACTACAGGTTTTACGAGCTTCGCGCGCCCATCGCCGGGCAAGTCATATCTCGCGATATCGTCATGGGCCAAATTGTCGGCACGGACCGCGAAGTGTTCTCACTTGCCGACACCTCGACCATGTGGGTTGAAATGTCCGTTGCACCGGCGGATTTGCCGTTCGCCAAACAGGGACAGAACGTGCGGGTGCAATCCGGCGACAAGTCGGCGGAAGCCAATGTGGTTATCATTAGCCCGGTTACGGATGCCGAGACCCGTTCTGCCAAAGTTATTGCCGAGCTTGAAAATCGCACTGGCGATTGGCGCGCTGGAGACTTTGTCAACGCAAAGCTGCTTTCCGGCAAACAAGACGTGGCTCTCATGGTGCCTCGCGACGCCCTGCAAACAATTAAAGGCTCAAAAAGCGTCTTTGTGAATGAAGGTCCAGGGTTCAAAGCGCGCGCTGTGACGACAGGACGCGAAGACGGCGCCAACATAGAAATTCTCTCTGGGCTCGAATTCGGCGAGACAATCGCCACTAAAAATACTTTTGCGCTCAAGGCCGAACTTGGCAAGGCCGAAATCAAAGACGAAGATTAGTGATAGCGGGGCGAAGGCTTGATAGAGCGCATTCTCAGTTTCTCAATTACACACCGCTTTCTGGTTGTTTTGCTGGTCGCCGCGTTCGCTGCGATTGGATTGTATTCCCTGAGGGAACTGCCAATTGATGCCGTTCCCGACATCACCAACGTGCAAGTACAAATCAATACCGTTGCCCCGGCATTGTCGCCCTTCGAAATCGAAAAGACTGTCACGTTTTCCGTTGAAACCGCGCTTGCGGGCATTCCGGGCTTAACGTCAACGCGCTCGCTCTCGCGTAACGGCTTTTCGCAAGTGACCGCCGTTTTCGACGACAAAGTCGATATCTATTTCGCCCGTGCGCAAATCGCCCAACGCCTATCCGAGGTGAAGGAGAGCCTGCCAAAAGGAGCGGAACCTCAAATGGGACCGGTTTCCACCGGACTTGGCGAGATCTATATGTGGACCATAGAGTACGAGCATCCTCGCGGAGATGGCGCCAAAAGTTTGGTGGGTGTTCCGGGGTGGCAGGGTGACGGCAGTTATCTTACGCCCGAAGGCATGAAGCTTTCCAGAGACTTCGAACTCGCGATGTATTTGCGCACGGTGCAGGACTGGATCATCCGGCCTCAAATAAAAAGCGTTCCAGGTGTGGCAGGCGTGGATGTCATTGGAGGATTTGAGCAGCAGTATCAGATTCAGCCCGACCCGCAGAAGCTTCTTTCTTTGGGCCTGTCCTTTAGCGACATTATCAATGCGTTGGAAAAAAATAACGCCAGCACCGGTGCGGGCTACATCGAGCAGAAGGGCGAGTCATATGTGGTCCGCGCGGACGGCAGGCTCCAGAATGCAGAGGATATTGGCAACGTCATTGTCAGTAGCCGCCGGGGCGTCCCGATCCATTTGAAGGATGTGGCCGAAGTCGGCATCGGGCGCGAACTTCGGACCGGGTCGGCGAGCTCCAATGGCAATGAAGTCGTCGTGGGTACCGCGCTTATGCTTCTTGGAGCCAACAGCCGGACCGTCGCCGCCGCAGTTGATAACAAAATGACGGCGATACGCAGGGCCTTGCCACCGGATATCGAGATCAAGACCGTTCTAAACCGCACAAAACTTGTCGATGCCACAATTGCGACGGTCGCCAAAAATCTTTCTGAAGGTGCGCTTCTCGTCATCGTCATTCTATTTTTGCTGCTTGGAAACTTTCGCGCGGCGCTGGTAACTGCGCTGGTCATTCCGGTTACTATGCTCTTGGCGGCAACGGGTATGTTGAAGGCTGGCGTATCCGCAAACCTGATGAGCCTCGGCGCCTTGCACTTTGGTCTTATTGTCGATGGAGCCGTGATCGTCGTCGAGAATTGTTTGCGGCGCCTAGCAGAGCGCCAGCATCATGAAGGCCGGATTCTCGGTCTTTCGGAGCGGCTTCATGAAGTCATGATTGCAAGCAAGGAGATGATCCAGCCCTCGGTATTCGGGCAGGTCATCCTAGTCACGGTGCACGTTCCGCTTCTGACTTTTGCTGGCATCGAAGGTAAAATGTTTTCGCCGATGGGCGCGACGGTGATCATCGCCTTGCTTGCGGCATTTATTTTGTCATTAACGTTCGTACCCGCGATGATGGCCATCGCCGTCACCGGCCGCGTAAGCGAAGGGGACAATTTAATCATCCGTGGGGCCAAGCGTCTGTACGCACCGATCCTCAATGGCGCGCTACGGGACGCAACGCTGGTCATTTGGTCTTCCGCGCTGTTTTTTGCATTGACGATCGTTCTCTTCACGCGGCTTGGTCAGGAATTCATCCCGACGCTCGATGAAAAGGACGTTTTGATGCAGGCCTTGCGCATCCCGAGCACGGGTCTTACGGAATCGACGTCCATGCAGCTGAGAGTCGAACGGGCCCTGAGACAAGTCCCCGAAGTCGCGTTTGTGTTTTCGAAAACCGGAACGGCGGAGATGGCGTCCGACCCCATGCCCCCGCACGCTTCCGACACATTCATAATCTTAAAGCCACAATCTGAATGGCCGAATCCCGAGATTTCCAAAGCGGAGGTGTTACAGAAAATTACCGAAGCCTCCGGCACGCAGCCCGGAAATAATTACGAATACACCCAGCCCATTCAGATGCGCTTTAACGAACTCATTGCTGGGATCCGCGGCGATGTCGCTATCAAAGTTTACGGCGACGATTTCGAACAAATCGGGGATACCGCCAATAAAATTGCCGTCGCGCTTCGAAGCGTAAAAGGCGGCACTGATATCAAAGTTGAGCAATTGAGCGGCCTGCCGCTTCTCGATCTGAAACTTGATAAAGCGGCTATTGCCCGGCTTAGCCTTGGCGTCTCCGACGTCTTAGACGTTATTTCCATCGCAATAGGCGGGCGGGAGGCTGGCATTGTGTTCCAGGGTGACCGCCGGTTTCACATTCTAGTCCGGCTCCCGGACAAGTTGCGAGAAGATATTTCCGCGCTCGAAAATCTTCCCATTCCCATCCCTCATCAAGGCGGCGATAGCGATTCGAAGGACAAACAATCCTTTGTTCCTCTCAAGGCAGTCGCGAAATTCGAGACGAGCGAGGGACCCAATCAGATCAGCCGCGAAAATGGCAAGCGCCGCGTGGTCGTTCAAGCCAATGTCAGAGGCCGCGATATCGGGTCCTTTGTCGCCGAAGCACAAGCGAAAATCGCTAATGATGTGAGGATACCACCCGGGAGCTGGCTCGAATGGGGAGGGCAATTTGAGAATTTACTCGCCGCCCGCAACCGACTGCTCATCGTCGTGCCCGCTTGCTTTTTCGTGATCTTCCTGATGCTGTTTTCTGCATTCGGCAGTGCACGCGAAGCATTGCTCGTTTTCTCCGGCGTGCCGCTTGCCATTTCGGGCGGAATTCTAACTCTTTATTTCGCAGGTATGCCGTTTTCCGTATCGGCGGCCGTAGGGTTTATTGCGCTCTCTGGCATCGCTGTCTTAAACGGCCTGGTGATGGTGACCTACATCAATCAGCTGCGTATGAAGGGACTTGACGGTCCAAGCGCCATCGTTGAAGGCGCGATGACCCGGTTGCGGCCGGTGCTAATGACGGCCCTCGTTGGATCTCTTGGGTTCTTGCCAATGGCCGTTGCCGGCGGCACGGGTGCCGAGGTGCAGAAACCGATCGCCTTCGTCGTTATTGGCGGCCTTGTGACGGCGACGCTTCTGACATTGGTGGTTCTACCGGCGCTCTATAAGCGCTATATTCTAAACACCAAAGAGGCCGTCCCGGAGGCAAGTATTACAGAGGAGACACCAGCGTGACCATTACTCAACTAACGGCCGCATTATCCGTAAGCTTTCTGGTCGCATTGGCCGTGACTGACACCGCTCCGGTTCGCGCCGAAGCAATGTTGTTTGCGGGGCCGAAAGAAGCTTGGGCGTTTATCAATCTTAAAGTTTCCGAAGCCGAAAAGTTGGTGGCGGCAAAAAATGTCGAGCCCATCAAAGAATTCGGCGAAAACTTCGACGCCGCCATCAATACCATGGACGCCAAATCGGACATGATCACGGCAGATAGCAAAACCAAACTCACGTCCGTTCTGAAGCAATTCGATAAGGCTGGCGATGATATGCACGATGCGGCGGAGGCCAAAAACGCCGACGCTGCCGCGTTGTCTCTGAAAAAACTCAAGGGCTTGATGCCTTTGATTGAAAGTCTTTATCCTTCTGGTGCTCTAAAATAATCTGCAGCGGGCGGTTGAGCGCGCTACACACGACTAAGCCCTTCCGCAAATCCGGACATGACCTACCGCTGGAGGATATCAAGAACGGCGTGCAGTTAGGAGCTTCATGAAATTCAAGCATTTAAATCCGTTACTCATGGCTCTATGCTTCTGCGCTGGTCCCGTCATCGCAACGGGAGACAAGGCATATGCAGACTTGGCTACGATACTGGCCGATGCTCGCACGCAGGACTTGCCCCCCGGACAAAACAGCGGCGATAACAATGTAAAGGCGCAAGAATTTGTTGATCGGGGCAAGCGTGGGTATCGCTCCCAAGACTACCAGGCCGCAATTTCCAATTATTCGGAAGCCCTGAAATTAAAGCCGGGCGATGCTAGGCTTTTTTTCAATCGAGGTCTCGCTTATCTCAAGGCCGAGGACCTTGAACACGCCCTTGCAGATTTTAGCGACTGCTTGGCCATCGCGCCGGGGGTCTATATGGCGTTGATGAACCGTGCAAACATCAACGTTCGAAAAGGACGCCTCGTAGAGGCTTTGCTCGACTATGACAAGGCAATCGAACTTAAGGCGGATGATTTTTTGATCTGGTATAATCGTGGCGTCGTTTATAGCCGCTTAGGCGATACAGAAAATGCGCTTCGAGATTTGAACCAAGCGTTGAAGCTAAATCCTTACGATGGGCCATCATATTCAGTCCGCGCTGATCTGTACTTTGCGCAGGGCGAGAAGGAGCTCGCGGCGGCGGATTACCGCCGTGTGCTAGTAATTACGCCGGACACGAAGCATGCGACCGAGCGTCTAGCCGAGATCAGTTCCGTTTTAGGTCCCAGTGTTGGCACCGGCGGCGAGGACGTCGCGCCGGACATCATAAATTTGGCCGTCAATGGCTGCTTCGCTCAAGGTGACGCGCAAGAGGGCCTGCAGAACATGGCCGTGACATCGGGCTGGAGACCTGTTGCCAGTGAAGAGTTGAAAAAGCAGTCAAGCGCAGCTAACAGCGTGACCGGCGGCTGGACATTCGAGAGCGCGACTGGCCCCGTCGCAGTTATTCAGTCCCGCGAAAACATCTCCCCGCCGGTTCGCATCTGCTCGATAACAACGGAGCTCCCTTCGGCTGTGAGCGCCGACGACTTGCAAACGGAGCTGCAGTCCGCGTTTAAGGCCGAACCCGCGAATAAATCCGAAAACGGCGAACTGATGAAAAGCGGATACTGGGTTCCCCACACTACCGAGTGCACCGCTCGGGTTTCGTTGGTTTTTTCGAGGACAGAAAGAACTTTGACGATCCGAATACTGCATGGGCGCGGAGGCGTGGCCGCTGCCGGTCATCCGAACTACCCTGGCAACGATGGATGGTAGAGAACAAACGAAAAAATTAGGAGGTGATGACATTCTGCTAATCGGCTGTCCCTGCGCTCTGGTCATCTCAACACCGGCAGCGATTGCCGCATGTCTTTCATCGGGTGCGCGGCGCGGTCTACTCCTAAAGGGCGGCACTGTTCTGAAATCGCACGCACCATCATCATGGTCGCCTTTGACAAAACTGAAACTTTGACCGAGGGCCACCAAAAGGTGACGGACGTCAATTGCTGGATCAAATAATGATGCAGACGTGCTCACCGTTGCCGCTGCGCTTGAAACAGGCTCGGACCATCCGCTCGCGAATGCCATCCTCGCGCGTGCAAGCGAAGATAAAATATCTGTCCCCACAGTTACCGCTGCATCCGCCATCGGCGGCAAGGGCATCTTCGGCACGTAGCAGGCTGAATATTTCTGGCTGCTCAGCATTCCAAAAGAAAAGCGATAATGAACATCTCAAACATTAGGTAGATCTCATGCCCAAACACGACGAACACCACGACCATGACCATGCTCATGAACACTCCCACGAGGATGGACATCCGCATTCACATGCGCCAAAGGATTTTGGTCGTGCGTTCGCAATTGGTACCGCGCTTAATCTTGGTTTCGTAATTTTGGAGGCAGCCTACGGATTTCATGCAAACTCGGTCGCTTTGTTAGCCGATGCAGGACACAATCTGAGTGATGTGTTCGGGTTACTGATGGCGTGGGGCGCGAGCGCTTTGGTGAAGCGTCCTCCCACAACCCGGTTCACCTACGGGTTCCGCTCTTCGACAATTTTAGCGGCGGTTGGAAATGCCATTTTGCTTTTGGTCGTCACGGGTGCAATTGCTTGGGAAGCGGTGCAACGTATCGCCACCCCAGAAACAGTCGCGGGTAAAACCGTGATGATTGTCGCTGCCATCGGCATTGTGATCAACGGCGTGACGGCCTTGATGTTCATGTCAGGACGTAAAGACGATATTAATATCAGCGGTGCGTTCACACACATGGCCGCCGACGCGGCGATTGCGTTCGGAGTGGTGCTTGCGGGTTTAGGAATTATCCTCACCGGTTGGCACTGGCTAGATCCGGTGGTCAGTCTTGTCATTTCTGCCATGATTGTATGGGGCACGTGGGGGTTGCTGCGAAGCTCTATAGCCTTGGCTATGAACGCAGTTCCGTCAAACATCGATCCAGTAAAAGTGCGCCAGCATCTCGAAGCGCTATCGGGGGTTGCCAAGATCCACGACCTCCATATCTGGCCGATGAGTACGACCGAAACGGCTCTGACATGTCATCTCGTTATGCCTGCGGGCTCCCCCAGTGATGAGTTTATCCTGCATACAGCGGCAGCTCTCAAAGAGACCTTCCGCATCTCGCATTCGACACTGCAGATTGAGCGCGGCGATGGTGACGGCTGTGCCTTAGAACCTGACCATATTGTTTAGTTGATCGTGGCAAAATGGAACGGAATTAGGAGCCGTCTCTCTCATCAGTCATTGGCAGCTGTTTAACGCGCGGCTTTCTTTTGGGCCCGCCAAAGCGCGATACGTGGTTCACGAACATATTTGGGACGGTCTGCGCGCCCCTCGCCTTCCCGGGGTGCTAAGAAATTCTCGTGACCTATATGTGACCTATGAGAGTTCAGAGCGCCCAACTCGTTGGCGCCGACGAAAGCAAATCGTTTTAATTTTATTGGAACAAAGCGATGGTGCCCAGGGCCGGAATTGAACCAGCGACACTGCGATTTTCAGTCGCATGCTCTACCAACTGAGCTACCTGGGCATCTCTCGGAGCCACGAGGTGGCGCTTCGAAGTCCGGCCCTTATAGGGGGCGCGCCGCAGCCTTGCAAGCGCTTCACATAAAGTCTCAAAATCAATCGGAATCGGCCTCGCGAGAGGGGGCTGGCGCCGTCGCCGGGTCGCCGTCTTCGTCGGCATCGGCATTGCCACCGGCAATCGCGTAACTGCCTGTCAGCCAGCGCCCGAGATCGATGTCGCAACAGCGCTTGCTGCAAAACGGCCGGTATTGTTCGACCGTCGCCGCCTTGCAGACCGGACATTTGGGCGGTTTTGAAACCGCTTTTTTCGGAGCTTGCGAAGACATTTGCAGCTCCCCTAGTCGCTGTCGACTTCCGCAAACTTCAACCAATTGAAGTGGATCGGGAAGTCTTCAGCATTGAGCAGACCGACAACCTCGGTCACCGGCAAGCCGACGACGTTGGCATACGATCCGACGATAGTTTGCACAAAGCACCCCGCCAACCCCTGAATTGCATAACCACCCGCTTTGCCGCGCCACTCTCGCGAGGCGATATAACTTTCGATTTCGGCGCGCGTGAGATGCTTGAAGCGAACCCGCGTCTCGACGATTTTTTGCCGGACTTTGTCGTCCGGCGTAATCAGACAAACCGACGTGAAAACCTTGTGCGTGCGTCCAGACAACAGTTGCAGAGACGCCATCGCTTCTTCGACGTGCGCGGGCTTTAAAAGTATTTTGCGGCCAACCGCCACCACCGTATCTGCTGCGAGCACGTAACTGTCGGCGAGGTCTTTATCATTGGCAATCTGATCGCGGCCGGACTCGGCTTTGGCGCGTGAAAGACGTGATACGAGCGCGCGCGGCGTCTCACCCTTTTTAGCGCTCTCGTCGATCGAAGCGGGCCGCAGCGCGTCTGGAGTTACGCCAACCTGAGCTAACAGAGTTAAGCGGCGCGGACTGGCGCTGGCAAGCACCAGGCGCGGGCGCTCAATCTGGCCCTTGATCTGAGAGCGCTCGCGCGCCAGCGAGCGGCGCAATGTCTCGCGGCTTGGCGCATCGCCCCGCCCGAAAGCCGGCAACAGCGCAGTTTTAAGAATGGATATCATGATGAACCCGGCGGTCGCATAATACGAATGGATCGAGGCCGGACAATGCTGACCCCACACCCGAAAAGCAAGGGGGAAGCCGACGTTGCCGCGCACCCCGAAACAGGGCATGACTAGGTCTTAGATTTAGCAATTTTGATGGCAGCCATGATCACGAAGTCCGAAGCCGCCGACATCGTGTCCCGGGCCCCGCTTTTCGGCACGCTCGATGAAGCCAGCCGGCTGGCCGTTTTAAGCGAGATGCGCGAAGCCAATTTCAACACGGGCCAAGTCATATTTACGCGCGGGGATCCGGGAACCGAGATTCACTTGGTCGTCAAAGGCCGGGTGCGGCTTTCAATCTTGACCGTTGACGGGCGCGAACTATCTTTTGCCCATGCCGAGCCCCCTTCGATCTTCGGCGAGATTGCCGTCTTTGACGGTGGCACGCGGTCGGCAGATGCCACTGCGGTCAACAAAGTTCAAACTCTGACGCTATCCAAAGCCGCGTTCTTGCGCTTACTAGCGGCGCGCCCCGCTCTGGCGGAAGCAGCCATTCGTTTTGTCTCAGCGCGCCTCAGGGATGCCGACCAGCAGCTCGAAGCCATCGCTTTGCACCCAATTGAAGCGCGACTAGCGCGATTTTTCCTTAGCTCCGCCCGCCAGAAAGATCCGGACGGAAAATCCAAGCACGTGACGCTCTCGCTTCCCATTTCACAAGGCGAACTGGCGCTTCTCGTGGGGGCGAGCCGGCCCAAGGTCAACGCGGCTCTAGCATTGCTTGAGGCCGAAGGCGGCATAACCCGCAACGGCTCGGAAATCGTTTGCGACATTACCGTGCTCGGCGGCCTCGGGGGCGTTGAATAGCGCACAATTGGAGCTTCGAGGACACGACCATGATTGAGCGCCTGCCCGCGCCCGTCAAACAGGCTTGGAAGCGCGTCCGCAAGCTCTTGTCGGCGCTCGCGGCAGCAGGAACGCGCGGCTATCCCGCCGAAACCCAGCGCCGTCTCAAAATCCTCAATATGATCTCGATGTTGATTGCGATCACGACGCTCATTTACGCGCTGCAACAGGCGTTGACCGATTACCAAAAGATGATGCCGATCATTCTGATCAACGTCGCGCTGGCAATTCTGGCCCTGATGGTTCCCTTCGCGCACCGCATCAGCGATATCGCCGGCGGACTTCTGCTCGTCGGCGCGGAGTACGTCGCTCTTCTGGCTTTTACCGCTTACATCAGCCGGGCAGGCGGCGCTCACATTCAATATTTCGTAGCGGCGGCAGCACCATTTGTGGTGTTTGGGCTCAAAAGAATTAAGCTTATCGTTGTCGTGGTTTTGACGGCTCTGGTTCTGCATCTCTATGCGTGGTTCACGTTTCACCGTTCGAACGCTTTGCTCAGCCTCGACGATGATTTTTTAAGTGCCGCTTATATTCAGGGCGCTGTCACGACCTTCGGGCTCATCGCCGCCTCGGTCTATTACGCCTTCAGTTTGGCGGAACGCGCCAAGGCCGAGACCGATGCCGTCTTGCGCAATGTGCTGCCGGAAAGTGTCGTCGAACGGCTGAAAGCCAATCCGCACGAGCCCATCGCCGATGGCTTTACAACGGCCTCGGTGCTGTTTGCCGACATCAAAGGCTTCGTGACGCTGGCAAGAAGCCTGGGACCTGAAGCAACTGTCGCGCTATTGAACCGGTTGGTCACGGCATTCGACACCCTGGCCGAAACTCACGGCGTTGAGAAAATAAAGACCATTGGTGACGCTTACATGGTGGCATCTGGGGTGCCGGTCGCGCGCGCCGATCATATCGCGGCCTTGGCAGCCATGGCGCTCGACATGCTGGCCGCCGCACAGCGCGTCGGCTTTGAGACTGGGCACGCCGTCGATATCCGCATTGGTATGGCGGCCGGGCCGATGATGGCCGGTGTCATTGGCCGGCGCAAATTCAGCTATGACGTGTGGGGCGATCCCGTGAACATCGCAAGCCGGTTAGAGCAGGCAAGCGAAGCCGGCCGCATCCTCATTTGTCCGGCGTGCCACGAGGCACTTGCGGGACTGTTCACACTCGAGAAACGGGGCATGATCGAGATCCGGGGGGTGGGGAGCCAAGAAGCCTGGTACGTGACGGGCAAACTTTGATTTCCGTCAGCCTACTTTATTATCCTCAACTCACCTCATTCCGTCTCAACCCTTCCAGTGCAAAGCGCAGACCAGCGTGAACAACCGGCGCGCCGTATCACCGTCCATGGCAATCTTACCGGCCAATTTCTCGCGTAAAATCTGACTGCCTTCGTCGTGAAGGCTGCGCCGGTTGACATCGATAGCCTGAATGCGTGCGGGCGGCGCTGACCGGACCGCCTCGTAGTACGATTCACAAACCAGGAAATAATCTTTGATGATCCGCTTAAGTGGCGTCAGCGGTACCAGTTGCTGGGCGACCTCGATCGCTTGTTCGGTTGCAATTGCCATATGAAGCCGGTCATCGGCAATCGCGAGGTGCAATGCATAAGGCCCCTGATCCGTGCCCTCAATTGCAAACACGTTGCCATCGAGAATGTCGAAAATCGCCACCTCGCGTTCATGCTCGATATTGACGTTGGCACGCCCCAATGATTTTGGATCGAGGGTGATGGCGGCGATGCGATCGCGGCTTTTCGGGGCGTCTTCGATGCTATCGTGCATGCGCAATCAACCCGGAGCCTTCAGGCGCACTTCAACCGAGCGCCGGTGCGCCTCAAGACCTTCAGCTCGCGCCAGCGTCATGGCTGCAGGTGCGAGGACTGCCAGCGCTGCATGATCGAGCTTAAGAATGGATGTGCGCTTCATGAAATCCAAGACGCCAAGCCCGGACGAGAACCGGGCACTGCGGGCTGTCGGCAAGACATGATTTGATCCCGACACATAATCTCCAATCGCTTCCGGCGTCAGGCCCCCGATAAAAATCGCACCGGCATTACGGATTTTCGACGCCATGTCTTCGGCGTTCGCCGTTGCAATTTCGAGATGCTCGGCGGCGATGCGATCAGCGAGGGCTGGCGCTTGGTCGAGCGAGTTAAGTTCGATCACCGCGCCAAAGACCCCCCAGCTTTCACCGGCGATTTTAGCGCGCGGCAAGACGGCTAGCTGGCGCTCGACCGCCGCTTCGACCGCGCGGGCAAAGGCTGCATCGTCGGTCATCAGGATAGATTGCGCGGCGGTATCGTGCTCTGCCTGCGCGAGCAGATCGGCGGCAATCCATTCCGGATCGTTGTGCTTGTCGGCGATGATCAAGACTTCAGACGGGCCGGCGATGGAATCGATACCCACGGTCCCAAAAACCTGACGCTTCGCCGACGCGACATAAGCGTTCCCTGGGCCGGCGATTTTCACGACAGGCCGAATGCTTTCTGTCCCGTAAGCCAGCGCGGCGATGGCCTGCGCGCCACCGACCCGGTAAATTTCTTCGACGCCTGCGATTTTTGCGGCGGCCAACACCAGCGGGCTTAATTCGCCGCGAGGCGACGGCACGACCATCACCAGCCGCGGCACACCTGCAACTTTCGCTGGAACCGCATTCATCAGCACGGAACTGGGATATGATGCCAACCCGCCGGGCACGTACAGGCCGGCACTCTCGACAGCGGTCCAGCGATGACCGAGTTCAACACCGGCACCGTCGCGATAGCGATCATCTTTAGGAATTTGGCGGGCGTGGTGATCGGCGATGCGCCGGTGTGCGAACTTAAGCGCCTGGAGCGTGTCTTTCGAACAGCCAGCAACAGCGGCGTCAACCTCGCCACTGGTAACGCGCAATCCAACTTTGTTTAAGTCGACCGCGTCGAATTTCTGCGTCAGATTAATAAGTGCCTTATCGCCGTGGGCACGCACATCGGCTATGATGGCCGCAACCGTGCGGTCGACGTCGAGTGAAACTTCACGCTTCTGCGCCAGCAGCGTTTGGAATGCGGCTTCAAAATTTTCGTCACTGCTTTTCAGACGGATCGCCATCTTCGGATTTCTTCCAGCTCAGGCTGATTGGCGTTTCGGCCGCTTCAGACTTTTGTCTCAGGATGGGTGGGAACGTGCTTTGCGGCCCACGCCGCGCCAAGATCCTTCATTTCGACCTCGAGACATTCGACACGAAGGCGGATGGCCGCGCCGCCCGAAAATGTCATCGTGATATGGCCGTCAACCGATTCGGGCGCCGGGTTCGGTTCGAACGTGACCGCCAATAGCGCCGCCGCCGCCGTCTTGTCTTTGAGATCGAGGCCGAGAACCTGACTAGCCAAGACACGCTCGAAACGAAGTCCCGTGCGGCGGCGCTGCCCTTGATCGTTTGGCGCGGCCGGGCCGCCTTTTGCCGTCGTCAGCCAGTCGAACCGGTTCATGACAGCGGCAAAGCGTTTTGCCTTTGGCAGGTACGCCATGTCTGAGACGCGCACCACCGCATCCTGAAGATGGGCGGAGATGACGCTAAGGTCATTGGCATCGAGAGCGACGAGTTTAAGATCGGGCATCAGTCTTCAACGGCTCCGTGGGCCGCACGATCGGCACCCCGGAGTGATAGCGATGTCGTCATCGCAGTGCAACATTTGCGCGACCCTTCAGCCACTATTCGTGAAGGCAGCGCCAAATGGCGACGCGCACTTTCGCGGACTTATGCAGGTTTTTCGCCGACATCCGACTTAGGACGCCAACCGCTGGCCAATTTTTGGCATTGCTCGATCCATTTATCGCGCAGCGCCCGGCCCGCAAAATCGCCCATCTGGCCGTCGACCCACTGCAGCTCGCGATCGGTCCAATTGGCAATCTGGGAGAAGTGATAGATGCCGGCGGTGTTCAGCACTTGTTCGAATTTTGGACCGACGCCCCAGATCAGCTTCAGATCATCGGCGTGGCCTTCGCGCGGCGCGGTCAGCAGGTTCGTGGGCTTGTCGCCGATTGCCCGTTCGGGACGCCAACCGCCCGCGAGTTTCTTGGCCTGTTCGACCCATTTTTCCCGCTCAGCCCGGCCATGGAACTCAGGCAATAGCGCATCAAACCAGGCGATGTCCTTGGCTTCCCAGTGCGCCATTTTCTCAAAGTGGTAGATGCCATGCGTGTTGAGAAGCTTCTCGATTTCCGGACCAACACCCCAAATCAATTTCAAATCATCAGCCTTGGCGCCTTTGGGAGCGCTAAGGGTTGACGACCGGGAGCTACTCAGCGGCATCGCCGGGGAGTCTGCGTGCGACGCGGCGGACGTCTGTTTCAGAGCCGCCGCAGACACTGCCGCGGACGCCGCGTTGCGCGCAATTTTGAGATCCTCGGCGTGTTTATGTGCCGCAGCGTCGGCTTGAGCCCTTATGCGTGCCAATTCTTCGGAATGGCGTTTGGCGGCTTCAATGGCCGCAGCCTCGCGCGCGCCCTTGAGTTCCGCCGCATGTTTTGCGGACGCCTCAGCCAGTGCTTGGTCACGTGCATGCTTTAGCTCGTCTTCGCGCTTGGTACGCAGTTCCGAAGTTGCTTGATCTCGAGTTTTCTTGAGTTCCTCCGAATGCTTGGCGGCAAGCTCCGCCGTCAGCGCGGAACGGGCTTTGGCCAACTCATCGGCGTGCGTCTTGGCGGCTTCGGCAGCGGCGTGCTCTTGGGCCTTCTTCAATTCGGCGGCGTGGCGAACCTTGGCGTCTTCGATTTCCTTTTTCGAACCCGTGTCGGCCTGCATCAAAGCATGAACCTTGGCCTCGTGCTGCTTGGCCGTCTCATGCGCCTTCTTCAAGTCTTCCGCGTGCTTGGCCGCAAGCTCCGCCGTCAGCACCGAACGGGCTTTGGCTAACTCATCGGTGTGCTTCTTGACGGCTTCGGCGGCGGCGTGCTCTTGGGCCTTCTTCAATTCGGCGGCGTGGCGGGTCTTAGCTTCCTCAATCTCTTTTTTCGAACCCGTGTCAGCCTGCATCAAAGCATGAACCTTGGCCTCATGCTGCTTGGCCGTCTCGTTAGCCTTCTTCAAGTCTTCCGCGTACTTGGCGGCAAGCTCCGCCGTCAGCACGGAACGGGCTTTGGCCAACTCATCGGCGTGCTTCTTGGCGGCTTCGGCGGCGGCGTGCTCTTGGGCCTTCTTCAATTCGGCGGCGTGGCGAACCTTGGCGTCTTCGATTTCCTTTTTCGAACCCGTGTCGGCCTGCATCAAAGCATGAACCTTGGCCTCGTGCTGCTTGGCCGTCTCAAGCGCCTTCTTCAAGTCTTCCGCGTGCTTGGCGGCAAGCTCCGACGTCAGCGCGGAACGGGCTTTGCCCAACTCATCGGCGTGCTTCTTGGCGGCTTCGGCGGCGGCGTGCTCCTGAGCCTTTTTTAGATCAGCTTGGTGTTTATCCGTTGCCTCATTGGCAAGTTTTTTGGCGGCGGCGAGTTCAGTAGCCAACTTGTCTTCGCGCGCCTTTGCCGCGGCTCTTTCTGCGTCAAGAGATTTGCGGATTTCCGCAGCCTCGCGCTGATGCCTTTCCGCATCGCCGGACAATCCCGACGCACGGTTACGTGCGCTATCAAGCTCAACCTTGAGCTTTTCGTCGGCTTCCTGAAACAGTAACGCTTTCGATGAAGCTTCGCCGGCGGCAGATTTGAAGTGTGAGAGTTCGGCCCTCAACTTAGCACTCTCGGCCTCAGCCTGTTTGGCGGCATCGGTAAACTTGGAGCGCTCCTGTTCGACAAGCCCTAGCCGCGACGTCAAATCCTTGCGTTGCCGCTCATACTGGCTTTCGATGCGTGGCCGCCCACACCACCGCCAAAGCAGATATCCAAGCAAGGCTCCAAGAAGAAATGCGAGCGCAAGATACGACCACAATTGAGAAATCAGATACATCGCTGCATACTCCAGTCGTCACTAGTTCTGGTTTTGGCCTTGGTCTTTGAAGGAAAGATCGACGCGCCGGTTGAGCCTGAATGCCGCCCCGTTGTTGGTCGGATCAAAAGGGCGTTCAGCGCCGTACCCGTGGGTCGTCAGGCGCGTCGAAGCAACGCCGCGCTCAACCAAGGCCGCTCGAACATTTTCTGCCCGGTCGTCTGCGAGTTCATCGTTGAAGATTTCATTGCCGGTCCGGTCGGTGTGCCCATCAATCGTGATGTGGAAGGTGCCGCAGCTCTTGGCGAGAACCGCGATTTTGTCGAGATAAGACGACACGTCATCACCCAACTCGGCACTGTTGAGGCCGAAGTGGACTTTTTCGCTTCCGAATAGAAACGTGAAGTCGCTGACGCATTGCGCCTGCCGCGAGACGGTGGCAGGCGCCGCTGGCGTGACGGGGGCTTTCGATGGTGCAACCGCCGGCTCTGGCGACTTTGCAGCAACGACGACTTCCGCAGATTTTTTCTTGGCCTCGGCTTCAGCCGCGAGACGAATTTCCTCGGCCTTCTTCTTGGCAACAGCTTCTTCGTCAGCCTTGCGCTTGGCCTCGGCTTCAGCCGCGAGACGAATTTCCTCGGCCTCCTTCTTGGCAACAGCTTCTTCGTCAGCCTTGCGCTTGGCTTCGGCTTCAGCCGCGAGACGAATTTCCTCGGCCTTCTTCTTGGCGACAGCTTCTTCGTCAGCTTTGCGCTTGGCCTCGGCTTCAGCCGCGAGACGGACTTCCTCTGCCTTCTTCTTGGCGGCCGCATCGGCCTCTGCCTTACGCTTGGCCTCGGCCGCTAGATGTAATTCCTCCGCTTTCTTCTTGGCCGCTTCTTCATCCGCCTTGCGCTTGGATTCGGCAACGGATGCAATCACCGGATCTACTGACGTTGGCGCTTGAATATCATTCTGCAATATCGCGACAACGCCCGGAATTCCGACATACGGAGCGAGCGCCAAGTTCGCGGTGTCAAACATTTTGGCTTTTGCTGCCGCGTCGGGCGCAACGCCGGTAATGTGCCCGACATGTTCGGTAATCTTGAATTTGACATCCTTGAGACCGGCAAACTTAAGCCGCTCGGCCGCGTCGGTTTCCGTCTTGGTGATGATCGCGGACGGCAGCTGATTTTTGTTGATAAAGACCCCGCCGAGAAAGGCCAGTGCTATGAGGCCGAGGGCCAATACGAAAGCGGCGCAGGCCCAGCACCGGCGCCGCTCCTCGCGTTCGGCCAATCCACGATGTGCTGACAGCGCTGCGCTCAGCAAGCCTGCGCGATGACCCGCCAGCCACCAATAGACGTGGCCGCCGGCTAACCCCATCGCCATCAGCCCGAATGCGCCTTTTGCCGACAAGAAAGCTTGCCGTAGTGCACTGTCGTGCGCCGTGAGCGCCAGAAACCCGCACAGACCGATTGCGGCCCCGATCCCGGCCCAATAATACCAGTGCCGCCAACGTTGCGACTCACCGGCAAAAATCGCGGCAAGACCAAGCGGCAACGCGACCGGCAGAAGCGGCCAAGTTGAGCGCAGCAGTTTGCGCAGTGGTGGTTCGAACGTGTCGAGAGCCGTAGCGAACGGAAATTTGAACAACATGCCGACAAGCGCCGCGACTAAGATCGCAAACGCAAATCCGAGCACCATCCTCACTAAGCTTCGACGCATCACCAACTCCCGGCCCCTTATGTCCCGAAGCAGAAGCTACACGGTTAACGTACCGTGCCCAGAGTTACTTCCCAAAATGGTCAATAAGCTGTCGCAACCACCGGCACACGGCGATTCCGGAGCCATTTTCGCGATTGTTTTAGCTGGTTTTCAGCCGCTGGAAATGCGCTCGATCAATGCGCCACAGCGAGACAGTTTCTGCTCCAACTGTTCAAATCCGCGGTCGAGGTGGTAGACCCGGTTTATCGTCGTGGTTCCTTCCGCCATCAGCCCGGCAATCACCAGAGAAACCGAAGCCCGCAAGTCCGTGGCCATGACCGGCGCGCCGTTCAAACCTTTGACGCCCTTGACGGTCGCGGTGTCACCGTGGAGGTGAATGTCGGCACCAAGACGCGCCAACTCTTGGACGTGCATGAAACGGTTTTCGAAAATCGTCTCGCGGATAACGCTGGTCCCTGTCGCCCGCGTCAGCAGCGCCATCAACTGGGCTTGAAGATCCGTCGGAAATCCCGGGAAGGGCTGGGTCTCGACCGAGATCGGTTGAACGCTTCCGCCATTGCGGCGAATGCGAATTCCGTTGTCGACCGTTTCGACAATCGTCCCGGTTTCAGCCAGCACATCGAGCGCCGACTTGAGATGGGCCATGCGCGCGCCGTCCAGAATGACATCTCCGCCGGTTGCGGCGACGGCAAACGCAAACGTGCCGGTCTCGATGCGGTCGGGAAGAACCGTGTGAACCGCGCCTTCCAAGCGGTCGCGCCCTTGGATGCGCAAGATCGACGTGCCGATACCGTCGATCATGACGCCCATTTTCACGAGGCACTCGGCGACATCGCCGATCTCAGGCTCGCGGGCGGCATTCTCCACGACGGTCTCGCCTTTCGCCAAGGCGGCGGCGAGCAGAACGTTGTGTGTGGCACCAACGGAAACTTTTGGAAAGACGATGTGTGCGCCGCGCAAACCTTTGGGAGCCTTGGCGACGACGTAACCGGATTCGATGTCGATTTCCGCGCCCAGCTCCTTAAGACCCGTCAGATGCAAATCGACCGGGCGCGTGCCGATCGCACAACCGCCGGGGAGTGAAACTTTGGCTTGTCTCATGCGCGCCAGCAGCGGCCCGAGCACCCAGAAACTGGCGCGCATGCGCGATACCATTTCATAAGGCGCGGTGGTATCGACGATGTCGCGGGCGGTCAGATGGAAGGTTTCGCCCAAGTGACTGGTCGGGCCCGGACGCTTGCCGTCAACAGCAAGGTCAACGCCGTGGTTGCGGAGAATGCGCACCAACAGATTGACGTCGGCAAGATTGGGGACGTTTTTGAGGGTAAGCCGGTCTGCCGTCAGCAAGCTGGCGATGAGCAGCGGCAGGGCCGCGTTCTTAGCGCCTGAAATCGGGATCGTGCCGTTGAGTGGCCGTCCGCCGGTTATCTTGATCCGATCCATCGCTCTCTATCTGTCCGTAACGGTGTTCTGCCCGATGCGCACTGGGCTCAAGACTGGGCTCAAGACTGGGCGCAACACTGGGCGCCACGATAGTGATTCGCGAGCCCAAGCCGCCGCATGATTAGTCGTATGTGACCCTGGCGAGCAAGTGGCGCCTGCGTTTTGGTCGCTCCGGGAGATAGTCGCCGGCCAAGGGAATCAAGACGGCGTATCTCCGCCGGGAATTTCCAGCACGTTCGCACCGGTTGCATCGGCATGATCCGGGGCCCGCGCCGCACTTTTTCGCTTCTTGAGGTTGGCCCTCAGCTCCGCAGCCAGGCGCTCGGCGCGTTGCTTTTGCAGAGACAGCGCCCGCTGCTGTGGTTTTTGGCGTTCGGACATACCAAGCCCCTCGTAGATTTCGAGATTTTGCCGCTCAAAATAGCGCCGGCATGCATTGCCGCACCGCGAACTTCGATCCTGTATAGGCTTATGCGACGCGATGAGCGAGCGCTTGCCCGCACCGGACACTTGTGGCAGTGTCCGCGCGCGCTTGAAGAAGCCTTCGACGTGCCGCATAGGCGTGTCCGCCGGCCAAAGCGAGATTTGGTGCGGATAGCTGCCGTAGCTCAGTGGTAGAGCACTCCCTTGGTAAGGGAGAGGTCGAGAGTTCAATCCCCTCCGGCAGCACCAGATTTTTGCGATTCAGAACAAGGGCTTAGGCCGTTTTTGAGGCCTGCCCGGCCTTGGCAAGTCCCCACCCCTTCACCACTCCATAAATCGCCGGGATCACAACCAACGTCAGCAACGTCGACGACACCATGCCGCCGATCATGGGAACTGCGATACGCTGCATGACTTCGGAGCCCGTTCCCGTACTCCACATAATCGGCAATAGACCGGCCATGATGGCAACGACGGTCATCATCTTCGGCCGCACGCGCTCGACGGCACCGATCATGATAGCGTCGTGAAGATCGCTCTTCGTAAAGTTTCGCTTTTCTGTTTGGCAGCGCGCGCGCACCTCAGCGATCGCGTGATCGAGATAGATGAGCATGACAACGCCGGTCTCAGCCGCCACGCCCGCAAGCGCGATAAAGCCCACGGCAACCGCGACCGACATGTTGAACCCTAGCCACCACATCAGCCAGAAGCCTCCGGCAAGCGCGAAAGGTAATGACAGCATGACGATAAGCGTTTCCGTAAGACGGCGGAAATTAAGATAGAGCAACAGGAAGATGATCATCAGCGTCACCGGCACGACCAGTTTCAGGCGCGCTGTTGCGCGTTCGAGATATTCAAATTGGCCGCTCCACACGAGGTAGGTGCCGGTTGGCAGCGTCACCTGATCAGTCACGGCCTTCTTGGCATCGGCCACGTAACCGCCCAGGTCGCGATCGCGAATATCGACGAAAATGTAGGTGGCGAGCTTGGCGTTCTCGGTGCGAATGCTGGTCGGTCCCTGCGTCAGCTTGATATCGGCAACCTCGCCGAGTGGCACCGTGCCGCCGGCCGGCAGCGAGACAACAACGTCCTTTGCGATAGCCTGAGGGTCTGAGCGGAGATCGCGAGGGTAGCGGATAGCAACCGTGTAGCGCTCACGGCCTTCAACCGTTGTCGTGATGGGTTCGGCTCCGAGCGCCATGGCAACCACATCTTGAACGTCAGAGACCATCAGCCCGTAGCGTCCCAAGCGGTCGCGGTTCGGCAGGATTTCGAGATAGTAGCCGCCGGTCACGCGCTCGGCGTAGGCGCTGGCTGTGCCCGGAACAGTTTTGACGACCCTCTCAACGTCACGCGCGACCTGTTCCATCGCCGCCAGATCCTTGCCGATGACTTTGATGCCGACAGGTGTGCGGATGCCGGTCGCCAGCATATCGATGCGGGCCTTGATCGGCATCGTCCAAGCGTTTGAGACGCCGGGAAACTGAAGCGCCTTGTCCATTTCCTGGATAAGGCTTTCAACGGTCAGCCCTGGCCGCCATTCTGCTTTCGGCTTTAAGTTGACGACGGTTTCGAACATTTCGATGGGAGCCGGGTCCGTTGCCGTCTGCGCCCGGCCAGCCTTGCCATAGACCAACGCGACTTCAGGGAACGAACGGATGATGCGATCCTGCGTTTGTAAAAGTTCCGCAGATTTGGTGACGGAAAGACCGGGCAATGTCGTCGGCATGAACAGCAAAGTGCCCTCGTTCAAGTTCGGCATGAATTCGCTGCCGACCTTCGTCATCGGCCAAATCGAAATGGCTAGGATGGCTGCTGCTGCGAGTATCGTCAGTGTCTTGGCTTTGAGAACCACACGGATGACGGGGCGGTAGATCGCGATAAGCGCGCGATTCAGCGGGTTCTTAGATTCCGGAATGATGCGCCCGCGCACGAACAGCATCATCAATGCCGGCACTAACGTCACCGAGAGAATGGCCGCCGCCGCCATTGAAAACGTCTTGGTGAAAGCCAGCGGGCCGAACAACCGGCCTTCCTGAGATTCCAGCGTGAAGATCGGTAAAAATGACACCGTGATGATCAGAAGCGAAAAGAATAGCGCAGGTCCAACTTCGCACGCGGCTTCGATCAGCACCTCGGCGCGCGCCTTGCCGGGCGGGGCGCGCTCCAGATGCTTGTGGGCGTTCTCAATCATGACGATGGCGGCGTCGATCATCGCGCCAATCGCGATTGCTATACCGCCGAGGCTCATGATGTTGGAACCAATGCCAAGCATCCGCATCGCCAAGAACGACATCAACACGCCGACGGGCAGCATAAGTATGGCGACGAGCGCACTGCGCACATGCAGCAGGAAGACTATGCAGACCAGCGCGACAACAAGGCTTTCTTCAAACAGCGTCGATTTCAGCGTGGCGATGGCACGATGAATCAACTCCGAGCGGTCATAGACGGGAACGATTTCTGTGCCTTCCGGCAGCGATGGTGCAATTTCACTCAGCCGGCTTTTGACGTTGTCGATGACGGTCAAAGCGTTGGCGCCCGACCGCTGCAGAGCAATGCCGCTCGCCACTTCGCCCTCGCCGTTGAGTTCCGCGATGCCGCGCCGCTCGTCGCCCGTCAGTTCGACGCGCGCCACGTCCTTCAGCAAAACCGGCGTTCCGCCTTCGGCCTTGACGACAATGCGCTCGATATCGTCGATACCTTTGAGATAGCCGCGTCCGCGCACCATGAATTCATGTTCGGAAAGTTCCAGCGTACGGCCGCCAACATCCATGTTGTTGCCGCGAATGACATCGCGGACCTTCGCGAGCGGTATGCCTAGCGCGCGCAAGCGGCCGGGATCGACAACGACGGCGTATTGCTTGACGAAGCCGCCGACGCTGGCAACTTCAGCAACGCCCTCGGCTTTCGATAGTCCAAAACGGACTTCCCAATCTTGCAACGACCGCAGGGCCGCCAGCGATTTGTTCTTGCCTTGCAGCGCATACTGATACACCCAGCCAACGCCGCTGGCGTCGGGCCCAAGCGTTGGCGTGACGCCAGCGGGCAAGCGCTTCGATGCTGCATTCAAATACTCAAGCACGCGAGAGCGGGCCCAATAGATGTCAGTGCCATCTTCAAAGATGATGTAGACGAACGACACCCCGAAGAACGAAAAACCGCGTACGACTTTCGAGCGCGGCACTGTCAGCATCGATGTCGTCAACGGATAGGATACCTGATCCTCGACCACTTGCGGCGCTTGCCCTGGAAATTCTGTGTAGACGATGACCTGTGTATCCGAGAGGTCGGGAATGGCGTCGAGCGGCAGCGTGCGAACGGCCCATAGTCCGGCGACGACTGCGAATGCCGTCGCGATCAAGATTAGCATGACGTTGCGCGCCGACCACGTAATGAGACGGGCGATCATTGGTGATCCCCGGTGGTGGCGGGTGCCTTGAAACCCTTGAGGGCAGACTCGAGATTACTTTCGGAGTCGATGAGGAAATTGCCATTCACGACAACCTTTTCGCCCTCCGCTACGCCCCTGAGGACTTCGACCAAGCCGTCCCCTTTGCGCCCAAGCTTGACGTCGCGCGGTTCATAGCGACCGTTGCCCCGATCGACAAACACGATCTGGCGGGTTCCACTATCGATGACAGCGCCCGTGGGAACCGCAAGTCCATCATCCTCGCCTCCGGTCGTAATTTCGACATCGCCATACATGTCGGGCAGCAAGGCGAGATCGGGGTTTGGCATTTCAATCCGCACGCGCACAGTGCGTGTATCCTTCATCAAGTGCGGAAAAACGAGGCTCACATCGCCTAAAAAGGACCGGCCAGGATGAGCACGCACCGAGACTTTCACTTTTTGGCCGGGTTTCACTGCATCCAAGTCTCCTTCGGCGATATCGGCAAGCATCCAGACCGAGGAATGGTCGGCGATGCGGAAGGCCGTGTCGCCGGCCTTGAAGCCCTGGCCGTCAACGACGTTTCGTTCGAGAATGACGCCGTCGATCGGCGCGCGGACCGTGAACGTGTCGGGCACGCGCCGGTCGCGTTTGACTTTTTCGATGAACTCATCGGTGACGCCGAAGTTCTTGAGACGCCGCGCGGCCCCGACGATCCCTCCTGGCCTATCGTTTTGACCCGGCGGCGCGAAAGTGTCGTCGCCGCGCCATCCCGTACTTTGCTCCACCAGCAGCCGCGCTGCCTGGTTTAGGATTTCCTGTCCGAAGACCGTTGCCAGTTCTTCGCCTTTCTTGACATGTTTGCCGGTCGTGACCGGCGCCACGGCAACGACATAACCGTCGAAGCGCGGAGACACGACTGCAATACGTGTTTCGTCGAACTGCACAACGCCGGGGGCTTTGATTATACGAGTGAGCGGATGCTTTCCGGCGCTCGCCGTTTCGACGCCGGTACGCTGGACTTTGCCGGGCGAGACCTTTACCGAGCCGTCATCCGAATCTTCCCCCTCGTAAATAGGAATGTAATCCATCCCCATCGAATCTTTCTTTGGAACCGGCGACGTGTCGGGAAGCCCCATGGGGTTGCGGTAAAGCTTGACCTTGCGTTCCGAGCTCATTGTTCCAGCATGCGCGGTGCCAGCGAAAAAAGCTGGAAGGCCACTTTCAACTATCGAATTCGGGGGCAGCCGCAGCCCGGCGGCGGCGACCAGTGCGCCACCAATACAGGCGGCTCGCAAAACATAGCGTTGCATTTTCTCAGTCTCCGAATGTCATGAATGCGCGGCCGGAACGGCCTACGCGAATGAGCGAACCGCAGCTTCAGCCGCAGTTGCGCCAAACGCCTCTACGGCGGTGTTCAGACGCTGGGAGGTCTTAGAAGCGGGGGCACGAGAGACCCGGCGAGAACCTGAGCCGGTTCCGGAAGCACGATGACGTGCGGGAGTGAGTGCTCTAAACGAATATCATCACCCAGCACTGGTAAGGACTGGAAGCAATTCACTGCACAGCTGGCCTTGTCCGTGCAGCCATTCCGCGGGCAATGCGGGCACGGCTTTGCTGGAGTGTGGCACGGCATACCAACATCATTCGCGGCACTTGCTTGAGGAGCATTTTGCTGTCCTGGAACCGCAAACGCCGATGTCAACGGCACAGCCAACATTGCGCCCAGCATGGCCACCATGCTCAGCGCAACGAACCACTTCTGGAAGATGCGATGTCTCAATTGTTAGAGCAGCCTTATTCTGCCTGAACGATATTCGTAACCGACGCAGACTTAAGTTCCAATGAATTTCGCGTAATTTAGCTGTGCAACCGCACCGGAACCGGGAAAATGCCCGCAACTCCTCAATGCTGACTAACCGCCTCCAAGAGTTAACCAACCGGGATCGGCAGCTCAGGTTCAAAATCATCGTCCGCAGGGCAGGTTCGAGCTACCGATCCAAAACCGGACACCGATAGCGACCACTGTGTCCGAGCTCCCCACCAATAGCGACACGCACGTGGGCACCCCGAGATCATGCACGACCTGCGGTCCTTCATCGTGACGAGCAGCACCAGTATTGGATTGCGGCTCCGCAGTACACAAATCGAGCAAACCCCTCGTTTCATCATAAAAATCAGTGGCTAACGTATCCGTAAGTCGGCGCTACGCCCAATTCAAATAGCTGCTACACTTGTCCCTTGCCCGCTAGCCCGGAACCGGTGGCGCGTGGCGCGCATTATAGCTACGTTGGGCCCAATTGCGGCGGGCATGCATAGCGACTTCAAAACCTTGGGAAAATTAGATGCGCACTCTGACTTTGGCTGCTGTCTTGGCTGTCTTCAGTGTGGTGACCGTCCACTCAAGGTCCGTGGCCCGGGCCGAGGGGCCACCACCCGCGCCGCCGGCCTTGCCGGTGACGGTTGCCAAGCCGCTCGCCAAAAAGATCACCCAGTGGGACGAATACTCGGGCCGCTTCCAAGCCGTCGAGCGGGTTGATGTCCGCGCGCGCGTCTCGGGATTTATCGAGCAGCTGCACTTCAAGGACGGCGCCATCATCAAAGCCGGTGATTTGCTGTTCACGCTCGATAAGCGGCCATTCCAGATCGCCGTCGACGTCGCCAAGGCCGAGGTCGCGCGCACCGAAGCTCAGGCGGAACTCGCCAAGCTCGAGGTCGACCGCGCAGAGCCGCTTGCCAAAACAAAAGTCATGAGCGAGCAGGTCTTTGAACAGCGCAAATCGACTCTTAGCGTCACCAAGGCACAGCAGCTCGCGGCCGAAGCCAACTTGAAATCGGCGGAACTCAATCTCGAATGGTCGGAAGTCCGCGCGCCCATATCGGGACGGATCTCCGACAAGAAAGTCAACGCCGGCAACTTGATTGCGGGCGGCCAGGCCGCCGCGACACTGCTGGCGACGATTGTTTCGCTCGATCCCATCCATTTCGTCTTCGACGTCTCGGAAGCCGATTACCTTCGTTATTCGCGGCTGCGGCTTTCGGGCGAACGACCGTCTTCGCGCGAGACGCCAAATCCGGTCAAAGTGAAACTCGCCGACGAGACAACGTGGGCCCACGATGGACACATGGATTTTGTCGACAACGCCCTGAACGAGCGGTCGGGCACGCTCAGAGGGCGGGCCATCTTCGACAACAAAAACGGCCTGCTGACGCCGGGCGTTTTCGCGCGACTGGCGCTTTTTGGCGGCGACGCAGACTCGCTTCTCATTCCAGACACCGCCATCGTTTCCGATCAGGCGCGCAAAATCGTGCTCACCGTCAACGCCGAGAATGTCGTGACCGCCACGCCCGTTACGCTTGGACCGATGACTGACGGCTTGCGGGTCATCAAGGCCGGCTTGAAGCCTGAAGATCAAGTGATCATCGAAGGCATCGCCAATCCGATGGTCCGCCCTGGCAGCAAAGTGGCGCCGACGAACGGCGAAATCAAAACCGTGCTGAAGTAACGGCGGCGTTCAGCCGTCAAAGTTGCTGTGCAAAGTCTCGGACCCGGAAGAAAACGGCATGCGCTTTTCACACTTCTTCATCGATAGGCCGATTTTCGCGGCCGTGCTCTCGATGATCATCACCATCGTCGGCCTAATTTCCGCGTTCACGCTGCCAATCGCGGAATATCCCGACATCGCGCCTCCATCCGTCAACGTTCGCGCGACGTATCCTGGCGCGTCGGCGCAAGTCATTGCCGAAACTGTTGCGACACCGATCGAGCAGGAGATCAACGGCGTCGACAACATGCTGTATATCGAATCGACCTCGACCGGCGACGGCCAGCTCAACATCAACGTTGTGTTCAAGCCCGGCACCAACGTCGATCAGGCTCAGGTTCTGGTGCAAAATCGCTTAGCGGTGGCTGAACCGCGGCTCCCGGAAGACGTGCGCCGGCTCGGCGTGTCGGTGCGCAAAGCCTCGCCCGACTTGATGCTGGTCGTGCACATGACGTCGCCCGACGGCACCCGCGATCAGCAATACATTTCGAATTACGCCACGCTGTACGTCAAGGACGTGCTCGGCCGCATCGATGGCGTCGGCAACGTCTTGGTGTTTGGCGCGCGTGATTATGCGATGCGGATCTGGCTCGATCCGGCGAAAGTGGCGGCGCGCAATTTGACGGCCGGCGAAGTCATCGCGGCATTGCGCGCGTCCAACCTGCAAGTGGCGGCGGGTGCCATCAATCAACCGCCAGCGGAATCGGATGGCGCCTTTACTCTGTCCGTTAAAACGCTCGGCCGCTTAACCTCGCCGGAAGAGTTTGAAAACATCGTGGTCAGGGCGGATTCCGGCGGCGAAGTCATTCGCGTCCGCGACATCGCCCGCGTTGAACTCGGTGCCCAGGACTATACGGTCAACGCTTATCTCGACAATAAGACCGCAACCGCGCTGGTCATGTTTCAGCGGCCCGGCTCAAATGCCTTGGCGACGGCCGCCGCCATCAAATCGACGATGATCGAGCTGGCGAAGAGTTTCCCGCCGGGCGTCGGCTATTCGATCGTCTACAATCCGACCGAGTTCATCCGCTATTCGATCGACGCCGTCGTCAAGACCTTGATCGAGGCCATCCTGCTCGTCGTCTGCGTCGTCATTTTGTTTTTGCAGACCTGGCGGGCCGCCATCATTCCCATTCTGGCTATCCCGGTATCGCTCATCGGCACCTTCGCGGTCATGAGCGCGGTCGGCATCACCTTCAACAATCTATCGTTGTTCGGGCTGGTGCTCGCCATCGGCATCGTCGTCGACGACGCCATTGTCGTGGTCGAAAACGTCGAGCGCTATTTGAGGCAGGGCTTGTCGCCGCTGGACGCCGCCCACAAGACCATGGACGAGGTCGGCGGCGCCTTGATCGCCATTTCCCTAGTCTTAATCGGCGTGTTCCTGCCAACGGCGTTTATCTCAGGGCTGCAAGGCACCTTCTACAAGCAATTCGCGATCACGATCGCAGCCTCGACCGCCATCTCGGCGTTCGTCTCCCTGACATTGTCGCCGGCGATGGCGGCGCTGTTGCTGAAAGCCCATGTCCACGGCGAGCCGGAGCACAAATCGATCGCCTATTATCTGGCATCGCCGCTGCGCATTTTCTTCAAGGGCTTTAATTATGGCTTTGACGGACTGGCGACGGGCTATGCGTGGCTAACCAAGCGGCTGGTGCGCATTGGCGCCCTGTTGCTCATCGTCTACGCTGGATTGCTGTACCTGACCTATGACAAGCTCGTCACGACGCCGACCGGGCTCATTCCACAGCTCGATCGAACCTACTTCATCACCGTCTTTCAATTGCCGCCGGGATCGACTTTGCAGCGCACCGACGCGGTCATTCGCAAGGCTTCCGACGTTCTGCTGAAACGGCCCGGCGTCGAAGCGGCCGTGGCATTCGTTGGCTTCGACGGCGCAACCCGCGTCAACTCACCCAATGCCGGCGTTGTGTTCGTGCGTCTCACCAGTTTTGAAGACCGCATAAAAGCCGGACTGACGAAAGATGGAATACTTGCGGATCTGCGTAAGGAAATGGGCCAGTTCCGCGAGGCCTTCGCGTTCGTGCTCGAGCCGCCGTCGGTTCCTGGCATCGGCACCGGCGGCGGGCTCAAGGGTTATATTCAGGATCGCTCAGGAAAAGGTCTGCAAGCCTTGCAGGATGCCGCATGGGCCATCGCCGGCCCGGCCTCTCAGTCGCCAGGGTTTGCCCAAGCCCTCACGCTCTTCAATGTTCGGACCCCCGAAGTTTATGCCGACATCGACCGCACCAAGGCCGAACAGCTTGGCGTTCCAATCGGCCGGGTCTTCGAGACGCTCTCAACCTACATGGGCTCGACGTTCGTCAACGACTTTAACATTCTGGGGCGCACCTATCGTGTCACCGCGCAGGCCGATAACCCCTACCGGTTGTCGCTGCGCGACGTCGCCAATTTGCGGACCCGCAACACCAGCGGCGACATGGTGCCGATCGGCGCGGTGGCGACGTTTTCGGATACCACCGGCGCCTATCGCGTGCCGCGCTACAACCTTTATCCGGCGGCCGAAGTCCTCTTACAATTGAAGCGCGGCTACTCGACCGGCGAAGCCCAGAAAGTCATCGAACAGATCGCCGCAACAAAACTGCCGGCTGGCTTTGGGTTCGAATGGACCGAAATCGCGCTTCAGCAAAAGCTGGCCGGCAACACCGCGGGAATAGCTTTCGGACTAGCGGTCGTGTTCGTGTTCTTGTTGCTATCGGCGCTCTATGAAAGCTGGCTGCTGCCCCTCGCTGTCATCCTGATCGTGCCGATGTGTGTCTTGGCGGCGATGACCGGCGTTAATATCCGCGGCCTCGATCGCAATATTCTGGTCGAAGTCGGTCTCGTGGTGCTGATCGGCTTGGCGGCAAAGAACGCGATTTTGATCGTCGAATTTGCCAAGCAGGCTGAAGAGCACGGCATGAACCGCTTTGAGGCCGCCGTTGAAGCAGCGCGCACCCGTCTGCGGCCAATCCTGATGACATCGCTATCATTCATTCTTGGCGTGTTGCCGCTTGTTTATGCCACGGGAGCTGGTGCCGAGATGCGTCAGTCGCTCGGCACGGCGGTGTTCTCGGGCATGATCGGCGTGACGCTGTTCGGCTTGATCTTCACACCGGTGTTCTATGTGCTGGTCAGAAAATTCGGAAAGCGCATGGGGCCTCAAGGCGCGTCTCCGACTGTTACAATCGCACCGCCCCCACCCGAGAGCGCCGCGCCGGCCGTCTAGTCCAGCGGTGCTGGCAAACCCGGCGTACCATCGCGGCGGATCATCGATCTAATCGCAATGGCAAACAGCACCGTCGCGAATGCAAACGTGCAAACAAACCACGGCCGCCACATCCCCCACGTTGAGCCGATCGTTGCTGCGATACTGACAAACGTGGCATGTGCAAAGGGCGCAATCTTGTCTGGCAGCGTTTTAAATCGCTGGATGATGGCGAGCCCGAATAAGCACAGCAGCGTCGCTCCGATCACGCCAAGCTCGTACCAAATCTGCAAGTAAGAGTTGTGTACATCGCGCAAGTTGCGGGGGTACTTTTCGTTCTCATGGAGCTCATGAGAGGCGTCGTATTTCCAGTACGTCATACCCGCGCCAATACCCAATACCGGCGATTTCAGCGCCTCTTCCGCGGTCCGGTTCCACATAATAAATCGATGTTGCAGCGATGGCTGCACAAAGGCCGCGTTGTGGAGATTGGCGCGATAGGCGGCGAGCGAGATTGGAACAATAGCCAGACACGCAATAACCCACCCCATTTGCAACAGTCGCTCGCTCCAGTGTTTGCGCAACGTCGCGACCAAAAAAATAAACGCTCCACCGGCAAATGCGACCTTTGCCGTCTCGTTTTCGGATATGCCCACGACCCACGCAGCTAATGCCAAAGTCGCCAGCATGACAAAAGTCGATGTTCGCGGCCGCAACGTACCCTTGATGGCCAGCAGCGACGCCCAGATAAGCGACGGGATGGGCGCGATATTCTTGGTCAGATCGCTCGCATCTATTCTCGTAATCCGGACCCCATCCCAGGTGAAATGATCTCGCGGCTTGAGATCATCGGGCCCAAGATGGAGATAATTGAACAGGCTGAGTTTGATCCACTGATGCGACGAGATTTCAAGGGCGAGATAGATCAGCCCAATCAGCATGCCGACCCAAACACCTTCGCCGATATGCAAAATATTACGGCGCGGTTCAGCGAGAAAATTCCGGACGGCGATGCCGCAGCACACAGCTGTCACAGCCGAGAGCAGGGGCCAGGCGAGAGCCGTCACCGGACGCTCGGCCCACAAGGCGCTCAGCATGCCGTAACCCAAAAACACCGCCGCACTTGTCGACACAGCGCCAAAAGACGGCCGGAGATTGCCAAGGCCACCCCTAAAATAAGACGAGATCACAAGTGCGAGCAAAAGGCATGGCAAGGTGACCGTCATGGTATTGGGATTAACAACGGCGAGCGGAATGGCGATCATAACCAGCGAGCCGAGAAAGACTCCCCATAGGCGAGACTTCAAAGTGTGCTGGCTTCGATCAAAATCAGCCGAAAACACGTAATCTCCCCGCCGACCGGAAAAAAAAGACCGGCTGCGCTTTGCCAAATTTCTGTTTAAACAGTTCGAACGGACATTCCAAGACTGCGCCGGCACACACCCACGGCAAAAGATTTCCTAACACAAACAAAGCGCCGTCGAACACGCGAGAAGCACTATCCTCATGACAAATTCAACCCGTCCGACCCGTACCGAAGCCGAAGCCGCCATCAAGACAATCATTCGATGGGCGGGAGATGATCCGGCACGCGACGGACTCAAAGAAACGCCGTCCCGGGTGGTGCGGGCATTTGAAGAGTTTTTCAAGGGCTACCATGACGATCCGGAAGCAATTCTAAAAAAAACCTTCGAAGAAATAGAGGGTTATGACGAAATGGTGGTGCTCCGCGGCATCAGGTTCGAGAGCCATTGTGAGCATCATATGGCCCCCATCATCGGTCGGGCGTGGGTGGCGTACATTCCAAAGGGGCGGGTGGTCGGTATTTCTAAGCTTGCCCGTGTTGTCGACGCCTACGCGAAGCGGCTGCAGATTCAAGAAAAAATGACGGCCCAAATTGCCAATATCATACAAGATGTTCTGCAACCTGACGGGGTCGGCGTTGTGATCAAGGCCGTACATCACTGCATGACGACGCGCGGCGTTCATAAGCACGGCACCGACATGGTCACCAGCCGGATGCTCGGCGCCTTCCGTGACTGCGCCATGACTCGTCAGGAATTCCTGTCGCTTGTGACGGACGACGTCGAGCGCGATTGATCACTCAATCGTCGCTGGCCTGGGCGTGCTCGAAATCGTTGAACTGGCGGCCGGCATCCCAACCGTATTCGACGTTTGCAAGATAAAGCCCGGCAGCCGGGGCAACCGTGCCGCAGGCCGTGCGGTCGCGCGCCGCAAGCGCGGCTGCAAGATCGGCTTTTGCCCATTTGCCGTCGCCGACCAGCTTGAGACTTCCCACCATCGAGCGCACCTGACTGTGCAGGAACGATCGCGCAGCGATCCTAAATCGGATTTCCTCGCCCTGTAAGTCGACTGTGAAGCTGTCCAAGGTTTTGGAAGCGCACACCGCCTGGCATTGCGCGGCGCGAAAAGTTGTGAAGTCGTGATGTCCAACGAAGACTTGGGCAGCCTCGGCCATGGCGCCGGCGTCGAGCGGGGCATTCAACCACCACACCCGGTCGCGATCGAGTATCGGCGGTGCACGGCGTGTCAGAATGCGGTAGAGATAGTGGCGTTTGGTAGCGCTGAAGCGGGCGTCGAACCCGCTCGCAACTTCGCTGCATTCGAGAACGGCGATGGGACGCGGCTTGAGATGGTAATTCATGGCGTCGCGGATCCGAAAGGGATCGCAAGATTTGCTCAAATCGAAATGCGCAACTTGCCCAAGAGCGTGAACACCGGCGTCTGTCCGTCCGGCACCGCGCACGCTCACCACGTCTCCGGTGAATTTGGCAATGGCCTCTTGGAGTGCACCCTGCACCGAAACGCCGGCGGCCTGGACCTGCCAGCCGACAAACGGCGTTCCATCATATTCGACGGTGATGCGATAGCGGGGCATGTGTGACGGCGCTCTTTGGCGTTGGGCTGTTCCGACGACTTCCCTATCCCGCCGGGCGCTCGACCTCAACAGCCGTCACAACACGATCAATGCCCGACCCCGTGAAGGCCATGATGATGTTGACCGACGTGATGGTGTCCCATGTGGCCAAACCGGCCCGGGTGGCCGTCGAAACCACCGTAAACACCGCCGCCACAGCCATAAATCAGCGGCGCGCCGTTACCATCGGCGGCGGCGCTTGTGTGGTTTTCGATGCCGCGATGCTCGCTAACGTGGGTTTCGTTGAAGGAGAGGGACAGCGGCGTCTTGTTGTCAGGATTGATGATGACATGGCGATCCGGCGGCAATGGGCGAATAACGCGCACGCCTTCTTCCAGCGTAACGACGGCACCATAAAACGGGCGCGGCTCGATGCGCGTCGTATAACTTTCAGCAGACGCAGCTTGCGCGCCGAGGCAGGCGGCGAGCGTGATAAGCGCAAGGGCTAGCAAAACATTGCGAAGCATCGGGTCAACTCCACTTTTCATCGAACAGCTAGCCGTAGCTTATCGCGGTCGGATGAGATGCTGGGGCTGTTCCGGGCGTATGATTAATTTCCGCAAGGCTTAGCTGAGCCGCGTGCCAGGCTCGACGCGAAAACCGTTCAAGAACTCAGCGGCCGAAACCGCCCGCTTGCCGGCGCGCTGGACCTCGAGAAGCACAATAGCGCCATCCCCGCAGGCGATTAACAGGCCGTGATCCAGAACCGTTCCTGCCGGACCAGCCCCATCGGCAATTGCAGCCCGCAAGACTTTGACACGCTCCGTCTTGGCGCCAAAGTTCATCTCGAACCAGGCTCCAGGAAACGGCGAAAGCCCGTGGATATGGTTGACGACGTCGATCGCCGGACGGTTGAAATCTATGCGCGCCTCAGCCTTGTCGATCTTTGCCGCGTAGGTCGCGCCGTCTTGGCTTTGAGGCGTTTCAAGCAATTTGCCAGCCTCGAGTTGCGCCAGGGCCGCGACCATGACCTCGGCGCCAGCTTTCGACAGCGCATCTTGCAACTCTCCGGCTGTCGTTCCGGGCGCAATGGCAATTTCGCGAGATAGGCAGACAGGACCGGTATCAAGCCCCTTGTCCATGTGCATCACCATGACGGCAGTGACGTGATCGCCAGCCATGATGGCCCGCTGAATTGGGGCCGCGCCGCGCCAGCGTGGCAGCCGCGAGGCGTGGACATTGAAACACCCGCGCGCCGGCGCTTTGAGCACCGCTTCCGGGAGGATCAAACCATAGGCGACGACAACCGCCGCATCGGCGTTGTGCGCGGCAAACGCCGCCCGCTCGGCCTCGGCCTTGAAGTTTACCGGCGTGAAGACGCTCAAGCCGCGCGCTTCGGCCGTCCGCTGCACGGGCGATTTAACCTCGTCCATGCCACGGCCGGCGGGGCGTGGGGGCTGCGAATAGACGGCGGCGACATCGTGGCCCGCCGCCAGAATTGCGTCGAGCACCGGCACTGAAAATTCCGGGGTGCCCATGAAGACAATGCGCAGCGGCATGCGTGACCTTGTGACCGGCGGAACGCGGCAAGTTCTACTCGCGCGCCTGTTTCTTGAATTTTCGAATAATCATGTCGCGCTTCAAGCGGGACAAGAAATCGATGATGAGGTGGCCGTCGAGATGATCGAGTTCATGTTGCAGAGCCGTTGCCAGCAAGCCTTCCGCCACGATTTCACGGCGTTTGCCCGCGCGATCGGTGTAGGCAACCGTGACGGCATCGGGCCGTTCGATTTCCACCCTGACATCGGGAATAGACAAGCAGCCTTCCTCGTAAAGGCGGGTGCCTGGTCCAAGAGCGACAATTTCAGGATTGATCAGAAACAGCGGTTTCTTGTCTTCGCCCTCATCGGCGGTATCGATGACGACGATGCGGCGCGGCTCGCCGACCTGGATGGCCGCGAGGCCGATGCCCGGCGCGTCGTACATCGTCTCCAGCATATCGTCCATGAGCTTTAGAACGCTGGCGTCGACACGTTCCACCGGCTCCGAAATCTTCCGGAGAATGGGGTCGGGTAGTGCGATGATGGGCAAGATGGACATGGCGCTGACATAGGAAAGTGTTGCGGCGGGGTCAATGCGGATCACTGACGCGAGGACGTCAAAAACGGCAACCGATGCGCCGATAGTTAATCAGCAGCCAAGCCGATAACGGCAAGGGCTTGGCCGGTCTTGGGCGCAAGCCTGACTTCGGCGCCGCCGTCGAACTCGCATCCAGAAATCAAGACACCGCGATCATTGTCTTGCCCGGCGCCCCCTGGAACGGCGCCAACCAGCAACTCAAGCGGAGATCCGCCATTGCGCCGCAAGGCAAAGTTGCCGCCATCGCAGGCGAGGCTACATTGACTGACGTCGTTCTGCCAGCCCTTGCAACGGGCCCGCGCTTCGGCGTAGAGCCTGCCGCCGGCGACGACGAGCAATCTGAAATGCGCGCCTGCTTCATCCGGACTTGATCCAACCGTTTCCGGTTGCGTCAATGCCGCTCGGATGTCGCCATCGGGCTTCGCCAATATGATCAGCATGTCGGTGACTGCGAGGCGCTGCGCCTTATCGGCCCCGGTCTCCAATACCGCCACTTCCGCCGAACCCAGGCTCGCGCGATTTTGCACGGCGAATTCCATCGTCGCTCGCTTTTGCGGTCCTTTTGCCAGTGCTGGGCATTGGCTCGCTAACGCCGCGCCGGCCGCGAACAGACACGTCAGATGCCAATGGTTGCGCATGACGGAAAACCCCTAAGGTAGGTTATGGTCATACACTGAGGACACGCGCCTGCAAATCCGGAACGCGCGGCAGTTTGGACGCGCGTCCCGGAGCAATCGCTGTTGCGTGAAAATTATTCCTTGGCGGCGTCGCCGGCTGGTGGCGTGGCGCTATCGGAGGGGTCGGACGCCGCATCAGGTTCGGTGGCCCCTTCGTCAGCGGCTGGTGCCGTTGAACCCGTTGTGGCGGGCGCATCCGAAGTCGTTGCTGCTGGAGCATCGGCGGCGGGCTTAGCATCATCGGCAAGGGTAGGAGAAACCGTAAGCAGCGCTAACAGGGCTGCCGCAGTCGCGCCTACAATGTGTTGATTGGCCATATCGTGTGTTCCTTCCTCTAGCTGCATACCCCGAGACACGAAAGTCACGACCCATGCCACGGTCCCTGAGTTGTTCTCTGGTTCGCAAGTTGAACTCACGTCGTCCCGAGCTCTAAGGCGACCGTCCGCTCGGATCGGAGCAACATTGAGGCAGTGCAGCAAAGCCCAAGGCTGCAAATCGGCACAGGCCGGTATTCTACGGCAAGGCTAAAAAGCGAACATTATCTGCCTTGGATGGCCGCAGCGAGGGCCGCGCGTGTGTCCTCGACCGGTTGCCAACCCGTGGCCTTAAAGGCACTCGTGTCGACCATAAGATCACTCAGAAGCCTTTGCTCGGCGCTCCGATGGCCGGCCAGACGCAAACCGGTTCTGACGGCGAAGGCTGGTACCGGCAGCGTACCCGGGTTCCGGTTCAAGCCGTGACGTAAGGCACTGACGATTTCGGCCACGGTCACCGCGCCGTCGTCGGCCACGAGATAGGTGCCGTTGGCGACCATCGGACTTTCCAAACTGTGATGGATGGCGCTGGCCAAATTTCCAAGGCTCAGAATAGACCGCCGCGCCTTCAGCCGCCCGACCGGCAGCGGCCACGGTGACGCCGCGAGTTCCAACAGCGCCTTCATGTTGCCTTTGACGCCGGCTCCATAAACCAGCACCGGCCTCAACGTGACCCAGCTGGTGGCGCTGCCGTGCAGAACTTCCGACAATGCGCGCTCGGCCGCCAGCTTCGACCGGCCGTAGGCATCAACCGGCTCGGCGGCTTGCGATTCGGTGATGACCGTCCGCGATGCCGGCCCGGTTTGTGCACGAACCGACGACAGGAAGACAACCCGTTTGATGCCGGCGGAGCGGGCCGCCTCTGCCAAGTTTCGTACGGAGACAGCGTTGATCTCCATATACGTTGCCTCCGGCAGCTCTGTCTCCGCGTGCGCGATGCCGGCGAGATGCACAACGTGGCTGATGCCCGAGAGCAAAGGCCGCCAGGCAATGCGCGCCAGATCGGGCAGGGTGCAAACCTCGATGCCCGGCTGCATGAGACCGTGCGGCACGCCGCGAGCGGCGGCGCGGACCTGCCATCCACGACCCGCCAAATGGCGAACGAGATGAGGCCCGATAAACCCGGATGCTCCCGTGACGAGCACAGTCCCCGCCATCGTCGTGGTCCTTTCGATCGGATCTTACGATCGCAACATGAGCCCAACGGCGGTTTTTGGTAGAAAAAAATACGAGCACCGTCTGCAAGATGTTCAGTGCAGGGTCCGCGACGGCGCCACCCATACGGCCGCACTCGCGTTCTCGGCTAACTGAGCGTCGCTATTTGGACGATAACCTTCGACAGTCCGCATCAACACGGCCTGAATGGTTTCGGAATCCCGCATTGCCATCGCGGCCTTCAAAACATCGAGCTCACGCTGCAGTTCCTGGCTAGTCAATGCCGGCTCATCCGAGCGCAGAATGCGCAGATGCTCTGTGCCGGTGGTATTGGCGCCGATCAGAAGCTCCTCGTAGAGCTTTTCCCCAGGACGCAGACCGGTATAGGAAATCTCGACATCGCCGTCGGGGTTAGCTTCGTCGCGCAGCTCAAGGCCACTCAGCTTGATCATGAGCCGGGCCAGATCGTCGATTTTGACGGGTTCCCCCATGTCGAGCACAAAGACGTCGCCACCTTGCGCCATCGCGCCCGCTTGGATGACAAGCTCGGCCGCTTCCGGTATCGACATGAAATAGCGGATCACCTCGGGATGGGTGACGGTTACCGGGCCACCGGTGCGGATCTGGCGGCGGAAGCGGCGCACGACCGAACCGGAACTGTCGAGCACATTGCCAAACCGGACCATCGTGAAAATTGTTGCCGGTTGCGACGCGGCACGGGCTTGCAAGACAAGCTCGGCCAACCGCTTTGAAGCGCCCATAACATTGGTTGGACGCACGGCCTTGTCGGTCGAGATCAAGACCATGCTCTCGACACCGGCGGCGAGCGCCGCATCGGCGACGATCTCGGTCCCGAATATATTGTTGTTAAGGCCAACGGCAGGATTGTGCTCGACCATGGGCACGTGTTTGTAGGCGGCGGCGTGATAAATGGTCTGGACCACGTTGCGCCGGATCACGTCGGACACCAGAGCTGAATCGAGCACCGAGCCGAGAATGGTGACGACCTCAGGTCTCGAAGCATCGGCCTTCATCGCTGCGATAATGTCTCTGACTTCGATCTCGATTTCGTAGAGAGCAGGCTCCGAGACATCGAGCAGGATCAAGCGCCGGGGCCCTTGCCGCAGGACCTGGCGCACCAGCTCGGAGCCGACCGAGCCACCTGCGCCCGTCACGAGCACGCTTTTGGATTTGATGTTACGGGCCAACAGGTCGGCATTTGGCGGCACCGGATCGCGGCCCAGCAAATCGTCAACCTCAAGCGGCCGCAAATCCGAGATCGAGACCCGGCCTGACGCAATCTCGTCGAGCGAGGGTAGAACCTTGACGGCAACCGGATAATTTTCCAGTTCCTTCAGGACCAGGCGTCGTTCGTTGCGATCTTCAGCGGGGATCGCGAGCAGGATTTCTTTGACACCCAGCCGTTCGATGACTTTGTTGAGCCGCTCAGGCCGGTAGACCTTGATGCCGCTGACGTACTGGCCCCACAGCGTCGGCGAGTTATCGCAAAACCCGACGACATCGCGGCCCCTGACACGCGCCAGCGCGTGCGCAAGTTCAACGCCTGGCTGACCCGCGCCATAAATCAGAACGGGGCGGCGGGCTTCGTCGAGACTGAGCTTCGACAAATTGATGCCCGACGATTTCAGCATGGCAGCGGCCAGGTGGCGGCTGCCGGTGATAACCAGCGCGGCAATGACGCCATAAGCAATAACGACCGATCGCGGAATACCGAGCTGACCGGACATGAAAACGAGCTGCGACCACAGCAGGACCGAAATCGTAATGCACGCCAGGATGCGGGTGTGTCCGCGCGATCCGAGATAGCGCGTAACAAGCTTGTACAAACCCGCGTAGGCAAACGTGATGATTGTTATGACGGGGGCAGCGAGGGCGACCAGAGCGGCAGCCCATGTCGACGGCCAATACGGCGTATTATACCTGAGCCCGATCAGCGCCCACAATACGGCACTCAGAGCGAAAAAATCGAACGCGACCAGAAACACCCGTTTTTGACGGCGCGGCAAATCCAGCAGCCAGTTGCGCACGCGCTCGAGCGATGGTTGGCGTTCCGTTGTGGTCACCATTATCCTGCGTACCGGAAACAATCATCGGCGATCAAAAAACGAGCATTTCAGTATACCCCGTGCCCGTTGCTACCGCATCGCCACAAATGTGCCAAGGGTCATTACTTGTCTTGGCAACCAAGGTTGTGGGTACGTGGCCAAACGAGCGCATCAACGAGCCGGTCCAGCGTTGATTTTGAACGAAATCTCGTCAATCAGACGGTAACTCAACCAGACCCCCAGACTCCCGAATACTATTGCGCCCAGCATGTTGCCGGTCAAAACCCCTGCCGCCCCGCCCATTTGCCCGCCAGCCATGACGAATGGCACAGTGCCAAGGGTCGCCCGGCCCCAGTTCAGCATCGTCGAATAATGGGCTTGGCCAAGCGTGTTGAAGGCGGCGTTGGCCACAAACAACGCGCCCAAAAATACGAACAGCGGCGACAGCCATCTGCAGAACAACAAGATCAAATGCTGGGCCTCGACAGAAGCGTGGAAGGCGCCGGCGAGCGGCTCGGCCACAATTGCGAGGATCGCCCAAGCGATGGCGGTGAAGGCGCACATCACCAACAGCGACTGGGTGAGCGTCCCCCTCATGCGGGCGGCTTGGCGGGCGCCAAGATTTTGCCCGAGCACCGGACCGACAACGCCAGTCAAAGCATAGACTGCGCCATAGGCGACGGGAATGATCCGGCCGATGATGGCCCAGCCCGCAACCGCGCCATCCCCAAAGGGTGCAATGGCGACCGTGACGTAAGCATTCGCGACCGGCGTCGCGACATTCGTCAACACGGCGGGCACCGCGACAGCCAGAAACGCCGGCAGATCCTTGCCGAAGGTCGCGAGCTTGGGTCTGCCCATCAAATCATGCACCGCCATGACGCCGTAAAGGCCGATGCCCATGACCACAATCCGTGCCAGAGCGGTTGCGTAAGCGGCGCCTTCAATGCCCCAGTTGAGATACAGAATAAAAATTACGTCGAGGATCGTGTTCACGATGGCCCCGGAGAGCGTGATGTTCATGGCCCGGCGGGCGTCGCCAACAGAGCGCATGACGGCGGACGATGTCATGCCCAGCGCCAACAACGGCAAGGTCGGGACAAGGATCGAAAGATAATGCGCCGCCAGCGCGTAAGTCCGGCCGGTAGCGCCAAACAGCGTGAGCAATGGCCCTACCGACAACCACACCAGCAACGCCAAGACAGATGAGATGGCAAACGCCAGGAGATGGGCGTTCGCCGTCAAACGCCGGGCCCGCACCCGCAAACCCGCGCCCAGTGCAGGCGAGACCAGCGCCGACGTCGCAATCGCGAGTCCAATGCCGATCGAGGTCGTGAAAAACAAAATCGAACTTGCATAGCCGACGGCCGCCACCAAGGCCTCGTCACCGGCGCGGCTGAGAAAATACATGTTGGCGAGATCGCCGGCAAAGATCGCCATCAGTCCGATAGCGCCGGTTCCGGTCATGACCAGGATGTGGCGCAGAATAGAGCCTGTGACGAATATGGGCGGCTTTACCGGGGGCCGGGAACGCGCACCTCCGGTTAGGATTTCAGTCGCGGCCGGGTCGAGTGCAATTTCCTCAGCCACTTTTACAGTCTCCGCCGGGCTTTGAAGGCGGCGGCCAACGTGCCCTCGTCGAGATAATCGAGTTCGCCGCCCATCGGCACGCCTTGCGCCAGCCGCGAAACAGTAACGCCGGTGCCGGTCAATTGTTCGGAAACGTAATGCGCCGTCGATTGACCTTCGACCGTGGCGTTAAGTGCCAGCAATATTTCTTTGACCTCGCCGCCTGACGCTCGTTCGATCAGCCGCGCCATGTTGAGTTTTTCAGGGCCGACACCATCGAGTGGCGACAGGTGGCCGCCGAGCACGTGATATCGCGACGACATGATGCCAGCACGTTCGAGCGCCCAAAGATCGCCAACGTCCTCGACCACGACGATGAGAGCGCCATCCCGGCGCGGATCCTGGCAGATGCTGCATGGCTGCACCGTATCGAGATTTCCGCAAACGGCGCAGTCTTGGATCTTGTCGACGGCGTCGTTGAGCGCGGCTGCCAAGGGGACAAGCAGATCGTTGCGCCGTTTCAGCAGGGCCAGGACGGCCTTGCGTCCCGAGCGAGGGCCAAGCCCCGGCAAGCGCCCGAGCAACTGCACGAGGCGTTCAATTTCGGGGCCGGCGACTTTCTTGGCCATTATCTAATCCAACGTAACGCCAGCAATGTTAGCGTCGCCGATGCCGGCAATGTCAGAGTCGCTTCGGCCTTCGGGTCCAGCATACGCCCTCTCAACACGCGCAACACGCAACTCGTAATGCGTATACCAGCGGCGGTGGCCCATGAGCTGGGCGGCTTGATGTTCGGCGACGCGTTTCCAATTCTTCACGCTGTCCGCGTCGCGCCCGTAGGAGACGGTGGTGCCAAAGCCATCGCCATCGCGCGCGCTTTCGCGCCCGAGATAGCCAGGCTGCTGGGCAGCGAGCCGCAACATCGCGTCTAACATCCGGTGATAGCCGTCATCTCCGGGCGTCCTCTGGTTCGTGAAGATGACAGCGTAGTAGGGAGGTTTGGGCGTCGTTGCAAATTTGGTCTCGTCGGCCATATTGATCCCCGGCCTAGAATAACTTCATGCCGGGCGGCAACGGTAGGCCGCCGGTGACGTCGGCCATTTTTGATTGCAGGATCCCATCCGCTTTGGCTTTGGCGTCGCCGGCCGCCGCGACAATCAGGTCTTCGAGGATTTCCGCCTCGCCCTCTTTCATCAGCGAAGGATCGATGCGAGCCTTTTTGAGTTCGCCCTTGCCATCGACCGTGATCTTGACCAAGCCGCCACCGGATTGGCCTTCGACTTCAAGGCTCGCCAGTTCATCCTGGACTTGCTTCATGCGGGCCTGAAGCTGGCCCACCTGTTTCATCATCCCCATTAAATCTTTCATGCGTGACCTCTGCGTTCAAGATTTTCGATCGAATTGCCGTGGCGGCCAAAATTCAACCGGTTGCGCTTTCGTCGTCGGCGTCGCTGTCGATGCCCGATATCGGCCGGACCTCCGCGATTTTGGCATCCGGGAAGGCATCGTAAACGGCTTTGACCGCCGGGTGGGCTTTTAAGGACTCAAGTTCGGCCGCATCGCGCGCGCGCTTGACCGAGCCAACAGATGGCGCACCCGCGACCTTCGACAACACGACCATCCAGCGCCGCTTGGTCCAAGCATTGAGTTTTTCGCGCAGCTCATTGGCCAACTCGGCCGGCGCACCGGCAAGTAGGAAGACGTCGATAGAGCCGGCCAAGGCGTCGAATTTGACAAGACTGATATGGTCTTCAAGATGCATCTTGAGTTTGGCGTCGCGCTTTGAGCCTGCGACCGCAATGACATCATCGAATGAGCGCATGTCGGCCAGCGGCATGGACTGCACGGTTGCAACGGCTTCGTCCTCACACTCGGCGATGTCGATGCCGTCCGATTGAGAGCCGTCGAACTGTTCGTCATCGATAGCCACGGCCGCGACGCCCGGCGCGGGCATGGATTGATTTAAGGGTCCGCGCGCAGCCTGCTCGTCTTGCCTCGGTTTGGCAGATCCGGGTGCGCGCGCAGCAACCGCGCCACCGCCAAGCGTGCGGATGATTTCATCGGGCGACGGCAAATCGGCCATGTAGGCAAGCCTGATCAGCACCATCTCGGCCGCCGCGAGAGGTCTAGCAGCCCGCGCCGTCTCTTCGATGCCCTTGAGAAGCATCTGCCAGGCGCGCGCCAGATACGGCATCGACAATTGAGATGCCAGCAGTTGACCGCGCTTTTTTTCTTCAACCGACAAACTTTCGCTGGCGGGCTCGGGTCCGACGGCCTTGATGCGGGCGACCGTGTGAACGGCTTCCGCCAAATCGCCGATGATCTGGGCGGGCTCGGCGCCGTCATGATGCAGTCCTTGAAAGCCGCCCAGCGCCTCGGCGGCGTTACCGCGAAACAAAGCTTCGGCCAGATCAAAAATCCGGCCGCGATCGGCGAGGCCCAGCATGGCGCGGACTTTCGCCGCCGTGACGTGCGATTCGCCCATCGCAATGGCCTGATCCAGGATCGAAAGGCCGTCGCGGACCGAGCCCTCGGCGGCGCGTGCGATCAATGCCAGCGCGTCCGTGTCAGCGTGAGCGCCCTCATTGGTGACGATCTTTTGGAAATGCGAAACCAGCACCGGTTGCTCGACGCGGCGCAGATCAAAGCGCTGACAGCGCGACAGCACCGTCACCGGAACCTTGCGAATTTCCGTGGTGGCGAAGATGAATTTGACGTGGGGCGGCGGCTCTTCCAAAGTCTTGAGAAGCGCGTTGAAGGCGCCCTTGGACAGCATGTGAACTTCGTCGATGATGAAGACCTTGGTGCGCGCGATCAATGGATTGTATTGCGCGCTCTCGATGATCTCCCGGATGTTGTCGACGCCGGTGTTGGAGGCCGCGTCCATCTCGAACACATCGGGGTGGCGGCCTTCCATGATTTCCGCGCAATGGCGGCCAAGGCCCGGCATATCGATCGTTGGCTTGTCTACACCGGGCGCTTCGTAATTGAGGGCGCGGGCGAGAATGCGGGCGGTCGTGGTTTTGCCGACGCCGCGCACGCCGGTCAGCATGTAGCCTTGCGCAATGCGGCCCGACGCGAAGGCGTTGCGCAGCGTGGTCACCATGGCGTCTTGGCCGATCAGATCTTCGAACGTGGCGGGCCGGTATTTGCGGGCCAACACGACGTAGGGCTTTGCCGGAACCGCGGCGCTACCGGCATCGATTGCGACGCGGGACTGCTTGCCCCGCTCATGAACGTTAGCGGTCGGCTGTGACTGCGGTTCAAACCACGTATTCATCTCGGGCATAGGCTGCGCTGGATCGGAGGCCTCCGAACTCGCGCCGTCATCGCCAGGTGATTTTTTCTTCGCCATAACCTCGATAAACCTAACGACCGAAGGGCGAGGGAGCCTCGCCCCGGCGGGCTAAAACCAAAGTACGACCCGCGGCGAGCCGCGCTTATTTCGTGCCGAGCTCCGCCCGGACGCGGAAGGCCAAGCCAATCGCGACAGCGGTTGACTGATGCGGCCCGTGAGCGAAATAAAGGAGGCTGACGAACGACCCGTCTCAAAATCGTTAGGGCTGCTTCCTTCCGGACCTGACCCGGTTGGCGCATGAAACGTCCGCCGCCAACCTCCCGTTGCCATAATGGTCTTTTCGTGCGCTCCGCACAACCCTAGCCAGGGCGTGCCTCAGCCTAAATATGGGGCAACGATGCCGCATGTCTGCCGGTAATGCAGGGGGTGAAATCCGCGACGCAACTTTTGACCTTGCTCTGCGTTACCCCCGTTGCCACATCTGTTTTTAGGTCCGTGCGAGACTGCAACTCGTACAGCGGCTAAACGCTCCGGACTAAATGGGTTTCAAAACCATCCGCCACGAGGACACCGCATGCCAACAACTTTTACTGTCAATGGCGAGCACCGGACTGTCGATGTCGACCCGTTGATGCCCCTGCTTTGGGTGTTGCGCGATGAGCTGAGCTTGACGGGCACCAAATTTGGCTGCGGCGCGGCTTTGTGCGGCGCCTGCACGGTTCACCTCGACGGCGAGGCCGTTCGCTCTTGCCAAATCCAAGCCCGCGACGTTGCAGGCCGCGAGGTCACGACCATCGAGGGCGCCAAAGGTCCGATTGCAGAGGCGGTCGTCGCAAACTGGGTGAAAATGGATGTCGCGCAGTGCGGCTATTGCCAGCCAGGGCAAGTGATGTCCGCGATCGGACTACTCTCGCAAATTCCTAATCCAACCGACGATGATATCGATAAGGCCATGGACGGCAACATCTGCCGTTGCGCCACGTATCACCGTATCCGGGCGGCGATTCACGAATCCGCAAAGTCGATCAAGACGTGACGCTATATTTCCGAAATGCGTTTTTGACGATGTTTGAAGTTCTTTGATGTCGAGGACAATGATGCACCCGCCCGGTTTTCGTGTCGCCGTTTTTGTCATTGCCGTGATTGCGCTGGCAGGTTCGTTCGCATCGCATCGCCACGAAATGCCATTGGGGCCATCGTTCGCGACCGCCGCAGCCGCCGCACCCGCAGATCTGTTTGCGCCGGTGGCGGCGGTCTTGCGTCATCCCCGCTGCATGAATTGCCATCCCCGCGACGATCGTCCTCGTCAAGGCGATGACCGCCACAAGCATCTGCAAAATATCGTGCGCGGACCCGACGACATGGGCTTCGTCAATGCCCGCTGCGCCGCCTGCCACCGCGACGAAAACAATCAGCACTCCGGCGTGCCCGGCGCACCGGCCTGGCACCTCGCGCCGTTGTCGATGGGCTGGCAGGGCCTGAACGATGCCGAGCTCTGCGCCACCTTGGTCGATAAGAGCAAGAACGGCGGCAAGGACATCGCCGCGCTCGTCGAACACATGGACCAAGACAAGCTGGTGTTGTGGGGCTGGGATCCTGGCGGCCAGCGCGCACCGGTTTCAACACCGCACCCCGAATTCGTCACGCAGCTGAAAGCCTGGGCGGCGGCGGGTGCGCCCTGTCCGCCTGCCGGCTCAAGTCCCTGATTCAAACTCATCGCGTCCGGGAGGACATCATGCGCCATTCCAATTTGACCAGCCTATTCGCATTGCCACCGGCACAAACGTCGCGCCGGTCGTTCTTGAAGCTCTCAAGCGGAGCCGGCGCTGGACTTGTCCTCGGCCTTGCCGCACCCGCTCGCGGTATCGGTGGCGTCGCAGTCGCCGCTGAACCAGCAGCTTCGGACGCGGCAAATTTCCAACCCAATCCGTTTCTGATCGTTGCGCCCGACAACACCGTCACCGTCATCATCAAGCACCTCGACAAGGGCCAAGGGGCCGCCACCGGATTGGCGACGCTCGTTGCCGAAGAACTAGACGCCAGCCGCGACCAGATCAAGACCGAGTTCGCGCGCGCCGATCCCGTCGTTTACAAGAACCTCGCGTTCGGCGTGCAAGGCGTCGGTGGCTCGAACGGGCTTTCCAACTCATACGAACAATACCGCGCCGCGGGAGCAACGGCCCGGGCGATGTTTGTTTCCGCGGCGGCAAAATTATGGGCTGTTCCGGCGTCCGATATTGCGGTTAGGGCTGGGATCGTGACGGCCAAGTCCGGCCAGTCTGCGACGTTCGGCGAGCTTGCCGTGCTGGCCGCGAAAGAAAGCGTGCCGGCAAAGCCCGAGCTGAAAGATCCAAAGAATTTTATTTTCATCGGCAAGGCGTTCCCGCGTGTCGACAGCAAAGACAAATCCACCGGCGTTGCCAAGTACACCATCGACCAGCAGGCGAAGGGCATGTTGATTGCCGTTTTGGCGCGTCCGCCAATGTTCGGCGCCAAGGTCAAATCGATCGATTCAACCGCCACGGAAAAAATTCCGGGCGTTGTAAAAATCCTGCAAGTTTCGCAAGGCGTCGCCATTCTCGCCACCAGCACCTGGGCGGCCATGAAGGGCCGCGACGCCATCAAGGTGACATGGGACGAAACGGCGGCCGAAAAGCGCGGCTCGGCTGAGATGATCGCCGAGTACAAGGCGCTGTTAGATAAGCCGGGCGCATCGGCGCGCAGCGAAGGTAATGTCGAAGATGCCTTTAAGGCGGCGGCTAAGGTCGTCGAAGTCGATTTCGAATTTCCCTATCTGGCTCACGCCCCGCTCGAACCCATGAACTGCGTGGTTCGCTATGACGGGTCCGCTACGACCGGCTCCGCCGGTGCGGCCGAAATCTGGACCGGCTCGCAGATGCAAACCATCGATCACGGCGTCGCTTGCGGCGTGCTGGGCTTGAAACCGGAAGCCGTCGACCTGCACACGGTGTGGGCCGGAGGCTCTTTCGGCCGCCGCGCCGTCCCCGATGGCCATTACGTGCGCGAGGCCTGCGAAGTTGCAAAGGCCTTCGGCAAACCTGTGACCGTCAAAGTGCAGTGGACGCGCGAAGACGACATCAAAGGCGGGTGGTACAGGCCCATCTACGTTCACCGTATCAAGGCAGGCCTCGACAAAGACGGCAAGATTACCGCCTGGCATCACCGCATCGTCGGGCAATCGATCCTTGCCGGTACGCCGTTTGAAGCCATGATGGTCAAGGACGGCGTCGACGGAACCTCTGTCGAAGGCGCCAAAACGCTGCCCTATGCCATACCCAACATCGGCGTCGATCTTCACACCATGAAGGCTGGCGTGCCGGTGTTGTGGTGGCGCTCGGTCGGTTCGACCCATACCGCGCACGCCACCGAGCACATGATCGACATTCTCGCCAAAGAAGCTGGCAAGGATCCCGTCGCATTCCGCTTGGGCATGCTCGAGAAACATCCCCGTCACGCTGGCGTTTTGAAACTGGCCGCTGAAAAGGCCGGCTGGGATAAACCGCTTAAAGCCGGCGTGATGCGCGGCATCGCCGTGCACGAGAGTTTTTCCTCTTACGTCGCCAACGTCGCCGAAGTATCTTTGAAGGAGGACGGCTCGGTCAAAGTCGAGCGCGTGGTTTGTGCCGTCGATTGCGGCGTCGCCGTCAACCCGGATGTCGTCATGGCTCAGATGCAAGGCGGCATGGGCTATGGCCTCGGCGCCGCGCTCAAAGGCGCCATCACGCTGAAAGGCGGGGCAGTCGAACAATCCAACTTCGACGGCTACGATGTGCTGCGAATGTCGGAAATGCCCAACGTCGAAGTTCACATCGTGCCGTCAAGCGCTGCGCCATCGGGCGTCGGCGAACCGGGCACGCCGGTGATCTTGCCGGCGGTCGCCAATGCATTGCTCTCTGGCACGGGCGTCAGGACGACGATTTTGCCGATCAACAGGCAGAAATACAAAGGCCAAGCCTGATCATATTGCGACAACAAAAAGGCCGGATCTCAAATCAGAGATCCGGCCATTCCATTAGGTTCACGTTTGCTCTTTGTCCGGAGTCTTAGCCCTTCGACAACGCGCCCGCGAGTTGCTGCGAGACGTAACCAAAGACCGCGCCGATGGCCATCGAGATGGCGATGTTCACGGCCGGCATCGACAGTATGCCGGGCGCGTCCTTCAACAGTGCGGCAGCACCCAAGGTCAAAGCAACCGTGGAGGCGTAGCCATAGACTGCGGCCGGTATCGACGACAACAGCGGAATTTTAGCGCCCATGACTAAGATGAACACCGTAATCGCAACCGCGACCGCAGCTCCGAGTGGGCCCGGAAGTCCGAGAACATTCATCAATGCGAAAGCTGCTGCCGCCATGACAGCACCCCAGATAGCACCTGCGATGCTGTCCTGAAGTCCCTTCGTTTGTCCGCCACAGTGGTAGTAAGCTGCCCAGCCGATAAAGGCTGCCCAGATTTGCAGCCCCATACCGAACCCTAAGAACAGATATGTGGCAATGCCACCCAACAAACCAATGCTCAGTGCAAGTGCGGTAATAAGATCCATAGGCTTCCCCTCCATAAGGATCACGTCCCCGAATCGGGTCCGAACAGTTCGATAAGATACATAGGTCCGGGGAAAACTGCTGAAAAATCAATCTTAATGCGCTGCATTGCAGCATAGTGCCCAGTTTTTGCGCACTGCACAGCAGAGCGCGATTGCGCTACGAGTAGTCAGGCGGAATTCACGCCCTAAAACGAGCTTTGGCCCATGAAACTCTACGACCTCGAACGCTCTGGAAATGGCTATAAAGCCCGGCTAATGCTGGCACTTTTGGGAGTGCCATATGAATCGATCCGGGTCGATCTGCCCACAGGCGAACACAAGCAGCCGGACTACTTGGCCCTCAACCCGTTCGGCGAAATCCCACTGTTTTGTGACGGCGAGCTAGTGTTGCGCGATAGCCAGGCCATCGTAACATATTTGGCCCGTGCCTATGGTGGCGAGACTTGGCTGCCTTCGAACCCGGCCGATATGGCCCGGGTGCTGCAATGGGTTTCGACCGCCGCCAACGACATTGCACGCGGCCCCGCCGACGCCCGCCGCCATGATTTGCTTGGCTACGCCCTCGACATCACCAAGGCCCGCGCTCAAACGGCGCGCGTCATCGGCATCATCGAAAAACATTTGGCGGACCGCGACTGGCTTGAGCTTGGCCGTCCGACCATCGCCGATGTTTGCTGTTTTCCGTACATCGCGCTGTCCTATCAAGGCGGCGTGCCGCTCGACAATTATCCCAATGTCCGAGCCTGGATCGCACGCATCAAAGCCTTGCCCGGCTTTGTTCCGATGCCGGGGATTTAGATCTAGCCTGACGAGATGGAAACGGTTCCTCCAACTCGTCATGGCCGTGCTGGATGGCCGGGTCAAGTCCACGGCTGTCCGGTTGAGTTTTTATGGACATGGAGCATGGCGTTGATTCTTCTGTGATTCGAGAGCTTGGCGGCTTCATCGAACACGGAAAGGACCGAACGCCATGCGGCACCACAATAGTCTGTTGCACGATATGTTGAAGTTTGTTCCTTGGGATCGCTTTGACCAGCTTGTGGATGAACATGGCGGCGACCGGCGGGTTAGGACGCTCGATAGCAAGAGCCAGTTTGTTGCGCTTCTGCATGCACAATTGTCGGCGGCGTCAAGCCTGCGCGAGATCGTGTCGGCGTTGGAAAGCCAGCGGACGCGGCTGTATCATCTGGGCGTCAGCGCTCCGAAGAGATCGACGCTCGCCGATGCCAATGCCTCGCGCCCGGCTGCTCTGTTTTCCAGTCTGTTCGGTGTGCTCTTGAAGCAGGCTCACCGCGGCTTGCGGCGCGACACGCACGACGCCATCCGCCTGATCGATTCCACCCACATGGCGTTGTCGTCCCTCAGCGAGACGTGGGCATCGTACGGTGCGGCGAGCAGCGGCACGAAACTCCACGTCGTCTACGATCCGAATGCCGAGATACCTGTGCACTTCGCTGTCACTGGCGCACGCATCAACGACATCACCGCCGCCAAGGCGATGCCTATCGAAGCAGGTGTCACATACGTTTTTGACCTTGGATACTACGATTTTGGATGGTGGGCAGGTCTCGACGCCAAGGGCTGCCGGTTCGTAACCCGGTTGAAAACAAATACGCCAACGCGTGTCCAGGCCGAGCGAACCGTTACCCCCGGCGGCGCGATCCTCACAGACCGCATCGTTCGTTTGCCGGAACGCCTGATGGCCAGCCGCCGCAATCCGTGTGCACGCGATTTGCGCGAAATTGTTGTGCGTCTCGACACCGGAAAGGCGCTGCGCATCGTCAGCAACGATCTCGACGCACCGGCTGAAGAAATCGCCGGGCTCTACAAAACCCGATGGCAGATCGAGTTGTTCTTTCGCTGGGTCAAGCAGACGCTGAAGATCGGCCGGTTCCTCGGCACATCCGAAAACGCCGTACGCGTCCAACTCGCAGTTGCTTTGATCGCTTACCTGCTGCTGCGTATGGCGCACGCGGCCCAGACGGCGGTCGCAAGCCTACTCGCCTTCACCCGATTGGTACGCCTCAACTTGTTCCAGATGCGATCCATTCACGATCTTCTTGACGCCACAAGGCTCCGAAGACCCGGCGTTGAAGCACAACTGGATCTGCAAATATGCTAAACCGGACAGCCGTGGTCATTGCACGCCCATCTGGGCGTGATCGGGGATACTGCATGAGCAACGCCCACATCGTCGAATACCTTGACTATTATGTTGATCTTCCGCAGGCCCCGCACTATGCGGTTATGCTGACTGGGCCCTGGGGGATCGGCAAATCCTTCAATATCAAGCGCTACCTGGTTTCGGTTAGGGGGCGCGGCAAGAAGGTTGCCTATATTAGTCTACATGGCGCGAAGTCGACAGACGATATCGCTCTTTCGCTGATGGCGGCGCTAGTTCCAGGACAGGACAACAATCTTGTCAGCCTTGGCGTGCAGATTGGCCGGGCGCTCTTGCGAATGCCCGGTGGCAACGGTGTGGCTACGACGAGGTGGATTCCGAAAAGCTTTTGCGATCTGCTTGTATTAGACGATCTGGAGCGGGCCCTTATTTCACCCGTAGAGGTTCTGGGGTTCGTCAATTCGTTCATTGAACACGAGGACAGGCGCGTTGTGATCGTTGCCAACGAATCCGAAATTCAAGACAAGGAGAACTATAAGCGCGTGCGGGAGAAGGTCATTGGCATGACCTTTGAACTCGCGGAGGAAACCAATGCGGCGCTTGCTCACTTTATTGCCTCCATCGGCGATCAGGCCACGCGAGAGTTTCTAAAGTGTGAGACCGAAAGCGTTCTGCAGATCTTCGATCAATCGAAGACGCAGAATCTGCGCTTGCTGGATCAGTCGCTGCAGTCCTGGGAGCGCATTTTTAAGATTATTACCCCCGCACTGAAGAAGAAGCATGTTGGCATAGCTGCTGCCTTTAAGCTGTTCCTTGTTCTTTCACTAGAGGTCCGCTCCGGCCGCCTCGGACGGCAAGATTTGGCGAGACGCGTCGATCAGATCGTTGCCGGACACATGAAGAAGCGGGAGTCTGGTGACAAGGTAGGAACGCCACTCTCTGCTGCGCAGGATCGCTACGACCGCATCTGTCTACACGACAGCGTCCTGTCGGATGAAGTCCTGGAGCAGGTGTTGTGCGATGGGCGGATCGACGTAAGCGCGATCAATAAGGCGCTTTCAGTAAATGAACTGTTCGTGGCACCCGACGAGGAGCCGAATTGGCGCAAGGTCTGGCACGGTTTCCTCCGGGATTCGTCGGAGTTTGAGCCGGCATTTGCGGCGATGGAGAAAGAATTCTTGGATCGCAAATTCGATGACCCGGGAATCGTCCTGCACGTTTTGGGCCTGCGTCTGTGGGGGGCTGAGCTCGGCGAGCTGAAGTACTGCGAGAAAAAAATTATCGAACAAGGCAAGGTTTATATAGACGATCTGCGAAAGGAGGGCCGACTTCGTCGCTACGAGCGTCATACCTTCCATGACGCTGCGCATGGCCTCGCCATCCACAATGTCGATTCCGTCGGATTCCAGATACTGCATAAGCATTTCATGGAACAGTCGGATTTAGCCTATCAGGATGGATGGCCGGCCCTAGCCGAGAGCCTTCTCGCGAATATGTCGGGCGACGCGGAAACATTTTACGCCCGCGTTTGTTGGTCGGGAAACCAGGTGAAGCCGGACTGCGCTGACGATGCGATCTTATCGCGAATTGCGCCCGAAGCATTCGTCGACAAGCTGCTTACATGCTCTCCGCAAGCGCAGCGGACGACTCTACAGGGTTTGATGACGAGGTACGATTGCGGCCGGCTCGGCAACACGCTTTGGGCAGAAGTCAAATGGCTGATCGAGATGCATCAGGAACTGCAGAACCGTATTCCGCAACTTGCGCGAATTAGGCAATACTCGATATCCAACGACACCTCACGGTTGCTTGGGGCTGCGCTCAAAGAGGCGACGACATTCACCACTGCGCCTAAATAACTCGCGTAGTACCGCAATAAGAACGCGGAATGTGGGGCGCGCGAGCTGACCCCTTTGCGCGCTACATACGCGATGTCATCCCGGACGAAAGGATCAAGCGAAGCGAGATCTTAAAGACCCGGGCCCTTAGCCCGGGATGACATCGCGTATGTTGCGCACGTGCGTAAGCGCGATCCCGCAGAGCCGGGTAGCGCACGTCCCCTCCGGCCGGGATGACAAGCCAGATTTTCCAGCTTATGTGTTCGGCCGATGCGTCTTAAATCTGAAATCTGGGCCAAGGCCTATATCCGCCGCTGTGCCGGGCACGGCGCGCACGCCGTGGTGCTCCGGCATGGCGACGACGATGCGGGAGCGATCTACGTCAAGATCGTGCATCTCAATGGCCATGCAACTGTCTTCGGGCCGGCGCCGGCGGGGCGCGATGATGCCGATTTCGACCGGCGCTGGGTGGCGTGCCTCAAAGGCCAAAGCGTCAGCGAGGCGGAAGCGGCGGACTACTTGACCCGCGAAGTGCGCTTCGATAGCGACCTTTGGATTATCGAGGTCGAGGATCGCGCGGGCCGCCACTTTCTCGGCGACGATTTAATTTCCTCTCGACACGCATAAATTTTAACCGGCCTTTAAGACCTTTTAGTCTCAGATCGAGCATGTGCCGAATCCGGTGACCACGGCGCAAACGTAAGGCTCGCACAAGGTTTTGTTTTTAGTTTTTCTAGCGAGACAACGTCGGAGGCAACGGTCACCTGTCAGGCACGCGAATCCGTGCTAGTGGGGACGCTCATGGCGACCATCTTGGAATTCCGCCCGGCCACGCGCCCGGCGACATTACCGCAAATGAAGCACAAGCGCGGCGGCGCTTCTGCCGAGATCGTGTTTTTTCCGGGCGTGCGCTACGAACGCGCGCTTCCCAAAGTCGAGGCCAAGCCGAAGCGCCGCTCGAAAAAGCGCGATAAGCTGGTTCTTAAATAGAATTTTCGATCAGTAGGATTTGGCCGTGCAGGCGGCGCGGGCGAGGATGGCTTCGGTCTCCGCCCGGTATGAGAGGCCTTTGTCGGGCCCTCTGACCACAATCAAACCTTCGCGCGCCGTCACCAGCAGAGCCGGTTGAGCCTGAGCCGGTGACTGAGTTTGGGTGGCCTCGAGACGCGCTTCTTTCGTCAACCCGAGAAAACGATCTTCAACCGGCACGATGGTCAGCACGACGTCGGTCGCCTTGCCCGGAGCGGCGGCGGCAAAATAGGCGCTTGAGCCATCGGCGCGGTAAATGCCGAGATTCCACCCCTGATCCGGCAACACGGCGCTGACCGCGACAGGACCCTTCGCGGTATCGAAGCGGCACATCGCGTAGCGCGCGTCCGAACTCATGAAGGGGATGGGCTGGTGGCCCGGGCCGATCGGCTCGAGCATCTTCATGACGTTGGCGCCGAGCCCCGGCGTCAGCCGCCGGTAGGCCGAGCGCGACGTGTCGGTCATGGAGATCAGGGTCGTGACGATGTGGATGGCCAGCGCGGCCAGCGGAATGGCGAGGGCGTATCGCCAATTCATCGATGGCGTGGAGAAGGGCTTACTCATGAGCAGCCCTCGCGCCTGATGAGCGGCAGCGATTTGTGCCGCTCAAAGCGGGCAGTCTCCGACAATCCTGTTGCCGGATCGAGGATTGTAAACAGCAAAACCAGCCGGCCGGCGCCGCCGGTTGGCAACCAGTTGCCGGGCCGGGCATCGCGCCCGAGCGTAACGATGTACGAGCCGTCGGGATTGGCGGCGATGGTATCGCTGGTGAAGGAATAGCGCGCCGCATCGTTGTTGATGAGATCGCCGCGATCGTCAAAAACACCCAAGCTCCACCACATGCCGTTGGCGTTAGGCCCCTCGATGACGTAGTCGCACGAGGAATGCAGGCGCGCGCCTTGAGGGTCGCTGCGGGCTTCGAACATGCCGGCGGCATCGGCGGACAAATAGATGGCGCCGGATTTGGCGACGTGCGCGCGCGTGTAGGGGTCGGCGTCGGCGCGGCCGCTGACCCGCCAATTCTGCCACGGTCCGAAACTGTCGGTTGTCAGGCGCGAGCCGCGATCGACCATGTAACGGCTTGAGCTGATGCCAGCGGCGAGAACCAGCGCAGCGGCGATCAAGGTGCCGATGGCGCGCGCCAGTGTTCCGAAGATAATGCGGATGGCTTCGTTCAAAGCGCTGCGATCGAAGCGCCGGAAGTGATCACTGGCCGCCACGGCGTGAACCCTCCGGGGCGATCGTGGCGGCAGAATTCGGCTGACCTTGCAAAGTTGCGCGGCGATCAGATTTAGGTTCGGGCGCGGGCGCAGCCGGCGGTGTTGGCGTCGCGGGCGCAGCGGGCGGCACACCTTGACTCGGGCCCGAACCGGGGTTCGCCGGTTTGGCGTTGGGTGTTGTTGCGGGTGCGGGTTGAGGCGGCTCTCCGAGACCGCCAGCCTTGCGCAAAGCGGTCGCCAGTTTTTTCAAAGATTCGCGGGTGCGATCGGGAAGAATGCTGGTGGACTTGGAGGCGCCCTCGACCGGCGTCGCTTGAGCGTACGACATGGTCGCTGCGGCGGCGGCCTCGGCCTTCTTGATATCGGCGACGCGGGCCTGCTCGGCAATTTGCGCCGGGTGGGGCTGTAGCCCCGGGATGTTGGCGATGTTCATGTCGGAATGGGCAACGGCCATGAAGTTGTGCCAGATTGGCGCCGCGAAATGTCCGCCCGTCACGCCGTCGTGGCCGCCGGCCATGGCATGGTTGTCGTCGTTGCCGATCCACACACCCGCGACGTACTTGCCGGTGAAGCCAACGAACCAAGCATCCTTCGGACCTGTCGACGTGCCGGTCTTGCCGGCGACGTTGGTGAAGTCGAGCGCGGCGGCGGTGCCGGTGCCTTCGGTGACGACTTTGTTGAGCATGAAGTTCATCTGCTCGGCGATCTTGGGTTTCACAACCTGCGGCGCGGGCTGCTCGTCGCGCTCGCGCGAGTAGAGAAGCTCGCCTTTCGAGGTTGTGATGTCGAGGATGCCGTAGGGCCGCGAGAGCTTGCCGCCGTTGGCGAACGTGGCGATGCCGCCGACGTGCTCGATGACCGTGATGCCGCCGTCGCCCAATGCCATCGAGCAAGTTTTCTTGACGCCAACAATGCCGAGACGCTTGGTCATCTCGATGACTTTTTCCCGCCCGACCGCGAATGACAGTTCGGCGGCGACGGTGTTGAAGGATTTGGCGAGTGCATGATAGAGCGGCATGTGTTCGCCGGTGCCGTATCCGCCGCCGTAATTTTGCGGGGACCAGCCGCGCGGTCCGCACGAGCGCGATCTATCGGTCACCGACGTCTCTGGGGTGTAACCGTTTTCCAACGCCGTCGCGTAGACATAGACCTTGAACGACGATCCGGGCTGACGGCGCGCCTTGGTGGCGCGGTTGAACTGGTTCTCGCCGTAGTCCTGACCACCGACAATGGCTTTGACGGCGCCGTCGGTTTCCATCACCACCATCGCGCCGGAATTGAAGTGCATGGATTTGCCTTCCTTGGCGACCGATCCATTGAGCGCTTCTTCGGCGCGGCGCTGCAACGTCATGTCGACGGTGGTGCGGGCGGTGAGGACGTATTGACCCTTGCCTTCGGCCAAGCGCTGGATTTCGTCATAGGCCCAATCGAGAAACCAATCGGGACTGCCGGTGGTGTTGTGATCGATGGTCTTGGCGGGACTTAATCGCGCTTGATGGACTTGGCCGGCGGAATAGAATCCAGCTTCAACCAAGTTGTCGAGAACGTCGTTGGTGCGGGCGCGCGAGGCTGGCAGGTTGACGTGCGGCGCGTACTTGGTCGGGGCCTTGAACAGACCGGCCATCATGGCGGCTTCGGCCATCGAAACTTCGCGCACCGACTTGCCGAAATAATACTGCGCGGCCGCTTCGACGCCGAAGGCGCCGCCGCCCATGTAGGCGCGGTCGAAATACATTTTCAGGATTTCGCGTTTGGTGAACCGGCTCTCGAGCAGGAACGACAGAAACACTTCCTTGATCTTGCGCTGGAACGAGCGCTCGGACGACAAGAATAAATTCTTGGCGAGCTGCTGGGTCAAGGTCGAGCCGCCCTGCACGACTTCGTTGGCCTGCATGTTGGTCATGAGGGCGCGGCCCGTGCCCCACAGATCGATCCCGTAGTGCTCGAAGAAGCGGCGGTCTTCGGTTGCGAGCGTCGCCTTGATCAAGGGATCGGGAATTTCGCTGAGCGGCACGGCATCGTTGTGAAGAATGCCGCGCTTGCCAAGCTCGTTGCCGTTGACGTCGAGAAACTTGACCGCGAATTTGCCGGTCGAGAATTTACTTTCATCGAATTCCAAGAGTGCGGGGAGCGCCAGCGCGTAGAGGACAACGAAACCGCCGGTGGCGAGAGAGACGCCTTCCGACAGCAATTCGTTCAACAGACGGCGCCAGCCAGTAAGCTGGAAGCGGATGAAAAAACTATTGCCGCCGTTCCAGGCTTCTTTGAGCTTGGTCCAAGATTCGGTCAGGATGGAATTGATTTTGGAATCAATTCCAAGCCAGTTGAAGCGGTCGCGTCCGCCTTGTTTGAGGAACCAATCGTTCAAGTATCAAACCCTTGAGAGCCGGTCGCTATCGTTGCGCAACCGGCAGCCCTGTGAACTACCTGTTTTCAGATACGACGATACTCAACCCAAGGCGACCAAATTGTGGTTATGTATGTCGGACTGAAGCAGCCAGCGGCGAGGTCCTGTGGACGGAGCGGATATACCCTTTTGGAAGACGAAAACACTTGAGACGATGACGCGCGCGGAGTGGGAATCGCTTTGCGACGGGTGTGCGCGCTGTTGCATGGTCAAACTCGAAGAAGAAGAGACTGCCGAGATTTTCCTAACCCGGCTGTCGTGCAAGCTCTTGGACACCGGCTCATGCCGCTGCTCCGATTATCCCAACCGGTTCGCGAAAATGGACGACTGCGTTGAGATAACACCCGCAAAAATCGCCGAAATTGCGTGGTTGCCGGAGACTTGCGGCTACCGCGTGGTGGCAGAGGGCCGCGATCTGGCGTGGTGGCATCCGCTTGTTTCAGGCTCAATCGAGACGGTACACGACGCGGGTATCTCGGTGCGGGGCTGGGCCTTGAACGAGAGCAAGGTCAAGTCCGGCAATTATCAGCGTTATATCGTTTCGGATTACGGCACCAAATGAGCGCCCTCCCCGGGCGCTGGGGCTGAGTTATACTGAGGGGTTTTGCGGTTTTTTGTAGTATTAGAAGTATATATGGAATAAAAAATGAGCTTAACCATAGATTAGGTGTTGACAGCGCAACGCTCCTCGGGTATGTTTTGGGTATGGTGGTAATTGTAGTGGTCCAGGGCAAGTAGAGCTGGCACATAGCGCAATAATCGAACCTGCTTCGCGCCGAAAGTGCGAGCGGCTTCGCAACATCCACCCCTAATACCTCCTCAACCCACAGATATGCAGGTGCCATGGCGGTCTCACAGACTTCGCTGGACGATGTCCTGCGCCGGTATGGCGAGAGCCAAGAGCCGGTCAACGACCTCGCCGAAGAGGCAGGGCTCAATCCAATCGCCTTCGTCAGGCTGGCCAGGGAGCGCGGATATCCGACGCGGGAAGAGCGCAAGCTCGCCGAACGGGCCGCCGCTGCTATCGGTCAACCGGCGCGCAAGCGAACCAAATCGAAGCCCAAATCCAAAGCCAAAGTCAAAACGGGGCGCGCTTCAACGGCGCGCGCCAAACCAAAGCCAACGGTGTCTCCGAAAATCGCCGATGGCGAAAAAACCGCGCCGCCGGCGACCGGTGAAAAGCTGGCCGTCAAACCCGCCGCCAGAGCCCGCCCGCTTGCGCTGTTGCAGCGTGTCTACAACACGATCGACGGCGAGCTGACAAAGCTTGAAGCGCAAACCGGGGTGTCGTCGCAAGATCGCGAGCGGGCGTCGCGCGCGCTGTCGCAAATGGTGTCGAGTTTGGAGAAAGCTACCGAAATGCAACGCGAGATTAGCAAAGACAAGAACCGTGGAGGCGGAGCCAAAGCCAAAGAGGCATTACGCCATGCGGAAGACCTACGCCGCCAAATTGCAGAGCGTCTTGAGAGATTGCGCCTCAAACAACCTGCAGCAAAAAGCCCTGAATGAACTGTCGCGGGCCGAACTCGATTTTCTGATTTGCGATTGGCAAGTCTGGGCGCGCGACGATCAACTGCCGCCGGAAGTCCTCGCCTCCGGCACCTCTCAAGCGCTCGCCTCCGGCAAGCCGTGGCGCGCCTGGATGATCCTTGGCGGGCGCGGCTCCGGCAAGACCCGGGCAGGTTCCGAATGGGTGCGCGCTAAAGCTATCGGCGAAGACAGTTGTGGCGCGGCGCCGGCGCGCATCGCGCTGGTCGGCAAGACCCTGCACGATGTCCGCTCCGTGATGATCGAAGGCACGTCGGGTTTGCTCGGCCTGCATCGCCATGACGAGCGCCCGATTTTCGAGCCGTCGAACAAGCGGCTGCTTTGGCCGAACGGCGCGATCGCGGAAATGTTTTCCGCCGACGAGCATGAAGCGTTGCGTGGTCCGCAGTTCTCATGCGCCTGGTGCGATGAACTTGCGAAGTGGCGTAACGGCGAAGTTGCCTGGGACATGCTGCAGTTTGGGCTGCGCCTCGGAGACGCGCCGCAAGTGGTGGTGACGACGACGCCGCGGCCGCTGCTGTTTCTAAAAAAGATCATGAAGGATGAGGCGACGGTGACGACGCATCTCGCAACGGCGGACAACGCCAATAATCTGGCGCCGGCGTTTCTGGCCGAGATGACGCGGCGCTATCAAGGCTCCGATATCGGCCGGCAGGAATTACTCGGCGAAGTGGTTGAAGATTGCGATAGCAGCTTGTGGCGGCGTCACTGGATCGAGGAAGCGCGTGTCGATACCGCGCCGGAGATGCGCCGCATCGTCGTCGCGCTCGATCCACCGGTGACGGCAACGATCAATTCGGATGCGTGCGGGATCGTGGTGGCGGGCTTGGGTGTCGATGGCCGCGCGTATGTGTTGGCGGATCGAACCGTCCAGGGCCGCGAGGTTCAGGTGTGGGCGCAAGCGGCGCTGGCGGCTTATGACGATTTCGGTGCCGACAGATTAGTGGCGGAAGTCAATCAGGGCGGCGATTTGGTGCTGGCGGTGATCTCGCAGTTTCGGGAAAATTTTCCCGTCCACAAGGTGAGGGCGACGCGCGGCAAGTGGGTGCGGGCCGAACCGGTGGCGGCGCTTTATGCGCAGGGCCGCATCGTGCATGTCGGCCGGTTCGTTGCGCTTGAAGATCAGATGGCGGCATTTGGCGCAGATGGCCTCATCAACGGCCGCAGCCCCGACCGCGTCGACGCGCTGGTGTGGGCGATCACGGAATTGATCTTGTCGAATGAAGCGAAGCCTTCGGTGCGGATGATTTAAGTTTTTGGGTGTCATCCCGGACAGAGAAAACGCGCGTGCGCGGTTTCGGAGTTCCGGGACCCAGCCGACTGCAGCCCTTGAGTGCGACGTTGCACATAGACTGGGTCCCGGGATTTTTTGTTGGCGCGTCTTCGACACGACAGGATCGCGCTCCGCACTCCCGCTCCGCCTGGGATGACAAATTGTAGTTTTCGTCGCGAGTAAAATCATGAACGCACAAGATCTTGCCAGCCTCGCGCAAGCGAAGGCCGATTGGGCACGCGTGCAGTACAACTTCGCGTATCTGCGCGTGGTGTTTGCAGCCGCACGCTATCGTGCGGCATTGCGCAAGCAGCAAGAGGAAAAGTTCAATCCCTATCATGATGAGGCCGGCCGCTTCACAACGCCGGGCGGTTCGGTAACCGGCCCCGGGCACGGAGTTGGCGGAGAAGGGAAGCCTGATTCTGGCAACCATGATGTGCGCGAGCGGATCGCCAATGCTGAGGCCGAAAATCTGCGGGCGAGAATTGGTGGCAACGGGCCGCCGCTGGAAAACGGTACATTCTTGGGAAGAGCCGGCGCCGCGTTGGGGCGTTACGTCTTTGGTCCTTTCGGCGCACTGATATCGATGACCGAGCCACTAGGAAACGGCGAGTTATTCGGTCCGTATGAGGGAGCTAAAACCAAGGGAATTTTGGAGACGACGGATGGCGATTATTACTTAGTAAGCGGAAGGAAGGGGCCAGCGAGTAGCATTGAGCTTGGCACAAGCGGCTTCAACGGATACACAAAAACTCATGTTGAGGGGCATGCAGTTGCGCTAATGCGTCAACTTGGGCTAACAGAAGCCCGAGTCTATATTAACAACCCAAATGTATGCAGGAGTTGTCTTAAACTACTTCCGAGAATGCTACCGCCCGGAACAAAACTGGAAGTCGTTACACCACTTGGTTCGCAAACTTTTGCCGGTAGGATTCTTCCATGAGCGCTAAGTTTTTCGATCTGCACAATGACAGCAATCCCAATAACGGCACCGAAGTGTTCGATGGTTCGCAAGCCCGGGCATTGCTTGCAAGGAGCGCTATAAATCCGCCGTTCGCAGCCGAACTCATATCGGACCATCAAACAAAGCTGCTGATCGGTTTGGGCCCAGTAATTTGTTTCGCACAGTTTTGCACATCGGATGATGAACCGCCCTATTTAGTGGCGAATATTGAGTCTGAAAAAATGCGCAGCGGGATTACAGAGTTCACAATTGGAAATGAACCTTCCGAAATCGAGCTC
>JANLYX010000031.1:0-24138 GCA_031365865.1 Hyphomicrobium sp. | reverse complement strand
GGACCAAGGCCCGCTCGCCCATCCGGTCAGGCCGGATAGCTATGTCGAGATCAACAACTTTTACACTCCTACCGTCTATGAAAAAGGCGCCGAACTCGTCCGCATGATCGAGACCATCCTCGGCGCGCACGACTTCCGCGCCGGCATGGACTTGTATTTCGAGCGCCACGACGGCGAAGCGGCGACGATCGAAGACTTCCTCAAATGCTTCGAGGACGCCAGCGGCAAAAGCCTCGCGCATTTCAAACGCTGGTACAGCCAAGCGGGAACGCCCGAGATTGTCTGCCGCCTGACCTACGACAAGCTCAAAAAAACCGCCGAACTGACGATCGATCAAAGCCTGGCGCCGACGCCCGGCCAATCCAAGAAGGAGCCGCTCTATATTCCCGTGCGTCTGGCACTGATTGGCCAGAACGGCCAGGAGATGGATCTCAAATTGGACAAGGGCTCCGCTCTCTCGGGCGATGTGCTGACGCTCACCAAACGCTCAGAGACGTTCCGCTTCAAGGACGTAACGTCCCGGCCCGTGCCATCGTTGCTGCGGGGCTTCTCGGCGCCCGTCAACGTCCGTATCGACCTGTCTGATGCCGATTACGAATTCCTGATGACCCGCGACCGCGATCCCTTCAACCGCTGGCAAGCCGCCAACACATACGCCACGCGGACACTCTTGAAAGCCGTCGCGGCTAAATCGCCCGCCAAAGATCTAAAAGGCGGGCACAGTTATGCCAAGGCCTTGGCGGCGACGCTGGCGGATGAAACCCTCGACGATGCCTATAAGGCCGAGTTACTGAGACTGCCGACGCAGTCCGACATCGCGCGCGAAAAAGCCAGCAATGTCGATCCGGCGAGCATCGACATCGCCCATCGCGGGCTTGCAAAAATCATCGGCACAGAGCTTGGGTCCGCCCTTGAAGACATTTATGAGAGAACGGCCTCCAAGAAAGGCGCGTTCTCACCCGACGCCAAGAGTGCCGGCCGGCGCGCCTTGCGCAACGCGGCCCTCGCTCTGCTGGTCAGCCGCGGCAGTCAAGGCGATTACGATCGTCTCAAGAGTCACTACGTGAGCGCCGCCACCATGACGCAATCCGCGTTCGCTTTGTTCCAATTGGCCAGCCTCGATATTCCCGCTCGCGACGAGGCTCTCAAACACTTCTTTAAGCGCTGGAAGGACGACCACCTTGTCGTTGACACTTGGTTTGCCGCGCAAGCTCAGTCGGCATTGCCATCGGCGCTCGACAATGTCGCCGCGCTGACCAAGCATCCGCTATTTAAGATCACCACGCCCAATAAAGTCCGTGCCCTGATCGGCATTTTCGCGATGTCTAACCCAGTCCAGTTCAACCGCCCGGACGGCGCGGGCTACACCTTCGTGACCGGCAAAGTGCTCGAGATCGACACCGTCAATCCGCAAGTCGCCGCCCGCATGCTCGGGGCGTTTCGAAGCTACAAATCGCTCGAGCCTAAACGCCGTGCCTTGGCCCGCAAGTCACTGGAGAGCGTCGCCGCCAAGCCCGGCCTGTCCCGGGATGCAGGTGAAATCGTTAATCGTATGCTTGAGGATTAGCGGCCACACTCGCCCACTGTTGCCGCAATTTGACCCGAATCGCTTCGTCCGGGATTTATTCTCCCTCGACAGCTGAGTCGCAAATCAGCGATGGTGATTCTGTGATTCGGAGCAGGTGTTTTTGACGCTCCGGAGAGCGGGTCACACCACCACATTCTGGAAGGACTGCGAGCATGGCATGGACAGCGTCCGCCGCTCAACGGCGTAGCCTTGCACTCTCCGGGGCCTTGACAAACGGTCAGCGCCACCTCTCCAATCAATTGTTTTATATTGGAAAAGGTGATCTCACACGCGGTGCATGCGTGGCCTTTGCCGCCTTCCTTACAGTCGCTGGCGCAATCGCGCCGCACCTTGGACCTGAAACCCTCGCAGGCGCCCTTTTTCTCTCCGGTGCCGGACTTGCTCTGTTTGCGGCCTTTAGCGTCCAAGGCTTTTCCGACACCAGCCATTTGAAAGATGTCAAGAGCCCGAATAACGCCGCCGAACGTCCGATGTCGTCGGTGCCGTCTGTCGGCAAAACGCAACACATTGTCGAATTGCTAATGCAGACCTCGCAACCCGCCATCGATCTAGCGTCGTGGTCTCGCCTCACCACCCGCATGAGCCACGAACTGAGAACGCCGCTCAACGCTGTTCTTGGTTTTTCCGAGTTGATGTCGCACGAGGTTTTCGGACCGCTCGGATCCGACCGTTACGCCTGCTACGCTCGCGATATTCACGCCAGCGGCCGCATGCTGCTCAAATCAACCGAGGACGCCCTCGCCATTACCGCGCTCCTCACCGGCTCGCAGCGCCGCGACATCGTCTCGATAACGCCGGTCGCTGCCGCCATCGACGATGCCATCGCCTTTCACACGTCCAGCCTGAACGCCCAGAACGTCTCCCTGACGCTCGACATCCCTCAAAACTTGGAGGTCCTTGCAGAACCGCAAACTCTGCGCCAGATCATGATCAATTTGCTCGCGGAAGCCGTTGCCCAAGCGCGCGATGCAGCAACACTGAAAATTACGGCACGCGATCATGGCGGCGAGATCGAGATCAGCCTCGATCTCAGCCATTGCCGGCCGCAGTGCGAGGGCGCCGAAAGCTTCTCGCTGCTGCTCGCCCGCACGCTTCTGGAATTGACGGGTGCAAGGCTTTGCGAAGCCGCTACCAGCGCCACCGGCTGGCATGTCAGCACCCGTCTCACCCGTGCCGCCCAGGAAGATTTCTTCGCAAAATCTTGAACCAGCCACGAATTCCCGATCAGCGGCCGGTGCAAAAAACGGAGTTATTCGCCTGATTTATCCGGGCCGGACTCACCTCGTCCGCCGTGATGATGACGACCAAACATGAGGTGGCGCTGTTTTTCATGCCAAGCTTGCAATAATTTGCGCTCGTTCGGCGTCAGCTTGTCGGCCAACTCAACAAGCGCGTCAGCGATTGCCGCATGCATGTGGGCGCGCCCCTCGCCCGCCTTTGCTGTCGCCGCCTTGAGCTTTTCCTTATCGAAGGGCTCGGCCCCTATTGCGGCGTTGACCGCCAACCAGCCATCCTGAAGCTCTTGCCGGAACGGCTTCAATTTTTCCTTATCCACGCCGATCGCGGTCCCAAGCACCGCCTGCCTGTCGGTCGGCAACTGCCTCACAAAGCCCATCAAACCGCGATCTCCAGGCCCGCCCATGCCGTGATGACGGAAGCGCCACATGCCACCTGCCACCGCGCCTATGATGAGCAAGTTGGCGGCCATGGATGCGAACAACGCCGTATAAAGCCAGCGCGAAGAACGGACCTTCGGTTCTGGGGTCTCGATGGTCATAGAACGTCCTCGTTGCTGTAGATATCGCTGTCGTCGCTGGCGTCGGCTTGATTGATGGTGGCGTCACTGGCAAGGCCAGCCGCGCCGGCAAGATCCTGCAGCGCCGGTACCACCGCCTGCTGACTGCCAGCGAACATCCCGAGCACCAGCGACGCGGCCAATGCCATACCGGCGGCAAAATTTTCCCGGCGCATCGGCAGCGTTGGTTTGCGGCCGGGTAAACTTGAAGAACCGACCACCCGCGGTGTCGTCCTCGCGGCCATGACAATACGATCGCTCAAGGCTTGAAGGCGATCGGCCGGCACAACTGGCGCGATGTCAATGAGCCGGTCGAGTGCCTTCGCCTCTGCAAGAATGCGGCGCGCCTCAACGTTCGAACTGTCCACGCTCGACAGCTGACGGCGCAGCTCGGCCGGCCAGCGCGTGCGGTCCGAGCCATAGGTCTCAAGCGTTGCCTCTAGCAACGCCAGACCGGTATTTTGATTTCCAGTGCTCATAATCGTGTCATCCGTTCTAGGGCTCGCCCACACTCATATCGTCGATCATCCCGCGCCATTCCGCCTTCAATGCCGTCTTCAGTTGCCGCCGGGCGCGCGCCAGAAGCGACTCCACTGCCTCATCCGAAACGCCAAGCTCTGCGCCGATCTCGATCTGGCTCATGCCTTCAAAATGAAACAGCGTCAAAGCCAGCCGCTGACGTTCCGGCAGCGCCTTCAACGCGCCATCGACCCGCAGCCGCAATTCTTCAGCTTCGAGAGAAGCCAGCTGACGCGGAGCATCAACCTGCTCGGGTACCTCGTCCGTCACAGTCACCTTGGCGCGGGCGCGAACGCGGTCGATGCACAGGTTCGACACCACTTTGCGGACCCAGGGTCTGACGCCGGCGCGGCCGACTTCAAGCGAAGCCGCCGAGCGCCATAACCTCAAAAAGGCTTCCTGCACCACGTCTTCAGCCTCGGCGTCGTCACGCAAAATGCGGCGCGCCACGCCGACGAGACCGGCAAGATGACGGTCCACAAGTGTTCGAAACGCCACGGCGTCGCCAGAGCCGATCGCGCGCACCAGCGAACCCTCGTCGCTCGCGACCAAAGCTGTCATCACGCCGGTCTCCACCGCGCCGCCGTCTTGTCGTATCGCTGCCACGCCTGCCCTCGGCATTGATGACACTGTCCTCGCTTAGATACGTTGCTTGCGACCCAGGTCAATCGCGCTGACATAGCCAATGCTTAGCCTCATATGAGTGACAAACGCCCTGCGCGGGAAATTCCGTCGCTAAACCCATCATTTCACACGATCAGTCGTTCAAATGCCTGATAAATCACGGCAAGCGCCGATATTAGCTCGGTTTCCAGGTTCTCGAAAGAGACGACACCACCGGCTTTTGCCAACAGGTCCTTCAAGCCGCCCGGCGCTGTTTGAGGCTCAAAGTTATGATCCAGGCACAACCGCAGGATCTGCCCAAGGTCGGACAAGAGGCGACCGGATTTCCGCAAGGCGCTTGATGTCTGGCGATCAAGACATCCCGCCGCTTCGAGTTTGCCAATCGCGGCCAAAGTATTCTGATCGAGGACGCTTGGGTTCGAGGCTGCATGAATGAGTTGCAGATGCTGGGCAATAAATTCGAGATCGACCAGGCCGCCACGGACTTGTTTGAGATCCCAGATATTGTCAGTACCCTTTTCCTTGGCAATGAGCGCGCGCATCTCATGGACATCGCGCGCAATTTGAGTGCGATCGCGCGGCTTGATCAGACAATCGCGGATTGCAGCTTCGGTGCGCACGCCCAATTCTCTCGATCCTGCGATCACGCGTGCGCGCGTCAACGCCATATGCTCCCACGTCCACGCTTCACTGGCCTGATACGCCGCGAAACTCGACAACCTCGTCGCCAGTGGCCCCTTCTGTCCGGACGGCCTTAAGCGCATGTCGACATCATACAGCTTACCTTCCGCCGTCGGGGCCGAGAGCGCTGTGACGAGCCGCTGCGTCAGACGCGCATAATAATGCGCCGCCGCTAACGGACGGGGCCCATCGGACTGCAACGCGCCATCGTCAAAATCGTAAATCAGAATCAAGTCGAGATCCGATGAGGCGGTCATTTCGCGCCCGCCAAGTTTCCCAAGTGCCACCACGACGGCGGCGGCGCCGGGGACCTTGCCGTGATCAAGTTCGAGTTCCAACGTCACGTCGGCCAGCAGAGCTGCAACCAAACGTTCGGCAATGGTCGCGTAGGCTGCTCCCGCTTGGGCGGCTGTCAAGCTGCCCGTCAATAACCCGAGCCCCGTGAGAAATCCTTGCTCGCTGCCAATGACGCGGGCGCGATCCAAGATATCCTGCAAAGGTTCGCTTCTGCCCTGACGGCGGGCCTGCGCAAACTCGCGCGCCAGCACGCCGTCGAGGCCACTGGCCACGGCCGCATCGCCGGGCGCGTGCGGATCGAGCACGGCATCGAGCAGGCGGCGGCGCTCGGACAGAATGCGCGCGAGACGCGGTGCCGATCCCATGATGTTGGCGATAAGCCGAATGAGCGCCGGGTTGGCCTTGAGCAGCGAGAACAACTGCACGCCGGCCGGCAACTCCGACAAGAACCTGTCGAAGCCGGCAATGGCCGCGTCGGGATCGACGGTATCGGCGAGGGCTGTGATCAACAGCGGCTGCACTTCGGTCAGACGTTCGCGCGCCCTTGCCGAGCGAACGGCCTGCGTGCGGCCGTGATGCCAACTCCGCACGATGGCCAGAACTTGCGACGGCTGCGAATAGCCGAGCCGCGCCAGCTCTTCAACAGTTGCTGGATCGTCCGTCGCACCGGCGAAAACCATATTGGAATCCGCGCCGCTGAGAGCGGGCGCGCCCTCGAACAGCCCGGCATAATGGCGCTCGACCGTTTCGAGCACTTGGCGTAGTTCGCGGGAAAATAAGCCCACATCCTCGTGACCACAGAACCTGGAAATTTCGAGCAACCCGTCGTCATCGCCCGGCATGTCATGGGTCTGTTCGTCGCCAACCATTTGCAAGCGATGTTCGAGACGGCGCAGATAGCGGTAAGCGTGATCCAATTCCGTCGCCACCACCGGCTGAACCCAGCCGCGTTTTTCCAAGGCGCGCAGCGCGGCAAGGGTTTCGCGTTTGCGCAAATCCGCTTGCCGGCCGCCCGCAATCAACTGCTGCGTTTGCACGAAAAATTCGATCTCGCGAATGCCTCCTCGGCCGAGTTTGATGTTCTGTCCAAGAACCGCAACATCCCCCAAGCCTTTGTGGGCGTGGATTTGCCGTTTCATGGCGTGAATATCGGCAATGGCCGCGTAATCGAGATACTTACGCCAAATGAACGGCGCTAATTCATCCAAGAATTCTTGGCCCGCGGTCATGTCACCAGCCGCGACGCGCGCCTTGATCATGGCGGCGCGCTCCCAATTCTGCCCAACCGTTTCATAATAGCCGTGCGCCGCTGCGGTCGAGAGCGCCACTTGCGTCGCACCGGCATCGGGCCGCAGGCGCAGGTCGGTCCGAAACACATAGCCGCCGGGCGTACGCTCCTCGAGCAGCGCGACGAGGTCTTTAGTCAGCCGGACATAGAACGACTGCAGATCCTGCTGGCCGCAATATTTGGTCTTGTCGCGGTCGAAGAAAACGATGAGATCGATGTCGCTTGAATAATTCAGTTCAAATGCCCCCCATTTGCCCATCGCGAGTACGAAGTAGCCAGAGGCCGCGTCGGCTGCCTCGCCCGTATCCGCGCGCCATTCACCCCGCGCCACGGCTTCGCGAAACAAAAAACGCACGGCCTCGTTGACGGCAACGTCGGCGGTTTCGGAGAGAACGCGGGTGACCGTCATTACCGGCCAAACGCCGCCAAGATCGGCCAGTGCCGTCAACAGTGCGACGCCGGACTTGAACTGACGCAACGCTGATTTGGCGAACGCTAAATCGCTTGCTCTCGCCATTTGACGGCGCAACGCTACAACCAAATCTTGATACGAGGTTTCTGGCGGAGACGTCAGGAACGCGCTCAACCGCTGGCTATCGCGCTGAGCCAAGGCCGTCAGATACGGCGAACCTTCGAACATGCCGCTAAGCAGCGAACGTACCTTGAGGTCTTCAAGGAGGGGACGAAGTCGATCGCCGGTTGCGGACGCCTCCAATTCGCGCGTCAAGTCTTTGAACAGCGTCACGCCGCGCCCGCCGGCCGTGCTGACAGGGGCTTCGCAAATCAACTGCCAAAGACTGCCGCCTTCGCCCTTTGCCATGCCTCGTTCCGTTTAACTTGCAGCTAACACCGGCTGATCGGCTAAGACGACAGCCGCCGGCAATGTCATGACGACCTTCAGTCCCGGATGATTGTCTTCAAGACGAATTCTGCCGCCATGCAGGCGCGCCACCGCCGCCACCAGGCTCAGGCCAAGTCCGGTGCCGGGTTTGGTGCGGCTTTCTTCGAGCCTCACAAATCGCTTGAGAACTCGCTGGCGGTCTTTGTCTGAAATTCCGGGGCCTCGATCGGCGACTGAAAATTCAGCGCCGCCGCCCGGTGCCGGTCCGGCACTCACCGCGATTGCGCTCCCGGGTTGGCGGCCACGCGAATACTTGATGGCATTGTCGATCAAATTAGCAATCGCCTGGCCGATGAGCTGACGATTGGCGCTAAGCCGCATACCTTTGACGGCGGAAATCGAAAGCACGAAGCCCTCTTCTTCCGCGGCAGGTTGATAAAGTTCCGCGACATCTTCCACAATCTGCCCGAGATCGAAGACCTCGACGCTGTCCTGTAGCGGCCCGGCCTCAAGCCTGGCAATCAACAGCAGCGCGTTGAAAGTTTTTATCAGATCGTCGGCTTTCTCGATCGTCCGCTCCAGGCCCTCCCGGTAAGCGGGTCCGCCGCGCGGATCCATCAAGGCTGCCTCAGCCGAATTACGCAAACGATTGAGCGGGGTCTTGAGATCGTGAGCGATGTTATCGGAAACTTCGCGCAAGCCGCTCATCAAGCCTTCGATACGATCAAGCATGTCGTTGAGATTGGTTGCCAGCCCATCGAGCTCGCCGCCCGAACCCGATAGCGGAATGCGGCGCGACAGATCACCGGCCATGATCGACCGGCTCGTCGTTGTAATGGCGTCCATCCGAGAGAGAAAATACCGGCCGGCCAAAATTCCCCCGGCGAGACCCAACAGCGACAACGCTCCAAATCCGATTAAAAATATCTGCTTCATGGTATCGGCAAAGGCCCGCTGATCGTCGATATCACGGCCGATCAGCAACCGGACTCCGGGGGCCGCGTCAACAGGAATGGCGACAGCCAAGCGGTCCCGGCCATCACCGGCCCTCGGCCCTTTGAACTTGAAGACCCCCCCTGATGACGCCGCGTCAAGTTCAGGGGGAATGCGGGTGAGATTGCCGGCAATTTTTTGACCGTTGGCGTCGGCGAGAAAATACAACCCCGGACCTTCGGGACGACTCAACACGTCGATTGCCGCCTTCAAGCCCGCAACTCCGCCGCTAGCCGCCTCGGCTTTCAGGGATGCGGCTTCGGCTCTCAAGCCCGCCAACACTTGCTCGGTCAAAATTTTATTGCTCTGCCAGAACAGCAGCCCTGAGACCAGAGCCGCCGCCAGCAAAAACAGCATCACCGCCGCCGCCGCCAGCCTGAATGCGGTGGTCGAGAGCACTTTTGGCAGACGTTCAAACAGGGCCGTCACGAACGGTGTATCCCGCCCCTCTGACAGTATGCAGCAAGGGCTTGTCGAAGTTCTTGTCAATCTTGGCTCTGAGACGCGAGACGTGGACGTCAATGACATTGGTTTGCGGATCGAAATGATAATCCCAGACATGCTCGAGCAGCATCGTGCGGGTCACGACTTGGCCGGCGTGCTGCATCAGGTATTCAAGCAACCGGTATTCGCGCGGTTGCAACAGAATAGATTCGCCCCCCCTCGTCACCCGGTGCGAGAGCCGGTCGAGAACGAGATCGCCGACGGCATAGCGCGTCTGCTGCTCTTCCGGAACAGCGCGCCTGCCGAGCGCTTCGACGCGCGCCAGCAATTCGGAATACGCGTAAGGTTTGGTAAGATAATCGTCGCCGCCGGCGCGCAGACCCTTGACGCGGTCATCGACTTCGCCAAGCGCGGATAGAATGAGAACCGGCGTGCGATTGCCTTTGGAGCGCAGCGACTTGATCACAGACAGCCCGTCGAGGCGCGGCAGCATCCGGTCGACGATCAAAACGTCGTAAGCGCCCTCATCCGCGAGCGCCAGGCCATGCTCTCCATCGCCCGCAAGATCGGCGGTGTGGCCGTTCTCCTTCAGAGATTTCTGGAGGAACTGCGCTGTCTCGCGGTCGTCCTCGATTACCAGAACGCGCATGGGCTCAATCATCCCTTCGTTGTTGCGAGTTCCCTATTTAGTGGAGCGGCCGGCAAACGTCGAGGCGGCCCTGCACTTTTTAGACTGCAAGACCGCCCCGGCAGGTAAATAAGGTTATCGAAAGGATCAACCCTTCTTGGCCTTGTCCTTCAACTGAACAGCGACGAAGCGCTTCTGGTCACCAGACTTGACGTGCAGCAAAACCGCCGACCGTTTCAACTCTTCGGCCTTCTTGACGCCGCTCGCGACATCATCGGGAACCGCAACCGGCTGACCCGAAACTTCAAGGATGACATCGCCGGCCTTCAAGCCCTTCTCGGCAGCGTCCGAACCGGAATCGACTTCCGCAATCGTGACGCCGTCCTTAGCGTCTTTGCCGCCCGACCGCGACGGCATCAAGGTGATGCCGAGCTGGCTGAGTTCGAGAGACGATGCCGACGGCTTGCCATCTTTGTTGTCGGGCTGCTCGCCCTTCATCGCGGCTTCAGCGTTGGCCGGGAACAGGCCAAGCTTCACTTTGACCGTTGTCTCGGCGTTGTTGCGCCAGACTTTCACGTCGACGGAAGTATCCGGCGAAAGCTCGGCGATCTTGCGGGCAAGGTCACGGCTGTCGTTGATCTTCTCGCTGTTGACTTGCAGGATTGCATCCTGGGTCTTCAGACCCGCGGCTTGGGCTGGTCCATTAGCCGTGACTTCGCTGATCAGCGCGCCCTTCGGTTCTTTCAAGCCAAGGCTTGCCGCCGTGTCATCATCAACGTTCTGGATCTTGACGCCGAGCCAGCCGCGGCTGACCGTTCCGCCCGCCTTAAGCTGCTGCACGACTTCCTTGACCGTTTTCGCCGGTACCGCGAAGGCAATTCCAACGCTGCCACCCGACGGGCTGTAGATCGCCGTGTTGACGCCAATGACGTCGCCGTCGAGGTTGAAGGTTGGGCCACCGGAGTTGCCCTTGTTCACGGCCGCGTCGATCTGCAGATAATCGTAGGGACCCGAGCCGATGTCGCGAGCCAGCGCCGAGACGATGCCAGCCGTGACCGTTCCGCCAAGACCGAACGGGTTGCCGACGGCAATCGCCCAATCGCCAACGCGCGGATCTTTCTCAGCGAGCTTTACGAACGGCAATGTCTTGTCGGTCTGGATCTTAAGCAACGCAATATCGGTGCGCTGATCGGTACCGATCAACTTGGCGTCGTACTTGGTGGTCTCGTCAAAGCTGACCTGAATTTTGGTCGCGCCATCGATGACGTGATTGTTAGTGACAATATAGCCGTCACCGGAAACGACAAAGCCGGAGCCCTGACCCATGGATGGACGTGGCTTGGGGCCACCTTCGCCGCCCTGTCCGAAATCTTTCGGAAGATTCTTGAAGAAGTCATGGAGCGGGTGATCTTCGGGAAGCTCGGGGATATTCAAGCCCGGACCGCCACCCTTGCCGCCCTTCGGACCGCCCTTGTCGGCGACCTTGGAGGCGCCGCCATCGTTAACGACGGAAACCGACACGACCGAAGGCTTCACGCGATCGACAAGATCGGCGAAGCTCAGTGGCGCCCGCCCGAATGGCGTCTCAACGCCGGCAGCCGCTTTAACTTCGGCGAAAGCCGGCGGCGAGAACTCGGCGTAGCTCAAGCCGATAATACCAAGAGCCGCCAAAGCGGCGAGCCCCGACGACTTCATAGTCAAACCGCGTTCGGCCGCTGGCCCGGATTTTGCTCCGTGGGCCACTGATACGGTCGAAGACCGAGGCGAAAAGCGCATCGTTATCCTCCAGTTGGAAAAAGGCATCTTGAGCCTTGCTGCAACCGTTAAGGGATCGAGGCTTACCGCAGCATTTCGGCCGTCTTAACTGTTGGTAATGTGCGCGCGTTCCCCAGCCAGCTGGATCGGCGTTCAAGTCAGATCGGTCAGCCATGGCGCTTTTGTCTTTGCCTGTCGCAACGCTTGGCCGCTCAAAACGGATCTTGGCAAGCACTTTAACTTTGTATGCGGCCTTCGCGATCTTGGCTCCCGGGGTTGAGGCGCTATCGCTATCAAACCTGCCGTCTCGTCCCGAAATCCCGGTAATCGTCTCCAAAGTCGCTGTGTTCGGCAGCGATGATCGCATCAAGCTGCCCGAGTCTCATATCGATCTGGCGCAAAAAATCGGCACGTTAACCTCGCGCAAGACCGGCGCCTCGTGCACCGCATTTTGCGTTGGGGCCGATCTCATCGCCACCGCCAGCCATTGCCTGTTTGGAACGTCCGAGAGCGCGAAGCCCGATGTTTCAGACATCGAGTTCGCGTTGCATACAAAAAGCGGTACGATCTCGACGCTGCTCGCTGGCAGCGACATCGGGACCACGAAGCAAAATATCATCTCAGGGACCGAAGCCTTGGCGGTTCGTCCGCCCATCGAAGCTGCCAATGATTGGGCGATTGCGCGCACACGCGCCGCCGTTTGCCGGGCGGGAGGACTGGCCTTGAGCCGCGCATCCCGGCAAGACGTTTCAAATCTCGGGGCCGCCAACGCCGTCTATCAGGTCGCCGTGCACCGTGATTTACCGGGCGCGGACTTGATGCTGGCCAAACCTTGTGGTCTCGCGCGCTCGTTTGCCGAGGCCAGCAGCGAAACGATTGGCCACGATTTCCTCAACGCGGAAGCGATCATTTTTCATACTTGCGATACCGGCGGCGGATCGTCCGGCTCGCCGCTGTTGAGCGATGGTCCCAATGGCCCGGAGGTGATCGGCATCAACGTTGGAACTTACGTGTTGTCACGCATGGTCTTGCGCGCTGGCGGCAAAACCGAAACCGAACCGAGCCAGCCGATTGCCAACACGGCCGTCGAAACCCCGCGCTTCGCTGGCGCTGTCACGGAGCTTGCCGCCCGCGATCTGCTGCGCACGGCAACGGAGATCCGGGGCTTGCAAGCGATGCTGAAAAAATACGATCTCTACCGCCCGCCACTCGGCGGACAGTTCACCGGCGGACTCGAAGCGGCGATCAAACGCTTTGAACGATCGAGCGGCCGTCAACCTTCGGGCCTTCCTCGCCGCGCGCTGCTGCAAGAAATTGCCGGCTGGGCCACCCAAACCCACGTCGTCAAAGCCAAGTATTGAGGCACGGGCGTCCCTTCTCCTCCCCCCCGTCTTGGCGGAGGCAAGCTTCGCTTGGATGTCGGGGAGGTCGCATTTCCTCGAAAGCGTCAGCCCTAATCCGAGCCAAGCACGTCTTGAAGCTTTTTGCGTTCCGACGCCGTCAGAGCCTCGGGCTTTTCGGTGCCGCGATTTGCGGTCCGGAACGACGCGCGCGCCAACCATACTGCTGCCGCCATCGCCAACAGCGGCGTCAGCCACAGCAACAACGTCGCCGCGTCAAACGGTGGTTTCAACAAAACGAAATCGCCATAGCGCGTCACCACATAATCCATGACGGCCTGATCGCTGTCGCCGGCTTTCAAACGCTCGCGCACCAACAACCTCAGATCGCGCGCCAGCGGCGCATTGCTGTCGTCGATGGATTGGTTTTGGCAAACCAGACAACGCAGCTGCGCCGACATGGCCCGGGCACGCGCTTCCAGTCCCGCGTCCGGCATGATTTCATCTGGCTGAACGCCAAGAGCCGGAGTGAAAAAAGCCGGCGCGAACACCAGTGCCAACATAGCCACCAAAATTCGAAACCGTTTTGCCATCCCGAGCACCTTCATTCCGCGGCAACGCGCGACGATTTGCGAGCCTTGAGCGGCGCGCCAACGCGCAAGCGGCGATCGGTGAGCGAAATACCAGCGCCGAGGAACATGATCAGCGCGCCCAACCAAATAAATCGCACCAGCGGATTGAAATACGCCCTGACGGCATATCCACCAGCCGCTTGAGCATCGCCGGCTCCGCCGGTCTGAGCATCTCCAATCACCACGTAAAGATCGCCAAGCCACGAGGCCAGAATACCGGCTTCCGTCGTCGGCATCGGCGGCGCGTCATAAACACGTTTGGCCGGATTGAGGACGGTCACGGGCGAGCCGCCGCGCGACACTTCAAACCTCGCGACGTCCTCTTTGTAGTTTGGGCCGCGCGCCGGCGCGATGCCTTTGTATATCAGCTCGAATCCGGCAACCTCGACTTTGTCGCCCGGCTTCATGACCAAGATCTTCTCGGTCTGATAAGCCGTCGTCGCCACGATCCCAACCGTCATGAGGCCAATACCAAAATGCGCCAGCAAGGTTCCGTAGGCCGAACGCGGTAAATTCTTGGCGCGACTCAAGACTTGGTCGATCGAGATTTGCCGGAACTTGATTCGGCTCAGCCATTCCGATACGGCGCCCGCCATCGCGTAAACGCCAAGCGCAATCCCGAACGGCGCCAGCCACGGCCCGCGCTGAAAGAAAGCCGCAACCGCGACCGCCGCGAGAACGGCCAGTCCAACAGCATAAAACAGGCGTTGCGCCGCGCCTAGAATATCGCCGCGCTTCCAGGCCAGCATTGGCCCAAACGGCATGGCCAACAGCAAAACGATCATCAACGGACCAAACGTCATATTGAAGTAGGGTGGCCCAACCGAAATCTTGGCGCCGGTCAGCGCTTCAAGCAGCAGAGGATAAAGCGTGCCGACAAACACTGTCGCCGCGCTCACCACCAGCAGCACGTTGTTGAGCACCAAGCTGCCTTCGCGGCTGATCGGAGCGAACATGCCGCCCTGGCGCAAATCAGCCGAGCGCACGGCAAACAGCGCCAAACCGCCGCCCGTGAACAACGTCAAAATGCCGAGAATAAAAACGCCGCGCGTTGGATCGACCGCGAACGCATGCACCGACGTCAAAACGCCCGAGCGCACGATAAATGTGCCCATCAGCGACAGCGAGAACGTCAGGATTGCCAGCAGAACCGTCCAAACCTTCAAAGCTTCGCGCTTTTCCATGACCAACGCCGAATGCAACAGCGCGGTGCCAGCAAGCCACGGCATGAAGGATGCGTTCTCGACCGGGTCCCAGAACCACCAGCCGCCCCAACCTAATTCGTAATACGCCCACCACGATCCCATCGCGATGCCGATGGTCAGAAACATCCAAGCGGCCATCGTCCACGGCCTAACCCAGCGCGCCCACGCACTATCGATGCGGCCCTCGATCAGCGCCGCGATCGCAAACGAGAAGGCAATCGAGAAGCCGACATAGCCGGTGTAAAGAAACGGCGGATGAAACGCCAACGCCGGATCCTGCAGGATGGGATTGAGGCCCCGCCCATCCGCCGCTGCGGGAACGAGGCGCACAAACGGGTCGGAGGTCAGCAGAATGAAGGCCAAGAACGCCAACGCGATCGAGCCTTGCACCGACAGCACGTTAGCCTTGAGCGTTGCCGGCAGATTGTTGCCAAACGCCGCCACCGCCGCGCCAAAAATCGCCAGGATCAAGACCCACAGCAGCATCGAGCCTTCGTGATTGCCCCACACGCCCGAAATTTTGTACATCAGCGGTTTGGTCGAATGGGAATTGGCTTCAACGTTGGCGACGGAAAAATCCGAGGTGACATAAGCGTGCATCAAGGCCAGAAACGCCAGCAAGATCAAGAACAGTTGCGCGAGCGCGGCTGGTTCCGCCACCGCCATCATCCGGGCATCGCGTGTCCGCGCGCCCCAGAACGGCACGAAGGTTTGCATGGCCGCCACCAGCAGCGCCAGCACAAGAGCGAAATGTCCGAACTCGGTGATCACGTTTTCGCCTCGCCTGTATGAGCCGTCTCTATCGGCCTTATTTATTTCTTTACGTCAGCGGCATGCGCGCCGGATCCCAATTTGACTCCGCGCGCTTCGAGCGACTGCGCGACTTCCTTCGGCATATAATTCTCGTCATGCTTGGCGAGCACGCTGTCGGCCTGGAACGTTCCGGCTGCATCCAGCTTACCCTCGGCGACCACGCCCTGTCCCTCACGAAACAGATCGGGAAGCACGTTGTTATACTCGACGGGAATGTCTTTGAGCGTATCGGTCACGGTGAACTTGACCGCCAGTCCCTGCCCGCGCTTCAACGAGCCGTTCGAAACCAAACCGCCAAGGCGAATGCGCTGACCGGCGGCGACCTTTTTCTCCAGAATATCGCTGGGGGTATGAAAAAACACCACGCTGTTCTTGAGCGCGAACATCACCATGACCGCGGCAATCGACAAAATGCCGACGCCCGATCCAATCAAAATACCGCGGCGCTGTTTGCGTGTCATCGGCACGTCGCAACTCCAAACATTAAGATCTCAATCTCTACGATCCAAGACCGAGACTCTTGGCGAGCTCGTTCAGCTCCGACAAAGACTTTTCATCGTTTGCAAACGTCTTGCGCGCTTGTGTCAAAGCCCCGGCAGCCTCGCCGTCGCGGCCAAGCACCTTGTAGGCCCGCACCAACTTCAGCCAGCCCGGCAGATCGTTGCCGTCTTTCTTGAGACGTTCGGCCAGGCCGCCGACCATTTTCAAAATCATCTGTTCGCGTTCGGCCGGCGCCATACCGGCAACAGCGGCCGCGCCCGGCGCGGACGGCGCATCGACCTTACCAGGCTCAGCGCGTTGCGGCGCCGTCGGCAAACCCGCCAGCCGGTCCTCGACGGCTTTGCGCCACGGCGCATTCGCCGGTCCGGAATTCAGCAGCGTTTGATATTCCGAGATCGCGCCAGCCGTGTCGCCTTCCTGCTCTTTCGCCAACGCCAACCAGATGCGCGGCTCCTGGCGTTTTGGTTCAAGTTGAAGAGCGCGGTTGAGCGCCTTCTTGGCGTCTTCGGGAACCAGGCCGTTGCTGGCCCGGATGCGGGCCATAGCGAAGCCCTCGAGACGCTTGGCGCTTTCACCGAGCAGGCGCATGGCGGAGGCATAAGCGTCGGCCGATTCGCCGAAACTGCCTTGCGCCATGTAGACCGGGGCGATGACATCCCAGCCTTGGCCGTCATCGGGATGATCGCGCAGGCGCGCTTCAACCTTGGCGACGAGATCATTGGCCTGCGCGGTCTCGGGCGTGCCGGCGAGGCGTTCGTTCAGAGGTTGGCCCGGAATTCCTGGTGACCCGTATGACAAATAGAGAGCGAGGCTGAGCGCCGGAATAAGCGTCGAAGCCGCGTAAAATACTGGCAACAGCGAACGCCGGTCCGAGGGTTTCGTCAAACCTTGAGCGATTTTCTTGTCATCGTCGGCTTGCCTGAGAACACGGCGCGCGATCTCGGCACGGGCCGCTTCCGCTTCGCCCTCGGACAATATCCCGCGCTCAACGTCGCGATCGATTTCGCCGAGCTGATCTTTATAGACGGCAAGGTCGGATTGATTGGCAACTGCAACGTCGTGCGCGCGGCCGAGCGGCCGCGTCACGGCATACGTCACCGCCGCCGCCAACGTCGCCACTGCGATCCAGAATATCATTGCAGGCGTGTCCTTAAGGCCCCCATGCTGGCGGGCTGTAGCCAATAGGATTGGCTGACCAAGGGCGCAAGGCAAGAGACGTTAAGGCGGCTCATGTGTCGCGGTCAGATTTAGAGCCAGAGCATTGCGCCGCCGTCACCACACGCTCGGCACGAACTGGCCCTAACCAACGTTCTGCCAGGTTCCATCGCGATTGCGGCAGGCGGTGCCACGCATCTGCTGCGGCCGGCCATCCATATATATTGTATGGGTATAGTCCCGGCAATCGCTCGGACCCTTTTTATAGGGCTTGCTCGGCACGACTTCGCCGTAACGGCCATTGTCGGGATTGCGCCACTGCCGGGCGACGCCGGAGTTGCCGCGCTCGAGGGCTTCAAACTCGGCTTCCTGGGCCAGTTGCCGGTCGCGCTGATCCATGGTGCGGCCGATCTCGCTGCCAACCAAGCCGCCGACGACAGCGCCCGCGACGGTCGCCAGAACGTTGCCTTTGCCCTTGCCGAATTGATTGCCGACAACGCCGCCGGCGACGCCACCAAGAATAAGACCGGTGTCGGCCTTGTTCGTCGATCCATCGGTATTCGAGCAAGCCGGCAGCATGATGAGCGGCAGCAGCAAAAAAGCGCGCGTGATGCGCATGGCAAACCTCAATTGTTCAACTCGCAGCTTTGGGATCGATCCCGTCGCATGCACCCCGTTCGAGCATTGGGTACCTTGTGATTGTGCACCCGGCAAGGCGGAATGCCCATCCGATTCGGGCATTTCTGGGACAAGCGTTATGCTTGCAACGGTGGAAAAGTCCGGGCTAACCCGCTCAAACCGCCGGTAATTCCAGTGTCACCTGCAGGCCGCCACGGGCCGAAGGCTCGAGCGTCATGGCACCGCGATAGGAGGTCGCAAGGTCGCTGACGATCGAAAGTCCTAATCCAGATCCGGGCTTGGATTCGTCCAGCCGCTGCCCGCGCTTGCCGATTTTGCCGCGCTGCTCAGCCGTCAACCCCGGCCCGTCATCCTCGACCACCACCTGCAAGCGGCGGCTTTTGCTGACCGGATCGAGCGGGGCCACCGTCACCGTCAGATAGACGGCCTTGCGGCACCATTTGCAGGCGTTGTCGAGCAAGTTGCCGAGCATCTCTTCAAGATCATGCTTCTCGCCTTGAAATTTGACGCCGGGCGGTATGGTCATCGTGACCGCCACGTTCCTGTCGCGGTTGATGCGCTCGAGCGCGCGCACCAGCGGTTCTGCGACCGCCTCGACAACTGTCACACGGCCAATCGCGCCGGCACTCGCCGCCATCCGAGCGCGATCGAGATAATGCGAAACCTGATCGCGCATGATCTCGGCCTGCTCCGAAACCTTTCGGCCCAAAGTGCCCTTGTCCTCGCGCGCCTCATTGGTGATGACGGCCAGCGGGGTCTTGAGCGCATGGGCGAGATTGCCAACTTGCGTTCGCGCCCGGTCGACAATCTCCTGGTTGGATTGAATGAGGGCGTTGATTTCAGCCTGCAGCGGCTCGATCTCGACCGGCAAACGGCCTTCGAGCTTGGTGGCATCGCCCGAGCGAACTTCAGAAAGGCCCTTCTCGATGCGCCGCAGCGGCAGCAATCCAAAGCGAACCTGAAACAGCGTCACCGTCACGAGACCAAGCCCCGCCAGAGACAAGGCAATGGCCAAGCGGTTACGGAATCGGGAGTTGGCCTCTTCAAGCCACTCCAGGGGGCCTGCAACGATAACGGAATATTCCGGCTTCGACGGATCATGGCCCGGCGTATCGATCACTTCCAAGGTACGAATTGCTTCGCCCTTGGGGCCTGGCACATTCATCCAACGCGTGCCCGTGACGTCGGTCGGAAATTTCTTGTCGTAGGGTGAGGCCAAGGATTCGGTGGCGAGCGACGGCGATACCAGCGTCCGGCCGGTGCCTGGAACAACCGGCTTGATCTGCCAATACCACCCCGAATGCGTGATCTCGAACAGCGGCTCGTACAGATTCTGCGGCTGCACCGGCTCGTCGGTGGTCGTGCTCATGCTGTCGACGGCAACGGCGGTGAGGAGCTTTTTTAGCTGTGCGTCAAAACTCAACTGCACGTCTTCGCGGTACAAGGAATAGATCAAAAATCCGGCTAGCGGCAGGACCAGCAGGGTCCACGCCGCCGACGTCGCAAACAGGCGGAATGCGAGCGAGTTAAGCCTCATCGCCCTCTTGGCTCAAGCGATAGCCGAGGCCGCGCACGGTCTGGATAAAATCGACGGGAATTTTTTTGCGCAGGCGCCCGATGAAAACTTCGATAGTATTGGAGTCGCGGTCGAAGTCCTGGTCGTAAAGATGTTCGACCAATTCCGTGCGCGACACGACACGGCCATTGTGATGCATCAGATACGCGAGCAAACGGAATTCGTGCGACGTCAGCTTGATTTGTTGACCGTTGCAGGTGACGCGCGCCGACTTGGTATCGAGCCGCAACGGTCCGCATTCGATTTCGGCCTTGGCGTGGCCCGAGAGGCGCCGCACTTGCGCCCGGACCCGCGCCAGCAGTTCTTCCATGTGGAAAGGTTTGGCGAGATAATCGTCGGCGCCCGCGTCCATGCCGGTGACCTTGTCGCTCCAGCGATCGCGCGCAGTCAAAATGATGACCGGCATGTTGCGTTCCGAACGGCGCCACTGCTCGAGAACGGAAATGCCGTCCATCTTCGGCAAGCCGATGTCGAGGATCACCACGTCATAGGGTTCGGTGTCGCCGAGGAAGTAACCCTCCTCGCCGTCGAGGGCGGTATCGACCGCGTATCCAGCATCGCTCAGGGCCGACACAAGTTGCCGGTTCAAGTCCTTGTCATCTTCGACGACGAGTGCGCGCACGTTGGGGCCCGTGGGTTGCTAGCAATTGGCTTATGAGACCTTATAGCTGCTCTTTGGGCCAAAATTCTAGCGCCGTTTCCTGTTCCCTCGGGCGAGTTTTCCTTCTCCCTCGGGAGAAGGTGCCCCGGTCGTCGTGCCGCAGGCGCGCCTTCGGCACGATGCGGAGCATCGCTCCGCGATGACGGGGCGGATGAGGGGGGCGCGTTAAGTGCCCTAACTACCGTTTCGTCTGCGGCTTGACGGGACCGCGGGCATCAATCGACACCGATTTGAGCTGGCCCTTGGGGTCGCGGACCACCAAACGGTAAACGTAGTTGCCGTTTTCGTAGCATAGCGTGGTTTTGATGATCTGGCCGCCCTGGAGCTGGCCGCCGGCGTGGTCGGCGAGCTGTTCGACGGTCAACAGGTTCTGCGCGCTGACGATCTGGCGCGCCGCCGTCCAGTCAGTCAGGCAATTATCTGCCGCCACCGCAGCATGCGGGTTAAGGCCGGACATCGCGGCGGCTGAAACAAGTGCAAGCGTCAAGGGAGTCATCGCGTTAGGCCTTCTGTATAGTCCCTACCTATGAAAGACCTCCGGGCTTTGATCGTCCGGATCTGCTATCACTGGGCATGAAGCCTCGGGCCGTGATCATGCCTCGGCCTGAGCCTTAACCTTGCGCCAAAGCCCCTGAACCGCGCATGAACGCTCGAGCTGGAATGCGCCTGCCTCCACGATTGCATTCCCGGGCGAGCAACGTGGTGAAGCCGCGTTGCAAAGACCCGGGACCACGTCGATCGCGATTGGCCTCGGTGGCGCAGCACGCGTTGGACGTGATCCCGGATCTGAGATGCGCTCACCGCGCATCTTCGTCCGGGAACGCAGTGTAGGGTCAAACCGTCACGCTCACATCCCGCCTAACCAGCGGCAGGACCGCGTTGGCGCGGCCGTAGAGCGCCAGCAACGTGCCGATCAAACCGCCGAGCGCCTGGATGACGACAAGCGATTGATCGCCGAGAACTTTGATGACATCCACAGGAATGTTAATGCCGATCAGCGGGCCGACAAGCGGCAGCACCGTCGTCAGCGCCGTAATCAAAGTGCCCCAAACGGTCTTCGATTGCGGCCACCATTTGCCAGCTGGCATCGTGCCCGCAACCGGCGGCGTCGAGGCCGAGCTCGAGGTCTGTCCAGGAAGTGGGAAATTAAATCCGTGGTCCATGTCTGTCTTTCCTTCTCTGTCATGTGAAAGTGCCGTTTCGCTCACCAGGCTTTTGGCGAGCGCTTCTGTTGCGTCCACGCGCCCCAGCCAGCCGCGCCCGAACCGCCAGAACGTCGAAAGCCCGCGATAACGGGTCCGCCTGAGTTCGGCGTAACGTGTCAGGATTTCCCTGACGGAATGGGCCGCGATCGCCGCTCTCGTCAGCGCGCCGATCTCGCCGTCGGCATCCGCGCCCGCCGCCTGTTGCAGCATCCGGATTGCCGTTCCAACGCCGTGATTGACGGCGGCATCGAAATGCATCAGCGCCAGCACGGCCGGAAGCTCCGCGCAGCCCGCCGGCCGCCAATAGCGGCCTAAATAAATCGCGGTCACCGTGTCGTCGGGGATCTGCTTCAAGGCTTCGACGAGCTGGCCACGCGACGTCGCGTCGATGCTGAGGTTTTTCCAGTGCGCATAATCCTCAAGCGTAATGCCGCGATTTGTCGGCCCGGCGCGATCATAGGGATCGTCGGTAAACGTATTGTCGCCGGGAATACCAAGCAGCATCGGCGGCACACCAAGCGCCAGCGCAATCTCGCGCGCCGCCGAATTCTTGGCTTCGATGAAGTCCATATCCTTCGGCGTCAGCGACAACGGTTTCCAATCGAGCCCGCCCTCCAAGAGCAGCGGCCGGCCGGCGTGGGCCGCCCCCTGAACACTTGTTTCGAGCTCAACCTTCAAGCGCTCGAACTGTTCGGCGTTCATCTGGCCGTTGTTCGCCGCATAAACCAGCGCACCCGAGGGCCTCGCGGAATTGTCGAGCAGCGCCTTGTTCCAGTTCGACGCCGTGTTGTGAATGTCGATCGCAACGCTCGCGGCTTCGATCGGGCTCATGCCGTAATGATCGTTGACGGGATGGAACATGCGCACATGCAAGATCGGCCGGACACCCGTGACCACGTCATCCATAAACCGCACCGATTGCCCGGCGACCGTATACTCGTAGCCTTCCGGCCAGCCGTTCGGCCCCGCGATCACCTTCATGCGGTCTGGGCGCAGCGCGTGCAGCTCGCGTACGTTTTCACCGAGCGCGACGGCTTCGACGTAAGCGTTGCCGGCGACCAGCAAAAAGCCGTACCAACTTTCCAGAAAGTCGGTGCCGGTGTGATCGAGGCTCGGCCGGCGCATGAGATCGAGCAGCGGATGATCTTCAATCTCGAGGCCGCCCTCGTACAGCAGCCACGGTATCGACGCCGCCGCTTCCGCGATCATGCGGACGCTGCGATAGCAGATGGCGTTGGCCATAAAGCCCTCGCGCGCGAAGGCATTGTAATCGCGCGGGCTCCACACCGCCTGGCCGAGCTGGCCATAGGCGATCAGCGGCCCGGTGCGGCTGGCTTTCGCGTCGAGGCCTTCAGCCACGCGTTGTCGCGCCGGCAGCCAGCGCTGCAAGCGTTCGGAGAACGTCAACATTTCAGAAAACTCCTCGTGAGAATCAGTCCAAATTGTCATCCCGGCCGGAGCGAGAGTGCGAAGCGCGCTCGCGGAGAGCCGGGACGCAGCTTTTTGCAACGTCACATTCAAGGGCTGCAGTCTACCGGGAAGTACCCGCCGGCAAAGCTTCGCGAATACTAAGTGTCCCGGCCTGTCAGATACGGCTCCCTTTGAATCCTGTCCAATATGGCCGCCAGAAACTTTCGCACCGCCTCACCGTCGTCGAAATAGAGGCCCGACGGCGTGCTTGACCAAAATTCTTTGAGGAAGTCCCCAGAGACATTGCTGTCAATCAACGACGGCAAGTAGCCCCTCAGAACTCCTGCATGATGTTGATCAATGCCGATCAGTGCATGCGCTACAAGATCGTCCATCGACTTGACGAAATCAAAAACTCCAACAGCAATGTTGCGTGCAACGGACTTGAACTCAGCCGGCATCTGTTGATCTTGCATTTGACTGTCAGTCCTCGTTTATCGGGTAAGCGGAGCTTGCGCACCAATGCGCACAGACCTCAGCGCTTACCCTGGCCAAGCGCGATGGCCGCGGCGGCTTCTTCATCGCTTAACCAGCGCACGGGCTTTTCGCCAGGCAACACCACTTCGAAGGGTGCCGGAAAGGTACTGTCGGGAAGATCTTTGTTTTTCACCCAGGCAATACTGGTTGGCAGCTTGCCATCGGTCTCGATGAATTCCTTCACGGCCTTCCAGGCTTCGGCAAAGGGGATGTAAAGGCCGATAGGTCTTGCGTCGCCATGCAGCGTGCGCACCCACTCGCGAATGCGGCTCATATCGCCTTTGGAGCTGTAGAGCTCGCCCACGCCGCCACCATACTTATGATAGATCAGCAGCACGCCATGCTCAGGGTTGCCCCAAAGCGACAGACGCACGTCAATCCGACCCTTGCCTTTTTGGAGATGCCCGGTTCCATCAACTCCGTAGACATCAAATCCAGCACTGTCGTTGCCGCCGGTGTAGAACCACTCCTTGCCTTTTGGCGCTAAAAAATAGGGTTCCAGCTCCCAAAGTTCTGGCCAAGCGTCAGCGTCGAATTTATCGAAGTAAATAGACTTCTGCATGACAACCTCCTATTTTTGCCAGAGGCCATTTTCGAGAGAATACGTCTTCCCGCTGGGCTCGACAAATCTCACCGTCGGATTGCCAATCTCAGAACTGACCAACGGCAATACCTCCTTGCAACTCCGACAAAGCTTTCGATCCACGTGCACCTCAAGAGTTTGACCTGTCAGAGATCCGCCGTTCTGTCTTGCTGCACGCAACAACAAATTCGTTTCCGCATGATAAAGTGCGTCGTTCGGTTTCTGACCTATGTTATCTGTCGCCATGTCCTGAGGATACTTTTCCAGCATCACACTTCGCAAGGCATTTGCATCCGCGCGATCGACGTCCGTGTAAGCCGTCGACTCCGAATTCACGCCAAACAATCGCGCCGAAATCTAAATTTCTTCCCAAGCAACAATCGGACTTCGCTGACCCGTTTCTACGAAATAAGCTGCCACGTCCAAAA
>JANLYX010000080.1:0-11713 GCA_031365865.1 Hyphomicrobium sp. | reverse complement strand
TTGGCTGGGGGACTAGGATTCGAACCTAGACAGGCAGAGTCAGAGTCTGCAGTCCTACCGTTAGACGATCCCCCAATGCCGGATCGGCTGGGCGCGTGAAGCGCCAGCGGAAATGAGCTTCTAGCCCTCAAGGTTGACGATTGCAAGTTTGGGCTTACCGGCGGCCCGCTCCCGCAGCGGCATTGCTGCTGATTTGGCGATTGCGCCAATAAAAGCCTAGAAAAGAAGTGCAACCACCCAAAGTCACTGCGGCCACGCCGCCTTTCGTGGCCGATCCCGCTTTCACCGCCGGCCAGGCGCGAACGCGCGTTTGCTGGCTGACGTGCGTTTGGGCCATTGAACGTCTCGTGTTGCCTCGCGGACCTTCACTACGCCACCTTCGCCAGTTCACTCCGCCTCCGGCATCAGCAGCTCGGGGCGGTATTCGAAATGCATGGTGTCGTAGTGGTGCCATTTGCCGCCCCAGATGAAGCCGTGCTTTTCAAAGATGCGCACAATTTCAAAAGGGATTTTGTTCTTGTAGGGAATATTGGGCCCGGGCGGTTTTTCAAACCAGCGCCAATAATGCGCGTGCTTTAAGGCGATATCGATGGCGATGCCGTGGCCGTGCGACGACATGTGTTTGGTGCCAGCCACTTTGCGGCAATTGTAGGTACCGGCGGTTGGAAACAAATCGACATTGAATTTCGCCGGCAATGTATCGAGCTCTTCGCTGACCGCTTGCAGGTGCTTGGCGGCGCCATTGACTTTGGTGAACTTGATTTTGTGGCCGTATTTTTTCGGCAGCCAAAGGACGTTGACGAGCTTGGGCTCGACTTGGTGCTTCAGACAATCACCGTAGACTTTTGCGAAGAATTTCTCGTTACGGGCCCGCCCGGGGTCGTGATCCTTGGAGGGTGGCGATGTCAGACCGGCCGGATAGGGCTGCGCCATCATGTCCTCGATGTCGGGATTTTCGAGCCAGTCTTCGAGGCTCTTGAGGACCTTGCCATCGTCGAAGGGCAGCTGACCACCGTCGCTGAAGACGACGTCGTTGCCCTCGATTTTGGTTATGATGCCGGGATAGGCCGCCAGTAGCCGTTCAATGGCAACCTCACGGCGCGGTCGCTGAAAAACTTCATCTGCAACCGTTTGAGAGCGGCAACCGGACAGCAGCGTTAAGGCCAACAGCGTTAACGATAGCAAGCTCGCGCGCAGCCACGCCAACACATTCCATTCGCTTGGGGAAAAGCGGTTCTGCACACTCAACTGCGTCAAACCTTTCTCAAAGAAGCGGCCCGCCTCGTTCTGCCCACGGAGGGCGGTGACTTTACGCCGCCGCCTGACCTGTTAGAGTGCGCGTCAAGTTTGGTCCAGAAAAAGGCCTGTAGAGAACGTGCTCGTCCCAGCCGGTCAACGCCAACTGACCGGTCCCGGCAAGAGAGCTGGGGGGCGGCCGTTAAGCCAGGTCCTGGAGACGTTGCCGTGGATCCTAATGACCAAGACCCCAATGCCCGCGATAGGGCAGGGGGGCCAAATGCCTCAAGTGTCGCCGGTGATGCCGCGGCCCCACAGCACGGCTCTGCTCATGTCAGCAATGGCAACCCCTCCAAAGGCGACGCCCGCTACGGGCCGGGCCAGCCCCCTGACCGAATACCAGATGCAAGCGCTGCCCCGTTCCGTAGGCTGAACACGGAGCGCGACGAGACTGAGCCGGCGGTGTACGGGGCTCTTGATCTCGGCACCAACAATTGCCGCTTGCTGCTTGCCCGGCCGTCGCGGCGCGGCTTTCGCGTCGTCGATGCGTTCTCGCGCATCATTCGCTTGGGTGAGGGCCTCAGTGACGCGGGCAAGCTGTCGGAAGCCGCCATGACCAGAACGTATGAAGCGCTCCGCATCTGCGCTGGCAAGCTCAACCGGCACGGCGTCTCGCGCGCCCGGCTGGTCGCGACGGAAGCCTGCCGCGTCGCAGCCAACGGCGACGACTTCATCGCAAAAGTCCGCGATCAACTGAAACTCGACATTGAAATTCTGGCGCCCGAAGAAGAAGCCAAGCTGGCGGTCGCGGGCTGCTCCTCACTGATCGACCACCCGGCCGAATATGTGCTGGTATTCGACATTGGCGGCGGCTCTTCGGAAATCATCTGGCTCGATCTGACCCGTGCCGGCGCCTGGCGGCGAGGTCCGGGCCGTCGCGTCGAAGTCAACGAGGCGGTGTCGGCCTGGACCTCGCTGCCCGTCGGGGTGGTGACGCTGGCCGAACGCTTCGACGGCCGCAACGTCACGACCGAGAGTTTCGAGGCCATGGTGGCGTCGGTGCAAAAGCTGTTGCAGCCGTTCGAGGACCGCTACGACTTCAAATCGAGATCGCAAGGCCGGTCGCTGAGCCTGCTTGGAACCTCGGGCACCGTCACCACCATCGCCGGCATACTCCTCGGCCTGCCGAGCTACGATCGCAGCAAGGTCGACGGCACGTGGCTAGCGGTGTCCGACATCATGGCGGTCACCCAAAGCCTGCTTGCCAAGACCTACGATCAGCGGATCGCGGAACCGTGCATTGGCCGCGAACGCGCCGATTTGGTGCTGGCGGGCTGTGCCATCCTAGAAGCCATTCTGCGGATGTGGCCGGCCGAGCGCTTGCGCGTCGCCGATCGCGGCTTGCGCGAAGGTATATTGACAACCCTGATGCTCGAAGACGGCGTCTGGCGCTCGGGACGGCGGCGCCGGCGTGGCGGACGCCGGGACGGATATCAAGAGGATGCGACATGAGCAAGCCGCCGGTCAAAGGACCGCTAAAGGGCCCCTTCAAAGGCTCCGGCAAGGGTGGCGCATTGAGCGGCGGCCAACGCCAGCTGCGGACCTCGCTGAAAACCGCCCACAAGCGCACGGCCTCGTCGCAGCGCTGGCTTGAGCGGCAATTGAATGATCCCTATGTAGCCGCCGCCAAGCGCGAAGGATTTCGCTCGCGCGCCGCTTATAAGCTCAAGGAAATCGACGATCGCTATCACATCTTGAAAGTTGGCCAGCGCGTGGTCGACCTTGGCGCCGCGCCCGGCGGCTGGTCGCAGATTGCGGCGGCGCGCGTCAAGTCCCTCGAAGACAAGGGCCAGGTCGTCGCCATCGATTATCTCGGTGTCGATGCCATCGCCGGCGTCACCATCGTCGAACTCGACTTCACCGACGAGACGGCGGAAGGCAAGCTCAAATCTCTGCTGCGCGATGGCGGCGCCGACGTGGTGTTGTCGGATATGGCGGCCCCGACCGTCGGCCACAACAAGACCGATCACTTGCGGATCATGGGCCTAGCGGAGTTGGCCGCCAACTTCGCGGTCGATGTTCTGGCGCCGGGCGGCATCTTCCTGTGCAAGGTTTTCCAAGGCGGCACCGAACGTGAGCTGCTCGATCTCCTGAAGAAAAATTTCGCCTCGGTGCGCCACGTCAAACCGCCCGCCAGCCGATCCGATTCGGCTGAACTCTATGTTCTGGCGACGGGGTTTCGTGGCTGAGTGAGCGGTTCAAGGGCCTTCGCAACGTCATGGCCGCGTCGCGCAAGCGAATCGCGCCGCAGGCGCGACAGGCGGCCACCCACGACAGCTTTTCCCCGGGCGTAGTGATTGGCTTGCGAAGGAAGGGCGATTCTTAAGGCGTCTCGGGTTCCTACTTGTCGATTGTTGCCGTGGGTGGCGGCCTGCGCGGCCATGATGGTCGTGGGAATGAACGGGTTGCGCTGGGCTTGGCGCTGGGCCAAGTTGAAAAAACCCTATCGATTCCGTTGAGATCCGCCCCTCCGCCATGTCCGAAAGCCGTGAACGTTTGATCCTGGCCGCAACCGAACTCTTTCTCGGGGGCAGCTTTTATAACGTCGGCATCGCCGAGATCTGCGACGCGGCCCACATCAACAAGGGCACGTTTTATCACTACTTCCCCTCCAAACTCGATCTGCTGATCGAGGTCATCGACCGCTACGTCAAGGACATCGCCGGCAAGTACCGCGAGATTGCCGCCAGCGATGATTTGCCCGCGATCAAACTGCGCAACGTCTTCAAGCTCCCTCAAAGTCAGAACGAAGTTTGGAAGGGCATTCACGGCACGGCGTCGGGCTGTTTTCTCGGCAATATCATCCTTGAGCTTGCCGCCACCGAGCCGGTGGTGCGCGATAAAGCCAAGGCCGCAATCGACGAGTGGGCGCAGGCGCTCGAACCGATCGTCGCGGAATTCTTGCGGTCGGAAAAAATTCGAAATCTCGATGCGCCGGCCGCGACCGAGGTCTTGATCGGCATTGTTCAAGGCGCGCACGTCTTGGCCAAAGTCAAAAACGATCCCGCCGTCTTCGCCGTCTACGCCCAGCTCGCCGTCGAGATGATCCGCGCGGCGGGAAATCCGCGGTGATGTGTAAGCTGCTTTCGTGGTCAGCCGGCAGCTTGGGACTTGCCGCGTGAGGCACCCGATAACGGCTCAGTTCCATCAGCCGGTTGCTAACCCAGGTAATTAATATGTATACAGAATATATGGCTGGAGCAATACAAATATTCCTCAGTTAACCAACACGGAGCATCCCAAAAGCAGGATGCGGAGCGAACGGGCGCCAGCCCGGGGTAGTTAAATAAGAACGGCCGGAAACCAATCCGCTCCGCGATCGACCCTTGCGAGTTAGCGCCGCCACTTTTGACAGTGGGTTGCTCCACACGCCCCCATCTCACGTCATGTTGAAGACATGCTTCCAGCATGCAGCGCGGACGGCGGGTGTGCTCTGCCTCGCGGCGGCCGCGTTTGCCGGGCGAGCGGAGTTGACCACCGCCTCGGGCTTTGCCAGCGCCCTGGCAAACCCTCCTTCGAAGCGGCAATTGCGAGTATGCGCGCGGTTATGGACGCGGGGATAAGTTTCTGGTCTGACGCCGCATCCTTCCAGTCCTCAGATGTTTGTCGCCCAAATGCGACAACTGTTGTGCCGGGCTAAGCCCTTGCCCGCGCATTCACGCAAGCCAAGATGGCTGCGGGGAGCCAGCGCACGGAGTTAACGCGATGAGTACGGACATAGACGCGGATTCACAGCCGCCACAGGCCGATCCTGGACCCGATCCCGCGGCGGCAGTCCGTGACGTTCCAGATCCCTGGTACCTCAAGGTGCTGGTGGTCGAGGACGACCTGACCGACTTTCATTGGACCAAGTCGACCCTAGCCGGGATGGAGGAATACGAGGTCAGTGTCGTGCATGCGGCCAGCGTGGAAGCCGCCCGCGCCCTGATCGCGGCCCATGACTTCGACATCGCTCTCATCGACTATCAGCTGCCGGATGGCCATGGCGACGAACTGGTTGCAGGCCTTCGCGAGCGCGCGAGCCGCTGCGCGCCCATTCTGCTGAGCGGTCACAGGATGGCCGAAGTCTCGCATTTCGCGCTGCGTAGTGGCGCCGTCGCCGCGATCTCGAAGGACGAACTCAACCCAAGCCTACTAGAGACGACCATTCGCTTCGCGCTGCGCAATCAAGCGCTCATCTGCGATGGGATGGCCGGGGTCTAGAGTGCTTCCGGTTGACGTTGAATCGCTAGTCTAGTTCGTCACTCCATGGCCGGACTTGATCCGGCCATCCAGCGCCACGCGTTGGAAATGCACAAAGAAGACCTGGATGGCCTTGTCGAGCACGGCCATGACGTGTGACAACCATTTCCATCTCATTCGGAAGACCTCGAGAGCATTTTCCATATTGTATCGGTTGCGCGGTGAAACGAGGGACTTCCCCCCGGGACGAGCCTGGCGTGTTCCGGCCAAGCTGGCAGTCAATTGACGGGAATCACGTGTTGACTGACCGGTCAGTTAAATATATGACTAGTCTCACGATTAGGAAACCAAAGAGAGGTAACACTATGAAATTAAATTCGATTATTCGCGCACTTCCGGTCATCGCAATGGCTGCTGCCACCACCCCGGCCCTGGCCCTCGACGCCAAAGTTGCCAAAGACAGCGCAGCTACGCCGGAAGCAGCGTGGGCGGCGGTTGGCGATTTCTGCGCCATTGGCACCTGGCATCCAGCGGTCGAAAAATGCGAAATTTCGAGCAAGGACGGCGCCACGTTCCGCACGCTGACGCTCAAGGGCGGCGGCACCATTCTTGAGAAGCAGATCGCTTTCGACACGGCCAAGATGAGTTATTCCTACACGATTGAATCGAGCCCGCTGCCGGTCGCGAATTACAAGTCGACGCTCAAAGTCGTGCCGAAGGATAAGGGGTCCACGATCGAGTGGAGCGGAAATTTCGACGCCAAGGGTGCGCCCGATGCCGACGCCGTCAAAACCATCTCAGGCATCTACGAAGCCGGCGTTGGCGCGCTGGTCGCGAAGGCGAAGTAAGCTTGAGCGAAACGATCCGATTTGTGGCTGACAGCGGCGCGTTTTCGAGCGCGCCGCTGAGCCAAGCGAAACAAGAAAATGACCATTTCAAGCGTCCCGTTTCATACTCGCAGCCGATTATTCAGCGTGCAGCGGTGGCGAGCCGCTCATAAAGCGGGCTGGCGCCGGTTGCCTCGGGAAGGCTGCTGGTATTTGTGACAGGCCGGGCGATGGCCATGGCTTCGGCGCATAGCGCGGCGATCTTGCGTTTCGACTTGGCGGCTTCATAGCTGCCTGAAACTTGCAGCAGGATTTCCGGGTGCGTTTTGGGCGCTCCGGTGCGCAACGCCAACTCATCGTAGCAGTTCGCCTTCGCCCAGGCCAAAACCGCGACCGGATGATCTGCGACGTCAAACACTCCGGGCGGTTTGGCGACGGGTCCCCATAAGGCCGCCAAGCCTGCAATTAAGGCGAGCGCGCCCACCAATGGCGCAGCGGCAGAACGGATAGACACAGCGGGCCTCGTGAGCAATCGAATCCTACGGGGCCAACGGGACCCCTTGGGAGACGATGCTTGCTGGTTTTCGCAACAGGCGTGTGACAGCGGCGCTTTCCCCCCTCGCCCCGTGAAGAACAGGGAGAGGGGACAATGCGGCGTCATAACCTAACCGCCGCGTCCTCATGGCGGTCCAGGCCCGCTTCCCCTGGCCAAGCCTTGGTGATATAGACCCCGCGACAGTGTTCGCCCCAGGGGGCCCGAACGTGTCGCCCCCGTTAAGCTTTGGAGACATGCGCATGGCCTCGGGCCCGACCGTGCTCGATTCGGCAGTTGCTTTGACGTTCGACGATGTCCTGCTGGTGCCCGGCCCCTCCGAGGTCATGCCCGGTCAGGTCGACGTCGCGACGCAGCTCACGAAATCGATCAAACTCAACATTCCGCTGCTGTCGTCCGCGATGGACACCGTGACGGAAGCGCGCCTCGCCATCGCCATGGCGCAAGAGGGCGGCATCGGTGTCATTCACCGCAACCTTGAGATCGAAGATCAGGCCCGCCACGTCGAGCAGGTCAAGCGCTATGAAAGCGGCATCGTCCTCGATCCGGTCACCATCGGACCGAACGCAACGCTGCGCGAGGCGCTGGAACTCAGGGCCAAGGAAGGCATCACCGGCGTGCCCGTCGTCGACAGGTCGGGCGGCAACGGCAAAGGCAAGCTGGTTGGCATTCTGACCAACCGCGACGTCCGGTTCGCGACCGGGCTCGATCAGCCGGTGCGCGAGCTGATGACCAAGGACAAGCTGGTCACCGTCAGGCGCTCGGTCAGCCAGGAAGAAGCCAAACGGCTTCTGCATCAACATCGCATCGAAAAGCTGATCGTCGTCGATGACGATTATCATTGCATCGGGCTGATCACCGTCAAGGACATCGAGAAAGCCGCCAAGCATCCCAACGCCTGCAAGGATGCGCAAGGCCGCCTGCGCGTCGCCGCCGCGACGACGGTTGGCGAAGATGGCCATGAGCGCACCGAGCGCTTGATCGCGGCCGGTTGCGACATCATCGTCGTCGATACCGCGCACGGTCATTCCATCAAGGTTCTCGAAGCGGTGGCGCGCATCAAGAAGCAATCCAACCTCGTGCAAGTCATCGCCGGCAACGTTGCCACGGCAGACGCCACAAAGGCCTTGATCGATGTTGGCGCCGACGCCATCAAGGTCGGCATCGGTCCAGGCTCGATCTGCACCACCCGCATCGTCGCGGGCGTCGGCGTGCCGCAGCTCACCGCCGTCATGGATTGCGCCCGCGAAGCCGGACGATCGGGAATTCCGATCATCGCCGATGGCGGCATCCGGTATTCAGGCGACATCTCCAAGGCCATCGCGGCGGGCGCGTCCTGCGTCATGGTCGGGTCGCTGCTCGCAGGCACCGATGAAGCGCCAGGTGAGACTTATCTCTACCAGGGCCGCACTTATAAGGCCTATCGCGGCATGGGCTCGGTTGGAGCGATGGCGCGGGGGTCCGCCGATCGCTATTTCCAGGCCGAAGTCCGCGATACCTTGAAGCTCGTGCCGGAAGGCATCGAGGGCCAGGTGCCCTACAAGGGACCGATGGAAGCCGTCATTCACCAGCTCGTCGGCGGCCTGCGGGCCGGCATGGGCTACCTCGGCGCCAAGACCATTCCCGACTTCCAGAAGCGCGCCAAATTCGTGCGCATCTCGAATGCCGGTATCCGCGAGAGCCACGCCCACGGCGTCTTGATTACGCGCGAGAGCCCGAACTATCCAGGTGCGGGCGGCTAAAGAGAGAGATCATGAAAGATATTGCAATCCTCGGCCCTGTGTTGGTGCAGGTGGCGCTGACGTTCGTGCTGCTATTGACGATGGGCAAAGCCCGCTTTGATGCGGTCAAGGCTGGCACCGTCATGCGCGACGTCCACAGCGGCATCAAGCCAACGTGGCCAGAGCGGGCGGCTGTCGTCTCGAACGCTTTTCACAATCAGTTTGAAATCCCGATGCTGTTTTTCGCCGTCTGCGCCTTTGCGCTGCTGGCGGGCGCTGCCGATCACATCATGGTGGTGCTGGCCTGGTTGTTCGCGATCTCTCGGCTGGTTCATGCGGGGATTTTCGTAACGTACAACCACATCCCGCATCGCTTTCTGGTTTATCTATTCGGGTCGCTGGTGGTGATGGCGATGTGGATACGCCTGGCGTTTCTCTCAACCTACGGCGTTGCTTGAGATGAGAGCGGGAGCACGTATCGCGGCTGCGATTGAAATACTCGACGATATGACGGCGCACCACCGGCCGGTCGCCACCGCGCTCGCCGATTGGGGCAAGGCCCATCGCTTTGCGGGTTCCGGCGACCGCAGCGTCATCGGCCACATGGTCTACGATGCGCTTCGCCATAAGGCTTCGTCCGCTCATGTGATGGGTGCGGAAACCTCGCGCGCCGTCGTGCTTGGCGGCATGCGCGAGCAAGGCGCGGCCGTCGCCGATATCGCGGCCATGTGCACCGGCGCCGAACACACGCCGCCGCCTTTGACAGAAGATGAACTCAAGCGCTTGGATGCCAATAGCACCGAGGGGGCGGCGGCCTGGGTGACGGGCAATTATCCGCAATGGCTGCATCCCTCATTCAAGCGCGCCTTCGGCGAGCGCCTGTCGGTCGAGGGCCGGGGACTTTCGCTGCGCGCGCCTGCGGATTTACGCGTCAACACCCTGAAAGCTCCGCGCGACAAGGTCATGAAGGCGCTGGTAAGCTACGGCGCGCTTGAGCTCGAGCGGGTGCCAAACGGCGTTCGCATTCCAGCGCCGGCCGGCGATAGCCGTATCCCAAATTTGCAGGCCGAAGCGGCATATCAAGCCGGCTGGTGCGAAATCCAGGACGAAGGCAGCCAGATCGCTGCCGCCCTCACAGGAGCAGGCCCGCGCTCGCAGGTACTCGATTTATGTGCCGGGGGCGGCGGCAAGACGCTGGCGATGGCGGCAGCCATGCAGAACACCGGTCAGATCTACGCTTACGATGACGACCGCACCCGCTTGAAGCCGATTTTCCTGCGCATTCAGCGGGCCGGCGTGCGTAACGTGCAAGTCCTGCGGGCGGGCGAGAAGGCGGCGCTTGATGAACTCGGTCCGCGCTTCGACATCGTGCTATGCGACAGCCCATGCACGGGTTCGGGGACGTGGAGGCGGCGACCCGATGCCAAGTGGCGCTTGAAGCCCGCCAACCTAGCCGAGCGTCAGAAAGAGCAACGTCAGGTCTTGGCGGATGCGGTCAAGTTCGTGAAGCCCGGCGGGCGTCTGGTCTACGTCACCTGCTCGGTGCTGCCGGAAGAGAACACCGATCAGGTCACGGCGTTTCTTGCCGCAAACCCCGATTTCAGCATCTTGCCCTATGCCGAGGCTTGGCGTGCGACGCTGCCCGGAGAGCCGCCGGTGTCCGCCGATGGCAGCACGCAGACGCTGTCGCTCACACCCGCCAGCCACGGCACCGACGGCTTCTTCATCGCTGTGCTGGTGCGTAAGGCTTAGCGTTTAACTAAATTTTTCTGTGGATGAGTTGGTGGCACGCGGGCGGACCGCGCGACGGCGCAGGTCGTTGCGTGCCGCTCATTCGCTGCCCACGCCGAGGCCCTGCCACGGTTTGAGAAAGTCTCTTGTCGTCCCCGATCACGCAATTGACCGTTGACATCCTGTTGGACGAACTTATGTGTCTTCGTCGTCGTAAACGCGTCGATCGTGCGGAGGGTAAGTTAGCGATGTTGATCACGACCCGTCTCCGAAACCGCCAAAGTTAGCAGGCGGAGAGTATTTGCAATGAGCCCACGCGCCCATTCCTATCTTTCCCCCAAATGCGACGTGCGCCAGACCTCGGACCGTGGCGGCCACACCGTCGTTGCCTGCGAAGCCATACGCAAAGGCGAACTAATCGTCGTCTGGAGTGGCACCCTCGTTGACGGTGAGGACTTGAAGTCTCTGCCGTCGCAAGTGCGCCGCTATTCCTTACAGGTCGAAGAAAACCATTATTTGGTTTCGCTGTCGGATTGCGAGCCACCGGATTACGTCAACCACAGCTGTACGCCGAACGCCGGATTGTCAGGGCAAATTTCACTCGTTGCCATGCGTGACATTCAAGCCGGCGAAGATGTGACCTACGATTACGCCATGAGCGACGGTTCGTCGTATGATGAGTTCTCGTGCGGCTGCGGCTCAAGGCATTGCCGGGGCAGGGTCTCGGGCGATGATTGGCTGAGAGCGGACCTCTGGAAACGATACGCGGGCTATTTCTCGCCCTATCTGCAACGGCGTATCGATGTCGAATTGCGCCGCAACTCGGTCATTCGCTTGCCGCGAACTGTTCGGCGACTGCAGTCCGCTGGGGTAAGCCGCTAATGCCTCCTGATCTTGTCATCCTGGACGGAAAAAGCGCGCGTGCGCGGTTTTGGAGATCCGGGACCCAGAAAAAGCGAACGTTCAACCGCTGAAGTGGCTGGGTCCCGGCGCTGCGCGAGACGCTTCGCATTCTCGCTCCGGCAGGGATGACACCGGATGATCTCATTGCGCCGCCTCCCGCTACGACACACAGCTTGGTGTGTTTCGCTTGGTCGCCTAAAGTGCTTCCGGTTGACGTTGAATCGCTAGATCGTCACTCCATGGCCGGACTTGATCCGGCCATCCAGCGTCACGCGTTAGAAATGCACAAAGAAGATCTGGATGGCCGTGTCGAGCACGGCCATGACGTGTGACAACAATTTTCATCTCATTCGGAAGACCTCTAGGTGTTTGATCCCAGGCTTTGATGGTGCATTGTTTTCCGGAGAATGGAAGGATGCGCTATGGGTCAGGTTCTGCACGGCTGCGCCACGACGACAACGGCGGTCCGTCGAGCGATACAGCATAGTCAAGAGAGCCTG
>JANLYX010000039.1:0-45524 GCA_031365865.1 Hyphomicrobium sp. | reverse complement strand
TGGCGCGCCCGGAAGGATTCGAACCTCCGACCCCCAGATTCGTAGTCTGGTGCTCTATCCAGCTGAGCTACGGGCGCTTGTGTCATGTTCCGCCGGGGCCGACTGCACGGCCCATGGCATTGCCGCGTTTGAAGCGGCAGGCGCTCCTCTCTAGTCGGTCGGGGAATGAAGCGCAAGAGCCCCTTGCCACGCGCAAGAGCCGCGCCCGCTCGAGCACATCGATGAGCCCTGGCTCAGTGCACCTGCCGGTCAGGCATCTCGATGCGGAAATGAGCGCCATTTTTGCTCTCGATCAGCCCCAAAGTGCCACCATGCACCTGCACCAGCTCAGAGGCGATCGCAAGGCCGAGACCACTGCCGCCCTTTTTCGTGGATCCCTGGAAAGCCTTGAATAAATTGTCGCGCGCCCGGGCCGGCACGCCGGCACCATTGTCGGTGATGTCGATAAAAACCCTGCGGCCTTCGCGGCGGGCGGCGACATGAATTTCGCCGCCGGTTTTAGCCTCGACCGCCTCGATAGCCTGCGCGGCGTTGCGCACCAGATTGCTCATGATGCGAAAAAGGTGGTCGCCGTCGGCGTCGATCCGCAAGGTGTCGTCCATATCTGCGAAGAAGGCGATCTGGCCTTCGCCGGGAAGACCCTGACTGTCGGCGACTTCCTCGATCAGCGGTTTTAGGCGCATCAACTCGCGGCGGGGCGCGGGTTCTGCGGCGCGGCCAAACTGCAGCGACGAATTACAGAAATTAATAGCGCGATCGAGTGAGGCTATGAGCTTGGGCACGAAGCGCTGCACGGTCGGATCGGGCAAATCGACAAGCCGGTCGGAGATGAGCTGAGCGTTGGCCAGCATGTTGCGCAGATCGTGATTGATCTTGCTCACCGCTAAGCCAAGTTGGGCGAGACGGGTTTTTTGCGCCAGCAGGCCGGATAACTCCTCCTGCATTTGGGCCAGCTCGCGCTCGGCAATGCCGACTTCGTCGAGCCGGCCGGATGGCACCATGATGCGGCTGGCATCCTCGGGATTTTCAGAAAACCGCAGCATATTCTGCGTGATCCGCTTCAACGGTTTGACGAGCAGGCGGTTCAACGCGAAGTAGACCAGTGCCGCCGTCAAAGCCGATATGATGACGGACAGCAAAAAGATATTGAGGCTGTAGCGCGCCATCGCCGTTTTCAGCGGTTGTTCCGGAATAACGATTTCGATCAGATCATTGGGATCATCGCTGTTGCTGCCGACCACGCGAATGATACGCCCCTCGGGCTCAAAAAAAACCAGAATTGCATCTTTGATCTGCCGCAACTTGGTTAAGAGGCCAAAACCGCTGTCCTGGGGATCTTGCCGCAAATCGTAGTGGGCATCGATTTGCAGACCAGGTTCGACTGGCAAAACCAACCGGCGCTCGCCTTGCCGCCGCGATGCCACGGCCCTGACCTGCGCGGTTCGCAACAACTCGGCGCGCAAGGCCGACGGCACTTGCCCGCCGGGAAAAGCTTCCGAGGCGAGCGCCGCCAATTGCGCGGCCGTCAAGCGTTCCGACAACCAACTGATGCGATAATTGGCAATCGAGGGCAGAAAAATAAAAGTTTCGGCCATCAGCACGAAGGCGGCCGTCAGCATCAGCAGCTTGGCCGGCAAACCGAGCGCCGACCACAACTGCTTAAGCTTGGCCAGACGAGATTGCGCCGCCTCGTCAGCTGGAGCGATCTTATTTCCGGGTATATTGACACTCGCGTCCAATTTGACCGCCGAACCTTTCCAACGCCGCCGGCCAGCAAGATCTAGCCGAGCTTGGCCAGCCATCCGATCACCTTGCGCACGATCGGTTTGCTGGCAGCATTCGCATAATAGCGGAAAGCCGCGCGTTTGTTCACCTCAGATAATGTCGGATACGGCGAAATCCATTGCGTCATGGCTCTTATTTTGAGGCCTTGAGCGAGCGCCAGCGACCACATCTGGATCAGCTCGCCCGCGTGCGATCCAACGATGGAAGCTCCCAGAATACGGCCTTTCTTGTCGGTTACGACCTTGACGTGGCCGGCCGTCTCGCGCTCAGCCTGGGCGCGGTCGTTCTCGTGGTAGGGCCAACGCATGACATTAATCATGCCGTGCTTTTTACGCGCATCCTCTTCCGTCATGCCAACATGGGCGAGTTCGGGATCGGTGTATGTCACCCACGGTACGTGCCGTCCGGTTGTTTTGGCTGGAATTCGAAATAAGGTGCGTTGGATGACAAGGCCTGCGTGATCGTTGGCGACGTGCGTGAATTGCAATCCGCCGGCGACATCGCCAATGGCGAAGACGCGAGCGTTCGAGGTTCTCAGTCCCGAGTCGACAATGATGCCTTTTTTATCGAATTTGATGCCGGCCGCTTCGAGACCAAGATCATTTGTATTGGAGCGCCGGCCGGCTGCGATCAGAATGTGAGTGCCCTCAAGCGTTTCCTTGGCGTCGGCTTTTTTTACAATGACGGAAATTTGGCCGCCGCTGCCGGAGACGCTTTCGACCATTGCGCCTTCTTGGATGTCGATGCCCTCGCCGCGCAAGTGTTTCAAGACGACGTCCGCCAGTTCCGGATCGTCTTTGCCCAGCGCCTTCAGGCCCTCGACGACCGTCACTCTCGAGCCAAGACGGCGATGCGCCTGAGCCATTTCAAGTCCTATCGGACCACCACCCACGACAATGAGATGAGGCAGCTTTTCCGTGTTGTCGAAAATAGTCTCGTTGGTAAAATAGGGAACGTCTTTGAGGCCTGGAATCGGTGGCACGACGGGCGACGATCCCGTTGCGATGATAAACCGGCGGGCCGTGATGCGATGCCCTCCGGCTTCGACCGTTTTCTTGCCGACGAAACGCCCGGCGGCCGTGATGACGCGCACGCCGAGTCCGGTAAATCGCTCGACGGAATCGTTCGGCGCGATTGCCGAGATGACGTCGTGGACGTGGCCGTGCACGGCTTTAGCGTCGACAATGGGCTCAACAGGCACAATCCCGAATTTACCCGACGTCCGCATATAGTGGGCGCGTTTTCCGGCCGCCAACAAGGCTTTCGACGGCACGCAGCCGTAGTTCAAACAATCACCGCCCATCTTGTGTTTTTCGATGAGAACGACCTTCTGGCCGAAGGCGGCGGCGGCGGCGGCAAACGATAACCCGCCCGAGCCCGCGCCAATGACGCAAAAATCGGTGGTGATGACTTCACCCGCAACCGGGCTAGCGGCAGTTTCAATATTTTTCTTAAGCATGACGGCCTTTCCAGCGTTTCAAGGCAATGGGAATGAGCGCGACAACACCTAGCAGAGCAAAGGCCACAAGCAGCTCTTTGGTGACCAGCGCACTGGTATCGATCGAATAAGGGCAAGCAACATTAGGATTGGCCGGAGCTGCCGCAAGGCAGCTTTGATAGGTTTTGTTCTGCGCTTCGACGACGCTGCCAAGACCGGCGCCCGCAAACGAGAACGCCGTGGTGCCGGGGATGATGCCAAGAAATGTTCCAAGCACGTAGGTCTTCAAGGGCACGCCAAGCAGCGCTGGCGCCAAGTTGACGACGACAAAAGGAAACGCGGGGACGAGCCTGAGGAACAGCAAATAGCTGAGGGCATTTTCCTTGAACCCTTCGCGCAGGCTTGCGAGCGATGGCCCCGCCTTGGCGGCGAGCGTTTCACCAAACGAGGTCTTTGCAACGAGGAACAGCAAAGTCGCGCCGATCGTCGCGGCAACCACTGTTGCAGGCGCGCCGAGCTGCCAGCCAAACAGCAGGCCGCCCGCCAGCGTCATGATCAATCCGCCGGGCAGAGACAGAGCGACCACCGCGATATAGATCATCATGTAAATCAGCAGCGCCGGGATGGTGTGAGCGGCAATGAAAGTTTTTAGCGCGTCGTAATTCAAACCAATGGTCTTAAAGGACAAATACTTGTGCCAGCCCATTGCGAACACCACCGCCATCAAGGCGGCAATGATCAGCAACGGCAGCCAACGTTTCAAGGCGTTCGGCGGATCGGGTGGTGTGGTCTCGGTCATGTGTTGCCTCTGCGCGCCGTCATTAAAAATAGCCGGCGTCATCAATCCTTACTTCACCGCGTCATTGAGGTTCCAATCGTAGTCAAATGCTGCGATTGCGGTGATACTTTCAAGCTCTTGTTTCAATGTCCCATCTGCATATTTGCGGGCGTGCGCGAGAACACCTGCGGGACTGCCGCCGAAATCGCCCTTGAACCAGTTGTAGATCGAGGACGCTTTGACGGCGCCTTTCTCGACTTTAAAGCCACGCGGATGATTGACGTAGGCTTTCGCGGCTGCATCCAATTTGGCTTCGAGGTTAGCGCCCGTGAAGGCTTCAACGCCAAGGTTTGGGCAACCCACCGACGCGCAATTTACGGAATAATGCACGCGCGGGTCCTTGAAGACAGTCCGCAAGATTCCATGCTCGATGCTGTCCAGCGACAAGGCTTTGCCGCCGACACTGAGCACGTCAGCTTTCCACGGCCCGCCCGTGATTGCCGCCACGACGCCGCCACCGAGATTGATGTCTTTAATGGATTTGACCGGATATTTGTCGAGCACGATGTCAATGGTCTTCGCGTTGTAGAGGTTGGCCCAGAACGCGAATTGCTCGGACTTATCGAGCGCGGCCACGTCAACTTTTTCAAGCGTCCCGATATAGGCCTTCAAAGCCGGTTGGCCCTGCGCCTTGAAGGCGGCGTAGCGGACACGATTTAAACCGTCCGTGCCCGGCACGACGTACGTTTGGAGAAGCTTATTCCAGGCGCTGTGATCGACGGTTTGTTTGGATCCTCCTGCAAATTTCGAGAAATCGGCAGCAACGTCGGCGTGGGCCATTGCCATTGGGGCGACGAGCACCAAACCGGCGCTCAGCCAGCGGCGGAATAGGCGTTTGAGAGTCATCTGAAAAGGCTCCTGGTGAAGTGGGGCAACGACAGTCATACGTTGAATGCAGCCAAGGTTCGCCCCTAACGGCCCAACCGTTTCGTCATAGGCCCGGTTCGGCCTTCAAGCCTTCGTGACGACTAGCCAGACACGTCGATATCCGGTCGTTAGTGTCGCAAACATGGGAATGTCTCGCACCATCGTTGACTTGAAACAGGCCCGCCCCTATAAACCCGGCTTCTTCAGAGCAATTTGCCGCTTTGCTAGGATACTTGTGCTGCGCCAATGTTTTGGTATAACGCACTGAAACAAAACAATATTTTCTGAGACTGCACGCTTTGACGGCGGCATTTTCGGGCTTAACGGAGACGTGACGTGAAACGCACTTATCAGCCGAGCCGGCTTGTTCGCAAGCGCCGCCATGGTTTCCGCAAGCGCATGCTGACGGCTGGTGGCCAGAAGGTCATCGCACGCCGCCGCGCCAAGGGCCGCAAGCGCCTGTCCGCCTAGATCCACGCTACTGGCGCATATTATCGGCTAGTGATCTCGCAAACGCGGATCGGACGAGGACGTGCCGGACTTGGCCCAGACGACTATTCAACTGACAACCATCAAGAAGCGCGCTGATTTCCTGGCCGTCCGCGGTGGTTTTCGCGCGTCGGTGACATCATTTCTAGTAGAAGCCAAGGCCCGCCCCAAAAACTCGGGTGCCGGCAGCGACGCGCGGTTTGGTTTCACCGTCACGAAAAAGCTGGGCGGGGCTGTTAAACGCAATCGCATTCGCCGCCGGATAAAGGCAGCCATTACGGATAGTCACATTGCTGTTGCGCTTGCCGGCTTCGATTACGTCGTTGTCGCAAGGACCGCCGCTTTCGACCGTGATTTTGCACTCGTGCGCGAAGATGCCCTAAAGGCTTTGACGCTCATCCAAAAACTGGCCAGCGCGCCAGCAAAGCCGAAATCAACGGGGGAATCTCCGCCATACCCCCGGAAAGATCCGAAAAAAGCCGCGCCGTGACGGCCTGTCCCCTTTCTTTTGCGGCCGGATTCGGCCATCGCTTGCGGGCAAAACCGCAGCCATTGATAACGGCCCACAGGCCGAGGTTGAGATGACCCGCCAGAACGATCCGCAAGACCAGAACAACCTGATGTTTGCCGTTATCCTATCGCTCGCGGTGCTGATGGGCTGGCAATACTTTTTTGCGTCGCCCAAAATCCGCCAGGAGCAGGCGCGCAAGGAATTCAGCAAAGAGGCTGAAGCCACCCGCGCCGGTAAGGAAACGAAGGGTCCCCCGGGTGTCGCCGCACCGGCCGGAGAGCCTGGTACCGTCACGCCTTCCGCCTCTCAAGCGCCGCCTGCGACCGTCTCGCGCGACGAAGCCTTGAAGTCTTCGCAGCGCCTCGCCATCAAGACACCATCGCTCGAAGGCTCGATTTCTTTAAAGGGCGGTCGCATCGACGATCTCGTGCTGCCGAAATATCGCGAGACCGCTGATCCCAATAGCGCCAAGGTTGCTCTGTTTTCACCAGCGGGATCACCGGAGCCGTACTTCGTCGAATATGGCTGGGTGGCGCAGGGCGGCGCCAGCGTCAAACTCCCCGACCGCGATACGCTCTGGACCATCGAAAAGGGCGACGCGTTGACGCCCGCCGCGCCCGCGACAATTACCTGGGACAATGGCGCAGGCCTAGTATTTCGCCGGACGTTTTCCGTCGACAACGACTACATGTTTAAGATCGTTGACGAAGTCGAAAACAAAACCACAACCGACGTGGCGTTGCTCCCCTACGGCCGGGTTTATCGCTATGGCATTCCCAAGGCGACGGCATACTACATCTTGCATGAAGGCTTGATCGGCGTTTCCGGCGCGCAGGGCTTGCAGGAAGTCACCTATGCCGATGCCGTCAAAAACGGCTCGCCCACGACGTTGGAAAACGTCACCGGCGGCTGGCTTGGCATTACCGACAAATATTGGGCGGCGGCTCTGATCCCAGATCAAAAAGAGCCCTATCGCGCTATGTACTCAGCCTTCAAGGCGCCGGGGCCTACGGATAAAGATGCCTATCAGTCCGACTACTTGCGCGGCGCGGTCGTCATCCCGCCAAACGCACGCAAGGGCGTCGAATCGCAGCTGTACGCGGGCGCCAAGCAGGCGTCGCTGATCGACGGCTACGAGAAAACCCTCGGCATTCAGCAGTTCGATCGCATGATTGATTGGGGCTGGTTTTACTTCATCACCCGCCCGCTGTTCCAGCTTATGGAATGGCTGAACAGCTGGCTGCACAATTTCGGCTTCACGATTCTGGCGCTGACCGTGCTGGTGAGGCTGGCGTTCTTCCCGATCGCCAACAAGCAATACGAATCGATGGCCCGCATGAAAAAGATGCAGCCCGAGATGGCGCGCATCAAGGAGCAATATAAGGACGATCCGACGCGTCAGCAGAAAGAGACGTTCGATCTCTATAAGCGCGAGAAGATCAATCCACTGGCCGGCTGCTGGCCGATGCTGCTGCAAATCCCAGTGTTCTTCGCGCTCTACAAGGTGCTGTTTGTCACCATCGACATGCGCCACGCGCCGTTCATCGGCTGGATCAAAGACCTGTCCGCGCCCGATCCAACCTCGATCGTCAATCTGTTCGGATTGTTGCCGTTTGCGGCACCGGAGTTTGCCCACGTCGGCGTTTGGCCGCTGATCATGGGCATCACCATGTGGCTGCAAATGCAGTTGAACCCGCCGCAGCCCGATCCGATCCAGCAACAGATGTTTGCCTGGATGCCCCTGATTTTCACGTTTCTGCTGGCGAGCTTCCCGGCTGGTCTCGTGATCTATTGGGCCTGGAGCAATATTCTTTCGATCATCCAGCAGTGGACCATCAACAAGAAGAACGGCGCGGAAATCCATCTCATGGACAACCTCAAACGCCAGCTTTGCCCATTGCTCAGATTGTTTGGCGTCCGGTGCGACGCTAAATGAAAAATCCAAACTCGACGAGCTTGTCCTTCTCCCTCGGGAGAAGGTGGCCGGCAATGCGAAGCATCGCTTCGCAAATGACGGCCGGATGAGGGGGACGTAACTACTAACGCAAATTTCATAAAAGCTCCCTCACCCCGACCCTCTCCCAAGGGAGAGGGGGACTTGCCGAGCTCACCAAAAAGTACTCTGCCAAGCCCGCCAAAGGCGAGACAATGACCGATCTCCCAACTCTGACCGCTGACGACATCGAGGCCGGACGGCGGCTGTTTGCGGAAGGCTGGGATTTTGCGCGCGGCACGCCAGACCTCGATCACCTGCCCCCAGATGACCGGCCGGAAATTGCTTTCGCCGGGCGTTCGAATGTCGGCAAATCGAGCCTGATCAATGCCCTTGTCGGGCACCACCGCTTGGCGCGCGCCTCCAACACCCCGGGACGCACGCAAGAATTGAATTTCTTCAACCCGCCACTGACGCGCGCCTACCTCGTCGATATGCCGGGCTATGGCTACGCCGAGGCGCCCAAGGAAAAAATCGAATCCTGGAATGCGGTATTGCGCGGCTACCTAGCCGGGCGGCGCACGCTGCTGCGGGTGTTCGTGCTCGTCGATGCCCGTCATGGTTTGAAGCCGGGAGACGAAGACATCATGAACCTGCTCGATGGCGCGGCAGTCTCTTATCAAGCCGTCTTGACCAAGTCCGACAAGATCGGGCCGCTGGCAGTTCCGAAAGTTATTGAGGGCGTCTCTAAGGGAATTTCGCGCCACCCGGCGGCGTTCCCTGAAGTGCTGGCGACATCCGCCGAAAAGGGCGCCGGCATTCCGGAATTACGCGCCACAATCGCGAAACTGTTGAGCAGCCAATAGCCCTGAAGTCAGTTCAGGTATTTCTGCATCCACTCTTGAGCGAGGCCGAGGCCGGTTGCGAATGCGCCTTCGCCGAATTTCGCAAGAGCTCCACCCGCGACCGCTGCAATGATCCATCCCGACCAGCGGAAGAACACGCGTTTGAAATTTGTGCGGACTTTGACTTCGATGACTTGGTCCGGCAGCGCCGTCTCGGCGGCCAGTCCATCGGGGCCGATGGTTCGGGCCGAGACAATGATTTGGAGCTTCGACCAGCCGCGCTTCTGCGGCGTCACCAAAAATCGCCAACTGGCGTAATCGTCGCCGCCCATGATGCCGAGCTGATTTTCGATCCATTGCGTCTCGGGCGACGCCGTTTCGATGAAGAACCCGCCTTCGGGCGCTCGTAATCGCACCGACATCGCACTGGTAATGGTTACGCGATGCGTCGAGCCTGAATTGTTGCCGTCCATGCCATCCGTGAGGCGTTCGACGTGGGCCTTTGCAATGCGAACCTCGACCCGCTCACCGACTCCGGCGCGCATGGCGCGCGGGATGTTCTCGGCCAATTGTCCGATTTCGGCTTTGGCGGGAGCTTCACGGCGGGATCTTGCAGGCGTCTGCGCCGACGGCACCGGGCTCGCGCCGAGCGGCGGTCCTGCGGGTCCGATGGAGGGAGCGGGCAACGGCGATCTTTGCAATGCCGGCGCGCCGGGACCTTGGGCGTTGCCGCCGCCACGAGGTATCGGTGGCGGCATGGGCGGCGGCATCGAGGGTCGCGAACCGCCAATATCTAAGGCAACCTGTCGCGGCGGTTCAGGCACAGGTAGCACTGGCGCTGGCGGCGCCGGACGCGGCATCGGTTGGCCGGTCGGATAGACGTAGTCGCCACGGGGGTCGGTGGCCCGGTGCACCTCGCGGATCGAGAACATTACATTTCCTGACGACAACTGCGCATCATCATCATCAGGTTGGACAGACTGCTGCGCTGGAATTGGCTGCGCTTGGGTCGGCACTTGCGAGCGCGTGTCCATCTGGGCTCGTTCGTGACTTTGCGGTTCGGATTTTGGTAAGGCAGCTATCTTCGGCTGTAGCGGATCAAAGACTTTCCGGTCTAAATTCGCCGGCAGCGGCGATGGCGCGGGTTGCGGCGACGCAGGGTTTTCGCGAGGCCGCGAAGTCACTTGCTCCGGCGCGGGCTCCCGCAAGTCTGGCATTGCAGGGGCCGGAACCGGGGCCGGTTGACGCGCCGAGGGGCCTTTGGGCACCATCCGGGCGGATTCTTCGGGAAGTTCTCCGTCAAGGTCGTGTTCGTTGGTTTGAGCTGGTTTAGCCGCCCTCTGGTCCAAATGCGGCGGTGCTGCGGGCGAACCTGGCGCTGGAAAAGCCGGAGCCGAAACCGGCGGCGGCGCAGGTGGCGGCGGCGCCGGACGCGGCAAATCCTTCATGATGTCGCGCAAACTCGGGGCCGAGCGCGATTGTACGCGTTCGCGGGCGCGGGCCAGCACATCGTCTGCGGCGGCACCCGATCCGGCACCGGCATCTCCTCGCCCCGGCTGGCTCAACGCCGATTGCAAAGCCCTGATGGCTTCGTCGAACGTCAAACCTTGGGATTGCAGCATTTGGGCGGCTGCGCTCTTACCATCTCCGACGATGGCCGCCAGCACGATCGCGCCATTGATATCGCGGCGCTTGCCACCCCGCGCGGCTGCTGCGGCCGCTTCAAGAATGCGCCGCAACGGCTGCGAAACGGCAAGGATCTGGCCGGTTGGTCCGCCGGGCCGGACCGAACGCATCAGGAAATCGATGGCCTCGGATTTCAGCCGGTAAATATCGACATGACTGGCATCCAGAACACCGGCGGCGTCGGGATCATCACAAAGCGCGATCAAAAGGTGCTCGATCGACACTTCGACCGCGCCCGTCGCGCCCGCACCGTCCGAGGCCTTGGCAAGTGCCGCCGCCAAAGCCGGTGACATCGGAATCTGACTTAACTCTGCGGCTGCAAAGCCCGTCATGCGTTTTCCCCAACTCGTACCGTAGAAACCATTCGAATCTGCCGTTCTTGCGACCCAGCGTAGACCATCCCGGCCACCGGCGCACCCGCAGGGTAGGTTACCCACAATTGCCGTCTTACGGGATTCCCGCGGCGGGCCGGGTTTAGGGGGTGATTGAGAGGGAATTCCGTTGAGACGGGCAGCCCAGCCGATATAACAGCGCCGTCAGCCGCAATTCCGGGGCTGGGCCTGTCCGTTTGCCTGAAATTCGCCCCTGGGGGACCCCCGTGAAGACACCGAACGACCCGACGAACAAGGGCAGCGCCCCAACCGCGGCAGACGATGGTGCTCTGTCTGCCCACTTGCAGGCTCGCATCCTGGCGGAAGCCATCCCCCATCTGATCCGTTACGACGAGCAGACCGTCGTCATAAAATTCGGCGGCAACGCCATGGGCAATCAAGCCTTGTTCGAGGCCTTCGCGCAGGACATCGTCTATTTGAAACAGTCCGGCATCAACCCGATCGTGGTGCACGGCGGCGGCCCGCAGATTGCCAGCATGCTGGCCAAACTCGCCATCAAGTCCGATTTCGTCAATGGCCTGCGCGTGACCGACAAGCCGACCGTCGAAGTCGTCGAAATGGTGTTGTGCGGCAAGATCAACAAAGAGATCGTCTCGGCCATCAACCGGCAGGGCGGCAAGGCCGTTGGCATATCCGGTAAGGACGCCAATTTGATGATCGCCAAGAAGATCACCGAAATACCCGATCCCCAGTCCAACTTGATGAAAGCCGTCGATATCGGCTATGTCGGCGACCCTCAGGAGGTCAATCCGCACATCGTCGAGGTGATCTCGAAATCCGACCTCATTCCCGTCATCGCGCCGGTTGGCATCAGCCGCGAGGGCGAGACGCTGAACATCAACGCCGACAGCTTTGCCTCGGCACTTGCCGCCCGCATGCAGGCCAAACGCTTATTATTGTTGACTGACGTTGCCGGGGTTCTCGACAAGAACAAAAAACTCATCGAGCGGCTGACCATCGAAGAAGCGCGTGCCATGATCAAAGACGGGTCGATCTCGGGTGGCATGATTCCCAAGATCGAGGGCTGCATCGAGGTTGTCGAAGCCGGTGTCGAAGGCGTGGTCATTATCGACGGCCGCGTGCCCCATTGCGTCCTGCTCGAACTCTTCACCGAACATGGTGTCGGTACCCTGGTCGGGCGCAGCGAACGCAAAAAGGCCAAGGGCTGATGACTGCGACCGCGAACTTCGAGGCCGCGCTAGCGACAAGCCCCCAGAGGCGGGGATTTTCGCACGTCAACACCTGGATCTTCGATCTCGACAACACGCTGTATCCGGCGGCGTGCAACCTGTTCGCGCAGGTCGATCATCGCATGGGCGCTTTTATCGCCAGCAAACTTGGCGTTCCGTACGAACACGCCCGGCACTTGCAAAAGGCTTATTACCGGCAGTTCGGCACGACTCTGGCCGGTCTCATGCAAGTTCACAAGATGCAGCCCGAACCGTTTCTCGCCTACGTCCACGACATCGACTATTCCGGCTTGCCGGAGCTGCCGGATCTGGCGGCTCAAATTGAAAAACTTCCCGGGCGCCGTTTGATATTCACCAACGGGTCGCGCGCCCACGCCGAGCGGGTGGCGAAAAAAATCGGTGTCGGCCATTTGTTTGAAGACATTTGCGACATCACCGCACTAGGGTTTGTCCCAAAGCCCGAGCGTTCCGCCTTCGAGTTGATGATTAAGCTCCACGGCATCGACGCGCCGAACGCCGCGATGTTTGAAGACATGCCGCACAATCTGCTTTCTCCGCATGACCTCGGCATGACCACGGTTTTGGTTAAGTCCGATTACGTCGACCACCCGGTGCAGATCGAAATGCGCAAATGGCGCGAGCTGCCGCCCCACATCCACTATTCGACCGAAGATTTGACCGGATTTTTAAAAGAGTTGCCGATGCAAATGGCGTAGCCGGGCGGCTAGTCATGCCGAAGCCGGCCACCAATGGGATACGCCACCGGCTTTCACAAATGCCCCGGCCTCTGCTATAGATCCGCACCACTCAGCGGGACGTAAACGCCAAAATGACCACGGTCCAAGATATTAACGAACTGTTAAGCCGGGTAGCCCGCCACGATCGGACGGCGTTCAACGACATATACCGTGCTACCAGTTCGAAACTTTACGGCATCGTTCTCCGTATCTTGCATCGCCGGGACCTCGCTGATGAGGTCGTGCAAGAGGTCTACGTGAAAATCTGGGAACGCGCCGGCGAATTCGACCCGAAAAGAGCGTCGCCCATTACTTGGATGTCGACGATCGCGCGCAACCGTGCGCTCGACGAGGTGCGCCGCAAGCATCCCGTATCCTTGGAAGACCATCCAGAAATTCTTGAAGTCGCGTCCGATGAGGCGGGCGCACTCGACCTCGTGCTGCGCGGCGAGGACGGTAAGCGGCTCTCCGAGTGCCTCAATCGGCTGGAGCCCGGACGACGCCAAATTGTCGTTCTCGCCTATTGCAATGGCTTCAGCCGCGACGAACTCGGTCTGCGCTTCGGTCAGCCGGCCAACACCATCAAGACGTGGTTGCGGCGTTCGCTCGCACAGTTGAAGGCGTGTCTCGGATCATGAACGAACCGGATGACATCGATGGGTTGGCTGCCGAGTATGTGCTCGGTACGCTTGACGCTGCCGAGCGCGCGGCGGTCGCGGCGCGCCGTCAGCGCGAGCCCGGCCTTCACGCCGCCATCGAAGCCTGGGAGCATCGTCTGGCGCCGTTGGTTGACTTGGTGCAACCTGTTCCTCCGCCGCCTGGGCTATTCGGAAAAATCGAAGCGCGCTTGCAGTCCCGCCGTGGCGGCGCTGCGAAGGGCGACGTGCTCGAACTGACCCGTCGTCTGAAGCGCTGGCGGACGAGTGCGATCGCAGCATCCGCATTGGCAGCGTCGTTGGCTTTGGTCATCGGCGTACGCGAATTCGGTCCAAAGCCTCCGACTAAGAACCTTGTCGCGATACTTCAGAAAGACGCGGCGTCGCCGGCGTTTTTGGTGTCGGTGGATATTGATAACAAGCTGATGACGGTCCGGCCCGTCGCCGCCAAGCGCGAGCCTGGCAAGAGCTACGAATTGTGGATCGTGCAGGATAGCCTTGGCGCACCGAAATCCTTGGGCGTCATCGATGACGAAACCGCCATGCGCCGCGCCACGCTCGCGGCTTATAAGTCTGACGTGATCGAAAGCGCCACGCTCGCGGTCAGTCTTGAACCGGAGGGCGGATCACCGACAGGCGCACCAACCGGCCCGGTGGTCTTCGCAGGAAAACTTATCGAATCGACGAATTAAGGCGCCGCCGATCGCGGCGTTGCTGGCCGCGCTATGCTCCCAGCATATCTTACCGGCAAGCAAGCATTCCGGTTCGGATCACGTGACACGCGTAAAAACAACGTGAAGAAAAACTTAAAACTTCATCGCCACCATTTCCGTATCTGCGGTACCTCCTGACGAAGGAGGAGCTTTCGCAACCCCGGAGTTTTACAACATGTCTAAATTTATTCGCGCTTCTATTCTCGGCGCAACCGCACTTGGCCTTGTGCTCTCGTTGGGTGCCGTGTCATCCACAAGCACACTTGCAAAGATGGACGAGAAAACATCGATGGTCGGCGGCGCAGAAATGTTCCCGTCGAAAAATATCATCGAAAATGCCGTCAACTCCAAGGATCACACGACGCTTGTAGCAGCCGTCAAAGCGGCTGGCCTTGTTGAAACGCTTTCAGGCAAAGGCCCGTTTACGGTCTTCGCGCCCGTCAATGCCGCGTTCGACAAACTTCCCGATGGCACGGTGCCGACACTTCTCAAGCCCGAGAATAAGGGCATGCTCAGCGGCATTCTCACCTATCACGTCGTCGCTGGTAAGTTGTCGGCTGAAGATCTCGCTGCCAAAGCCAAGGAGATGGGCGGCAAGGTCGAACTCAAAACCGTTGCTGGCGGCACCATCACCGTCATGGGTGACGAGAAGGGCGGCTGGTATGTGGTCGATGCCAAGGGCGGAAAGGCCAAGATTACCATCGCCGACGTCAACCAATCGAACGGCGTCATCCACGTGATCGACGGCGTGTTGCTGCCTAAGTAAGCGGCGGGCAGTACGTGCGCGGCTCGGGCTTCAGTCCTCCCTCACCCCCGTGGTCCGGGCCGCATTTTTCCCTCTCCCCATTTCTGCTCTTAATGGGGAGAGGTTACTCACCCCCGGCCCACGTACGGCATTGCGGTGGCGAGCAGCGACATGAACTGCACGTTGGCGGAGAGTGGCAGGTTGGCGATGTAGAGCACGGCATCGGCGCAGTGTTCGACATCCATGCGCGGCTCGACCATTGTATCGCCGTTGGCCTGCAGAATGCCGGTTGCCATCTTCGTTGTAAAATCGGTTGCGGCGTTGCCGATGTCGATTTGCGAGCATGCGATATTGTATTTCCGGCCATCGAGCGATAGCGATTTGGTGAGGCCGGAGATGGCGTGCTTAGTGGTGGTGTAAGGCGCCGACAAGGGCCGCGGATTGTGGGCCGAGAGCGAGCCATTGTTGATAATGCGGCCGCCTTGCGGGTTTTGCGCTTTCATCATCATCCAGGCTTCCTTGGCGCAGAGAAACATGCCGTTAATGTTGACGTCGACGACTTTTTTCCAGGTCTCGTAATCGACGTCGCCGATCTCCGCACCTTGGGCGAAAATGCCGGCGTTGTTAAGCAGCACATCAAGGCGGCCGAACGTGTCTTTGGAATTGGCGAACAGCGCCTTGACTGAAGCGGGATCGGTCACGTCGCAGGGCACGACCAGAACGCGCCCGCCCGGCAATGCGGCGGCTTTGGCGACGTCCTGAAGTTCGCGCTCGCGCCGTGCCGAGAGCACGACGTTGTATCCCGCCGCCTGCAGCTTTAGCGCTGCCGCCTTACCGATTCCGGAGCTTGCGCCCGTGATAATAGCGGTTTTCGACGTGGCGGGCATTGCAGCGATCCTCAAAAAAGAAAACGGGCGCCCTAAGGCACCCGCGATCATTAAGTCAGAGATTGAAAACCTGCCAGCCATGCTTGCGGATTAGTGCCATTTGCCGTTACCCGGCCTCATGGCTCCGCAATTAAGGATCCGCTCGGCCTTCGGCGAGTCGCAAATTACCGCGTCGGCACGGGTTTCTCGCCGCGATAGTCGTAGAAGCCGCGCTTGGTCTTGCGGCCGAGCCAGCCAGCCTCGACGTATTTGACCAGTAGCGGGCAGGGCCGGTACTTGGAATCCGATAAGCCTTCGTAAAGCACCTGCATGACGCTCAAACAGGTATCGAGACCGATGAAGTCCGCGAGTTCAAGCGGCCCCATGGGATGATGAGCGCCAAGTCGCATGGCTTTATCGATGGCATCGACGGTACCGACGCCTTCATAGAGCGTATAGACAGCCTCATTGATCATCGGCAGCAGAATGCGATTGACGATGAAGGCTGGGAAATCTTCCGACACCGCGGTGGTCTTGCCCAAGCTCTCGACAAACGCTTTGGCGGTTGCAAAGGTCTCGTCTTCCGTGGCGATGCCGCGAATTAATTCGACCAGTTCCATCAGCGGCACCGGGTTCATGAAGTGCATGCCGATGAAATCTTCGGGACGGTCGGTGGCGGCGGCGAGACGCGTGATCGAAATGGACGAGGTGTTGGAGGCGAGCAAGGCGGTCGGTTTGAGATGGGGTCCGAGGCTCGCAAAGATCTTGTGCTTGGTGTCTTCGTTTTCCGTGGCTGCCTCGATAATGAGATCGCAATCGCCAAAGGCGTCCAAGGCCGGAGCATAGGTAATGAGCGCCAAGGCTTTGGCCCTATCGGCGTCCTTGATCAGGCCCTTTGACGCCTGACGCGACATGTTCTTGTCGATCAAGGAAATGGCGTTTTCGAACGACTCTTTTTTCAAGTCGTTCATCGCAACCTTGTATCCGGCCAAGGCTGTCACATGTGCGATGCCCGCGCCCATCTGACCCGCGCCGATGATGCCGACTTTGGTGATGGTGCGTGCGGGCTTGATAGCCCCTTTAGCCTTGTCCAAAACTTTTTGCGCCTGCGCCATAATTTTTAATCCTAACATTCGGACGGGCAATACGTTAGCGGCCCGCCTTCTTGAGTTCGGCGTCGAGTTCAGGCAAGGCCTGAAACAGATCAGCGACAAGCCCGTAATCGGCGACTTGAAAGATCGGAGCCTCGCCATCCTTATTGATGGCGACGATAACTTTTGAATCTTTCATACCCGCCAAATGCTGGATGGCGCCCGATATGCCGACCGCCAGATAAAGATCGGGCGCGACGACTTTGCCGGTTTGACCAACTTGCCAATCGTTGGGTACGAAGCCGGCATCCACCGCCGCCCGCGAAGCGCCCATGGCCGCGCCGAGACGATCCGCGACAGGTTCAATATACTTGGCGAAGTTTTCGCCGTTGCCCATGCCACGGCCACCGGAAATGATGATTTTTGCCGACGTCAGCTCGGGACGATCGGATTTTGTCAGCTCGGCAGTCTCGAAATGCGAGCCGCCCGAACTGGCGGGCACCGAGACCGCCTCGATCTTGGCCGAACCGCCTTCCGAGACCGGCTGGAACGCCGAGGTGCGAACCGTAATGACTTTTTTAGACTCGCTCGATTGGACCGTTTGAATGGCGTTGCCGGCATAAATCGGCCGTTCGAAGGTATCCGGCGAGAGCACTTTGGTGATCTCGGAAATTTGCATGACATCGAGTTTGGCGGCGACGCGCGGCAAAATGTTTTTTCCATACGACGTCGCAGGGGCGAGGATAGCGGCATAAGGGGCGGCATGAGCCAAAATCACGGCTGCAACATCTTCGGCCAAACCGTGCTTCAAATGGGCGGCGTCGGCAACCAGAACTTTCGAGACACCGTCTAATTTGGCGGCAGCCTCGGCCGCCGGCTGACAACCGGCACCGGCGACCAGAATATGGATCTCACCGCCCAGCGCCTTGGCTGCGGCCACAGCTTTGGCCGTGGCTGGCGCAAGCACGGCGTTAGAGTGCTCTGCTAGAATGAGCACGCTCATCAGATCACTCCCGCTTCTTCTTTGAGTTTCTTGACGAGCTCGGCAACGCTTCCAACTTTGACGCCGGCTTTGCGGGCCGGAGGTTCACTGGTCTTGATGACCTTGAGCCTCGGCTGGATATCGACTCCGAGATCGCCGGGTTTTTTAACTTCAAGCGGCTTCTTCTTCGCCTTCATGATGTTGGGAAGGGACGGGTAGCGCGGCTCGTTCAAGCGCAGATCGGTGGTAATGATCGCGGGCAATTTCAACTTCAACGTCTCTAATCCGCCGTCGACTTCGCGTGTCACCGAAACCGTGCCCGCTTCCGGAACGACCTTTGACGCGAATGTCGCTTGCGGCCAATCCAGAAGTGCGGCCAGCATTTGGCCGGTCTGGTTGCAATCATCGTCGATGGCCTGCTTGCCGAGGATCACGAGATCCGGCTTTTCGGTTTCGACAATGGCTTTAAGCAGCTTGGCGACGGTCAGCGGCTCAACGGTCGCGCCATCGTCGGTCTCGATCAGAATGGCGCGGTCGGCGCCAATGGCAAGAGCGGTGCGCAGCGTCTCCTGGGATTTAGCGGAGCCGATCGAAACTGCGATGACTTCACTCGCCCCGCCCTTTTCTTTAATCCGTACCGCCTCTTCGATGGCAATCTCGTCGAACGGATTCATCGACATTTTGACGTTCGCCAGATCTAGACCTGTTCCGTCCGATTTGACCCGAATTTTGACGTTGTAATCGACGACCCTTTTGACGGGCACAACGATCTTCATCCCGAGGCTCTCCCAAAGTTATTTTTTGCGCTGGACGCCAGTATCGCAGGCCGCTTTTTGCGGTGCGATGGCGAGGCAAAGCGCGGATTACAACGAGATGCAACTGCGGACCAACGCTATTCTCGCAGTTGCGAAGGAGAAAGCTATGATCAGCCGCAAGCCAAGTCAATCGGCGCTCACGTCGCGGCGGGTCGTTAAGACTATTTTACGGGGCCGATCCCGGGCGGAGGTGTGGGCGCTCAACTACCCATTACCGTCGAAACAGCGGAACGCCCGGCTGACGCATAACGATAACCAGCGCCGCCCCTGCCATCAAACCCCCAATATGCGCCCACCACGCCGTTGGTCCGGCCTGCGGAAAAGCCACCATGATGACTTGCAAGACGATCCAGAGCCCGAGCACAAGGGCCGCTGAAATGCGCAGCGGAATGAACTTAAGCGCGAGGACCCAAACGTCGACCCTCGGATGCAGCATCATATAGGCTGCAATTACGCCTGAGACAGCACCGCTAGCTCCGATCAGCGCGTCTTGGCTTTTCGGCAGCATGGCGACGTGCATCAAAGCCGCGGCGACGCCGCAAGCCAGGAAAAAAACCAGATAGCGGAAATGGCCCAGCGCATCTTCGACATTGTCACCGAACACCCACAAAAACAGCATATTGCCGAGCAAATGCATGGCATCGCCATGGAAGAACATGTAGGTGAACAACGTCGCGCGTTCCGGGATCGCCAGTTGATCGGTCGAAAACGAGGCGTGGCCGCGCATAAAGTGGACTTGGAAGAGCTCCTGCGGCACAACCGCGAAACTCGAAACGAATTGCGGCTCGGGACCGGCTGCGGTTTCGAGCAGGAAAACCAGAACGTTGACGATGATCAAAGCCACCGTGACGTACTGGAAACGGATGCGCGTCAAGGGGTTGTCGTCACCGATCGGAACAAACACCTGTCTGAAGTCCTTTCCCGGTCAAAGCCAGCTTGCGGGTCATCCCAGATCTCAACGGTTTTTTCCGGGCACCCACAGCACATCTCCTGCGCCCCGGTCGTTGACGAAGCGGCTGGCGACGAACAAGAAATCAGACAAGCGATTGATGTATTTCAAAGCGGCCGAGCCGACCGGCTCGTTGGGTAGCGCCGCAAGCTCGACCATAATGCGCTCGGCGCGCCGCGAGACGGTGCGCGCGACATGCAGCGCCGCCGCCGGCGTTCCGCCCGGCAGGACGAACGACTTGAGGGCTGAGAGCTCGCCGTTCAAAATATCGATTTCGTCTTCAAGACGTTTGACCTGGGCGTCCGACATCCGCAACGGCTCATAGGGCAGCTTTTCGCCGCGATCGGGCACGCATAAATCGGCGCCGAGATCAAAGAGATCGTTTTGGATGCGCAACAGCATGGCATCTACGTTGCTGTAGTGGCCAGAAGGGTCGCACGCTGCCAAGTGAATGCGGACCATGCCGATTTGCGCATTGGTTTCATCGACAGTCCCATAAGCTGCAATCCGCACCGACGTCTTGGGAACCCGCTCGCCAGAGCCAAGCGCGGTTGTGCCGGCATCTCCGGTCTTGGTGTAAATGCGATTGAGCACGACCATGTGGCCTAGTTCCTTTTGCCGGCAACGCGAACACGTCTCAGTGGGTCAATACTGCGTAAGCAACGATGATCAGGATGGCGCAGAACTGGAGAGCGACCCGCCAGCGCATCAATTTTTGGCTCAAATTGGGACTTGTGCCTTTGAGCATCGAGCGCAGGCCCAACAAAAGAATGACGAAGACAGCACCAACCGCGATGGTCGTGGCATGATATAGGAGTGTTTGCATTGCGATTCCTTGCACTTTTGACCAGATTGATAGGCTGGAAGTGTTCGAGCTGCAATCACTGGTCACCCTCATTAGAGCGCGAGGCCGGACGTTTCGGCACCCGAATTCGACTGCATTACGCAAATGAAATTTGCTTAGCTGGATAAAAGCCTTATTTTTTGACCCTGACTCGTGAATATCAAAGTCAGATCGCGACGCAAGCCCGGGACCCTATGACGTGAGGCACAACAAAGCTGATCGTGGAGACAAGCGCGGCCCCGGTGAACGGGGCTTGGCGTTGGGGCTGGGCATCGTTTTGCTGCTGGGTCTCGGCGGTCCTGTCGGCGCTCAGACCACTCCCGCCGCGCCCCCCGTTTCTCCGGAAGAAGCTCAGCGCACCCTTGAATTCAAAAGATCCCAGCTTCAGGCGGCCGAAACGAAGGCCAAGGCCATCAAATCGGATGTCGCGGGTTTAGACGCCGAACGCGAAGGCTTGAACGCCCGCCTGATGGAGACTGCGGCGCTGATCCAGAAGAGCGAAGGTCAACTGACTTCGATCGAAGGCCGGCTCAGCGAACTCGAGGCTCAGGAAAAATTGGTTCGCGGGTCGCTTAGTCAGCGCCACGACCAAATCGCGAAACTGCTTGGCGCTCTGCAGCGCATGGGCCGCAACCCCCCGCCGGTGCTCATTACCCGGCGCGAGGACGCGCTGAAAATGGTCAGAAGCGCGATGCTCTTGTCCTCGGCATTTCCGGAATTGCGCGGCCAAGCCCTAACCCTTGCGGGACGCCTTGAAGATCTGGTGCGCGTCATGGGCGATATCCGATCGGAAGGCGACCGCCTCAAATCTGAAACGCAACGCTTGAACGAGGCACGCATTCGGTTGGCCGGCCTGATGGAGGCCAAGAAGTTCACGCTTGCCGAACGTGAAGCTGAATTGTCGTCGGTCAAGGCCGCGACCGCCGAAATCACAAAAAGTGTCGGCGATTTATCGGAATTGATCGGCAAGCTTGATAAGGCCGTCACCGAAAAGACCGGTCTTGGCGCCTATCAACAGGAATTGAAGAGCAACGTCGGCACGCAGGTTGCCACTGTAACCGAGGCCCCGGCGCCCCCGGCTCCGGTCACGACTCCAGCGGCTGCAGCGCCCGCCGAGACAGCCGGCGCGCCGCCGCCCGCTGCGACCGCCACAGACGTGCCCGCCCCGCGCCAACCGGACAAAGAAACGCAAGTTGCGGCCATGACCCCACCGCCGCGTTTGAAGCCTCAAATCGTCGAATTGGCGCCGTCAGCCGCGGCCGCAATGCCGGGCAACCCGGGCCGCATCAAACCAGCTATCCCGTTTTCAACGGCGCGCGGCAAGTTACCGATGCCGGCGCAAGGCCGCCGTGTGCTAGCTTATGGCGAGAAAACCCAGTTTGGTGGACAATCCAAGGGGGTTGTGGTCGAAACGCGTACAAGCGCTCAAGTCACCGCGCCGTGCGATGGCTGGGTTGTTTATGCCGGAGAGTTTCGCAGCTACGGGCAACTCTTGATCATTAATGCCGGCGACGGCTATCATATCCTGCTTGCTGGCATGTCGCAGATCGACGTCCAGCCCGGGCAGTTTGTTCTCGCAGCGGAACCGGTTGGCACAATGAGTGGAGGGCCAAAGGCGACATCTCCGTCTTTGGCACAAACCAATGCCCCTGTTCTCTACGTAGAGTTTCGCAAAGACGGACGGCCCATCGACCCCGACCCCTGGTGGGTCGCTGGTCAGCAGAAGGTACAAGGATGATGCGCAAGACCGATTACGCGTTTTGGACGTTCCTGCTGATGACAGGACTGGCCGGCGCCACGACCCTATTGAATGTTTCTCAAACATATTCGGCGACGCCGTCGCAGAATTCAGAACTTTATCGCCAGCTTGATCTCTTCGGCGACGTGCTGGAGCGGGTTCGTTCCGACTATGTCGAAAAGCCCGACGACACCCAGCTTATTGAATCCGCCATTAACGGCATGCTGGCGTCGCTCGACCCGCATTCGTCCTACATGAGCCCTAAAAACTTCCGCGACATGCAGGTTCAAACGCGCGGTGAATTCGGCGGCCTTGGCATCGAAGTTACAATGGAGAACGGCGTCATCAAGGTCGTTTCACCCATCGATGATACGCCAGCATCCAAAGCCGGGTTGATGGCCAACGACCTGATCACGCACTTGGACAACGAACAAATTTCGGGTCTAACGCTTGAGCAGGCTGTCGAAAAGATGCGCGGCCCGGTCAACACGCCGATCACGCTGACGATCGTGCGCAAAGGCAAGGACGAGCCCTTCGATGTCAAAGTCACGCGTGACGTTATCCGCATCAATGCGGTCAAGTCGCACGTCGAGGACGATATCGCCTACGTCAAGGTGACGACATTCAACGAGCAGACCCACACAAATATGGTCAAAGCCATCGATGGTTTGAACAAGCAGATTGGTTCGAAGTTGAAGGGCTATGTCCTCGATCTTCGCAACAATCCAGGCGGTTTGCTGGATCAAGCGATCGCTGTTTCAGATGACTTCCTGGAGCGCGGCGCCATAGTTCTCACCAAAGGCCGCAACAACGAAGAAACGCAGCGCGCCAATGCTCGCCCCGGCGATGTCACCGACGGCAAGAAGATCGTCGTGCTCATCAATGGCGGCTCGGCGTCTGCCTCGGAAATCGTGGCCGGTGCCCTGCAGGACCACAAGCGCGCCACCATCATCGGGACGCGCTCATTCGGTAAAGGCTCGGTGCAGACCATCATTCCGCTTGGCGCCAACGGCGCCATTCGCTTGACGACGGCGCGCTACTACACGCCATCCAACCGCTCGATCCAGGCTAAGGGCATTGATCCCGATATCCTGATCGAAGAAGAATTGCCGGACGACATGAAAGCCAAAGTGGGTTCTGAAAAGTTCCGTGGCGAAGCCAGCCTCAGAGGCCATCTCAAAAATCCTGGTGTCAGCGGCGCCGATGTCGACAAGGACAAGAAGGACAAAGAAGCTAAAGACATCAAAGACGCAAAAGACGCCACGGGCGTCAAGGACACAACCAAGGACGGCAAGGATAAGCAGGAAGTTTCCGGCTCATCCTCTTACGTTGCCAAAGAGCCAGAGAAAGACACGCAGTTGCAGTATGCGCTGTCCTTCCTGCGCGGCACCGCTAAAGAACCGCCGACCGCTGGCGCTACGCCGGTACCGGCCGCGCCCTCCGATGGCGCAGCACCCGAGCCATCTGCCGGTAAAGATCCCGACAAGAAAACCACGCCGAACTGAACGGGCGGACATAGACAGAATTTGCAGTGGGCGCCGCGTTGGCGCCCATTTCTTTTGGCCCGGAACTCCATCAATCTGACGAGACAATACGGACAACAGCATGACGAACGATCTGTCGGGTTATGGCGATCCAACCGGGCTCGGCTACCGGCCGTGCGTAGGGATCATCCTACTCAACCGCGAAGGCTTGGTGTGGATCGGCTGCCGCGCCGACCACCAGAACGAGGCCGAGGGCCGTGGCGCCTGGTGGCAAATGCCGCAAGGCGGCATTGAGAACGGCGAGGCGCCGGAAGCTGCGGCTCATCGCGAACTGTTCGAAGAGACCGGCATTCGTTCGACCAAGATTGTTGCCGAGCGGCCTCAATGGCTCAAATACGACTTGCCGCCAGATCTCGTTGGAAAAGCCTGGGGCGGGCGCTACCGGGGCCAAACCCTAAAGTGGTTCGTCATGCGATTTTTAGGTAGCGACAACGAAGTTAATATCGCCCCGCCTGCCGGTCAAAGCGCCGAATTCGTGGATTGGAAATGGGCGCCGTTTGCCGATGTTCCGCGACTCATCGTTCCCTTTAAAAGGGCCATCTACGACGTGCTCTTCGAAGATTTCTCCGCCCTCGCAGTGCCACACCGCTGTTGAGAAATACCGACAGATGTCTCGGCAACAAACGCTAGCCGTCTTTGAGCGTTACCGTCAAAATTCGAGGGCATTCGACCTGTCACAATAAAGAAGCGCGGAATCAATAGGGTTGGCGAATCAGCAAATTCAGTTATCATCGTTCTATCCACAGGATATTTCTAATCCCATGAGACCCATCGCCGGACCGGCAGCACCAGATACGGACGCAATATATTTGCCCTTCCGGGCCTGCGTCGGAATCATGCTCCTCAACCGCGATAACTCGGTCTGGATCGGCCGCCGCAAGCCCAAATGGGCCGGCGATCACACCGCGCACATCTGGCAGATGCCGCAGGGCGGTATCGACAAATTCGAGCCGCCGCGTCTCGCCGCTTTGCGCGAGCTGCGGGAAGAGACCGGCGTCACCAGTGTCGATGTCATTGCCGAGCATTCGGATTGGCTGACGTACGAGCTGCCGGAGGCTTTGCTCGGGGTCGCGCTAAAGGGCCGCTATAGGGGCCAGCGACAAAAGTGGTTCGCTATGCGCTTTTTGGGCGACGACAGCGAGATCGATATTACCGCGCGCGACGGGCTGAAGGCCGAGTTCACAAGCTGGCGTTGGGCGCCGATGGACCTGGTGCCAAAGCTGATTGTGCCGTTCAAGCGTCAGGTCTACGAGGACGTTGTCGAGGCCTTCGGGCATTTGACTGCGACGTGACGGGCCGAAACGATAGCTGGCCAATCCTGACCGCTAGCAACGACGGCCCCTCGATTTCTGTCATTTGTTTTCAGCCAGCAGGGCGTCAAACTGTTCCTGATTAGGGGCTTTGGCGATCGTCTTCAAATCATCGTTGATTTGGTTCCACCCCGGCCCGCTGCCTGTCCAGACGTGAACTTGCGGCTTGAACTGGTTGGGATCATCCAGGCTCGAAGCCCAGATGCCATGCAGGTCTGGCACTAGTTCCGCAAGGATGAATAGGTTTGACCCGCAGGTGGCGCAGAAGCCTCGGCTCACCGTATTCCCGCTCTCGGCGTTGACGTCGTAGTATTTGGCCTCGCCGGTAATTTCCATCGCCGTCTTGGGCACGTACATCACCGGACAATACGCGCTTCCGCTCGCCTGCTGGCAGTCGCGGCAGTGGCACTTCCAGGAGAACGCGGGATTGGCCGAGCACTTGTATCGAATGGAGCCGCACCTGCAGCCACCGGATAGCGGGAGTTTCATGGCAACCTCACGAACTAAACGCGATCTTGCCATGGCGACCGGAAACGCCGCAGGCAGCAATGGCAAGGCCGCTGCGCCACAAGTAGCAGAGTTTCGTCGCTTGAAAAATTCCCCATTCGCATTGGAAGAGGCGCCCGCGAGGACGCTTGACGGCTTTTCGGCCTCGGATAACCTTGGTCAGCGCATGGCCGTCAATGAGTTTGTCGCCGCGCGCGCCAGCCGTCGCGAACCAGTTTAGCCCACGGGAATGACAATGATAGATCTTTACACCTCTGCCACCCCCAACGGTTGGAAAGCCTCGATCACACTTGAAGAACTCGATCTGCCCTACACCGTCCACCACATCAAGCTCGGCGAAGGCGATCAGAAAACGCCCGAATATCTGAAGATCAACCCGAACGGCCGCATCCCGACAATCGTCGATCGCGACGACGGCAACTTCGCCGTGTTCGAGTCGGGCGCCATCATGATCTATCTCGCGGAAAAGGCGGGCCGGCTTCTGCCCACGACGAAAAAGGCCCGCTCCGAGGTCATTCAATGGCTGATGTTCCAGGTGGGCGGCGTTGGACCGATGCAAGGGCAAGCCAACGTTTTCTTCCGGTATTTTCCCGAGAAAATTCCTGCGGTCATCGCACGATATCAAAACGAAACGAAGCGCCTTTACACCGTGCTCGATACGCGGCTGAAGGATCGCGAGTATCTCACCGGTGAGTTCAGCATTGCCGATATCGCCAATTGGGCGTGGGTCAGTATCCATGATTGGGCCGGCGTTGCCGTCGATGACCTGCCACATCTTCAGCGGTGGATGGCCGTGATGGCCGCAAAGCCCTCGTGTCAAAAAGGTATCTTAATCCCCGAACCTTTCGAACCGGAGAAGACCCTCAGTATGGCTAAGAAGATCGTGAAGTAGCGCAGTTCGCGGAGCTTAAGCGGCTTTGACCGACAGGCGCTTCAGCTCGGTAACCAGCGTGTCAGCCATCGAGCGGGCGTTATCGTCCGTGGCGGCGGCAAGCTCGGCTTCGGCGGTTTTGAGTTCATCCGCGACGATGGCAGGTGTCATGTCGTCGATGTCGTAGGCCTTTTGCGCCAACACGGTCAGACGCGCCGGATCAACCTCGGCAAAGCCGGATTTGACGAACAGACGTTTGCGCGTGCCGCCAGCGGTCACATCTATGACGCCTGCGCGGAGCGTCGTGATCACCGGCGCGTGGCCCGCGAGCACGGCGAAATCGCCGTCGGCTCCGGGAACGACGACTTGATCGGCATCGACCGAGAGCAGGATGCGCTCCGGCGAAACGAGTTCGAACTTGAATGTGCCTGCCATTGTCTAAACTTTCTCTATCCAACTCTGGTCGACCCGGACCGTGTGGGAACAGTAAATTTCCCCAGGCTTCGATGTGACGAATTCTAGCTCGGCATGACCATACTCGTCGAAACTCTCAGTTTAAGTCGTTTGCCAACGCATGAGCGAAGAAACTTCACGCCATCTGCTTCGATGTCCTTGAAGAACCACTCTTCCAATTTCAGCGCTCGAACCTGATCACCGACTTGGAAGTCTGCCATCGCAAGCCCCCTCATCCGCCCCGTAATCGCGGAGCGATGCTCCGCATTGACGGGGCACCTTCTCCCAAGGGAGAAGGAAACCCGCCGCACGTTCTCAAAATCTCAAACCGTCTTCTCTTCGTCGTCGCCTTCGCCTTCCGCGCCGGCTTTGGCGCGGACTTCCTCTGGCGTTTGGAGCTTGGAACCGCAGAACGGGCAGAAGAACATCGGGTGATCGACCAGCCCCGGCTCGTCCTCTTCCAAATCGACAAGCCCAACAGTCATATAGATGACGCTGTCGGGACCAACCGTAATCAGCGGTTCAAAGTCGCCGCCTTCGATAGCTTCCTTCAGCTCCTCGCAGCAGCTGCCAAACTTTGCCTTCGCATCCGCCATGATCATCTCCTAACGGCGAGGCAAATCTGCCCAGCTCCTCGTTACGCCGCTTCTGCCAATTTTTCGGCCTTCGCGATAGCCTCTTCGATGGTACCGACCATGTAAAACGCCGGTTCCGGCAGATGATCGTAATCGCCGTCGCAGAGACCCTTGAAGCCCTTGATGGTGTCGGCCAGAGCGACGAGCTTGCCCGGCGAACCCGTAAACACTTCCGCGACCGTGAACGGCTGCGACATGAAACGTTCGATCTTGCGGGCGCGCGCCACCGTCATCTTGTCGTCTTCCGACAACTCGTCCATGCCCAAAATCGCGATGATGTCCTGCAAGCTCTTGTACTTCTGCAGGATCGACTGGACGCGGCGTGCGATGGCGTAATGCTCTTCGCCGACAATGCGCGGATCGAGCATGCGCGAGGTGCTGTCGAGCGGATCGACGGCGGGATAAATGCCCTTTTCAGCGATCGAACGCGACAGAACCGTGGTCGCGTCCAAATGCGCGAACGAGGTGGCGGGCGCCGGGTCGGTCAAGTCGTCGGCCGGCACGTAAATGGCCTGCACCGAGGTGATCGAACCCTTTTGCGTCGTGGTGATGCGTTCCTGCAAAGCGCCCATGTCGGTCGCGAGTGTCGGCTGATAACCAACGGCCGATGGAATTCGGCCGAGCAGCGCCGAAACTTCGGAACCCGCTTGCGTGAAGCGGAAGATGTTGTCGACGAAGAACAACACGTCCTGGCCTTTATCGCGGAAGTCTTCAGCGACCGTCAGACCCGACAGCGCGACGCGCATGCGGGCGCCCGGCGGCTCGTTCATCTGGCCGTACACCAGCGCGCATTTGGACCCCTTGGTCGAACCGTTGTTCTTCTTCGGATCGATGTTGACGTTCGATTCGATCATTTCGTGATAAAGGTCGTTGCCTTCGCGCGTGCGCTCGCCAACGCCCGCGAACACCGAGTAGCCGCCGTGGGCCTTGGCGACGTTGTTGATCAATTCCATGATGAGAACGGTCTTGCCGACGCCGGCACCGCCGAATAGGCCGATCTTGCCGCCCTTGGCATACGGCGCGAGCAGGTCAACGACCTTGATGCCGGTCACAAGAATCTGCGCTTCCGACGCCTGATCGGCAAAACTCGGCGCAGGCTGGTGGATGGCGCGCGTCACCTTCGTGCCGATCGGACCAGCTTCATCGACCGGCTCGCCGATGACGTTCATGATGCGCCCAAGCGTTTCTTCGCCGACTGGAACCATGATCGGCGTGCCGGTGTCATGCACGTCCTGACCGCGCACAAGACCTTCGGTCGAGTCCATAGCAATGGTCCGAACGGTGCTTTCGCCCAAGTGCTGCGCGACTTCGAGAACGAGACGAACGCCGTGGTTCTTGGTCTCAAGTGCGTTGAGAATTTCGGGCAGATGGCCGTCGAACTGGACGTCGACGACGGCGCCAGTTACTTGGCGGATTTTGCCAACCTTATTCGTAGCCATTTCGTCTCTCCAATCGAGTATCAAAGAACCGTCAAGGTGACGGGGATGTTGTTGCGCGTGGCGTTCGAATAGGGGCAAATCTGATGAGCCGCTTCGACAATTTCTTTGGCCTTTGCAGCATCGATGCCCGGCATCTTGACTTTAAGCGCGACGGCGAGCGCAAACCCGCCCGCGTCGGTTTGATTGAGATCGACATCTGCCGTGACTTCGGCGCGCTGAACGTCGACCTTATGTTGACCGCCGACGACCAAAATTGCCTGATTGAAGCAAGCGGCGTATCCAAGCGCGAACAGTTGCTCGGGGTTTGCGCCTTTGCCGGTGCCGCCAAGCGTCTTCGGCAACGCCATCGCGAGACCGATCCCGCCTTCAGCCAGTGTGGCGCGGCCGTTGCGCCCACCTTCAGACGTCGCAGATGCGTGATAGAGATTTTTCATGATCATATTATTCCATTGGACTTAGAGCGCTTCCGCGCCCGAGATGATTTCGATGAGTTCTTTGGTGATGTTGGCCTGACGGAGACGATTGTACTTGATCGTCAGCTTGTTGATCATGTCGCCGGCGTTGCGCGTTGCGTTGTCCATTGCCGACATGCGCGCGCCCTGTTCGGAGGCAGCATTTTCGAGCAGGCCGCGGAACACCTGCGTTGAGATATTACGATTGAGCAGGTAGCCCATGACTTCTTCTTCGCCGGGCTCGTATTCGTGGATGGCGTTGGCTGCTTTCGCGGCTTCGCTTTGAGCGGCCGCGACTGGAATCTTCGCCGGGATCAGCTGCTGCGCCGTCGGCTTTTGGGCGATGACGGATTTGAACTCCGAGAAATACAGCGTGGCAACGTCGAATTCGCCAGCTTCAAACATCGCCAAAACCTTGGTGGCGACGCCCTCGGCGTGCGTAAAGTTTAGCTGTTTGATACCCTGGAAATCCTTGCGTTCGACGATGTTCCGGCCGAGGTCGCGGCGCAGATTGTCGGCGCCCTTGCGGCCAACCGTCATGATCTTGACGGTCTTGCCGGTGCTGATCAGCTTTTGCGCGTCCTGACGGGCGAGCTTGGCGATGTTGGAATTGAAGCCGCCGCACAGACCCCGTTCGGCCGTCATGACGATCAGCAGATGGACTTGATCTTTGCCGGTGCCGACGAGCAGCGGCGACGCGCTGTTCTTGTCGGCGACCTTGGACGCCAAGCTTGCGAGCACACCGTCCATACGCTCGGCATAGGGCCGCGCGGCATGGGCTGCTTCCTGGGCGCGGCGCAATTTGGCCGCCGCGACCATCTGCATGGCTTTGGTGATTTTCCGCGTCGCCTTAACGGAGGCGATGCGGTTGCGCATGTCTTTTAAGCTGGCCATCTTGGCTGCTCTTTTCTCTTATCCATCCCTGTCATCCCGGCCGTAGCGCTACCTAAGCGCGGAGAGCCGGGACCCAGAGCCATTAAATCAGTTGCGCAGTCTGGGTCCCGGGCCTCCCAAGAAGGCTCGCCCGGGATGACAAACTGTTAGAGGAACGTCTTTTGGACTTGCTCGACGACGGCTTTGAGTTTTCCAGCCGTCGCATCGGACAGATCTTTCGTCGTGCGGATGTCGTCGAGGATCGCCATGTTCTGATTGCGCAGATTGTTGAGTAGCGCATCCTCGAACGGCTTGACCTTTTCGACGGCCATTTGATCGAGATAGCCGTTGACGCCCGCATAGATAACCGAAACTTGCTCTTCCATCTTAAGTGGCGAAAACTGCGACTGCTTCAGTAATTCGGTCAGGCGCGACCCGCGATTGAGCAAACGCTGCGTGGCGGCATCGAGGTCTGAGCCGAACTGCGCGAAGGCCGCCATTTCGCGGTACTGCGCCAGCTCGCCCTTGATCTTGCCTGCGACTTTTTTCATCGCTTTGGTTTGCGCCGACGATCCAACGCGCGACACCGATAGACCGACGTTCACCGCCGGACGGATGCCTTGATAGAACAAGTCCGATTCAAGGAATATCTGGCCGTCGGTGATCGAAATCACGTTGGTCGGAATGAACGCCGAGACGTCATTGCCCTGCGTCTCGATAACCGGCAGCGCCGTCAACGAACCCTTGCCGGCGGCATCGCCGAGCTTGGCTGCGCGCTCGAGCAAACGAGAGTGGAGATAGAAAACGTCGCCGGGGTAGGCTTCGCGGCCTGGCGGGCGGCGCAGCAGCAATGACATCTGACGATAAGCCACGGCCTGCTTCGACAAGTCGTCATAAGCGATCACGGCGTGCATGCCGTTGTCGCGGAAATATTCGCCCATGGTGCAGCCCGTAAAGGGCGCCAGATACTGCATGGGCGCGGGATCGGAAGCAGTCGCCGCGACGATAATGGAATATTCGAGCGCGCCGCGCTCTTCCAAGACTTTCACGAACTGCGCGACGGTCGAGCGCTTCTGACCGATGGCGACATAGACGCAATAGAGCTTCTGGCTCTCGTCGGTGCCGGCGTTCAAGGATTTCTGGTTGAGGATGGTATCGAGAATAACGGCGGTCTTGCCGGTCTGGCGGTCGCCGATGACGAGCTCGCGCTGGCCGCGGCCGATGGGAATGAGTGAGTCGATGGCCTTAAGCCCCGTCGCCATCGGCTCATGCACCGATTTGCGCGGCAGAATGCCCGGCGCCTTGACGTCGACGCGCATCTTCTTGTCCGACTTGATCGGACCCTTGCCGTCGATGGGGTTGCCGAGACCGTCAACCACGCGGCCAAGCAAACCTTTGCCGACAGGCACTTCGACGATGGCACCGGTGCGCTTGACGGTATCGCCTTCCTTGATCGAGCGGTCGTCACCGAAAATAACGACGCCGACGTTGTCGTTTTCGAGGTTCAAGGCCATGCCGCGAATGCCGCCCGGAAATTCGACCATTTCGCCGGCCTGGACGTTGTCCAAGCCATAGACGCGAGCGATGCCGTCACCAACGGAGAGCACCTGACCGATTTCGGAAACCTGCGCTTCTTTGCCGAAATTCTTGATCTGATCCTTGAGGATCGAGGAGATTTCTGCGGCCCGGATATCCATGATTGTTTAGACCCTTCCCTTGGTCGTTTCGTTTTCGGGCCCGTTGGATGCGGCCCTGATCTCAAAATCTCGTAATGTCAGCGAAACGCCGCCGGACCGTGACGTCCTGGCGGCGCTCGAATTGCTTATTTAAGTGCCAGCCCCACCCATCGCGGTCTTGAGGTTTTGGAGCTTGGTCTTCAGCGAGGAATCGATCATGCGGCTGCCAATCTTGACGATGATGCCGCCAAGCAGGCTCGGATCGATGCGCGTATTGAGCGTGACGTCCTTGCCGGCGGATGCCTTCAAGGTTTCCTTGAGTGCCGTGATTTGGCCGGCGTTTAACGCCACCGCGCTGGTGACTTCCGCGCTGGTTTCGCCCCGCTTCTTGGCGGCGAGCGCCTTGAAGCCCTTGATCATGTCCGCGGCCGCGAACAGACGGCGGTTCTTGGCGATCAAATTCAAAAAATTACTGGCGAGGACACCAATGCCGGCTTTGTTCAAAATAGCGGCGAGAGCTTTCGATTGATCTCCCGCCGAGATTACCGGGCTCCTGACCATCCGTTTGAGGTCGTCGCTCATGTCCAGCATCGACTGGAACTTGCCGAGATCGGATTCGACCTGAGAAATCTGCTTGGTGTCTTTGGCGAGATCGAAAAGGGCTGCTGCGTAGCGCCCTGCCATACCTTCAACGATTGTGCCGTCAGCTGCCACGTCGCGCTCATCGGCGCCTAAAAGGCGCGTTAGGGGCTGGGCCCAGTTGACCCATAAGTCGCCCGCATCAAGGGGAGATCTTCAAATTGCTGGCAAAAAGGGGAATGGAGGGGCGTCGAGCCGCCAAACACCCCCTTCGTAAGCCGGGCTGTCCTTAACATGGGCAGATGGGGGCTTCAACTGCGCCCGGGCGGGCGCGTTGCCGCATTGGGGATGTTTTTGTTTGAAGGGTCAAACATAAAGCACTGAGCGTCCGTGCCCATGTTTTATGAGTTACCCTGCAGGCGCTTGCGCCAAATCCGCGAGGCTCGGCTTGTGTGGGCAATGACAATCACCAGGACCTCATGTTCTTCGACGCGATAAGCAAAGCCATATGGGAACCGCTTTAAGGGAACGCGGCGCGTGTCTTTCCAGAACACCGACGGAGCCATTGGGTACTCGCCCACAAGCCGGACCGCCCCTCCCAAATCGCTTAGGAATTCATCCCCAAGTCCCGGTCTGTGATTTTCGCAATATGACCATACGCGCCCCATGTCGGCCTTAGCCGCCGGGGTCAGCCGTACATTCATTTGCGGTGTAATTCTCTAACCGCCTCATCAAAATCGAGTTTTTCGATTTCGCCGCGATCAAGCGCTTCGAGCCTTTCGTCAATGACTTGGTGCCACGCTTCATCAGCCTCGCCCGACGAATCTTTGTGCAAGCTGGCGAGAAGTGCTTCGAGGATTTCCTCGCGCTCCTGCGCGGAAAGACTGCGGGCCTTTTCAATGATGAGCTTGGTTTCGTTGGTCATCGAGCAGTTTCTAACACAATAAGGCCCGGGAGCTGCAAATTTGTAGGATCAAACCACGCCGTTGGAAAATACACCGGCATGAATTTTTTGATTATGAAACCTGATAATATATTGATAAATAACATATTTTTTATTTATCGTGACGTGCACGCCGAGATGAACGCGGGCTGCAAGCCCGGTTCAAACTGCATTCACAGCCGCTCCATTAGAAAGGGTGTCATCAGCGGCCGGATGTTCCGGCGCTCGAGACGGTCGAACGACCGCTTCGCCAGGACCCAAGGGAGGCTGCCGTTATGTCACTGAAAAATTCCATTGTTTCGGTTGTCACAGCCGCCACGCTCGCCGCCGGCACGCTGACGTCAGTTTCGACCGCAGCCAGCGCCGACGGTTGGCGCCATCATGACGGCCATCACAACGGCGGATCCTACTCATCTTACCGCCCTCACAACAATTACTACGCGGTTCAGCCCCGCGGCGACCGCGACTATGACGGCGGTCACGAATACCACCACCACCGCAATCATGAAGGCCGCGCGCTTGCTGCCGGCGCCTTTGCCGTGATCCTCGGTATCGCTCTCGCCTCGCAAGCTGCTCACGTGCAGCACGATTATTACGACGAGAACTAAGATTTAGTCTGCGCCCCAGCTTACCCTGGAACAGACTATCTGTAGGCGCGATACTCCCCCCGTCTCGTGCCTAACCGAAGCCGGAACCCTCGCCCCAGGGTTCCGGCTTTTTTTGCGTTCGCCAAACCTCGCGGTTTGCGCAAGCAAAAAGGGCGGCCCGTGAGGACCGCCCTTATGATTTACCGAACTGGAGAGACTTAGCTCTTCAGCTTCTTGTTACATTCGCTGTAGTAGCCGCCGCCCTTCTGGATCCACTTCAAACCGCCATTGCCGTTGCTCACTTTGTTGGCTTTGTACTGGTCGAGGCAGGTGTGCAGGCGCTGCTTGGCAGGCTTTTCGCTGGCATACTTAGAATCGATGGCCTTCGGGAACACCTTGCCGTCGGCGGTTGTCGTGGCAGGCGCCGGTGCGGGTGCCGACGGTTTCTTGGCTTCAACTTTCGGAGCTTCAACCTTCGGCGTTGCCGGCTTGGCCGCTTCAGCTTTTGCAGCCGGTTTGACATCGGCAGGCTTCGTGTCGGCAACTGGCTTGGCATCCGGACCGCAATCCGACTTGCGGAAATCATTCCAAGACTTACCGCCCAACTTGCCAGCGTCTTTCATGGCGCTGTACTTGTCGCTGCAATCCTTGAGGCCCAGCGCTTGCGCGCCCGACGTATTGATCGCGAAGGCGCCTGCAAGCACGAGGCTGGCAATCGGCAGAGTGGCAAAACGTATCTTCATGTCGTGCTCCTTTTGGTTCGGGAGGACCGGTCTGGTCCGCCGTCAAGTCAACAAGCGCAGCGCGAAGCTTCCGCCTTGCTGCATGCGCCACATATGGTCGTGCGCTGTAGATTTGCTAGCCCATTCAAACCCGGGATTCGAAAAACAGTATATACGGCGGCACGAAGAATGGGAAAATTAAACTGTGTCGCGCTCAAAGTGCGTCGCGCAAATGAATGGGCCATGAACGCGGGACGATGAAGACAAGATCGAAGCCGAGATCCAAGCCTTGATAGTGCGGCCGCTTCGCCAACCACAGGTCCGCAGCCCGTCGAACGCGCTGGCGAAGTCGCGGCGTTACAGCGGCTTCGCAGTCGCCCCGCGTTGCCCTGTGTTTGACTTCGATGAAGGCAACCCGCCCGCCTCGGATGGCGATAACATCGATTTCACCAGCGGGCGTTTTAAATCTCCGCGCCAGAATGCGATATCCTTTGGCGATCAAATAGGCCGCTGCGATATATTCCGCCCAATATCCGCGACGATAGCGATTCTGCCTTTCCGCCGTAGTTTGGCGGCCTTGCGATCCCCCTGGATCCGGAGCCGATGAGCGGTCCATTCAGCCTTTGTCCTTTAATTTGAGACCGAGATCGTAAACTCGGGATTTCGAGACACCGAGTGCGTCCGCCACCGCCGCCGCCGCATCCTTCATCCGCATTGAGCTCAGAGCCACTTCGAGACGTGCGATGATTTCATCGTCGCCGGCCGTGCGTTGCCCCGGCGGCGCCACGACCAAGACAATCTCGCCCTTGATGTCGCGTTCGCCAATCTGGCGGGCCAAAGCCGTCAGGGTGCCGCGTGCCAGCTCCTCGTGCAGCTTGGTGATTTCGCGCGCCATCACCACCGGGCGGTCGCCGAGCACGTCGGCCAAGTCCGCCAGCGTTTCGGCCGCGCGTTGCGGGGCTTCGAAAAAGATCAAGGTTGCAGGAATTATTTTGAGTTCCGCAATGCGGGCGCGCCGCGCCGCTTGTCTTGGGGCCAGAAAGCCCGCGAAAAAGAAAGCGTCCGTCGGTAACCCGCTGACGCTGAGCGCGCTCATGACGGCGGACGGCCCCGGCAGAGCCGTAACGGCATGACCGGCTTCAACGCAAGCGCGCACCAGCTTGAAGCCTGGGTCGGAGATCAACGGCGTGCCGGCGTCCGAGATCAACGCAATACTCTTGCCCCTGCTCAGTTCCTGGAGGACGCGTTTGAGTTCGATCTCTTCGTTATGGTCATGCAGAGGCCGCGTCACGGGATGAAGGCCATAATGCTGCAACAGCCGGGCGGAGTGGCGCGTGTCCTCGCAATAAACGATATCCGCCATGGCGAGCGTGGTGAGGGCGCGGACCGTGATATCGCCGAGGTTGCCAATCGGCGTCGCAACCACGAACAAACCGGGAGCTAGCTTTTGCGCTAACAGGCGCACGGCCTCGCGCTTCAAGGCGTTGGCGAGCACCTCGGCTTTGTGCGCGGCGTTCAGTGCGGGGGTATCTTCCGTTATTCGCGACAAGAGTTATTCCGATTCAGCGTGGGTAAAGGGAGTGAATTGGCGGCCAGTGTGGCACGAATTGCCTTCCGGCGTCTGCCTCAAGTCTTTAACGATGGCGGGGGCCCGCGTAACGGACGTCCTCCGGCTCGTTTTGCTTACGGAGTTTAGAGCAAAGTCTACGAGCCAGGAGTCCGCAGCCATCATGCCGGGATTGAAACGCACGCTGGCGTGCACCGCTGCCTGTCTGACCTTACCGGCGCTCCTGGCGCTTGCCGGCTGCTCCAGCAACATCGGCGGTCAAGCCGCAAACACTTCGTCGATTAGCGGCCCGCTGCCGTCGCCAAACAAATCATTTGATAACGCCCGCATCGTTGCCGAAAAATCGAAGGCGACCAAAATCGCGCTGCTCTTGCCGCTGGCAGGCAATAGCGAAGCCGCGCAAATTGCGCATGGCATGAAAGAGGCGGCGGAACTGGCTCTGTTTGAAGCGAACGATCCCAACATCCAATTGATCGCCAAGGACGACGGTGGGACCGCGGAAGGCGCCCGCCAAGCCGCCGAAGCTGCTGTCGCTGAGGGTGCAGATGTGGTCCTTGGGCCCTTGTTTGCTAAATCCGTAACGGGCGCCGCGACTGTCACGACGAAGGCCGGTGTGCCGCTCATCGCCTTTTCAAACGATCCAACCGTCGCCGCCAGCGGCGTGCACCTGTTGAGTTTCATGGCCAGCGAGGAAGTGGCCCGCGTCGTCAGCTTTGCGGCTTCGAAAGGCAAACACCGCTTTGCGGCCTTGAATCCGGCTGGGAGCTACGGCCAGATCGTAGAACCAGCATTTCGAAAGGCCGTCAAAAATGCTGGCGGCGAAATCATTCAGCTCGAAACCTACAGTCCTGGCGCGACCAGTATGCTGGCCTCCGCCAGACGCGTCTTTCGGGCGATCAACGACGCCGGCGCGGCAGGACATCCGGTCGACGCCTTGTTCGTGCCTGCGGGACCCGAAACCATCTCGCAACTCGCACCGCTACTCAGCTATTCCGGGATCGACACCAAGAAGATCAAACTGATCGGCACCTCTGCGTGGGATCTGGCTGTCGAGTCGCGCGAAGACCAGTTGATCGGCGGCTGGTATGCGGGAACGGACCCCGAGAGCTGGGCGCAGTTCTCGGGCAAATTCCGTAAGACCTTCGGGCGGGCTCCGCCGCGTCTGGCATCGTTGTCCTATGACACCATGCAAATTGTGCTTGGGCTTTCCAACGCGCCGGGTCCCGGGCGATTTTCAGAAGGCAATCTGACGCGCGTGAGCGGTTTCGCAGGCATCGATGGGCCGGTCCGGATGCTACCGAACGGCCTCGCCATTCGCGGTCTTGCCGTGATGGAAGTCGAAAAATACCGATCTGTCGTCGTGGATCCCGCACCCCAATCAGCCGACGGCGGCCGCATGTCAGAAGTGACACCTGTGCCGAAATTTTTCTGAATTGCGAAAACTAGGCAGCCAGAGCCTGGTCGACAGGGCGCAATGCCAAGGGCTCGAAGCGATGCACGACCGCGCTGGCCCGGCGTCCAGGCACAGTCATCACCGCTGACAGTTCGTCCATGAGCGTTGTCATGGCGTACTGGGCGAGATCGAGCTGGCGGGTGGCGGCGGCTTGTAACTGCTGAGCGTGCTCGGCGCGATCAATCGATTGGGTCAACGTCTCGGTCAGGCGCTGCCATTGCGCCGCGAGAGAAATCCGGACTGGCGCTTTTGCGGCATCACGGCGCACAGACGCCACCCGCCGTCTGGAGGCCAGGGCACCCACGAGGTCAATGATGACTTTAAGAACCGCCATTTTTACCGTTACCGTTTTCAACGCCAATTCCAGCGATTTCGAGCAATGTGCTTATTCGCTGGCATTCACAAGAGCGCTTTTTGATTAAATTTTCATTTCTTCTTTCAAGGTTTCATTTCTTCTTTCAAGGGTTGTTAATTCCGGCCAATACGGCCCGCATTTCCGGACCACGTTGATGAAGCCAAATGTGTTGAATTTGCTCAACGATGTTCAGAAAATGTCCGAAGTCAGTGAGTATTGTCGCGGGTGTACGGCAAGAATAGCCAAATTCTGCCGCCGGAGGATCGGACCAAGGAGCCGGTATTTCATAGGGTATTAAGTCTGATACAGCTTTTCTACGAAGTACGAATAGAGGCGTTATTCATTGCAAGCCGGCCAATTGGAGTACTTTTTCGATCCCGGCCCCAGTAAACTTTCGAAAGGTACAAATGCCACCTGGCTGTCCGACATCGGGGACCAGTGTGTTGGTAGAGCGGCTCCGGCAAGTCTAGGTGCACTTGCAACACTCTTTGCAGACCCGTCGCGGCGAACAGATCTTGTCCGCGTGTGCATGACTGGCGCCCTGGCGCGCATCATCGATAACAACCGCTAAGTTGTAGCTGGCCGAACCGCAGAACCGCCGTCGTCGTGTCGATCACTCACAATTGCCTTCCTTGCCGGCCCCCGGAAGGTATGTTTTGGCAACCGCTTCCAGAACCCGGTCGTAGACCTTCCGCTCGGCCGCCGGGTAGGTCATCGCCCAACTGTTGATCAGCTTGCCGCCGCAGGTAAAGCTGACCCGCTCATAAAAAATCTCGTCGTTGCGCGTGCCCGACAGCACGAACCATTTCTGCCGGACTGGGGCATAATCGATGGCAGCACCGGCCCATTGGTTGTCGAGCAGAAACTTCCGGTAATCGTCGAGCGAGGAGTTTTCGCTGTTCTCAAAAGCGCCGATCAGCAGTTTGGCTTTGCCGTCCTTGGACAGCAAAACCCGGCCCTCGTCGGTGGTGGGCGCGGTCTTTTGTTCGAAGACGTCGATCGGGTAGGCGATGGTGAAGCCGTGCCGCTCGTTGCGCATCGTCGCCCAGTCGTCGAGTTTCGGCCCCGCTGAAGCCGGCGACACTACCCCGGCGATCACAACCGCAAGACCTGCAGCAGCCAAACCAAGTTTGAAGTCCATGGCGCAATGACCTTAAAGACCAGCCGAAAACCTTCTATAATCTAGTCACTGTGGTTGGCATGTGAAAGACCTTCACCAAGAGAAACAGTATGGCGTACAGCATGGGATCACGGGCGAGACTGGCGACGCAGCGCGACCTCGCGGCAGCCGTTGACGCCCTCAACGCGCAGTGCCGGGTCATGCGCCAGATCAGCAAGCGCGCCGGCGTACCGGACTTGCGCGATTACCCCGCCAACTTCGCCGGCCTCGCCAAGATCGTTGTCGGGCAACAAGTGTCCGCCGCCAGCGCGAGCGCAATATGGAGCCGTGTCGAAGCGGCCCTCCAGCCGTTCGAAGCGCAGGCCCTCCTTGCCGCCAGCGCTGGCGAATTGGCGGCGCTCGGTTTGTCGGGTGGAAAAATCAGGACCTTGAAGGCAATCTCGGAGGCGGCCCACTCCGGCGCGCTCGATTTCCGCACCTTGAACCAGCAGAGCGACGACGACATCCACGCGACCCTGACCAGCCTGCACGGCATCGGGCCCTGGACCGCCGATATCTACCTGCTGTTTGCTTTGCGCCGTTCCGACGCCTTTGCGGCGGGCGATTTGGCCCTGCAGCTGGCGGCGCAACGCGTGTTCAAACTTGAGGAACGCCCCTCGCCCGCCGATCTGATCGCGCTTGCCGAGCGCTGGCGGCCCTGGCGCGGCGCCGCTGCCCGGCTGCTGTGGGCCGATTATGGCCTGCAGCGGCCAAAACCCAAACCGATCGCAAAATCCAAGACCCGACAAAAATCCTGATTTTTCGGGAATTTGCGGGCTTCGGGGAACACAATCCTCTGGTGCTTCACATATTTGATATGCACCGCTAGTATCCCGGCCATTCGGTGGGAATAAAAAACGCGATTCGCAACACAACGCATGCGAGGCAGCGGGACGTGAATGCTCACGCGACCATACCGGACAATTGTCCGGCCCTTGTGCTGAACGCCGATTTCCGGCCTCTCAGCTACTATCCCCTGTCGCTTTGGAGCTGGCAGGAGACGGTGAAGGCTGTGTTCCTGGAGCGCGTCAACATCGTTTCGGAGTACGACCGCTTTGTGCGCAGCCCCTCCTTCGAGATGCGGCTGCCGAGCGTGGTCTCGCTGAAGACGTATGTCCGGCCAGCGGTTTATCCGGCTTTCACCCGTTTCAATGTTTTCCTGCGCGACCGTTTCTCGTGCCAGTACTGCGGCTGCAAGGACGACCTGACATTCGACCATCTCATTCCACGGTCGCGCGGCGGCATGACCCGTTGGGACAACGTGACGACGGCGTGTGCGCCGTGTAACCTGCGGAAAGGCGGACTGATGGCGCGTGACGCCGGCATGTTCCCGCGCCAGAACCCGTACCGCCCGACAGTGTTCGAATTGCACCGCAACGGCCGCTTGTTCCCGCCCAATTACCTGCACACGTCGTGGCTCGATTACCTCTACTGGGATACCGAGCTGGAGCCGTAGTACCTTGGGCGTGGTCCGCGCTCATGCGCGGCGTTTTGATGTCGCAAAGCCGCGGCACTACCAAATTCAACGCGTCTGCATCACTTCGTGCGTGAGACCAGCAGGCCGATGTGGCACCGTCGGCGGGTATTTTTCGCAAATTTCGATTGATAATTCTTGCCGCCAGCGCCGCCACACTTGCCGCAACGCCCGCCGACGCCAAGTCGTGCTTCAAAAAAGCTTCCGAAGGTAATGCGCTGAGCGAGACACTGGCCAAGTTTCAAGTCGACGCCGCCCTGTTGCAGGCGACGGATTGGAGCATCTACGCGACATGGGTCACGGGTTCGGGAACGCCCGGATACAGCTTCGGCCCGCGCATCTACAAATGCACACAGGCCAGTGTTCTGTGGCAGTGCCGTGGATCGGCGACGCTGTGCAAGCTCTGACGCGCTTGCGGCTTCTATCGCGATAAAGCGGGGCAGGGGGACCTGTTCCGCCTAAATTTTAATTGCGGGTGTGAGATCTGACTTCAAAAGGGTCAATTGGGCTTCGTACTCGGCCAGAGTCATGCCGCCCTTGCCGCGCCGATTGAAGTATAAATGCTGCGCGAACTTGCGCATTGCTGGCGTTTTAAGCGCGAGATTGAAAAGAATGTTCGGCGGCGCAAGATCGAGAGCGCTGCGCAGCGCGTGCTTCATCACGCCAAATTCCGGAAGGTCGTCCTTGATTGCAATCTCGGGCGCAGGTCCGAGATCAGATAGGTGATCGGCAATCACCTGGGCGGCGCGGCGGCCCAACTTGAACGCCAAACGTATGCCGCCGCCCGTCAGCGGTGAGACATGACCTGCGGCGTCGCCGACCAGCATGACGCCGGGTGCTGCCCACGGTCGAACAAGCCCGCCACACGGAATTCGTCCAGACCGGCGCTGAACGATGGCGGCTTGGCTGTATCGAAACATCGGCTCTGTCGCCGCTAGGAAGGATTTGAGATCGGCCCGCCGGCCTTCGGTTACGGCGAGCCCGACCTGAGTGACGTGTGGGCCCGGCGCCGCCCATGCAATGTAACCGGGTGCGAGTATGGAATCGAGAAAGCAGTGCAGGAATCGGTCGTCGACCGATCCAAGATTTCCAAACTCGGCTTCGATCCCCACCAGAAATTTCGTGTTTTGGCCGAGACCAAAACATTGCGCCACCGCCGAGCGGCCGCCATCCGCACCGAGGATGTAGCGCGCCGTAATCGGCAAGCCTTTGAAGTGAAATAAGCCGCTGCTTCGTTCGGCGCCCTGAAACCGGGTAGCGTAGAAAAATCTGGCACCCGCGCGCGCAGCTTCATTCGCCAGCCACCGCAACAGCTCCGGAGTATCCGTGGTCAGGAAATAGTAGCCCGCTGCAAACAGATCGATATGCGTCAAGTTCGGCGCGTAAAGACGGATGCCGTGTACGCGGCGGGTCAGCGCGTGAGGAATGTCGATTTCTTCGGCAGCCTCTTTGACCAAGATTCCGGTTGTTGCGACCCGATGGCCCGGTTCTGGCTTGGCTTCGATCACCGCCACTTTTAAACCTCGCATCGCAGCGGTTTTCGCAGCCACCAGCCCGGCAAACGACGCGCCGGCGATCACCAGATCAAACGTATGATCATCACTACGGGTCACGGCTCATGTGCCTCCGCCAACTTTACGAAATCGAGCGAGATCGCTCGTGTCAGCAACACGTAAGGGTCAACGATCAATGATTTTCGACCGGAAAATTCCGGACAATATTGCCAAAGAGCGCCTCGTTGAGCGCCCAGCGCAAAATTGTGTGCGGGGGATGAGCGCTGCTTGGTGGCGCGCCGCAACGTGAAATCGCGCCTCGAACACGGCTCATTTATGGGCTAAGCGAACCATCAGTTCCGGCATCCACGGGGTTTCCGGGTTAACTAAAATTGCGCGTGCCTGGTTGACCCACCGGCGACCGGTGGGGCAATCGCACATGGCAACCCAACGCAAGCCTGGCGCGTTATGCCGTCGGGTCTCGTGCGCGTGCGCCCGCCGCCAAAAAAAAGGTCAACTCAAAATGAGAAAATCAATATCGATTTCGGCATCGCTCGTCGTGCTGGTGGCGACAGTTGCTACGGCGGACGCGGCCGAGACCGGTCTCGCTTCGCAGTATTCGGATCTTTCCTCGACCGCGAGTGGACGAAGCTATTCGGCGAAAGATCTGGTCGCCGCCCACAGGACGCTACCGTTCGGCACACGCGTTCGCGTCGAAAGTCTCTCGAGCGGCCGGTCCGTCACTGTCTCGATCGTCGATCGTGGACCTTTTCTCAGGGGCCGGATCATTGACCTCTCGACGGCTGCCGCAAGAAGAATCGGCATTTCAGGCGTGCAGCGGGTCCGTCTGACCGTCGTCCGATAAAAAAAGGGCCCCGTCTCGAGACGGGGCCAAGTTAAGTCGAACGGAATGACGGCGTAGAACGCAACGGCTACAAATCTTGAGTGCGGCCTTCAAGCCGCGCGCGGCAGGGGATGAGCGCACAACTCCGCGGCGATCTGATCGACCGCTTTCTCCCAACTGACGTGCTGCCCGGCAGCTTTCAATCCAAATGCCGCCAGCGCTTCAGCGGCACTACCACCATCGCGGAAGACCCGCGCGCAAGCTTGGCGTGAAACGGCGACAGCCTGCTGCCATTGCATCGGGTTGAGATAGTCGGGGAATTCGCGCGTCATGGTGGGCCTCCATGAAAAAAACGGGTTCGGGGGAGCGGGGACAGTTCACTCAGGAACAACGCACGGGACGCGACAAAAACAATACGCCGGCTCACAAAATAGGCGGCAGACATACAGAACGCTCTGACATCACAACGCGAGACCGTGCCATATGATGTCTGGATTGAGGGCTAACTCGCTCACGCTCCGCATGTCTGCCAACTCGCTGGCGGGCCGCACGCCCGCCTGAATTCTGTTTGGATTCGCGGTTACAGAACGCTTCACGCAACGCAGACCAAACGCACTGTTTACTGAAGTGCTGAGAGTCTGATGGCCTGCGGCCGAGGGTTCGCCACGGGCGTCACACGCTTGTCACGCATTACCTTCGACACGATTGCACTTAACGGACGCCACGAACTCTTCGCTGATGTCATTGCAAACTCACACTTTGAAACTGAGGGGCGCTTCGGATACGCGGACCAAAAATCCGATGTGGAAACGAACTGACGCTGGGTGGTGCGGGCGAGCAGCCGAGACATACGCAGAAACATTTCTGTCCGGGCCGCTCGCCTGGTTTTATTGAATGTGCCTTGCAGCACATTTTTCGGGTTTTGCCCGTACGCGGACGCAACAAACGCAACAGACGAAGAACGCCACTCACTTACGCTACGCATACAAAAATCTTTTGGCGGAACACGTTGAACAAGAAGACTTGCAGATCCTTGATTGCCAGATACGCGGCACTTTTCGAGAGACCTGAACGCCAGACAAACTCGTGGGCTACGCGAAACTAAAAACACTGGAACACCCCCTACGCATTACATCCCGTCTGCTTGTTCGCTGGCCGGCGTGAGCCGGGTGTGTTCCGCGAACGAAGAGAGAATAGCCGTCACATTCGGGCAACGGAAAGGCGCGATTTTGTTTGGCGGGTGTTATTTCGATTGACAGGCGTTCATTTGGCAACAAACCCGGGCTTTCGGCCCCCGCAGATTTTGTGGAAAACTTTTTCGGCCGGATCAGCGCAGGATTTGGTTTCGACCGCTGGCGGCGAAGGCGGCCCGCAGGCTCATGGCGAAAATCGCCAACGATGTCAGGATATTCCAACCGGCAAATGATAACCCAAGGAAACGCCACGAGGCGTCGTCGCAGCGGACAACCTTGGTGGTCTCGATGTCTTTCAGAAGATTGCCGGTGTCGCCCGACAATGGCTGCAGGGTTCCGCAGAACTCGGGCCCGGGCCAAAACTTCCACTCCGCGCCAGCCTGATAAACGCCAAGCCCGGCATTTGCGAGGAACGCGAGTGCGACCAGAAAGAATATGAGCGCCGCCCAACTGCCTTTGCCGCCGGATACCAAAATGAGAGCGATAAAGAGCAGCGGCCACGCGGCGTAATACGCATAACGCTGCATCAGGCAGAGCGGGCAAGGGAAGTAGCCGCCGAGATATTGAAACGCCAGCGCCGCGGCGATCACGCTCGCGGCCACGAACAGCGCTGCGGCGCCCAATCGATAGGCTTCGCCCCGGTCAACCTCGATTTCCAGCGCCATTGGAACTCCACGTCAGAACAGATATTTCAGCGCCACGAAACCGGCCACCAGCGTGACCACGAATATGGTCGTCACCAAACCCAACCGCCGTTCGATGAAGCTTCGGATCGGCTCGCCGAAGAAATATAGGAGCCCTGCGACCAAATAAAAGCGCAAGGCGCGGGCGATGATGCTGGCACCTATGAACGCGGGCAAATTCATCTTGGCCATACCGGCCGCAATGGTGACGACCTTGTAGGGGATCGGCGTCATGCCCTTGATGATGACGGCCGGCACGCCATAGTCGTGGACGAATTGGATGAAGCCGTCGAGCGCGCCCTCGCGGCCATAGAATTTCAAGATCGGCAGGCCAACGGCGTCATACAGATAATAGCCAATGGCGTAGCCGAGGACGCCGCCCAGAACCGAAGCGATCGTTGCGATCGTCGCATAATGCCACGCTTTGTCGCGGTTTGATAACACCATCGGGATCAGCATGACGTCCGGCGGGATTGGGAAGACGGAGCTTTCGATGAATGAGACGAACGCCAGCGCCCACGGCGCGCGCGCGTCGCCCGCCATGCTCATCATCCAATCATAGAGCCGCCTGATCATGTGGGGGGAATAGAGGGGCAGACGAA
>JANLYX010000001.1:0-10996 GCA_031365865.1 Hyphomicrobium sp. | reverse complement strand
ACCGGTCTCGCGCTCACGGTCACCACGGCCACGGCGGCCTCCACGGCGGCCACGGCGGCGGCGGCGGCCGCGCTTGTCGTTGGGATCGCCGGGTTGCTCCGGGCCAGCTTCGGTTTCGCTGTCGTCACCGTCGCCAGTATCATTGGTATCGCCGGCACCGGCCGTGCCTTGGTCGCCGTTTTCTTCCGTCTCGAAGCCGTCAGAGTCGTCCTCGTCACCAGGCTCGCCATCTGCGGCCGCCTCGTTACCGGCTTGGAATTCCGTCTGCGGGCTTTCGTCGCCGCGTTCACCACGGCGGCCACGGCGGCGGCGGCGCTTACGGCGGCGGGCGCCGTCGTCACCACCCTCGCGGGCTTCACGGGCTTCGCGATCAAGTGGCGTGGCGTCGTCGTCATCGGGTTCGGCAACGACAACCAGATTCGGTTCGCCTGTGCCCTCGAAGACTTCGCCCTCTTCTTCGCCTTCAAACCCCCAGTCCATATTGACGGCGGCGCGTTCAGGACGGCGCAACGGCACGGCTGTCGCCGCCCCGCGTTCAATGGTGAAGTTGGCGCCGTGAATGCGGTCGGCGCCGAGAATGGTCACCGGATAGCCGTGGCGGGCTTCCATGTCGGTGACGTAAGCGCGCTTGCTGTTGAGGATGTAGAGCGCGACCGTCGGTGTCGTAGTGGCGATGAGGGCCGCATTTGTGCCAGCCGTGATCGCGTCCTCGATACCGCGCAGGACGGCGAGCGCGACGCTCTCGGTCGAGCGGATGATGCCGGTGCCTTGGCAATGAGTGCACTGCGAGGTCGAGCCTTCGAGCACGCCGGTCCGCAGCCTCTGGCGCGACATTTCCATCAGGCCGAAATGCGAGATGCGGCCGAGCTGGATGCGGGCTCTGTCGTGCCGCAGCGCGTCTTTCAAGCGCCGTTCGACCGAGCGATTGTTGCGCTTTTCCTCCATATCGATGAAGTCGATGACGATCAGGCCCGCAAGGTCGCGCAACTTCAGTTGGCGGGCGATTTCGTCGGAGGCTTCAAGGTTGGTGGCGAGCGCTGTTTCCTCAATCGAGAATTCGCGCGTCGACTTGCCGGAGTTGACGTCGATGGCGACGAGGGCTTCGGTTTGGTTGATGACAATGTAACCGCCGGAGCGCAGCGTCACTTGCGGAGAAAACATGGCGTTGAGCTGACGCTCGGTGCCATAGCGCGTGAACAGCGGCGTCGGTTCTTTGTATTCGATGACATTCTTGACGTGGCTCGGCATCAGCATTTGCATGAAATCATGCGCTTCCGTGTAGCCGGCGGCGCCTGCAACGACGACCTCTTCGACGTCCTTGTTATAAAGATCGCGGATCGAACGTTTGATCAGGTCGCCTTCTTCATAAACGAGGGCGGGCGCTGTCGATTGCAGGGTGAGATCGCGAACGCTCTCCCACAGCCGCAGCAGATATTCGAAGTCGCGCTTGATTTCCTGCTTGGTGCGCGCGGCGCCGGCCGTGCGGATGATGAGCCCCATGCCCTCCGGAACTTCAAGTTCCTGGGCGATGGCTTTGAGACGCTTTCTGTCCTGTGGCTGGGTGATCTTGCGGGAGATGCCGCCGCCGCGTGCGGTGTTGGGCATCAAAACCGTGTAACGGCCGGCGAGCGACAGGTACGTCGTGAGCGCCGCGCCCTTGTTGCCGCGTTCTTCCTTGACGACCTGGACGAGAATGACCTGGCGGCGTTTGATGACTTCCTGGATTTTGTAGCTGCGCGGACGGCGGCGCGAGCGGACCGGAACTTCTTCCGCAAGGTCGGCGTGGCCGGGATCTTCACGCATCTCGCTGCCAGCGGCGGGCGCTGCTTCATGACCATCCTCGTGCCCGTGCCCGTAATCGTCACTGTGATCTTTACCGGCGGGAGGCGTGTGCTCTGCGCCGAGCGGATGGGTCTCGGTGCCTTGTTCGTGGTGATCGTGATGATCGTGCGGCCCGTCCACATGGACGTGGCGCTCGCCGTCATGGCCGTTGTCCGGAGCCGTCGAAGCCGGGTGGGGGGTTATCGGAGCCAGTTCCGAGATGACGCTCGCATGAGAGGTGACGGCTGCGGCGAATGTCGCCGGTTGTTCATCGTCGCCACCGGCGCCGCCGATTTCCTCGATGTGTTCGTCTTCTTCGACGTCGACGATATTGGAGCCGTCGTCTCCGCCGTCCTGGCCTTCGCCGTCACGGGTGTCGCCGGCATCGTCGAAGCCCTGACCCTCGGGACGTGACTGCCCCTGATCACGCGGGCGGGCGCGCCGCGCCAAAGCTTCGGCACGGCGGTCCGCAGCAGCCTCAAGTTCGGCTTCGGCGGCGGCTTCTTCGTCGATGAGGGCTTGCCGGTCGGCAACGGGGATCTGGTAGTAGTCGGGGTGGATTTCATTGAAGGCGAGAAAACCGTGGCGATTACCGCCGTAGTCGATGAAGGCGGCCTGGAGCGAGGGCTCCACGCGGGTCACTTTGGCGAGATATATGTTGCCGCGCAGAAGTTTCCGGGCGGCGCTTTCGAAGTCGAACTCCTCTACCCGGCCGTTGCGCTGGACCACGACCCGAGTTTCCTCGGGATGCGTGGCATCGATAAGCATTTTGCTGTTTGACATTTTTTTTGATCCTGCGCGCGCAGGGGCGGCGGCTCACTCGCTGTCCTCAGTGGTTGTAGGTCAGCGACGAGCAAAGCGCGGATGCGCGCATATGAGGTTTGAGACGGGGACGGGCCGAAACGGCGCGACGAACCCTTCACGTTGCGTGCACTTGCGGTGCCGCGTGACGTGCAGTCGCAAATCGAACGGCTGGGCGCCGGGTTTGCGAATTGAGTTATGGTCCGAGCGTTCGTCATGGCCCTGTCGTTACAACCCGGTGACGGATCCGCTTTTGAGCGGCACGCGTCAGTCTCGGGAATTCTGTTTAATGCGTGGAAGGAAGCGTGCTCCACAAGGGTGCGCTGTCCCGGCTTGCCATCGTCAGCCCCCTTTCTGTGGGCGTCTGATCGGAAAGCCTTTCCACGCGTGAATAAAAAAGTGCGGTTTCGCTCGTGCAACCCATGAGGCGCTCTTCGCGAGCCGCGCATTCAAGGCCGGGTGAGGTCGACGCAAACGCGCCCTCGGGATAGGCCTTTCATGCCGCCTAGCCAAACCCAATTACCTGTGAACGCAGCCCTTTTCGCTGCAGCAGGCCGATTAGGGTTCGCAAACATACGTTGAAGGCGCAACACAAGCGCCGCCCCCGAATGCCACTAGACAGTGGAATTAAGTGTACGTGGTCGCACCCTTCGAGGCAAGTGCTATAAGATCAGGATGAATGATCCGGGGCGAAACACTTGGCAAGAATACAACAACAAATGAAAACAAAGCCTTAAGGCAAAAGCCGTGCGGTGGATTTGGATAATTCCGGCACCAATTGCGGGCCTGAAGCCGCAAGATTGTCCGGACAAAGACCATGCGGTGGGCGACTAAGGGGAATTTGAAGCATGTCCGGCACAGGCCTTCAGGCCAAGGTCGCAATACTTATAGCGTTGATCACGGCGCTCTCGGCCGGGTTCGGGGGGTCTCCGGTGATGGCTGCGCCGGACGTCGTTCGCGGCCAAGTCGAGGCGGCAGGCGTCCGTCTCTCTGGCGACGGCACGTCGACGACCTTTGAACTCGAGCTGTCCGAAGGCGTCACCGCCGAGGTTTTCACGCTCGCCAGTCCCTACCGCGTCATTATCGATTTACCCGACATCGCGTTTAAATTGCCAGCCGGCGCCGGCAGCACCGGCCAAGGCCTGGTCAAGGCCTTTCGCTATGGCTCGTTTGCCGAACACAAAGGCCGCGTCGTGATCGACACCAGCGGACCGGTCGCCATCTTGGAAGCCCAAATGACACGCTCGGCGGCAACCAATAGAGTGGTGTTGAAAGTGGCGATGGCGCCGAGCGACGCGGCGTCGTTCGGACAAGGAACGGGGGCCGCGCAAGCTGAGGGCGGATCGGCGAATGCAGCATCAAAACCAGCGCTTTTTGAAGAAGCGCCACCGAAACCCAAAAGCCATGGCAAGCCTGTCATCGTCATCGATCCAGGTCACGGCGGCATCGATCCGGGCGCCATGGGGATCAATAATATCGCGGAAAAAACCGTGGTGCTCGCTGTGGCACAAGAACTTAAGGCGGCGCTGCTGAAAGCCGGCCGCTATGACGTCAAAATGACCCGCGCGACCGACGTCTTTATTTCGCTGGATCGCCGATTAAAATTTTCCGAGCAAAACGCCGCCGAACTTTTCATATCGCTGCACGCCGATTCCATTGAAGAGAAGAATCTGGCCGAGAACATCCGTGGCGCCACCGTCTACACCTTGTCCGAGCGCGCCTCGGACGAACAAGCCCGGGCCATGGCCGAGAAGGAAAATGCCTCAGACCTGGTGGCCGGTCTCGAGAATATCGACCAGGGCGGCAAGGACCAGGTTAAAAATATTCTGATCGACCTGCTGAAACGCGAAACCTCAAATTTTTCAGCGGATTTCTCGCATGTCTTAGTCTCACGGCTGGCGAAATCGATCGCAATGTCGCGGGATCCTCAGCGGGCCGCCGCGTTTAAGGTTCTGAAACAACCTCATGCGCCGTCGGTATTAGTGGAGCTGGGGTATATGAGTAATTCGAAAGATGAGGGTCAAATGACAACCGGCGCATGGCAAAAGCAGGTTGCAGCCTCGATCAGCGCCGCAGTTGAGGCATATTTTGCGAAGAGAACGGCAGAACACCCTTGAATAACGCAGACATAGCGGACGACGTAACGCCACATTCGGTGGTATTGTCTCCGCGCTAACTGGTCATCTTGCTGCACTGCGGCAGACGGCATAAGTCTCGAACTTAATTATTGGATTTTCGCCCCTGATGCGATCGCCCACGTTACCGCCACCGGCCGCACCCAAAAAGCGAAAGAAGCGGCGCAAGAGCCTGCTCCTCAACTTTCTGGGGTTCGGGTTCGCGTTCTTCGTGCTGGTGTTCGTGGTCGCGTCCGCGGGCGCTGGTTATCTGCTGTGGCAAGCCTCGAAAGATCTGCCGGACTACGAGAGTCTCGCCAAGTACGAGCCGCCGGTGATGACGCGTATCCACGCCCACGATGGCTCGCTGATTTCCGAGTTCGCGCGCGAGCGGCGCATTTTCGTGCCCATCAACACCGTGCCCAAGCGCGTCATTGGCGCTTTTTTATCGGCGGAAGACCGCCGCTTCTATGAGCATGGCGGCATCGACGTCCAGGGTATAGGCCGTGCCGTCTACGCCGCCGTCGAAGCTAAGTTCCGCGGCTCCCATAAGCGCGCGCAAGGCGCCTCGACCATCACCCAGCAGGTCGCCAAGAACTTTCTATTGACCAACGAGAGGTCATTCGAGCGCAAGATCAAGGAAGCCATTCTGGCGGTGCGTATCGAACGGGCCTACAAGAAAGATAAAATTCTCGAGCTCTACCTCAACGAAATTTATCTCGGGCTCAACTCCTACGGCGTTGCGGCTGCGGGCCTCACGTACTTCAACAAAGAGTTGAAAGATCTCGATATCGAGGAAGCGGCTTACTTGGCGGCGCTGCCGAAAGCGCCCAACAATTATCATCCGTTCCGTGCGAAGGAAAAAGCTACCGAGCGGCGCGATTGGATCATTGGTCAGATGGCCGAGAACGGTTATATCACGAGCGCCGAAGCGGCCGCCGCTCGCAAAAAACCCCTGACCGTCAATCTACGCCAGACCGGCGCTCACATCTCAACCGCTGAGTTTTTCGCCGAAGAAGTGCGCCGCACCCTTCTGACGCAATATGGCGAAGACAAGCTGTACGGCGGCGGGTTGTCGGTCCGCACGACGCTCGATCCCAAATTGCAGCAGATGGCACGCCGCGCCCTGATCGACGGGCTCGTCGCCTTCGACCGCAAGCAGGGCTGGCGCGGACCGGTCTCGAAAATCGACATCGCGGGTGATTGGGGCGTTGCACTCGGCGCCATCGACAGTCCGATTGATATTATGCCCTGGCGTCTCGGCGTCGTGCTCGATGCGCAAAAAACCAAAGCCGTCGTCGGTTTGAAGCCGGTGCGCCAGCAAGATGGAACGCTTGTCAAAGAGCGTGAGGCCGTCGAGGTGGCGCTGGACGAAATGAAATGGGCCAAGGTGCCGGTCAAGAAGACCACGCCGGCGGCAGCGAGCGATCTTTTGAGCGCTGGCGACGTCATCTATATCGCGCCTAAGGATCCTAACACTCTCACAGGCGCCTGGTCGCTGATGCAGATCCCGGAAGTGGGCGGCGGCCTCGTTGCCATGGACCCGCACACGGGACGCGTCTTGGCGGTCGCCGGTGGCTTCTCGTTTGCGATGAGCCAGTTCGACCGCGTCATTCAAGCCAAGCGTCAGCCCGGCTCGTCTTTCAAGCCGTTCGTTTATGCCGCCGCCATCGACAACGGTTACAAGCCGACGTCGATCATTCTCGATGCACCCATCGAAATCGAACAGGGGCCAGGTCAGGACATCTGGAAACCTGAGAACTACGAAAAGAAAGAATCCGCCGGCCCCGCGACACTGCGCTTTGGCGTCGAGCACTCGCGCAATCAGATGACCGTGCGCTTGGCGCAAGACCTCGGCATGCCGATGATCACCGAGTACGCTAAGCGCTTTGGTATCTACGACGATTTGCTGCCGGTGTTGTCGATGTCGCTCGGCGCCGGTGAAACCACGCTGCTGCGTTTGGCGACCGGTTATTGCATGCTCGCCAACGGCGGCAAGCAGGTCAAGTCAACCTTGATCGATCGTATTCAAGACCGCTGGGGCCGCACTGTTTGGCGTCACGACGAGCGCCAGTGCATGGGCTGCATGGCCGAGAAATGGGCCAATCAAGCCGAGCCCGATCTCATCGACGATCGCAAACAGATCGTCGACCCGCACACCGCCTATCAGTTGACCTCGATCATGGAAGGCGTCGTGCAGCGCGGTACGGCGACGGTGATCAAAGAAAAGTATCTGCCCAATACGCCGATCGCCGGCAAGACCGGAACCACCAACGAAGAGAAAGATACCTGGTTTATCGGCTACACGCCCGACATGGTGGTTGGCGTGTTCGTCGGCTACGATACGCCCAAGCCGATGGGAAAGGGCAATACCGGCGGCGCGGTTGCCGCGCCGATCTTTGGAGATTTCATGCGCGAAGCGTTGGTTGACAAACCGCCCGCGCCCTTCCGGATTCCGCCTGGGCTAAAATGGTTCCAGGTCAATCTCAAAACCGGTCTCAGAACCGCCAGCACCGAGGGCGGAAACTCGATCCGAGAATACTTCAAACCGACGGAAGAGCCAGACGATGCCTACTCCGTCATCGGCATAGCAGGCACCGCCGACGCCTCCTCAACCGCTGCCAATAACGCGGGCCCCGGCGCCGGCCTTGGATCAGACAATGGCGCTCCCTCGCCCCCGCCGGTGACAGGCGCCAGCAGCACCCGTTACGCACCCGGTCAGTCGCAGTGGTGAAGCCCCCCGTCGTGATTGGCTGTGATCCGGTGCGGCCACGGACCCGTTGAACCGCCGCACCCCTCATACGTTTACAGCAGGCCCGCCCGACTCTATATCTCCGGTCCCGTCTTTTGAATTCTAGCCGCCGAAGGTCCCGGCAATCGAACGGGACAATCGCGGTTTGTGGAGGCACTCATGCGCGCAGAAGCGCAAAAATTGTCGGACGACATCAAGGAGGCCTTTGTCCTCCTGAGGAGGTCGCTTTGACTGGGAAACCGCGGATGAGCGCCTCGGCGCGCTGAACGCCAAGGCCGAGGATCCCTCATTATGGAACGATCCGCGCGCCGCCCAGAAAGTCATGCGTCAGCGACAATCGCTTGAGCGCTCCGTCACCGATTTCAAACGCCTGCTGAGCGATTACGACGATGCTTTGACGCTCATTGAACTCGGCGAATCCGAGGGCGACGAGGGCAGCGTCACGGAGGGCGAAACGGCGTTGAAGCGCATCGACGAGGAAGCCCATCGCCGCTCCGTCGAAGCGCTGTTGTCGGGCGAAGCCGACGGCATGAACACCTATCTTGAAGTGCACGCGGGTGCAGGCGGAACCGAGAGCCAGGATTGGGCCTCGATGCTGGCCCGCATGTACATGCGCTGGGCCGAGCGGCGCGGCTACAAGGTCAAGCTCATCGATCAAAGCGACGGCGAAGAAGCCGGCATTAAATCGGCGACCATCGAGATCGAGGGCGACAACGCTTTCGGCTGGCTGAAAACCGAATCTGGCGTGCACCGTTTGGTGCGTATATCGCCGTATGATTCGAACGCGCGGCGCCACACTTCTTTTGCGTCCGTCACTGTCTATCCGGTCATCGACGATACCATCGACGTCGACATCAATATGTCCGACGTTGATATTTCCTTCGCGCGCTCGTCGGGTGCCGGCGGCCAGCACGTCAACAGAACGGAATCGGCCGTCCGCCTCGTGCACAAGCCCTCCGGCATCGTGATCTTTGCGCAGGAGCAGCGCTCTCAGCATCAAAACAAAGACATCGCGTTCAAGCGGCTGAAGGCCCGGCTCTATGAGATGGAATTGAAAAAGCGCGAAGCCAAGGCCAATGCCGATCAGGCCGCCAAGACCGATATCGGCTGGGGGCATCAGATCCGGTCTTACGTTTTGCAGCCCTATCAGCTTGTGAAGGACTTGCGCACCGGCGCGACCTCGACCGATCCCGACGACGTCCTCGACGGCGCGATCGATCCGTTTGTCGAAGCCGCGCTGTCGCAGCGGATCAAGGGCGGTACGTCGGATGTTGTTGAGGATCTGGAATAAGGGCCAGTTGCTGTCATGCGGTTTTTATTTTCGCGAAGCTCAATGGCGGCTCCCCTCCCCCTCGCGGGGAGGGGTTGGGGTGGGGGGACTAAAGGAAGACAGGCATTTGAGTTCGTCTTAGGCTGCGAAGTTTTGTAGCGCCACGGTAAGGCCCAATACAGCATACGTTATGTAAGGCCGGTGTTGAGCATTTGCGTTGAATGGAGTTGTGTCTGATGCGTTACCCGACATTTGCAGCCTCAGTGCGCGGCTTACTCGCAGCCGTCGCAGTAGCATCGGGCGCGACGGCGTCTCTCGCCAAAAGCTGCGGCAATGACGCGGGCGGATTTGGGCCGTGGCTCGAAAGTTTCAAAGCCCGGGCCGCCAGCGATGGCATTTCGGCTGGCACAATCGCGAAGTCGCTCGGCGGCATCGGCTATGACCGAAATGTCATCCGGCTGGATCGCTCGCAGCGCTCGTTCAAGTTGAGCTTCGAACAATTTTACGCGCGCCGCGTTTCGGGCTCCCTCATCAGCCGCGGCCGCAGCATGATGAGTGCGCACCGCGCCACACTTGATCGCATCGAAAAACGCTTTGGCGTGCCGGGTGAAGTCTTGATCGCGATCTGGGGATTAGAGACCAACTACGGCGCCGACCGGGGTCAAGGCATCCCCATCGTGCAGGCGCTGGCGACATTGGCCTACGATTGCCGCCGTCCGGATTTTTTTGAGCCGCAATTGCTCGCCGCCTTGCAAATTATCGATCGCGGCGACTTGAGCCCGGCGCAAATGCGCGGCGGCTGGGCCGGCGAAATCGGTCAGACGCAATTTCTGCCGCTGGCCTACGTCAACTACGCGGTCGATTTCGACGGCAATGGTAAGCGCGATCTGATCCACAGCGTGCCGGATATTCTGGCATCGACCGCGAACTTCTTGAAATCGCACGGCTGGCAGCCCGGCAAGGGTTGGCAGCCGGGATCGTCGAATTTCAATGTTATTGCCGAGTGGAACAAGGCCGAAGTCTATCAGCGCACCATTTCGGTCATGGCGGACCAGTTGCGCGGGCGTGGCTGATAGCGTTCATCAAAACGCCAATACGGGCGCTATCGCGCCGGGAAAATCGTGCTACATCGCCACGGCACTCTGCTTTATTGGACCGCTGCCCTGCCGATGTCCTCGATCGATAAACTCAGCCTCCTCATCTCGTCCGGGTTCGGAGACTACGTGCTGATGGATTCAGGCGCCGGGCGCAAGCTCGAGCGTTTCGGCAAGATCATTGTCGACCGGCCGGAGCCGCAGGCGCTCTGGCAACCGCGCTTGCCGAAAGCGGAATGGGCCAAGGCTTACGCCGTTTTCTCAGCCTCGGGCGAGGACGATGAAAAAGGCAAATGGCGGATCGATAAAGCCGTGCCGGAGGCTTGGCCGGTCAAGATTCCTGTTTTTCTACCCCTCACCCCGGCCCTCTCCCTGTCTTGGCCGAGCCAAGCTTCGCTTGGACGGGGCGAGGGAGACGTGACCATGCTCTGCAAACTCGCTGGACTTTGGCATCTTGGTCTGTTTCCAGAACAGCGTCCGCACTGGGATTGGATGCTCAAAAAAGTCGCCGGGGTGACGGGTGAAACGCCGCGCGTCTTAAACCTGTTTGGCTACACCGGTGCAGCCTCACTGCTCGCGGCGAAGGCTGGCGCGGAAGTGACCCACGTCGATGCCTCCAAGAAAGCCATCGGCTGGGCTAAGGAAAACCAAGCGGCCTCGAAGATGGATGCGGCGAAAATTCGCTGGATGTTGGATGACGCCGCCAAGTTCGTCGCCCGCGAGGTGCGGCGCGGACGCACCTATCACGCGATCCTGGTCGATCCGCCGAAGTTCGGCCGCGGCGCCGACGGCGAGGTGTGGGAGTTGTTCGAGCATCTGCCGGCGTTGCTGGCCGATTGTGTGCGCTTGCTGGCGCCGGAGCGTGCCCACCTGATCCTCACCGCTTACGCGATCCGCGCGTCCGCGCTCGCCCTCGATGGTCTGATGCGCCAGGAGCTGGCCGACCGCGGCGGCAGCATCGAGAGTGGCGAGCTGGGCCTTGCGCCACGACATGGAGGGACCGTCATCGGCACGTCGATGTATTCGAGATGGAGCGCGCCGTGAGCCAATTCGCTTCGCGACTGGGCTGCCGCCCAGACCCGCTTGGGGGAAGGTTCCCCCAAACCCCCGCTTTTTTACGACCAAAGAGCGGGCGGTCCGGAGG
>JANLYX010000081.1:0-97401 GCA_031365865.1 Hyphomicrobium sp. | reverse complement strand
CTCGCCTTCACCCGATTGGTACGCCTCAACTTGTTCCAGATGCGATCCATTCACGATCTTCTTGACGCCACAAGGCTCCGAAGACCCGGCGTTGAAGCACAACTGGATCTGCAAATATGCTAAACCGGACAGCCGTGGGTCGGGCACGGCCATGACACAACCATTTCCATCTCATTCGGAAGACCTCTCGCCTGCCCTTCGCCGAGCCTTGCTTTGCTCGGACGAGGCAGGCCTTTGGTACTCTTCCCCGTCTCCCTTCCATATGGCAAGAACGGGGGCAACCCAGTTACTTTCTCGGGTCCTGCCGTCAAGCGGTAAGGGATCGTTAATAGTCCGCCGATCAATCTGTACGCAACACTTGAGACTGATTCGCGCCCGCGATCCGTCTCCCACTCGCGACGAGGATTGAGATGCAGCACGAGGTCCAAGCACTGCTGAAAGCGCTGCTGGTCGAGCAACAGCGAGAGCGCCAGCTCTACCAATCGCTGCTGGCGGCCATTTCCGTGACGGCATCGGCTCGCCAACGCATGCTGGAAGATATCGTTCTTGCTTCCAAGGTGGCGCTGAGTGCCGAAGACGAGCCCAAGGAAACCCCGGCTCGCATCGCCCACGACCAGCTCACCGAAGCCATCAAACGCATGAGCGAAGCCCGCAACCGGGCCTTCCACGATCATTCGCTGAATTAACGGCCCTCCCTCTTGGGAGAGGGTGCCCGTAGGGCGGGTGAGGGGGCTGTACTTCGAGTCACAAACACCCCCTCACCCGGCGCGGAAACGGGGCTAGAATTTGACTGTAGAGTTCTCTGGCCGCGCGCCGGCCTCTCCCAAGGCAGAGGCGAAAAACCGGCATCTCGCGACCTCGCCCGCTCCCGCTACTTCCCAATACAAAACCTGGAAAACACCTGGTCGAGGATGTCCTCGACGTCGACGCGGCCGGTGATGCGCCCGAGCGCGTGGGCGGCTTGGCGGAGGTCTTCGGCGCGGAGTTCCGTTTGGATAGGATCACCAGTCAGAAAAGTGTCGAGGCTCGCCGCGCAGGTTTCTAGGAGCTGGCGATGGCGGACCTGGGTAATGGCGGGTTCAGCCTCAGAACCAATCGCCCCGCTTGCGGTTTGTGTGATGTGCGCGATCAGATCGTCAATCCCAGTGCCGGTTTTGGCGGAGATGGTGATCATCCCCTCTCCCCATGACCCTGCGCTTGGCATGGGGAGAGGGCGAGGGTGAGGGGAAGCAACATGCGCCGAAGCAAGGGGCAGCCCCTCACCCTCGCCGTCATCGCTCAGCGATGCTTCGCCCCGACGGGCACCCTCTCCTTGTAAAGAACGGGGAAAGGGAGAAGAAGGAGCCGCCTCGACAAGATCTACCTTGGACCGGACGTAAAGAATCGTTTCACGTGAAATTGTCTTCGGCGGTTCCGAGACTTCTCCTGGCGCGTTGAGCCAGATGACGAGGTCTGCAGATGCGCCCGCGTCCAAGCTCCGCCGGATGCCCTCACGCTCGATAGCACCCACGGACTCCCGAATTCCGGCGGTGTCGGAAACGATGACCGGCAGGCCACCGAGATCGAGCCGCACTTCGATGACGTCGCGCGTCGTGCCGGCTTCTTCGGAAACGATGACCGCGTCACGCTTAGCAAGCGCATTCAAGAGACTGGACTTGCCGGCGTTGGGGGCACCGAGCAGGGCGACGCGAAAACCGTCGCGCAGGATCTCGCCGCGATGGCCGTCCTCGAGATGACTTCGGATTGCCAGGCTGAGCGGCGCGGCCCGTTCACGCGCCAGCGCAAAGGCTTTATCGCCGACGTCGCCTTCGTCGGAGAAATCGATGGCAGCCTCTGTCAAAGCCGAAATGGCGATCAGCTCGTGCCGCCAGCCGTCGTAGAGTTTGGAAAGTGCGCCACCAGCTTGGGCCAAGGCTTGGCGGCGCTGGGCCTCGGTCTCGGCATCGACGAGGTCAGCCAGCCCCTCGACTTCCGCCAAATCCAGTTTACCGTTGTTGAAGGCGCGGCGGGCGAACTCGCCAGCCTCGGCGGGACGGCATCCGGGTACCGACGCCAGGGCGGCAAGCACGGCTTTGACGACGGCCCGTCCGCCGTGAACTTGCAGTTCGGCGACATCCTCGCCGGTTTCGCTGCGGGCGGCTTCAAAGAAAATAACGACCGCCCGATCCAGGATATCGCCGGTCACGGGATGGCGGATGGATCGAAAAACGGCTTGGCGCGGTTGTGCCAGTGGCGGCGCCATCCGGGCCACGACTTCGCCAGCGGCCGGGCCGGAGACGCGAATGACCGCGATGCCGGCACGGCCCGTCCCGCTCGATAACGCAAATATTGAAGAGCCAACTGCCATCAAGATCGCGTACTCGTAGACGCCGCCCGCCGCAACGGCCTCTTGAAGGAAACGTCAATGAGCGAAAACCGCTTGGGGTTGGAAACCAGCCCCTACCTGCTCCAGCACAAGGACAATCCGGTCCACTGGTGGGCGTGGGGACCGGAGGCGCTCGCCGAAGCCAAACGGACGGGCAAGCCAATCCTGCTGTCGGTCGGATACGCGGCCTGCCATTGGTGCCACGTCATGGCGCACGAGAGCTTCGAGGACGAACCAACCGCCGCGGTCATGAACGACCTTTACATCAACATCAAAGTCGACCGCGAAGAGCGGCCCGACATCGACGCCCTCTACATGAGCGCCTTGATGCGTTTCAACGAGCAGGGCGGCTGGCCGCTCACAATGTTTCTCGACAGCAACGCCCGGCCATTCTGGGGCGGCACCTATTTTCCAAAGCAGTCGCAGTATGGCCGGCCGGCCTTCGTCAACGTGCTGTTGCAGATCGCTGAGGTCTTCCAGAATGAACCCGGCAAAGTCGAAGCAAACGCCGGGAGGATCATGCTGGCCTTGCAAGAGCGCCCCGATCCCGGCGATGGCCGCACTCTGAGCGATCTTGCCGTCAAGGATCTGACCAGCCGTCTCGCGGCGGCCGTCGATAAGCAACGCGGCGGGCTCAACGGCGCACCGAAGTTCCCGCAATGGAATGTGTTCTGGCTGCTGTGGCGCGCCGCCATGCGGTTCAACGACGACGCCTGCAAGCAAGCCGTGATCACGACGCTCGCCAACATCTGCCAGGGCGGAATTTACGACCACGTGGGTGGTGGCTTTTCGCGCTACTCGGTCGACGAAGATTGGCTGGTCCCGCATTTCGAAAAGATGCTCTACGACAACGCCCTCCTCATCGATCTCTTGACCGAGGTTTGGCGCGAAACCCAAGATCCGCTGCTCTTGCATCGGGTGCGCGAAACGGTCGGCTGGCTTGAGCGCGAAATGATCGCCGAGGGCGGCGGATTCGCGGCCTCCCTCGATGCCGATAGCGAAGGTGAAGAGGGCAAGTTTTACGTATGGACGCCGGCCGAGACCGAACAGGTTCTTGGGCCGGATGACGCGACTTTTTTCGCGAGCGTTTATGGCGTCACGGACGACGGCAATTTCGAAGGCCACTCCATTCTCAACCGGCTGGATAGCCCCGCCCTGTTAAGTGAGCCCGACGAAGTCCGGCTATCGCAAATGCGCTGCAAGCTGTTTGGCAGCCGGACTAAGCGCATTCGTCCCGGCTGGGACGACAAGGTTCTGGCGGACTGGAACGGTCTCATGATCGCGGCTCTGTCTCGGGCAGCGATTGTGTTTGAAAAACCGGAATGGCTGGCGATGTCGGAGCGCGCCTTTGCATGCGTCTCAAAACATATGGCGGCGGCCGACGGCCGGCTCTGGCATTCGTTGCGAGCCGGCAAAACCAAGGCGCCCGCGACCGCTTCCGATTACGCCAATATGACGTGGGCGGCACTGCGTTTGCATCAGGCAACCGGCACGGCTGACTATCTCGATCATGCCAAATCGTGGACGAAAATCCTCGACGCCCATTACTGGGATACGAAGTCGGGCGGATACTGCACAGCGGCGGATGACACCCGCGATGTCGTCGCCCGCATGCGCCCCGCTCACGATGACGCCGTGCCCAGCGCCAACGCTATTCAGCTTTCCAATCTCATGGCGCTTTGGGCTTTGACCGGCGACGCCACTTACGAAAAGCGCGCCCGCAGTCTCTACAACTCATTCCAATTGGAGTTGGCCCGAGCGCCCATCGGCCACTGCGGATTGATCGCGGCTGGTTTCGATTTCGAGCACTTGGTTCAGATCGTGGTGAGCGGCCCCAACACGCTTGCGACTGCGGCCTTGCAGCGCACGGTTTATTCCAGATCCGTTCCCGGGGCACTCGAGTATTACGTCCGAGGGAACGCGCCTGGTCCACTGCCCGTTGCTCTTGGATCAAAACCTGGAGCGCTAGATAAATCAACCGCTTACATATGCTCGGGGACGGTTTGCGGGTCGCCGGAGCATGAACCAGATGCGCTCATGCAGCGTCTGATCGATATCAGAAGCTCTCGTTGAACGCGAAACGATAACTTTACCGCCCTGAAAGGTATAACGATTTATTGGCTGGGCGGAACCTATTGGCTGTGGTTCAATTGTCCCCGCCAAGGAGCGGTTGATGAATTTTTTGCGTAACATCGTTCGTTACGGCTACGTGCCGTTCATGATGCTGGGGCTGACATCCGTCGCCTATTGGGTTGTCGCGAACGATCAAGGGCACACGTGGCTGTGGTACCTGTGGTTGGCGCCATTGTTGGCCCTCGCTTACGCAACGTCGTTCGCCGCCGAGAGCGTCGCACCTTTCTATGAGGCATGGAACGAGCATGACGACCACGGCGACACCAAAACCAACGTCCTCCACACGCTCGTGTATGAGCTTTCGAGCATCAATGGCGTGCTGCTAATTCCGCTGATCGTCTACCTCTTCCCGGTTCAGGGCGCATGGCCGACCCAGTGGCCGCTGTGGTCGCAAGTCCTGATCGCCTATCTCGTCGCCGACTTCGCGTTCATGATGATGCACTATCTCAGCCATCGCTACGCGCCACTGTGGCGGTTGCACGCCGTCCATCACGGCGTCGGGCGCTTGTACGGGTTCAACGGTGTCATCCGCCACCCGCTGCACCAGACCATCGACATGGTTGTCGGCAACGCGCCGCTGGTGCTGCTCGGCATGCCTCAGAACGTCGCCATCGTGCTCGGATTTTTGATTTCGGTGACGCTGATCGTGCAGCATTCCAATGTCGACGCGCGGCTTGGACCTTTGGAGGGTCAGCTGTCGATCGGGCGCATTCATCACCTGCATCACGTCAACTGGGGCACGGAAGGCGATTGCAACTTCGGCCTGCTGTTGACGTGGTGGGACAAGATGCTGGGTACCTATTGCGCCAATCCGCCGCGTCCAATCACGGCCAGCGACATGGGCGTCGATGAACTGCCGAATTTCCCGAAATCATATCTCGAGCAACTGCTGCTGCCGTTTGTCTACAAGCCCGGCGCCGGCGAGCCCGACCGCTACAAACCCGCGAAAACCCCGGCGCAAGAAGCCCGCACGCAAGTTCTGCACGCGGCGGAGTAGTTGGCTTTGCTCGCCAAGCAATGATACACTGATAGCCCATGATCAAAGTCCTCGAGCAAGCCATCGCCAAAGTAAAAGCGCTTGATCCGGAGCGGCAGGCCTACGCTGCAGCTGTGCTGGAAGATATTGCGACAGACGATGTTGTGATCATTCCGTTGGAACATCTAGCCGCCCTCGATGAAGCGCTGGCGCAGGTTGATCGTGGTGAGCGAGCCAACGAAAATGACATGGCCGCGCTTTGGAAAAAATGCGGTTTATGAAAGTGACGTGGTCGCTACGCGCCCGTGACGACGTCGATGCGATCTACGATTATATTGCCGTACAAAATAAAATAGCCGCGTCGAGCGTCGTTGCCGAACTCCGCAAAACCGCGGATCTTATTGCGCAATATCCCGGTATCGGCCGCCCAACAGAACGACCGCGCATTCGCCTTCTGCCCGCCGTACGATTTCCATATCTTGTGTACTTCACGACTCAAGATGGTGAGGTCATCATCTTACACGTGCGGCATGGCTCGCGCGCCGCGCCGTCCCCGGATGATATTGGATAAACGCGACTTGCGGGTGCTCTATGTATTCATGCTCTGGAAGAATTCGCCGTTGGTTTTGGTCGAGCGCAGTTTGTCGATCAAGAACTCGATGGCGTCCATCGTGCCCATTGGGTTTAGGATGCGGCGCAAGACATAAACTTTCTTGAGCTGATCTTTCGGCACCAGCAGTTCTTCTTTGCGGGTACCCGAGCGCGACACGTCGATGGCCGGGAACACGCGCTTATCCGAGACCTTACGATCGAGAATGATTTCCGAGTTACCGGTGCCCTTGAATTCTTCGAAGATGACTTCGTCCATGCGCGAGCCGGTATCGACCAGGGCCGTCGCAATGATGGTGAGCGAGCCGCCTTCTTCGATGTTGCGGGCCGCACCGAAAAACCGCTTCGGGCGCTGCAAAGCGTTGGAATCGACGCCGCCCGTCAAGACTTTGCCGGAAGAGGGAACGACGGTGTTGTAAGCCCGGCCAAGTCGGGTGATCGAGTCCAGCAAAATCACGACGTCGCGTTTGTGCTCGACCAGACGCTTAGCCTTTTCGATGACCATTTCGGAGACTTGCACGTGGCGCGACGGCGGCTCGTCGAAGGTCGATGAGATGACCTCGCCTTTAACCGAGCGCTGCATATCCGTGACTTCTTCCGGACGCTCGTCGATGAGAAGCACGATCAGGTAGCACTCGGGATGATTGGACGTGATCGAGTGGGCGATGTTTTGCAGCAGCACGGTTTTACCCGTCCGCGGCGGGGCAACGATCAGGGCGCGCTGGCCTTTGCCGAGCGGCACCACGACGTCGATGACGCGCGGCGACAGATCCTTGATGGTCGGATCTTCGATTTCCATTTTCAGCCACTTGGTCGGATACAGCGGCGTCAAGTTATCGAAGTTGATCTTGTGCTTGGTTGCTTCAGGATCTTCAAAGTTGATCTTGTTGACCTTGAGCAGAGCAAAGTATCTCTCGCCGTCCTTCGGGCCTCTGATCTGGCCTTCGACAGTATCGCCGGTGCGGAGCGCAAAGCGGCGGATCTGCGAGGGCGAGACGTAAATGTCGTCGGGGCCCGGCAGATAGTTGGCGTCGGGCGAGCGCAGAAAGCCGAAGCCGTCCAGAAGGACTTCGACAACGCCGGTCGCGATAATTTCGGTTTCCTGCGAGGCGAGCTGTTTCAGCGTCGCGAACATCAGTTCTTGCTTGCGCAAGGTCGAGGCATTTTCAACGCCAGCTTCTTCAGCGAACGTGACCATCTCGGCGGGCGATTTCCGCTTTAGGTCCTCGAGCTTCATTTCTTTCATAGACAACTCCGGGAGAGCCACGGCTTGTGAGGTGGGAGGACGGCGATCAGCCAGGCTCGAATATTAGGGGAAGGAAATTCGGCAAAGCTGGGTGCCTTGCCAGGGGCCGCTGACCACAATTCCGTCAACGGGCCAACGTCTCGCAAGCCGCCCGGCTGCGATTCGTATCTTAAGTCGACGCAACTTATAGCAGAACGCCGATCCAAAGCAAAGGGTTCAAAACGGTTTTACAATCACAAGAATGACGATTGCGATCATCAACACGGTTGGAACTTCGTTCCAAAGACGCCAGTGCCCAGCGGTTATGTCGTTGCGGTCCTCCTGGAACCGCCGCACTGCCCCCGCATAGTAGCCGTGGACCGCAGAAAGCCCCAGCACGAGGGCAAGTTTGCCGTGGAACCAGTGGGACGTGAAATGCCCGCCGGTATAGGCCAGCCACAACCCCAGCACCCATGCAATTACCATCGCCGGGTTCATGATGATACGCAGCAGGCGCCCCTCCATGATCTTGAAGGTTTCTGACTGCTGCGAGCCTTTTGGCGCATTGCAGTGATAGATAAACAACCTTGGCAGATACAGCATCCCCGCCATCCAGGCGATGATTGCGATGACGTGCACGGCCTTGATCCAGAGATAAGCGCGCTCGCCGAAAATCGCGGCCGCAACAGCGGTCGCAAGGACTGTCAAAGCCAGTGCGAGGCCGGCACGGACAGCGGGGTTCGTGCTTGGAGAACTCATGTAAATCAGACCTTCACGCGCACACGCGCCACGAGTTGCGCGACGTGCTCGGGGGGCGTTTCGGGCACGATGCCGTGTCCAAGATTGAAAATGAACGGTTTGCCTTTCATCGCCGCCAAAATGTCATCGACACGACGATCGAGTGCTGCTCCGCCCGCAACGACCAGCAACGGATCGAGATTGCCTTGCGCGACGACGCCGGAACTCGAAACCGCCTGCATGACGCTGAGCGGGCACGACGTATCGCAACTCACGCCATCAACACCAGTTTCACCAATGAAGCGCTGCAATTGCGAGGCCGCGCCACGCGGAAAACCAATGATTGGCACATGCGGGTGGTGCCCCTTCAAGGCCGCGACAATTTTCGCGGTCGGCTTGATGACCCAAGCGTCGAATTCCGGCTCTGCTAAGCTCCCGGCCCAGCTATCGAAAATCTGCAAGACATCGGCGCCAGCATCCACCTGGCCGCTCAAATACGTTATGGACGCTTCTGTCAAAACATCGATTAAGCGGTTAAATCCGGCCGGATCTCGATAGGCCCATCCGCGCGCTTGTGCCTGGTCCGTCGATCCCCGCCCCTCGACCATGTACGTCGCAACCGTCCACGGTGCGCCACAAAACCCGATCAAGGCCGTCTCTCGCGGCAAGTCTTGTCTGAGGCGGGCAACCGTTTCCCAAACGCGGCCGAACTTCTCAGACGTTTTCGATAAGCTGAGTCGGGTGAGGCCTTCAACCGCCCTGATCGGATCGAGACGCGGGCCCTCGCCTTCAGCGAACGTCACATGCTGGCCAAGTGCATCCGGAACGACGAGGATATCGGAAAATAAAATGGAGGCGTCGAAGCCGTAGCGGCGGATCGGCTGCAACGTCACTTCGGCGGCAAGTTTTGGGTTGTAGCAAAGATCGAGGAAACTACCGGCCTCTTTGCGAGTCGCACGGTACTCCGGCAGATAGCGCCCGGCTTGCCGCATCAGCCAGACCGGCGGGGGACCCGATTGATCACCTGTGAAGGGCGCCATGAAACGCCGTTGGCGGCTCAGGGTGTTCGAGGTCGTCATCGGCGAGACTGCCCTTCACTTAAAACTTCAATTGAAGAATCTTGATCGTTATTATTAAGACTCTTAGGGCCGTGGCTTACGGTGATCTTGAGATCGTTCAACCCCAATCCCCAGCTTGCCAACAGCCCCCCGGCATCAGTACGAGATCTAGGGGGTCCTGGGCCATTAACGCAATAGGGTCAAAACGATCTCGTTCCGCCAGCGGCTTAGCGACGAGTTCGCGGCTCAACCCAAACCCTGGACTTGTGGATTGGGTTTGGAAAACTCCGGGAGCCCGGGATTATCCTCGGGGATGAGCGTTCATCACGAATATCAGTTCGCTTTCCGTCAAATGTGGGTATCACGGTTGATGAAACCCTGGTTGTTGTCTCAACCAGGCGAGGGCGGCCAGAGGCTCTGGATAAGCCCTCGGCTTGTCAACATCCCGCCAACTGCTTTTGGAAGACTTATGCCGTCCCCCCAACCCAGTCTCTTCCATATGCACCTCGTCTCGGATTCGACGGGTGAAACGCTGTCGGCCATCGCCAAGGCGGCGGCGGTGCAATATCCCAACGTCCGTCCGATCGAACATATGCACTCGCTGGTGCGAACCCAGCGGCAATTGAAGCGCGTGCTGTTGGAGATCGAGAAAGAGCCGGGCATCGTTCTTTATACGGTTGTGAACAAAATCTTGGGCGCGGAACTCGAACAACATTGTCTTGGCCTCAAAGTGCCCTGCTTGGCCGTCTTGCGGCCGATTATGCAGATTTTCGAGAGTTATCTCGGCGCGCCGCACATGCCGACGGTGGCCGCTCAGCACGTTCTCGACGCCGATTACTTCCGGCGCATCGACGCCATGAATTTCACGCTTGCACATGACGACGGCCGTCTGCCCGATGACCTCTCGAAAGCGGAAATCATTATTCTCGGGATTTCGCGAACTTCGAAAACGCCGACCAGCATTTATCTGGCGCAGCGCGGCTACAAGACCACCAACCTGCCACTGGTGCCGCAAGTGCCGTTGCCGCTGTCGTTGAGCGAGCCGCACTCCGCCTTCGTCGTCTGCCTGATTGCAAGCGCCGAACGGGTCGCGGAGGTCCGTCGAAATCGCGCCGTGCTTTTGGCGGACCGGGATCTCGGCTCGTATGTTGATCGCGATGTTATCGCCGCCGAAATCGCCTATACCCGTAAGCTCGCCGCCGCCAACGGTTGGCCGATCATCGATGTGACGCGCCGCTCGATCGAAGAATCGGCAACGATGATCCTGAAACTGATGCACGACCGCAAGGTTGGCGTGAAATCGGAAGCCGGGACCGATCATGCCTGACAGGCTGCCATTGATTCTTGGTTCGGGAAGTCCGGCGCGGCGGCAAATGCTGAAAGATGCAGGATTGTCGTTTGCCGTCGAGTCATCGCGCGTCGATGAAGCAAAGTTGGCGGACGCGTTGAGTCGCCATACAGCCTGCGCCCCTGCCGCAGATATTGCCGAAGCTTTAGCCGAAGCTAAGGCCATCGATGTCAGCAGCCGCAATGCCCACGCACTGGTTATTGGCAGCGATCAGGTTTTGGCGCTGGGTGACGCATTAGTCACCAAAGCTGAACGTCGCGATGATGCGCGCCGGACCTTGAAGGCCCTTCGCGGCCAAACGCATGCGCTGCATTCTGCCGTCGCATTGGCGAAAGATAGCGTCATTGTCTGGCAGCATGTTGAAACGGCGCACCTCACAATGCGTGATTTTTCGGACACCTGGCTTGAGGGTTATCTCGACATGGCGGGTGAGGCGATGACGCGTTGCGTTGGCGCCTATCAGCTCGAGGGCGTTGGCATCCAGCTTTTTGAGAAAATCGAAGGCGACTACTTTACGATTCTTGGCATGCCGCTGTTGCCGCTGCTGCAAGCATTGCGCGAGCGGGGAGTGCTTGACACATGAAGCGCGCTTGCGTCATCGGCTGGCCCATCGCGCATTCGCGCTCGCCGCTCATTCATGGCCATTGGTTGAAAACCTACGGCATCGATGGCGCCTACGACAAGCAAGCCGTCAAGCCAGACGACGTCGCCACGTTTTTGACAACGCTGCAAGCGCGCGGTTTGCAAGGCTGCAATGTCACTGTTCCTCATAAGGAAGCCGCGTTTACGCTATCGGAATTAAAGGACAAATCGGCATTGGCCGTTGGCGCGGCCAATACGATTTGGCTTGAGGACGGCAAGATCGCCTGCGCCAATACCGACACCTACGGCTTCATGCAGCATCTTGGTGTCTCGGCGCCCGATTGGCAGCGCCGCGATGCGCCAGTCGCCATTCTTGGCGCCGGCGGCGCGGCGCGCGCGATTATCTACGGATTTTTGCAAGCCGGGGTTGGCGAGATCTTGTTGTTCAATCGCTCGCGCGAACGCGCCAATATTATTGCTCAGCATTATGGGCCGAAGGTGAAAGCTCTCGATTGGGCAAACCGCGGGCAGCTAAGCCGTAGTGCTAGTGTTGTCGTCAACACCACCACTTTGGGCATGAAAGGCGAGGGCTCGCCAGACATCGATTTCAGAGGCTTTCATGCCGATTGCGTTGTCGCCGATATTGTCTACGTGCCATTGCGGACAGAGTTTCTAAAAGCTGCTGAAGCCCAGGGCCTCAAAACTGTCGACGGCCTGGGCATGCTGTTGCATCAAGCCGTTCCAGGTTTTGAAAAATGGTTCGGGGTTCGCCCAGAAGTCACGCCGGAATTACGGGCCCTGCTTGTTGGCGACATCGAGGGCCGAAGCTGATGCTCATCGTTGGCCTCACCGGATCGATCGGCATGGGCAAGTCCGCGGCCGCCGCACGCTTCAAGGCCAACGGCATTGCGGTCTTCGACGCCGATGCCAGCGTCCACGAGCTCTACAGCGGACCGATCGCAAGCGAGATCGAAGCGGCATTTCCAGGCACGGCGATCTCCGGCAAGGTTGATCGGGACAAGTTATCGGCGGCACTCCTCAAAGAGCCGTCAAAATTCAAAACCTTGGAGACAATTGTCCATCCCAGGGTGCGGGCCGCAGAAGCCGCGTTCATCCAAAAAGAAGCGGCTCAGGGCGCAAAAATGGCTGTACTCGAAGTGCCGCTGCTGTTCGAAGCCGGAGGTTATGAACACGTCGATGTCATCGTCGTCGTCAGTGCGAGCGCCGCCACCCAACGGGCCCGCGTGCTGGACCGGCCGGGAATGTCGGTTGAAAAACTCGATCGGCTGTTGAAACGGCAATTGCCGGACGCGGAAAAACGCCGCCGCGCCGATTTCGTTGTGGACACGGATGGTCCGGTCGCTCTCTGCGAGGCCCAGATCGATGCTATCGTTAGAGCACTCGAATCAAAGTCAGGACATGCCTTTGAAAGGCACTGGCGTCACGCCACCTGACCTCACCGATCGGACGAACGACTTGCGCCAAATCATCTTGGACACCGAAACCACGGGCCTCGATCCCAAAAAGGGCGACCGCGTCATTGAGATCGGTTGCCTCGAAATTTTGAACAGGATGCCGACCGGCCGCGAATATCATGCCTTCATCAATCCCGCCCGCGATGTCCCTGCCGAAGCCGAGGCCGTGCATGGCCTTTCGACCTCGTTCCTCAAAGACAAGCCGCTGTTCGCCAAAATCGGCCGCGACTTCCTCGACTTTATCGGTGACGATCAACTCGTCATTCACAACGCGCCGTTCGACATCGGCTTTCTAAATTTTGAGCTGGCGTTGCTGGGCTTCGGGCCGCTCGCCATGGACCGGGTGGTTGATACGCTGACCCTGGCGCGGCGGCGCCATCCCGCTGGGCCCAACCATCTCGATGCGCTGTGTAAGCGCTACGGCATCGATACGTCCAAGCGGACGAAACACGGCGCGCTCATCGACTGTCTGTTATTGTCGGAAGTCTACGTCGAGTTGCTCGGAGAACGTCAGGCGGCCTTCGGACTGCAGGCGTCGTCAGCGCCGCAGGCTGGAACGCGCAACTTCAGCAAGCGCGCCGCCAAGGCGCGGCCGCAGCCGCTGCCATCGCGCGTGAGCCCGGATCTCGAGGCCCAGCACCGTAAATTCATTTCCGAATTGGGCGCTAAAGCCGTTTGGCTTGACTACTGGGCAACGGCTGGCGCTTGACGCGTCTTAAAGCGCCAAGTTCAGGCTAGACCGGTTTTGCCGGGTTCTTGTTTACGCATCTGGTACAAGGCCGCAAAATCTATCGGATCGAGCAACAACGGCGGAAAGCCACCCTCGCGCGTCGTATCGGCGACAATCCGGCGCAGAAACGGGAAAAGCGTCGTTGGTCCCGAAATCAACAGCAGCGGTTCGAGCGCCGCCTCGGGAATGCTATCGATTTGGAACAATCCCGCGTAAACCGTCTCGAGCACATAAATCGTGCCGATCGAGGTATTGCTGGCCGTGGCGTGAAGCTCTATCGCGCTTTCGAATAAGCCGTTTTCCAGCCGCTCGGCATTGACGTTGACCTCGATTTTGAGGCTCGGCGGATCGCCCGGCCCCGTAATCAGCTTGCGAACGTTAGGGTTCTCGAACGACAGGTCCTTCAGATACTGGCTGACGACCTTGGCTTGAATCGGGATCGGCTTGTTGGCGTCAGTGTCTGGCGCGGCGTTGCCGTTATTATTCTTGAGCTTTTCTGCCATGGGTTGGTTTTCCGGTATTGGGACCGATGAATCGGTGAGGGTCGCTATCACAGCGACGCAGCCGGCGCAATTCTGTGTCATCGCCCCCTGTTGATGCGTGGCGCCTTTTTGGGCGCCACGTCCGGCTCGTCGAGACGTTCGTATTCACCTTCGATTGTAATGCCGTTGGGATCGTCCGGCCCGGGCGCAGCCGGGTTGGGCTGATGTTCGGAGGGTTTTTCGAAGCCGGGGCTGCGTCCGATGCCGCCTGAGAATATCCGTACCAGTCCGGACGCCGTGATCGCCTTTCGGACGGCGGGAATGAGCAGGAAAAGGCCGGCGGCGTCGCAGATCAAGCCGGGAAAAATCAGCAACATGCCGGCAACAATTTTTAAAAAGCCGTCCAGCATCGGCTCAATGGGCCCCCGCCCTGCCTCGATCCGGGCCATGGTGCGGGCAAACGTCTTCAATCCGGCGCGCTGGATTACGGCGCCACCGGCAATGGCGGTAGCCAGAACGATGAAACCGACCCACCAAAACCCGAACGCTCGCGCCGCCCGGATCAAAAGTGCGATCTCAAGCAAGGGAAACGCGATAATAGCTAGGCCAAAAGCGAGTTTAAGGGGCGCGGGCATCGGGGTTTCGCCAAGTTCAACGGCCAACACTAGCGGTTTCACCTCAAACGGCCAAATGATCCTTGCGGCGGATCGCTCAATCGGGTTGGCGGACGACGCGATGAGGCATAGTGTAAGGCCGTCGAGGCACCGGCCGCAGGCCGACGGCTGATTTCCACTTCAATATCGCTTCGCCTCCTCTTACATAGTTCAAGACCGGTTTTTCTTGAAATATTGCAAGACGAGTCTTGGGGCCTTCGGAAAAGCGTAGGAAGCACGGCAATATGAACGGCGAATTGAATTTCATCACGCTTGTTGCGTTGATCGTGGCCGCAGTAGCCATACTTAAGCTGAGGAGCGTGCTTGGGCATCGCAACGACGAGGACGATGCCCGGGTCGAGCGTTTGAAAACCCGCGAGCGTGATTTGTCGAAAGGACCGGCGGGATCGGGCATGGGCGAGGTCATCAACATGCCGCGTCGTGACGCCGAGCCTGAACCAGCGGCGGCGGTTGCAGGATCACTGGCGATCGATGCGGAGTCGCGTGTCAAATCGTATGCGGCCATCGATACGGCTGTCACCGAGGGTCTGCTCGATATTGCCCGCTTCGATCATGCCCTCGATCCCGAAGCTTTTCTGGTTGGGGCCAGTAAGGCCTATGAGATGATCGTGTCGGCGTTTGCGGAAGGCAATCGCAAGACCCTCAAGGACTTGCTCAGCCGCGAAGTCTACGAGGGCTTCGCGACAGCGATTGCCGACCGCGAATCGCGGGGTGAGAAAATCAATCAGCAATTCGTCGGCATCAATAAGTCGGATATCGTCGAGGCCGAGACCAAGAACGGCGTCGCCTCGATAACGGTGCGCTTTGTCAGCCAGCTCATCACGGCGACCCTCGATAAGGGTGGTTCGCATATCGCGGGCGATCCGCAAAAAATCAAAGAAGTCACGGACATCTGGACCTTCAGCCGCGATGTGTCTTCAAAGCGCGCTCTCGACAATCTGAATTGGAAATTGGTGGCGACACAGGCGCCGAATTAGGTCAGAATGGTAGGATGACGGACGGTCCGCTCGGGCCGAGGGGGTTAGCCAGGTTGGGCTGAAGGGATTGAAAGCCGGGGGACGTTGACGTTGGGCCGAAGGGGAAGCCATAAAATGGCTGATCTTGGGGCTGCGACTGCGGTCGCGGTCTTGCTTTGTTGCGCGCCAGCAGTAACGGCTCAGTCAGAGAGTTCTCAAGTGCCATCCAAGCCCACAGTGCAGCAAGGCGTGCTACAGCAGGGCGCTACGCATCAAGGTGCGGCGACGAACCCCTTGCCCCCTCAGCACGGCGCCACAGCAACGACGGGCGCTGTTCTCACCGCAGTCGCATTCAGCGAACTTCCCGGTTGGGAGGGCGACGATCACTTGGCGGCCTGGAAAGCGTTTATAGCGTCCTGCAAGCCCGTTCTGGACGCCGCCAAATCGGGCGATAAACCCGGCCAGACCAAGACCCCACGCGACCTCTTGAATATTTGCGAACTTGCCCTGCTCGAAGCTCGCGCCAAACCCAAGTTTACGCGTGCGGAAGCGCGAACGTTTTTCGAGACCCACTTCAGACCCCACCGCATCGAGCATGCCGCCACCGAAGGCTTGCTGACCGGCTATTACGAGCCGTTGATCAAGGGCGCGCGCACACCGGGCCCAAGTTTCTCGACGCCGGTCTATAAGCGGCCGGCAGACCTCGTCAACGTCGTCGCCGAGAGCGAGCGCGGCGCCAAAAGTCATCAGCTCACCCATATGCGTAAGACCGAGAAGGGCCTTGAACCTTACCTGACACGCGCGCAAATCGAACAAGGCGCGCTCAAGGGCCAAAACCTCGAGCTCATGTATTTCAAAGACCCCGTCGACGTTTTTTTCATGCAGATCCAGGGCTCGGGCCGTATCGAACTTCCCAATGGCGAGAAGGTTCGCATCACGTACGACGGCAAGAACGGCTACCCTTACACGTCGCTCGGCCGCCATTTGATTGACGCGGGGACTTTTGCGCCCGAGAGCATGTCGCTCAAGGCGCTGGCAGGGTGGTTGAAACAAGACCGCAAACGCGCCGAAGAGATGATGTGGAAGAACCAGTCGTATGTGTTCTTCCGTGAATTGAAAGGCGCCGAAGCGGAAGGCGCCATGGGTGTTCTCGGTATTCCGCTGCAGCCAGGCCGCAGCTTGGCGGTCGATACGGCCTATACGCCGATCGGCCTGCCGGTTTATGTCTCGGCGCCGGCCCTCACGCACGCCACCACGTCCGGGTCATTTCAACGCTTGATGATCGCTCATGACGTCGGCTCGGCGATCAAGGGGGCCGAGCGCGGCGACATTTTCTTCGGATCGGGCGACAAGGCTGCAACGACCGCTGGCATTACCAAGCATCCTGGGCATTTCTTTATTCTGAAGCCGGCGGGCGGGCCAGAGTCCGGACGCACGGCAGCGGCGCGGGACAAGCCGTGAAGAAGCCGTCCGGCAAGAGCGGGCGCCGCCATCTCGATGACGATGAGGCCGCGGATTGGGATTATACGGCCAGCACCATCAAGCCCTTGAAACGCGCCAAAGCCCGGGTGCACGCGGCGTTGGAAAGCGGCGCTGGAGACGTCGAGGCCGCACCGCGCCCGAGATTAAAACCGGATCTGAAAACAGCCGCAGGGCCACCCGCTCACGCGCCCGCGCAGAAACCGCCGGCCCTGTCGCCATCTGCAGCAAGCAAAAAAATCGCTCCGCCCATCGCCGACTTCGATCGCAAGAAAGCTAAGAAAATCCGGTCCGGCCAAGTCGAGATCGACGCCCGCATTGATCTCCACGGTATGCGTCAAGCCGAAGCGCACGCGGCGTTACGCGCATTTCTGCACCGCTGCCAAAACCGCGACGCGCGCTGGGTCCTCATTATTACCGGCAAAGGTAAGATTACAAGGCCCGACGAAGACGCGCCGTTCGACATGACGGTGGATCGCGACCGCGGCGTTCTCAAGCGCAACGTGCCGCGTTGGCTGGTAGAGCCGGATCTTCGCGGCCTCGTGGTCAGTTATACCACCGCCGCGATTGCCCACGGCGGCGACGGCGCTCTCTATGTCCATTTGCGAAAAAAACGCGGCGAGCCTTGAAGTGGTTTGCGGCGATCCGTCTTACGAAAACAGCCGCCGGAATTCGCGCTCGGGGCCGCCGTAGAAGCCGTTCGAAGCGCGTTCAAGTCCGCTGCGATCAACAACCGAAATCAACCCTCGCGAGGTCGTGATTAAGCCGCGGTGTTTGAGATCGTTCAAGGCAATTGTGACTCCAGGGCGGGGCGTGCCGATCATGATTGCCAAGAACTCATGAGTGAGTGGAACATTGTGGCTCTCAAGCCGGTCTTGCGCCATTAAAATCCACCGTGACAATCTCTCGGCTATCGAAGCTTTTGCATTTGCCAGGGCCGTACTTCCAGCCTGCACGGTAAAGACGTGAGCAAACAAGAGAACGCTGGCGCGAAAACCTGGCGAGATCTCCATCGCCCGTCGCAACGCGTCGGCCGTCATCCGCTGTCCATGACCTGCGGCTTGAACAAAAACGTCGTGAGGGGAGCGATCGGTGCCCATGATGACCGGCAACCCGGTCAATCCTTCATGACCGACAATGCCAACTTCAACTTGCACGTCGGGCGAGCCGCGTGCAACCACCGACACGATTCCGTCTTCGACAAAATAGACATGTTCTATGGGCTTGTTCGGAGGCTCCAGCCGTTGCCGGAGTTCAAGATCAACAGGCTCTAAGTGGGGAGCCAGAATTGCTCGTTCACTGGCGGAAAGGCGCGACAAAATGATATTTCGCGAGAGACTCGCATTGGCCATGCTCGTTGCTCCTTGATGGGCAAGAGCATCGTGATGTCTCCCAATTGCCTGTTGCCAATGCTGTTCGCAAGCGCTGAAACTAATGTATGTTTGTTCTGGCTTTGAAAACTAACTATTTTGTCTGTTTTCGTACACTTTAACGGCATCTCAACCGGATTAAAAATAAACCCGCTGTCGAGCAAACCGGCGCCCGTTAGACCGTGACGACAATCTTTCCGAATTGAACGTTGCTTTCCATGTAGCGATGGGCGTCGGCGATCTGATCGAGCACAAACGATTTAGGGTCGATGATCGGGTGAAGCGCGCCTGAAGCCAGGCCGTCGTAGACATAGCGTTTGCCGCGTTCGAGAACTTCCGGGATCGTCGAACATTCAAAGAGTGTGAAGGCGCGAATCGATAGTCCCTTCTGAAGAGCTGGGAACAGCGGATACGGCGCCGGCCGGTTATCCAAGGCGCCGTAGACGAGAATTGTCGCTCCTTGTGCGGACGCGTTTGCAAGACTTTCGAGTCCCGGCCCGGCAACCGGATCGAAGATCAAATTTGCGCCCTTCGATCCCGTTATGTCGAGGGACCGCTTGACGAGATCTTCCTCTTCCGTGACGATGACGTGATCCGCGCCAGCATTGAGAAGCGCGGCTTTCTTGTCGGGCTTGCGGGTTGTTGCGATGGCGATTGCGCCTGCGGCTTTGGCGATCTGAATGGCGGCCAGGCCGACGCTACTGCTCGCGGCCGTAATGATAACCGATTGACCTTTTGTCAGTTTGCCCAGCCCGATAAGGCCAAACCAGGCCGTGACGTATTGCATCCAAATGGCCGCGCCTTGTGAAGGCGACAAATTTTCAGGGTAGGCGGCCACCGCAAAGGCCGGCACGATCGCCGATTGGCCATAGACGCCATAAGCGCTCAAACCAAACGCTGGGATGGTACTAACACGGTCGCCGGCTTTGCAGTTCGTGACGCCTTCGCCCACCGCATCGACAACGCCAGCGGCCTCGTATCCAAGCCGGCTCGGTAAAGAGGGAACTTCCAGATATGCGCCGGCACGAAACATGGCTTCCGCACGGTTGAGGCCGAGCGCGTCGACCTTCAAGCGCACTTCCCCAGCCTTGGGTTGCGCCAGCGGCTCGTCAAAAATTTCTAGGACTTCCGGGCCACCGGTTTTTGCAAAGCGAACAATTTTGGGCATGGGGATCTCGCGAGTTGCTGGATTTGGAAATCGATTAAAGCGCAATCCAATCCTAAGATAGGCGCGATCGCAGCTTCGAGGTAAGATGCATGGGACGGTAGCAGAAACTTGAGGTTGAAGCGTGACAAAACCTGTGGCGGTGATTTTCGGAGTAGGCTCGGGCCTCAGTGCGTCTCTTGCGAGATTGTGCGCTAGCCAAAACATGGCAGTCGCACTGGCCGCTCGAAATGTCGAAAAATTGAGCGCGCTTGCCGCTGAAACCGGGGCCCGCGTTTTTGCGTGTGATGTCGCCCAAGCCGATTCCGTGCAGACGATCTTTCGCACTGTCGAAGCTGAAATGGGGCCATGCGCGTTGGTGGTTTTCAATGCCTCCCAACGCTACCGCGCGCCAGTGTGCGAACTGGAGGCTGAAAAAGTCAGGCAGGCTTTATTGGTTGGAGCCTATGGCGGTTTTCTTGTGGGACAAGGCGCAGCCCGTGTGATGCTGCCGCGCAAATCGGGCTCGATCTTTTTTACGGGCGCCACGGCCAGCGTCAAAGGCAGCAGCGGATCGGCGCCGTTCGCGATGCAGAAGTTCGCGTTGCGGGCCTTGGCGCAAAGCATGGCCCGGGAGCTGCAGCCTCAGGGCTTACATATCGCGCATTTCGTCATTGATGGTGGCATCGCGACGACGTTTGCCAAGCCCAATGAGCTTGGTCCGCCTGATAAGTGGCTCGATCCCGATGCCATTGCGCAAAGTTATCTCGACGTCCATCGCCAGCACCGTAGCGCCTGGAGCACGGAGGTGGAATTGCGGCCCTGGGTCGAGGCGTTTTGAGTGTCTAGAAACACGTACTCTGCAGTTGTCCCATCGCTTGGCCGAGACCCGACAAGGAATAACTGTCGGTCACGGCGACACCCGTCTGCGTCGATGCCGAAACCGTAACTTTCGCGCCCTTCTTCATGGCCTCGAGCATTTTCAGCTCCTGCGTCGCATCTTGGACGTAAGCGCGGTCGTCGGAGGCAAAGAGCTTGAAGCCCGCCGGCGCGACGCTGGCGGTGACCTCGCTGTTTTTCTTGGCCGGAAACCCGAGACGGAAACTAACCTCGCCTTTGACGCCGTCTTTCGGCCAAGCCGAAATATAGACGCGCGGCTGCTCCCTGGCGGTATCGGCGGGCTCGCTCGATTTCGGTTCGCTGGTGACAAAACAAAACAGGTGCGGTGACTTTGCATCGGCATAGAGCGTCCAGTCACCATAGGTGTCTGCTTTAGTGACGGCCTCAGCGGCGGCGGCATCAAAAGTCGCGCCGCTCAACAACGCGGCGGCGAACGTCGCGGACGCGATTGCAACGATGAGCCGGTTTAGGATGCGCTTTGGCGCCATTCACGGTCCTCCCTCGCCCACCGGGCGGTCTTGAAAGCGGGCCAAGGATTTGACCCGGTCGTACATCACGATAGCCCCCGCCATCGCGACGTTGACGCAAAAGCTGGTCGGGATCTTGACCACGTAGTCGCAGCGCGCGAGCAGCGGCTCGGAAAGCGATCCCATTTCGGGACCTAATACGTAGGCCGCGCGTAAAGGATGGCGAAAACTCGGCAAGTCGATCGCGCTATCGAGAAGTTCGACGCCGACCAGCTTGCAGCCTTTCGGGAGCGCCATTTCATCAAGCGTTGTCCAGTTGTAGTGGGGCAGATGGCGCTGGCCCTTCGACGTATCGGCATGGCCCTCGAGCGCCTGATAAGTGGCGCCGACCGTAAATGTAAAGCTGGCGCCAAATCCGTGCGCCGATCTCATCAGATTGCCGAGATTGAGCGATTTCGACATGCGTTCGGCGCCAATGGCAAAATAGCCCTTGGCTAATGGCGGCCAGCTTGTCGTCGTTCTCGACATCTTTGACGTCTCGCGGTTAATGCATGGCCCTGGCGGTCGTTGTCCGGCAAAGTCGTTCAAGCGGGAGGTCTCACATGAAGGCGGTTCTTTGCAAGAGCCTTGAAGGGCCGGACGGTCTAAAGCTGGAAGATATTGCGGCTCCCGATGCCGGGCCGGGCGAAGTACGGGTTAGAGTTACTGCGATCGGCCTCAACTTCGCCGATACGTTAATCACGCGCGGCAAATATCAATCTAAACCTGAGTTGCCGTTTTCACCCGGTGCCGAGATTTCCGGTGTCGTGGACCAACTCGGCCCTGGTGTTTCGCAACCTAAAGCCGGGACCCGGGTCATGGCCTATACCGGCTGGGGCGGCGCGCGAGAATTTGTCGTGATCCCGGCCAATGCCGCAATCGCTATACCGGACGGCGTATCCGACGACGTCGCCGCCGGCTTGTCGATCACCTATGGCACCGCTGTTCATGGCTTGAAAGATCGTGGCCAACTGCAAACGGGCGAAACTGTCGTCGTCACGGGCGCAGCCGGTGGCGCAGGTTTGGCCGCGGTCGAAATCGCGAAACTGATGGGCGCGCGCGTTATTGCGGTCGCGTCGTCAGCCGAAAAGCTTGCCGTCGCCAAAGCCAGTGGCGCCGATGACGTCGTGCAATTTCCAGGCAGCAATCTCAAAGACGCCGTCAAGACATTGACGGGCGGCAAGGGTGCGGATGCCGTCTACGATTGCATTGGCGGCGAGGCGGCCGAACCCTTGGTGCGCAGCTTGGCCTGGGGCGGCCGTTTTCTCGTCGTTGGCTTCGCCGCCGGCGAGATCCCAAAAATCCCTCTTAATCTCTTGCTTGTCAAAGGTGCAGCGATCGCCGGGGTGTTCTGGGGCGAGTCTGTGCGGCGTGATCCCGCCGGTCATGCCGTCAATATGGCGCGCTTGCTCCGCTGGGTCGCGGATGGTCAATTAAAGCCACGCATTCACGCAAAATTTCCACTTGCACAGACCGCCGACGCCTTGCGCGTCCTCGACCGCCGCGAGGCCAAGGGTAAAGTGGTGGTCATTGTCTAGAAACAGCAATTTAGCGGCTTTGTTCAGCAAAAATTTGCAAAGTGATGTGCATGGTCCCGGTCACATCCCCGGCGTTGCCCTGTTCCATTGAGGTGGCGTGCAAAACTGCTATTTGAGTATTTGCGTCATGCGTATCTGGCACGGGCTTCTGAGCGCCGCCGTTTCTATCGTCATCTCCGTCACCATGACGCCGCCAGCAAAGGCGCAGACGCTGTTTCAAAAGCTATTTGGTTTTGGCGGCAACGCGCCGGTTGGTCAAACTCCGGTACAGCCGCGCTTTCAAATTCCGGCACACCGCTTTCACCGCGACAAAGAGATCTCGCCCGCTCGTGGTCACCACAAATCTGAGGTTGAGGACGACATCGGTCCACCCGATAGTGGCGGTCCTTATCGCCTGATGTGCGTGCGGGCCTGCGACGGCTATTATTTTCCGCTTCGCCATCACGCGCGCCACCAAAACTTCGCGGGCGATATCAAAACGTGCCGGTCGGCGTGCGGAGACGACGCGCGCATATTCTACTTTCCGGAAGACGGCGGCAGTCCCGATACGATGATGGATCTTACGGGTCGAAAATATAGCGAAACACCCAAGGCATTCGCCTATCGCAAGACCTTGGTTCAGGGCTGCACCTGTAAACCCCAGCCTTGGTCGGGCGAGGAGGCGGCGCGCCACCAAAGTTACGCGGCCGCCGAAACTAACGGCAAGACCAACGATGCGGCGAAGCGTGAGGCAGACGCTGTCGTTTCCAAGGACGCGACCCCTGAGCCTGTTGCAGCAGCTCAAGACAAACCAACGCCTGAGCCAGCGGCACAATCAGAAGCGGCCGCCGAAAAAACCAGTGCGCCGGAAACGTACGAGCCGGTGCGGCCGCGGGTGCAAAAGATCTCAACCCGTAAAAAGCCGGTGCATCTCAGTCACGAACGGACGAGTCACGAACAGATTTATGTGACGGGCTTCCGGCCGGCGCAATCTCCAGTATTTTTGCCGCAGAAAAAGTATCTCTGGCGCAGTGACGTGCGTTAGAGCCCGGCGGCCACGCTCACCAAACGGCATCCGCGTCGTCGAAGGCGTAGCCTGCGCCGCTCAACGGAAAACCGGCCTCGACCACATACGGTCCGCCGCCTGTTGAGGGCTTCGATGACATCAGCACGAACCGCGTCGCGACAAACGGTTCTGACCGGTAGCCGCCGAAGCCGTTGAGATAGCGGGCCACCGCTTCCGCGCTCGAATACCTCAACCGGGCTAGCGTGACATGCGGCTTGAAGGCATGGCGTTCGGGCGGAAGTCCGGCATTTCTAGCGGCCCGCTCATGGGCTTTTGCCAGAGCCGCCAGAAGCGGTGAAGCAGCAACGCCGGCCCAAACGCTTTTGGGATCGTTGCCGCCAAAAGCACCAAGCCCGGTGATGCGCAATTCGAAAGCGTCGGCAACGATGTCTGCAAGATTGTCTGAAAACTCCCGCGCTAGGCGGTTGTCGATGTCGCCGGCGAACCGTAACGTCAGATGATAATTTTCAGCGTCGATCCACTTCGCACCCGGCAACGGTTGCTGCAAGCCGCGCAGTTCGGCTGCAATATCGGCGGGGATCTCGAGAGCTGTGAAAAGGCGGGGCATGGGCGAGGCCTTTCATCGCGATTTGCCGGCAGCGACACGGGCTGAAGCTTTTTTCACGAGGGCTTCGGCATCGGGGAGAATGCGCTTGACGATTTCAGCGACGCCCTTGGCTGTCGGATGCAAACCGTCGGCCTGCAGAAAGGCTGGGTCTGCTCTGATGCCGTCCATGAAATACGGGTATAATGCAACCGTGTGTTTGGCCGCGAGATCGGGATAAATAGCGTCGAACGACGTTTTGTAAACGTCGCCCCAGTTCGTCGTTGCACGCATACCGGCCAGCAACACGTCCATGCCTTTGGTCTTGAAAATGCCGAGCATCTTATCGAGATTTGCGCGCGGCACCGTCGGGTCGGTTCCCCGCAACATATCGTTGGCGCCGAGTTCCAAAATGACGGCATCGGCGCCGTCTTGCAACGTCCAGTCCAGGCGCTCCAATCCGCCGGCGGTTGTATCGCCCGAGACGCCGGCATTGACGACCCGCACCTTGTAACCTTTAGCTTCCAGCGCCACTTGAAGCTGAGCTGGGAAACCATCCGGTCGCGGCAGCTGATAACCGGCGGTCAAACTGTCGCCGAACGCAACGATGGTCAACGGTTTTGGCGCGCTATCCGCCCACACGTTTCCAATTGACGCAAGGCTCGCGGCTAAAATCAATAGGATTGATCTGAGCAGGTTTGACAAATGTTTCGTCTTCATGTTCCCGCCTCACCTGTCGGTCACTAAACTCAACACCGCTATATAGCTCTGGAGTTTAGACCGGAGCCGGACTTTGAGTTTGGGTGTTTAAGCCTGGGGTTTCAAGTCGGGGCAGCTCAAGTCGGGTCAGCTCATGTCAGGGCAGCAATGCCGGCGTTCGGAACTGCAGTCGGTCGCGCCGGATTGTCCGGCCGGAGTGAAGAAGGACGATGTCAAGCCGTGACGAGCCCCATTATCGCTCTTGAAGATGTCGATCTGACGTTGGTGAGCCGGGCAGGCCCTGTTAACATTCTGCGCTCGGTCTCGCTTGAGGTGCAGCCCGGTCAGGCACTCGCCATCGTTGGTCCCTCGGGATCAGGCAAAACCTCATTGCTGATGATCATGGCTGGGTTGGAGCGTCCGACGCGCGGCAAAGTTCAGGTCGCGGGCCGCAACATTTCCGGCATGAGCGAGGATGAGCTGGCGCGCTTGAGGGGCGCCAACATCGGCATCGTCTTCCAATCGTTCCATCTCGTCCCAACCATGACGGCGCTCGAAAATGTCGCCCTGCCCTTAGAGCTGGCAGGGGCCGGCGACGCGTTCGAGATCGCGGGATCCTTGCTTGACGACGTTGGATTGACGCCGCGACGCCACCATTTTCCAGCCGAACTCTCAGGAGGCGAGCAGCAGCGCGTCGCCATCGCGCGGGCCATGAGCCGCCAGCCGCGGGTTATTCTCGCCGACGAGCCGACCGGCAATCTCGACGGCACGACGGGCCGTCAGATCATCGACACGCTGTTCCGGTTGCGCGAGAAAACCGGCGCGACCTTGGTGCTCGTCACGCACGACGAACGCTTGGCCGGGGCAACCGAACGCATCGTTCGCATGAGAGATGGCATCGTCGCGTCTGATGACATGGCGAAGGCGGCGCCGAAAGTAGCCGCGCAATGACGGCCGCGTCTCAGGGAATAGTGGAGACTAGCGGGCGCGCCGATACCGGCGGCGGAGCAAGCTTGCGGACGCTGCTGCGTATCAGTCTCCGCGAACTTCGCGGTGGCCTCAGCGGTTTTAAGATCTTCATCAGTTGCCTGGCGCTCGGCGTCATGGTGATCACCGCTGTCGGCGGACTGGGAGACGCCCTACGCGCCGGCTTTGCGCAACAGGGAGAAATGATTCTTGGCGGCGACTTGACGTTCGCCCGCATGCACGTTCGCGCTACCCCGGAAGAGCGCAGAGTTTTCGAGGGTCTTGGGCTGGTCAGTGAAACATCGACCTTGCGGACCATGGCGCGCCGGCTTGACGGCTCGGAGCAGGCGCTCATCGAATTGAAGGGTGTCGATAGCGGTTATCCGCTGGCCGGCTCCGTGGTTTTGGAGGGCGGCGGCGACTTCAACGATGCTGTCGGCACTGGCGGCGCCGTCGCGGACGCCATGCTGCTTGAGCGTTTGGGATTGAAGAGCGGCGAAGCGATGCGCATCGGTGAAGCCGAAGTCGTCATAAAGGCCTTGCTCAAGTCGGAACCCGACGGCGTCGCCGATCGCTTGACCTATGGTCCGCGCGTGTTCGTGTCGGCTGACACGCTTGAGAAAACCGGACTGGTGAAACCAGGTACGCTTGTTAAATGGCGCTACGCGCTGAAATTGTCCGGTAGCGTGCCTACCGGCAAAGACGAATACAAAACCTTGCGCGAAGAAACGCTGAAAAGACTGCCCCAATCCGGCTTCACCGCCCTCGACCGGCACGATCCTTCCCCACAGTTGACGCGCACACTCGATCGTTTGCGGCAGTTTCTGATCCTGATCGGGCTGGCATCGCTTCTGGTTGGCGGCGTCGGCGTTGCGAACGCCGTAACAACGTTCATCGGCAAGCGGGTCAAAGTCATCGCGACCATGCGCAGTCTTGGCGCTTCGGGGCGCGACATTATGTCGATCTTTTTCGTGCAGATACTCGCGATGGGGTGTCTTGGTATCGCCATCGGGCTTGGCCTCGGCATGGTCGTTCCGGCCGTTATCGACAAATTGTATGGCGCGTCGTTGCCGATCCGCGTCGAGCTTGGCGTGTCCGTGATCAGTCTGGCGGTCGCGGCCGTCTACGGCATTTTGATCACGCTGATCTTTGCGCTGTGGCCGCTCGGGCAGGCCGAGCACGTCCGGGCCAGCGTCTTGTTTCGCGACAGCGTGCAACCGGTCAGGGCCCGGCCGCGGCCCGCCATTCTCATCATGACGGCAATCATGATGGCGCTGTTATTGGCGGTGGCCGTTCTCACATCAGAGCCGAAAAAGCTGGCGTTTTATGTGTTGGGTGGTCTGACAGTAATGTTGGCCATATTTGAAGGCCTCGGCATCCTCGTCACCCATTTGGCGCGCCGGATGCCGCGCTTGCGCCGGCCGGAACTGGCCATTGCCATTCGCAACATCGGCGCGCCCGACGGCTTGACCAAGTCGGTGGTGCTTTCGCTGGGCACAGGCTTGTCGCTGCTGGTCGCCGTAACCCTCGCAAACGTTTCCATGCTTGAAGAATTGCGCGGCCGTTTGCCGGATAATTCGCCCGATTACTTTTTGCTCGACATTGCAAAGTCCGACATGAAGGACTTGACCAACCAAGTTCTGAGCAAGGTATCGGGCGCAAAGCTGACCGAGGCGCCAATGCTCCGCGGACGGCTGGTGCAGGTCAAAGACACGCCCGTCGAAGATCTCAAAGCGCCGCCGGAAGTGCAATGGGTGCTGAATGGCGATCGCGGCCTTAGCTATGCCAACGAAGTACCGGAAGGCTCGAAGTTAACGAGTGGCACTTGGTGGCCGGTTGATTACAGCGGCCCGCCGCTGGTCTCGTTTGAAGGCGATATCGCCACGAAACTCGGGCTGGCGATCGGCGACATGGTGACTGTCAACATCATGGGGCGCAATGTCGATGCCAAGATATTCAACTTTCGCGAGGTCAAATGGGAGAGTCTGGCGATCAATTTCGTGATGGTATTTTCGCCCAACACCCTGCAGGCGACACCGTACAATCTGCTCGCGACGATACGCCTTCCGAAAGGTACGACGTCGGCAACCGAAGTTGGCTTGGTCCGCGATCTGGGTAAAAGTTTTCCGACCGTCAGCGCCATCCGCGTTCGCGACGCCATCGATCAGGTCAATAAGATCTTCGGCAAGATCATGATTGCGATCAAGGCTGCGAGTAGTGTGACGTTGGCAGCGGGAGCCCTGGTATTGGCCGGGGCGTTGGTCACCGCGCAACGGCGCCGGACTTTGGAAGCGGTTATTCTCAAGACTCTCGGCGCCAGCCGCCGCCAGATCCTGACATCACACGCCCTCGAATATGCGCTGCTGGCGGTGATCGCGGCCGTGGTCGCGACCATGCTGGGCACGCTCGCCGCGTGGATCGCCGTCACACGTTTGATGGAGCTGCCTTTTGTATTCTCGCCTTGGGCTGTGGCGCAGACCTTGGCGGTCGCAGCCGGCCTGATAGCCCTATTTGGCGGCATTGGAACGTGGGGGGTGCTGAGGGCGCCGCCGGTACCTTATCTCCGAAGCGAGTAAAATCTTGTATCCGCTGTCGTTGACGGCTCTTGAACCCGGCGGCAGGAGGGCTCATATGCTGGTGGCATTCCGGGTGGCTTCCACCAAATCGCGAAAGGACTTGAAGATAATGGCTCAGATGTATTCGCCACGCGCCGTTTCACAGACCGCCGGTCGTGCCGGCGTCGACGAAGGCTTGCGGGCGTTCATGCTTGGCACCTACAACTACATGGCGCTGGGCGTCGCCGCCACTGCGGCAGTTGTATTTGCGTTGATCGCCAATCCGTCGTTGATGATGGCTGTTGGAACCGGTGGGTTCCGTTGGGTTGTATTCGCGGCCATCCTTGGCCTCGGCTTCTTTGCCCATAAGCTGTTCTACTCGGGTAGCGTCGCCCTCGCCCACGGCGCCTATTGGACATACTGCGCACTTTGGGGTGCGCTGATCGCACCGATGATCTTCATGTTCATGTCCAAGGGCATGACCGGCGTTGTCGGCCAGGCCTTTGCGATCGCCTCGGCGACGTTCCTGGCCACCAGTCTCATCGGCTACACCACCAAGCGCGATATGACGGGCTGGGGCGGCTTCATGTCGATGGCCTCGATCGGTCTGATCATCGCCATGCTGGTCAGCTTCTTCTTCATCAGCGATCCCGGCACCAGCAAAATGATGAGCCTCGTCATCTCTGGCCTCGTCGTCTTGCTGTTCTCCGCCGTCACGGCCTATGAAACGCAAGAGATCAAGTCGATGTACCTGCAGCGTGCAAGCCACGGCGATGAGACTTTCACCAAGCGCTCTTCGATCTTCGGCGCCTTTATGCTCTACGGCAGCTTCGTCACGCTATTCGTTCATATCCTGAACATTCTCGGGATCATGAACAGCGAAAGCTAAATTGGCGTCCCATCGGAATTGGAAAAGGGCCCTGCGTTGGGGCCCTTTTTTGTGACGTCTAAGTCGAAACAATTTCCAGCCGGGTGTCGAGCACATCCAAAACGCGGGTCAAATCGTGCCCGCGCTTCAAGATCAAACCAGTCGCGGCTACGACACTGTAAGCCCCCTGCTTACGCGCGAGCTTGGGGTTCTTTTCAATCCTATAGAGTGGAAATTCGCTGGCCTTGCGGAAGACGGAAAACACCGCTCTGTCGCGCAGTAGATCGATGGCGTAATCGCGCCATTCGCCCTTGGCGACCTTGCGGCCGTAAAGCGTCAAAATGGCTGATAATTCCTGGCGGTTGAATGCCGCCTCGAACACCCCGTTATCGCGGGTCGTCTTGGGCGCCGGCTGGTTGGTCTGGCCCGCATGGCGCGGGCGGAAAACTATCGGTTCAGAGTCACTCAAACTGAGCCTCCCGTCAGAACTCATATGAAGATTGCGCCACATCGCGAAGATTGCAAGGGCCACGTTGAAAGACGTGTCAGGCGCGGGGGTGGTTCAGCACCGAAATACCCAAGGTTAGACAAATTAGGGTCCACGTCCCGGCCTCAATCCGCCGTATTGCGGCGTGATCATCCTAACCGTTGCCTGAGGCCTGGCTCCGAGAACCGGCTCTGGATACTCAGCCCCCCAGCCCCCCGGGGCCACCTTTAAGGAGCCGGGCCTTCGGCAACTCTCCCCTGATAGTCCCCCGCCGTCTGGTGCCCTGCCAGATGGCAAGTCTCACGAAGGGCCGGTTCCCCAGCCGGCCCTTCGCCTTTTCTGGGCCATCACAACACCTTGAAGGCCCGCTCCGCCGAATGGCATGAGCCGTTGCCCGCGAATTCGCGTATGACTTTTTCAGCGCGGCAAGGGGTCTGCGAGGAGATGGCGATGGGAACGACAGTGAAAGCAAAAAGCAACGCCGGCAGATCCATCTCATGCGGCAGCCGGCGCGATCCCAACCCTTTGCTGGCGCCGTGGTCAGGGCCTCTTAAACTGCCGCCTTTTGGGAAGTTCGAGACTCGTCACTTTAAGCCGGCGCTCGAAGCGGGCTTACGAGAGCACGCCGCTGAAATCAAAAAAATCTCAAGCAACCCGGCCAAGCCGAGCTTTGCAAATACCATTCTCGCGCTTGAGAAAAGTGGTCGCCTGATCGGCCGCGCCGGTGGCTTATTCGGCAATTTGGAAGCGACAGATTCTACCCCTGAGCTGCAAGAGCTGTCGCGCGAGATGGCGCCGCGCTTTGCCGCGCACAACTCCCAAATCCTCCTCGATGCCAAGCTTTTCAAACGCATAGACGATCTCTACCGACGCCGCGCAAGCTTAAAACTCAGCGACGAAGATGTTCGCGTCCTTGAGCGCCGGCATCTGAGTTTCGTGCGCGCTGGCGCCAAGCTGTCTTCAGCCGCGAAGGCGCGGGTCAAGGCCATCAATTCGCGTCTGGCGACCCTCGTCACCCAATTCATGCAGAACGTTTTGAAAGACGAGCAATCGTGGCAGATGGTCTTGGAGGGTGAAAAAGATCTTGCTGGTTTACCGCCCTCCTTGCGCAGTGCGGCCGAGTGCGCAGCCGCCGACCAGGGCTTATCGGGTAAAGCGGTCATCACGCTCGCCCGCGCCAGTGTCGAAGGCTTTTTGACCTATTCGAGCCGGCGGGATCTTCGCGAGCAAGCGTTCAAGGCTTGGGTCTCGCGCGGCGCTAACGGCGGCGATACCGACAACCGTCAACTGGTGGTCGAGGCGGTCGCCTTGCGCACGGAATACGCCCAGCTCATGGGTTTTGCCTCGTACGCCGAGTTCAGCCTTGAAGATACGATGGCCAAGGAACCAAGCAACGTTCACGCCCTCTTGGAAGCGGTCTGGCCAAAGGCCGTGGCGCGCGCCAAGCAGGAGTCCGAAGCGTTAACCGCTGAAGTGCGCAACGAGGGCGGTAATTTCCAAATTGCTCCGTGGGACTGGCGCTATTATTCCGAGAAAGTTCGCAGGCAGCGCTTCGACCTCGATGAAGCGGAAATTCGCCCCTACCTTCAGCTCGACAACATGATCGAGGCGGCATTCGACTGCGCGACCCGGCTGTTCGGTTTGCGGTTTAAGGAACTCAAAGACGTAGCCCGCTACCATCCCGAAGTGCGGATCTGGCGAGTTACGGACAAGAGCGATAGCGAAATCGGGATATTCATCGGTGATTACTTCGCGCGGGCTTCGAAGCGCTCTGGCGCTTGGATGTCTGCATTCCGCGAGCAGCACAACATCGGCCGTGGCCAGCGGCCCATCATCATCAATGTTTTGAATTTCGCGAAAAGTCAAAAGGGCGAACCGGCGCTGCTATCTTTCGATGATGCGCGCACGCTCTTTCACGAATTTGGACACGGCCTTCATGGCCTGTTGTCGGATGTAACGTATCCGTCGTTGGCAGGCACGGCGGTGTCGACCGACTTTGTCGAACTACCCTCGCAGCTCTACGAGCACTGGCTGTCGACGCGCGAAGTCTTGGAGCGCCATGCCCGCCATTATCAAACCGGCAAGCCGATGCCCGAGCGGCTGTTGACGCGTCTTAAAGCGACGCGGAATTTCAATCAGGGATTTGCAACCGTCGAATATACCTCGTCCGCGCTGGTTGACATGGCCCTTTACGCGCAAACCGGCATCAACGGTTTTGACGTCGACAAGTTCGAGCGTGACGCGCTCGATCGCATCGGCATGCCGGACGAAATCGTGATGCGCCACCGCCTGCCCCACTTCATGCACATCATGGGGGGCTATGCGGCCGGGTATTACAGCTACTTGTGGTCGGAGGTTATGGACGCCGACGCCTTCGAAGCCTTCGAAGAAGCCGGCGACGTCTTCGACAAAAAGACGGCCCGAAAGCTCAAGGAGCATATATATTCGGCTGGTAACACGCGTGATCCCGAGCAGGCTTACATCGCGTTTCGCGGCCGTGCCCCCAAGATCGACGGCCTCTTAAAAAAGCGCGGCTTCGCGGCGTAACTTTTCCTTCAGTTCACCACAACCCGGCCCAAGCCGCGCCGATGATGGCGCCGGCTTTGCCTTCCTGGATGAGCACGACGGATTTTTGCGTTGCCGGCTGCATGATGGCGGCACGGGGAATTTGAATCATCATCGGCTTCCCCTTCCACAGTCCGACCGGCGTCAATTCACGGACGATATTGGTGTAGGCCAATTTCTTGCCGGCATTCTCGCCTCTCGGAATTTCGACGCTGCCCGATGTCTGCACCACACCGAGCCAAATCGTCGCTTCCTTGACCTCTTTGCCCTCTTCAGCCCAGCCGGCCATAATGTTCAAATTGTTGCTCTCTTGCCAGAACCGGATCGGCACCTTCGGCAAGGCTGCATTCTTGGAGGTCACATCGATCGCGGTATCGATCTCGGATTGTTGCGCGCCGTTGACGTGCAGCGTGCCGTTGACGACGACTTGCGGCGTATAAATCGCGCCGTCACCACGGGCCTTGGCGTAGGCGCGCTGACGCTCGCTGTTGCGGGGCGAGGCAAAGGTATCCTTCCAGCCCAAATAGTCCCAATAATCGACCGGCATGGAGAGGGCGATGACGCTCGGGTCGGCGGCGTATTTTTGAAGCAGCACATCGGCTGGGGGGCACGACGAACAACCCTGGCTCGTGAAAAGTTCAATGACGGCGCGGATCGGCAGGCCCTGGTCGGCCGAATTGTGAGTCGAAGGAACGGCGGGCACAGCGTCTTCAGCCGCCGCCGCCCAGGCAGCGCCAATGCCCAAGCATCCGGCCAAGGCCATCACAGCCGTCTTCCAACGCATTAAATCACCTAGCATTTGAAATTTCTTGGCGCGGCTGCCCGGCCAAACATAACGTTATATTGTAGCTCAAAACGCGAAAAAGCCAGTCACGACTGGGTGAGCCATTAAGCTCTACGGTCGCGACTGGCTTTAAATTACAGCGAGAGCAGCAAATTTTATAGGATGAAGTCGTCCTTGGTCAGATGGATCAAGCCGCAAAGCTCGATCTGCAAGTCGTCCTTGCCGTCGCCGTTAACGTCGCCGTGGACGATGGTTCTATCGTTGTCGGTGCCGGCGAGATCGACGAAATAGAACTTCAGCTTGCCAGCTTCGCCGGGCGTGATGACCTCGCCGTAGCCCCTAAAGCTGAACGCCTGATTGCCAACCGCGTAGATGTTGGCATCGATGTCGGCGAGGCCGATTTTATCGACGCCTTGCTCGAAGTCGGTGATGAGATCGCGGGTCGCGCCAACGCCAACTTCGGCCAAAGCGTCGTAGTTGAAATAGTCGGTGCAAGCGCCGCCGGTCAGGATATCGCGGCCGAGACCGCCGGTGATAAAGTCGACGCCGTCGCCGCCGAAGATGATGTCCTTGCCGTTGCCGCCGTAGAGATCGTCATTGCCGTTGCCGCCCTCGAGTCTGTCGGCACCGCCGCCACCGAAGACGATATCGTCGCCGTCGTCGCCGAGAAGCGTGTCGTTGCCGGCGTTGCCATAGAGCCAGTCGTCGCCTGCGCCGCCGACAACGGTATCGTTGCCGTAGCCGCCGTAGAGCGTGTCGTTGCCGCCGTTGCCGCCAATGTGGTCGTCGCCATTGCCCCCGTAAATGCAGTCGTCGCCATCCCCGCCGTCAGCGACATCGTTGCCGTCATCGCCCAAAATCGTGTCGTTGCCAGCGTCGCCCGAGAGGTTGTCGTCGCCCGCGCCACCCACAACCGTATCGTCGCCATTGCCGCCAAAGAGCGTATCGTTGCCGCCGTTACCGCCGATGTGATCATGGCCGTCGCCGCCGTAAATTGTGTCGTCGCCGCCACGGCCATCGACGACATCGTTGCCGCCGAGCCCGTAGATGGTTTCGCCGTTGTCGGATCCGACGATCGAATCATCGCCGCCGAGGAAGTTTGTCGTGTCGAAACCGCTGGTCAGAGGTAGCAAAGGCAAATGCACGCCGCGCATGACGAGCAGAAGATTGCCGGCCGAATCGGAGATGCGAATGTCTTCGGCCGTTCCGTGATAGGTGCCCGTCGCGTCGAGGCTGAGATCTTGCCCGAAAGCGGTGATGTAGTAACCGTCGGCGGTGCACCACGTGGTTTCGAGCGGAAACCGGGTTTGATCCGTCACTTTCGCGAGGCCGCTGACGGTGATGAGGTTGCTGGCTGCGGAACCGAAGAGAACAGTGGCCACGGGAAACTCCAAGAACTGGCGGGATAAAAACTTGCGGCGTCACGTCACGGAGCGCATGTCCGTCGACGTGCCCACAATCCCACAAATCGCCCGTGCCCGGAGCACTTGCGTTAATTAAGCGTTAATTGGAACCATGATGCTCGGACGTTGGTCTGACAAACGAAGCGCATGCTAAATCAAACGCTCGGATCTTCGGGCCTGTGGTGGCGAAAACGGCAGACCGTGACCACGATCGGTTGCAACCAGAAGCAGACGCTCAACGAGATCAAGCGGGGCTTAGAGCGCATCGACGAGTTCGTGCCGCCCTACGCCGCCAAGTTCCGCAGCACGTAGTGGAGGATGCCGCCGCTCTTGAAGTACTCGAGCTCATCAAGGGTATCGATACGGCACAAGATCGGCACGGACTTTTTGGTGCCGTCAGCAGCGGTAATTTCCGCAGTCATTTTCTGGCGCGGCTTGATAGCCGCCAAGCCCTTGATCGAAACGGTTTCGCTCCCCTGCAGCCCAAGCGTTTGCCAAGTCGTGCCTTCGTCGAAGGTAAACGGCACGACGCCCATGCCGACAAGGTTGGATCGGTGAATGCGCTCGAACGATTGCGCGATGACAGCTTTGACGCCGAGCAGTTTGGTGCCCTTGGCCGCCCAATCGCGCGACGAGCCGTTGCCGTATTCGATGCCGGCAAAAACAACCAGCGGCACGCCGGCTTTTTCGTAAGCCACCGCCGCGTCGTAAATCGGCATTTCTTTCGCCGGCGGATAATGGATGGTCAGTCCGCCTTCCTTGACCGCGCCGCTCGCGTCTTTGACCATGTGGTTCTTGATGCGGATGTTGGCGAAAGTGCCACGCATCATGACATCGTGGTTGCCGCGCCGGGTGCCGTATTGATTGAAGTCGGCGGGTTTGACGCCGTGCTCGAGCAAATATTTGCCAGCCGGGCTGGCGGCTTTGATCGCACCCGCGGGCGAGATGTGGTCGGTGGTGATCTTGTCGCCGAACAGCCCCAAGATGCGGGCGCTGCTAATGTCGGCGATGACCGTTGGCGTTTTGGTGATCGATTGAAAGTACGGCGGGTTTTGCACGTAGGTCGAGTGCGCGTCCCAACCGTACGTCAAGCCCGTGCTGGTCTTGATGCCTTGCCAATTGCCGTCGCCCTTGAAGACATCGGCGTAGCGCGATTTGAACATCTCGCGGGTGATATTTTCGACCACGAATTTCTGGATTTCATGCGAGGTCGGCCAGATATCTTTGAGATAAACCGGCTTGCCGCCTTTGCCCGTGCCGAGCGGCTCCGTCGTCAGATCCTTTTGCACCGAGCCTGCTAAGGCATAAGCAACCACCAAAGGCGGCGAGGCCAGATAGTTGGCTTGAACGTCGGGACTTACGCGGCCCTCGAAATTACGGTTGCCCGAGAGCACGGCCGCCGCCACCAAGCCGTTGTCGTTGATGGTTTTTGAAATCTCTGGCTGCAGCGGGCCGGAATTGCCAATGCAGGTCGTGCAGCCAAAGCCGACGAGATTGAAACCCAAGTGATCAAGCGACGTTTGCAGCCCCGATTTTTCGAGGTAGGCGGCAACCACCTGCGATCCTGGCGCCAGCGATGTCTTGACCCACGGCTTCGACGTCAAACCCTTGGCGACAGCGTTACGCGCCAGCAGGCCGGCCGCGATTAGCACGCTCGGGTTCGACGTATTGGTGCAGCTCGTGATCGCGGCGATAACGACATCGCCATGACCGAGATCGAATTTTTCTCCCGCAACCGCCGCACGTTTTTGAAGCTCTCCCGGCTTTTTGTATTCGGTGTCGAGCGCGGTGGCAAAACCGCTTTTGATGCCGGTCAGCGCGATGCGGCCTTCAGGCCGTTTGGGTCCTGCCATCGAGGGTACGACCTCTGTCAGATCGAGGCTGAGCGTATCGGTGAACACCGGGTCGGCTGAGTTTTTCTCGCGCCATAGGCCTTGGGCCTTGCTGTAAGCTTCGACCAGGGCAATGCGGTGAGTGTCGCGGCCGGAAATCGTCAAGTACGTCAAAGTTTCGCCATCGACGGGGAAGAACCCGCACGTCGCGCCATACTCCGGCGCCATGTTGGCGATGGTGGCGCGATCGGCCAGCGTCATGTTGTCGAGGCCGGGGCCGAAGAACTCGACAAACTTGTTGACCACGCCCTTCCGGCGCAACATCTGCGTGACGGTCAGCACGAGATCGGTCGCGGTCACGCCCTCGGTCAGTTTGCCGGTCAATTTGAAGCCGATGACTTCGGGAATGAGCATCGATTGCGGCTGACCAAGCATGGCCGCTTCGGCTTCGATGCCGCCGACACCCCAGCCAAGCACCGCGAGGCCGTTGACCATGGTGGTGTGGCTATCGGTGCCAACCAGTGTGTCGGGATAGGCGACGGTCTTACCGTCAGCCATTTTGTTGGTCCACACCGTCTGCGCCAGATATTCGAGATTGACCTGATGGCAGATGCCGGTACCGGGCGGCACGACGCGGAAATTTTCGAACGCGCCCTGCCCCCATTTCAAAAAGTTGTAGCGCTCGCCGTTGCGTTCGTATTCGAGTTCGACGTTGTGCTGAATCGCTTTGTTGGTGCCGAATTCGTCGACGATGACCGAGTGGTCGATGACCAGATCGACAGGGACCAGCGGATTTATCTTCTTGGGATCGCCCCCGAGCTTGGTCATGCCGTCGCGCATGGCAGCCAAGTCGACGACCGCGGGGACGCCGGTGAAATCCTGCATCAGGACGCGGGCCGGGCGGAAACCGATTTCCTTGTCGGTCTTGCCTTTGTTGTCGAGCCAGCCTGCCATAGCCGCGATGTCGGCCTTGGTAACCGAGCGGCCATCCTCATGCCGCAGCAGATTTTCCAGCAGCACCTTCATGGAGAACGGCAGCTTCGAAATGCCAGCCAGGCCGTTCTTTTCGGCGTCGGGAAGTGAGTAGTAAACGTAGCTTTTACCATCGACAGTCAATGTCCTCAGGCATTTGTAGCTATCGATGGAAACGGGTGTGAGGGCGCTCAAGGTCAATCCTCCTATTGGGAGACGAAGAGCCGCGCCGCCGGAGTGCCGGTGGATCGGGGGGAGCTACACCGCTTCGAGAGCAAACGTCTCGAGGTCAGTCAGTCCCCCGCTTTTGCGCTAGCGAAAGGTATCTCAAGCCTTTTATATAAGCTTTGCCGGCAGGGGAACACTCGACTTCGGATCATGCTGGTCTTGCGGTCAAATGCCACTCTTTTCTCGTCCGTTAAGGTCAGGGTTATTTTCTTGCAGCTTAACGCTGAAAATCTGCTGATCGAGCGCGGCGCGCGGCCGGTCGTCGAGGATTTGTCTTTCACTGTCAAATCCGGCGAAGCTCTGGTGTTGACCGGTCCAAATGGCGCCGGCAAGACCACGTTGCTGCGCGCGATTGCCGGATTTCTGAAGCCTTCCAAGGGTACGATTGTACTCACCGGCGGCGACAGCGAAAAAGCCATCGTCGAACACTGCCATAACGTCGGCCACGCCAACGCTTTGAAGAGCGCCCTTAGCGTTTTCGAAAACGTTGCCTTCTGGGCCAGCTTTCTTGGCGGCGACACGGGCGCGGCGGCACGGACCGAGAGAGCTCTGCAACGCTTTGGATTGCGCGATCTCGCCGAGTTTCCAGCCGGATACCTGTCGGCTGGACAAAAGCGCCGCTTGGGGCTGGCGCGTTTGCTGGCGGCTGAGCGCCCGATTTGGCTGCTCGATGAACCAACCGTTTCGCTTGATACCGCGTCCACCAAACTGTTGAGCGACGCCGTCAATGCGCACACCAGCAAAGGCGGCATCGCTATCGCCGCCACGCACTTACCGCTTGGGCTTGAGCGCGCCCGGGAATTGGCCCTGACCGGGAAATCGGCCGCGAAAGCGAGATCGCCATGAGTGCGTTTTGGACGCTGGTCATGCGCGATCTGCGCCTTGCCGTGCGCGAGGGCGGTGCGATTGGCACGGCGCTGGGATTTTTCCTTGTCGTGGTCGCAATGATGCCGCTCGGCCTCGGACCCGACCTCGTCCTGTTATCGCGAATGGCCGCCGGCATCCTTTGGATCGCGCTTCTGCTGGCGGCGCTATTATCGCTCAGCCGGATCTTCGAAGCCGACTATGACGACGGTACGCTTGAGATAATCGCCACGGGAGCACTGCCGTTGGAACTGGTGGCGGCGGCGAAGTCACTCGCCCATTGGCTGACAACGGGCATCCCCCTGGCCTTGCTGGCGCCAGTTCTTGGTTTGTTACTGAACCTCGACCTCAAAGCATACCCCGTGCTCATCGCGACCATGCTGGCCGGCACGCCTGCAGTCAGTTTCCTGGGGGCCATAGGCGCGGCACTAACGTTGCGAGCGCGGCGTGGCGGACTGTTGATGGCGCTTCTCGTTCTACCGCTCTATATCCCGACCCTGATATTCGGAATATTGGCTCTGAGTGCCGCGACACTTGCATCCGAGGGCTTCACCGCCTCATTCTTGATCCTGATTGCGGTGTCCTTGGCGTCGATCGTTTTGGGGCCTATCGCGGCGGCGGCGGCGCTACGTATTCAAATGCAAGACTAGAGCACTACATTCATATCGTTGCGCAAACCCGCACTGAGCCATAGATCGAGCCCATGCAAACGCTGACCCAACGCCTCGCCAATCCGACCCGGTTCATGGAGCTGACGGGCCGAATCTTGCCGTGGATTGCAGCGCTCGCCGCCGCCTTGATCAGCTACGGGCTGTATCTGGCGTTCTTCGTTGCGCCGGCGGATTACCAGCAGGGCGAGACGGTCAAGATCATGTACATCCACGTCCCGAGTGCTTGGCTTGCCATGATGGGTTACGGGTTCGTAGCGCTGTCGAGCTTCGGCTTGTTGGTGTTCCGCCACCCTCTTGCCGACGTATCGGCCAAATCTGCTGTGCCCATCGGCGCGGCCTTTACGGCGCTGGCGTTGCTGACCGGATCGCTGTGGGGCAAGCCGATGTGGGGCACCTATTGGGTGTGGGACGCCCGGCTGACGTCGGTGCTTATTCTATTTTTTCTCTATCTCGGCTTGATGGCTCTGCGCTCGTCGCTTGAGGATGAAAGCCTAGCCGCCAAACTGACCGCAATCCTGGCGCTCGTTGGCGTTGCCATCCTGCCCATTATCAAGTTTTCTGTTAACTGGTGGAACACGCTTCACCAGCCCTCGACCGGCTTTACATCGAGCGTCGATCCGAGCATGCGCTGGCCGCTTCTCATCATGGCGCTGGGCTTCACGCTGCTGTTTGTGGCGATGCACATGAAAGCGATGCGCAACGAAATCCTGCGCCGCCGCGTCAAATCCTTGAGGTTGTCGGCGATCGGCGCCGCCGAGAGGGCCACGTGATGGATTTGGGACCACATGCCGCCTTTATCTGGGCATCGTATGCAGCCGTCACGATCGTGATCGGCGGGCTGATTATGTGGCTGTTGGCCGACGGCCGGCGCCAACAGCGCGCGCTTCAAGACCTGCAGGATCGCGGCATCAAACGCCGCTCGGCGTCGAGCACTCCAAATGAGGATCTATGACAACGGTGTCGCCGAACAAACTTCGATTGCTGCCGGTTGCGATTTTTTGCGTCGTCGCAGGTTTTTTCGCCGTCGCGCTGCGGTCGGGCGATCCGTCCCGTCTGCCGTCGACCTTTATCGGCAAACCCGCCCCGCAGGCGACATTTCCAGGCCTCGACGGTTTGCTCCTAGAAGGCAAATCGGTGCCAGGGTTTTCAACCGCCGATCTCGCCAAAGGCAAAGTTTCAGTCGTTAATTTCTGGGCCTCGTGGTGCCCGGAATGCATCGAAGAGCATGCCTTTGTCGCAGACCTCAAAGTTCAAACGGGGGTCGACGTTTACGGCGTCGCATACAAGGACGAGGGTGCCGCATCGCGGCGTTTCCTCGGCCGCTATGGCAATCCCTTCACGGCCGTCGGCGCCGACGACAGCGGCCGCCGCGCCATTGATTGGGGGGTCTATGGCACGCCAGAAACGTTCGTAGTGAACGGCCGCGGCGAGATCGTCTACAAGCACATCGGGCCGATGACGGCTGAATCGATCAAAACCAAGATGTTGCCAGCCATTGAAGCCGCCAAGACCGGCGTAAAAGGCTGAAGTCACCAAGCCTCGCGCCGGCGGTGATAGCCGGTTTTTACAAGCCGACGAAATTGCCGGTCTGATGGTTTAGGACGGAAAGCGTCCCAGACTTGATGTCGAAATGCGCGCCGTGGATCGCAAGCTTGCCGTTGTCTTCGAGAGCCTTGACGAACGGAAATGTCCGCAAGTTCTTGATAGATGTCTTTACTGCGGCAAGTTCCAGGGCCCGCAGTTTGTCGGCATGTGACGACATTTGATGCGATGCCAAAACGCTCAGACGGGCTTCATCCAACATTGACATCCAGCGTGAAATAAAATGCGCTTCCGTTTCGATCGCCGCGCTCTGGTCAAGGGCGGCCTTGACCCCGCCGCAGCCGGAATGACCCATGATGACAAGACTCTTGACCCGCAAATTCATAACCGCGAACTCGATGCCCGCGCTGACGCCGTGATATTTGCCGCCCGTTTCAAACGGCGGCACGAGGTTGGCGACATTGCGCGCCACGAACAGTTCGCCCGGCATCGCATTGAAAATCGTTTCTGGATCGACACGGCTATCGCAACACGAAATGATCATGATCTCCGGGTTTTGGCCGTAGGTGGCCAACTCTTCATACTGGTCGGCATTGGGAACAAAGATGCGATGCTTGAAGCGCCGGTAGCGGTCCGTCAGGGATTCGGGGAAAAGCGCCATGTTAACTCCTTATTTGGATTGCTGCTTTTGAGATAAAATCAAATACCCGGCCAGCCCCGACAAAATCGATCCCGTTAAAACGCCGATGCGCAGGGGGGTTGCAAAACTGGGGTCGGGCAAGGCCAGCGTGCCGATAAACAGGCTCATCGTGAAACCGATGCCGCCGAGAATGGCTGCCCCCAACAACTGCTGGCGGCTGGTACCAGCCGGCATTTCGGCTCGCTCGTTGTGAATTGAAAGGCGCGCAAAACTGTAGATCCCCAGCGGCTTTCCAATAAGCAGGCCAAGGATAATCCCAAGCGGTATTGGCGCGATAAATTGCGAGGGTGCGACGCCCGCTAGCGACACGCCTGCGTTCGCAAAAGCAAAAATCGGCAGGACGCCGAAGCTGACCCAAGGTGACAAGCGGTGCTCAAGTTTCTCAAGTGGGCCTTCAAGCCCTCGAGAACTGGCTTTGAGAGGGATTGCGAGCGCCGTCGCGACGCCGGCAAGGGTCGCGTGAACACCCGATTTCAGAACACAGATCCAGACAAACGCACCAACAAAAACGTAAGGCCAAATCCGCGTCACGCGGCGGTCGTTGAGGAATGCCAACGCCAACAGACCGCAAGCCGCTAAGGCCAACGCGGACAGTGACAAGTTATCTGTAAAAAACAGGGCGATGACGAGAATCGCGCCAAGATCATCAATGATCGCCAGCGCCAATAGAAATATTTTCAAGGCCGGGGGAATGCGCGATCCCAGCATAGCCATCACACCAACGGCAAACGCGATGTCGGTTGCCGCTGGTATCGCCCAACCTCGAATCGCAATGGCATCATTCCAGTTTATGACGGCGTAGATGAGCGCTGGAACCACCATGCCACCGAGTGCGGCGATTATGGGAAGCGCAGCGCTCTTGCGCGACGACAGCGCGCCGACGAGAAATTCGCGCTTGATTTCAAGTCCAACGAGAAAAAAGAAAATCGCCATCAGACCATCGTTGATCCAATGCAACACGGTTTTCGAAAGTGCGAATGGTGCAACCCCAACCGTCATATGCGCGCTGAGAAGGCGGTCGTAGCCGTCGTGAGCCGGTGAATTGGCGATCGCGAGAGCAAGACAGGCCGCGATAAAAAGAACAATGCCTCCAGTGGCTTCATGCTGGAGAAAGTCAAAACGGCCAACCGCGTTCTTAGCCACCGGTTATTTTCCTGTCCGCAAAGTATGACGGTCGCACGCGCTGCAATTGCCAATGTAAATCGGCGGATAGTCTCGCATCGCCATCAGCAACCGCAATCTTTGAACATCCAATAATCGATACCTAGTCAAACAGACTATGGCCAGCGCCACGAAGCACGGTATATTGCGGCGCAGCACAGTGAAATCAAGAGGGTTCTATGGTGATTCGGCCGCGTCGCAGCGTGCTCTATCTTCCCGGCGACAACGAGCGCGCGCTGGAGAAGTCCAAATCGCTGGCCGCGGATTGTTTGATCATCGATCTAGAAGATTCGGTCGCACCGGACAACAAGGTCAAAGCGCGCGATAAAGCGGTGGCGGCCGTTAAGAGCGGTGGCTTTGGTGCGCGCGAAGTCATTTTACGCGTCAACGCCCTCGAGACCCCATGGGGCATGGCGGATTTGCACGCGGCTCTGGCGGTCGAGCCGGATGCCGTGCTGGTTCCCAAAGTGTCGCAGCCGGGCGATATCATCAGCACCTCCAAGGTCGTGAAGGCCACGGGGGTGTCGGACAAGGTACGCCTTTGGGCGATGATCGAAACGCCCATGGGCATCATCAACGCCCGCGAGATTGCGGCCTGCGGGGCCGACCCTGAAAGCCGCCTATCGTGCCTCGTGCTTGGCACCAACGATCTCTTGAAAGAGAGCCGGGCGCGCGCAACCAACAGTCGTTTCGCGGTGGTCCCGTGGTTGGCCATGACGCTGGTCGCGGCGCGCGCTTACGGGCTTGATGTCATTGACGGCGTCTACAACGACTTCAAGGACGAGACCGGTTTTCGTGCCGAATGCGAACATGGCCGCACGCTCGGCATGGACGGCAAAACCCTCATACACCCCTCGCAAGTCACGCCGTGCAATCATGTGTTTTCGCCAACCGACGAAGAAGTTGCGTGGTCGAAAAAAATCATCAAGACTTTTGACGAGCCGGCAAATCAGAAAAAGGGCGTCATTACCGTCGAGGGCAAGATGGTCGAGCGGCTTCATCTGGTGATGGCGCGCCGCGTCGTCGCGATAGCGGATGCCATCAACACCAAATCCCGGGCCGAGGAGCCGTGGTTTTGAATTCGTGCAAGCTGTTGCCGCACCTCGGCCTTGAAATGGTCGCGATGAGGAGATCAACACTGCGATGGGGGCAGCGTGGCAGACTGATCATTCGTGGTCGGGATGCGGGGCACTAGCGGAGTAGCCCCGAAGATGCGTATGTTTCTCGTCGCTGCCGCCTGCGCAAACCTGCTTTTGGCGGGTTGCAGCGCTCTCAAACTTGCTCCCAAAGCGCCACCACTTTCGAGCCGTTGCGACGAGGCGGTCAGCCAAGGTTTGGCCTATGGCAGGGGTGCCGCGCAAGCTATTGCCGAAGCTGGTATCGGCCATCAGATCGAAGACATTCGCGGCTACTTGTTGAGCCAGGGCTATCATCATGTCCGGCCGGCGGGTGGCTCGCACACCTGCCGTCCTTGGGAACTCGGCGGCGGTTTGACGCAATGCATCGTCGTCAAGCGATTCTGCGGCCATTAATCTTAGCCATTGCTACAAAAGAGGTTGCAGTCGCCCTCCAACACCAAGATAGAAGCTCTCGAGCGCTGCCGGTCCAATCATTCGGGTGCTGCAGTGCGCTTCTCTTGAAGACGGCAACTGACGGGGACTTTGCGATGTCGGGAACGAAGACCAATTCAGGAAATTTCTTCGAGGATTTCCGCTTCGGGCAAGTCATCACGCACGCAACCCCGCGCACTGTCACCGTCGGCGACGCGGCGCTTTATACGTCACTTTATGGGTCGCGCTTTGCCGTCCAGTCGTCGGACGTTTTCGCCAAGGCGCTCGGCTACCCGCGCGCGCCCCTTGATGATCTGCTGACGTTTCACGTTGTCTTTGGCAAGACGACACCGGACATTTCGCTCAACGCTATCGCGAATCTCGGCTACGCGAGCTGCCGTTTCTTAAAGCCGGTTTATCCCGGCGACACCTTGAATTCCGTTTCGGAAGTTATCGGCCTCAAGGAAAATTCGAACAAAGAAACCGGCACCGTCTACGTGCGCTCGACCGGCCGCAATCAGGCGGGCGATGTGGTGTTGGAATATTGCCGCTGGGTCATGGTCAGAAAACGCGATAAGAATTCTCCCGCGCCCAAAGCTGTCGTCCCAACACTGCCCAGCCGCGTCGATCCCTCGGAATTTGCGGATTCGCTGCCCAAGCTCGATGCCTCGAAGTACGACTTCGCCCTGTCTGGATCCCCGCACCGGTGGGGGGACTATCAGGTTGGCGAAAAGATCGACCATGTCGATGGCATGACGCTCGAAGAAGCCGAGCATCAGATCGCAACGCGGCTCTATCAGAACACCGCCAAAGTGCATTTCAACCAGCACACCGAGTCCAAGGGGAGGTTTGGCAAGCGCATCGTCTATGGCGGCGTGGTCATCTCGCTGACCCGTGCTTTGTCCTATAACGGGTTGGCCAACGCGTTTCACCTCGCCGCCATCAACGGCGGCCGCCACGTCGCCCCGACCTTTGCCGGCGATACCATTTATGCTTGGTCTGAAGTGCTCGAGCGGGCTGAGATTCCCGGACGCGCCGACGCCGGTGCCTTGCGCGTGCGGATGGTTGGGGTCAAGAACACCGATTGCGCGGAATTTCCGCTTAAAACCGCTGGCGGCGACTATGATAGTTCCGTTGTTCTAGACCTCGACGCATGGCTGGTGTTGCCGCGTTGATAGGTTTGCTAAGAAAATATCCAAAGCTCTGGTCTCAGGTTCGCTCTAAGCTATATTCTGCCCAACTTTAGGGGGACTTCGCGGATGGGGTTTACGTGGTTTGTCAGAGTTGGATTGGCGTTGGGGTTGGTATTCTGTTCGATCGGTAGCGCCTTGGCCGTCGGTGAAAGGGCGACCGCGAGCATGAAACTGGCTGACGGCAAGGATGCCGGCACCATCACGTTCACCGAAGCGACGGCCGGTGTACTGCTCAAGTTCGAGCTTAAGGGCTTGTCCGCAGGGCCGCATGCCGTTCACGTTCACGAGACCGGCAAATGTGAAGGCGACCTTTCGAGCGCGGGTGGGATCTACAATCCACTGGGCGCCAAACACGGCTTCCTTCATGACGAAGGCCCGATGGCTGGCGATTTACCCAATATTTACGCGTCGGCCGACGGCACGGTCAGCGCCGAGGTCCTAAGCCCCTTCCTGACCTTGAATAAGGAAGCGGAGGAGACGTTGTTTGACAACGACAAAACCGCAATCGTGATTTCGGCCAAGGCCGACGACTACGAAAGCGAGCCCGAGGGCGCAGCCGGTCCGCGGATCGCATGCGGCGTCATCGTTACAAAGTAAGCTTTCGAAAAAAGCCCAATAGCTGTATTGAGCCGAAACCGGACGATTGAAACGGTTTTGTAACCCCTTGGACATAACTGTTAACATGGTTTCCTGAGTCGACACTTGCGTTGCTCAGCTACCCTCAGCCCAAGAGCTGGGCCGTTATGGTTATGCGGGATTTTAGGTGACAAAGCGAGCTGCCGTCATTGGAGCCGGAATGGCTGGCCTTTCGTGTGCTCGCACGATGAGGCGCGCCGGATATTTCGTCGAAGTCTTCGAGCAAGACCGCATCATCGGCGGCCGCATGGCCACGACCCGATTAGGCCTCGAAACATTCGATCACGGCGCTCAATACGTTACGGCCCGATCGGCAACCTTCAAAAGTTACATCGATGAGCTTGTCGGGCTTGGTTACGCCGCCAGATGGACACCGCGCGCCAGCGTTCGGGGCGAAGAAGGTGGCGGGCAAATGATGCCGTGGTATGTCGGAACCCCCGGCATGTCGGCGCTGGTGCGCCCAATGGCGGAAAGTGTCCGCATCCACACGGGCAAAAAAGTCCACACGCTCGAGAAAATCGACAAAGGCTGGCATGTCTGGTTTGAAGATCAAACCTCCGTCGGGCCTTTCAATGTCGTGGTGGTGGCGGTTCCAGCCCCCCAAGCCCGTTTGCTGCTCGGTCTGCTTGACGATCTCGCCCAACCCTTGTCGCGGGTCCGGATGGCGCCGTGCTGGTCGCTTATGGTCAGACTGGAAGACAAGACTTTGCCAGATCAGGACGTGTTCTCCGATATGTCGGAAGTCGTCCGCTGGATCGCGCGCAACAACACCAAGCCTGGCCGCAGCGCGCGTGGCGAAACCGTTGTCGTGCACGCGTCGCCATCTTGGAGCCGCGAGACTGAGGATACCGATCCCGAAGTCGTCGCGGAAGAGTTATGGGGCGAAGTCAGTCACGTTTTAGGATTGCCGCCCGTTCGGCCCGTCAGCATGACGGCGCACCTTTGGCGGCATGGCCTGGTCGATCAATCCTTGGGTGAAACCTATCTGTTTTCGTCGGAACACCGCGTTGGCGTCACGGGGGATTGGTGCCTTGGCCGGCTTGCAGAACACGCATTCGATAGCGGCGACCGCCTCGGCAAGGCGATTATCAGCGCGTTGAGCTAGTGTCCTGTCCTGGCGAAGCCGGGCAAGGAAAGTCCTGGCGAAGCCGGCGAATCCAAGACCATCAAGCGACCGATCCCAGCAACAGAAACTTCCGTAAGTTTTGGCAATACCAGCACTGTGGCAATTGAGAAATTGCCCTGGCTTGGCCCTAACGCTACAACCGGCCACGAAGACTGATCATTAAGAGACCGCTCCCGAATGGCTGAGACCAATTCCGGGCGGGGAAAGCTGCCAAACCGGCCGCTCTCGCCGCATCTGCAAATTTATAGCCCGCTCATCAACATGGTGATGTCGATCATCCATCGATTGACGGGCATGGCGCTGTACGCCGGCACCTTGCTGTTGGCTTGGTGGCTGATCGCCGCCGCGACCGGCGCCGGCGAATTCAACGCCGTGTCGGGGTTGCTCGGATCGTGGCCGGGAAAGTTGGTTCTCGTTGGCTACACGTGGGCGTTCTTGCATCACATGCTCGGCGGTTTGCGGCATTTCCTTTGGGATACCGGTCATGGCTATGATCTCAAGACCATCGATCAACTGTCATGGGGCTCCATCATTTTGTCGCTCGCCCTAACGGCTGCAATCTGGTTGAGCGTCACGTCCAAGCATGGGGGGCTCTAGGCATGGCGATGCGCACGCCTTTGAAAATCTCGCGCGGCCTCGGCTCGGCCAAAGACGGCACCGGCCATTTTTGGAAACAGCGTCTCACCGGCGTCGCCAACGTCGTTCTCGGGCTGTTTCTCGTATGGTTGATTGCCTCGCTCGTGGGTGCCGATCATGCCACGGTCAAGAAGACGCTCGCCAATCCTGCGATGGCCCTGCCGCTGCTCGCCCTTATTGTTTCCGGAACAGTCCACATGAGGCTTGGTATGCAAACCATCATCGAAGATTACGTCCATAACGAAGGCGCCAAGATCGTTCTTTTGATGCTGAATACGTTTTTCGCATCGGCGGTGGCGCTGGCCTGCGTCTTCGCAATCCTGAAAATTACCTTCGGAGCTTGAGAACCGGAATGGCCCAAGCCAACGGCAAAAACAACGTAAAGTCCTCCGCGCCCGCCCTCAATGGGCAGGCCTATCCGCTGACCGACCACACCTATGACGTCGTTGTTGTGGGCGCTGGCGGGGCGGGCCTCAGGGCCACCCTCGGCGCTGCCGAAGCGGGTCTCAAGACCGCCTGCATCACCAAAGTTTTTCCGACGCGCTCTCATACTGTCGCGGCACAAGGCGGCGTCGCCGCCGCTCTTGGCAATATGGGCCCCGATAATTGGCGCTGGCATATGTACGATACCGTCAAGGGCTCCGACTGGCTCGGAGACCAGGACGCGATCGAATATCTCTGCCGCAACGCTCCCGACGCGGTCTATGAGCTGGAGCATTACGGCGTGCCGTTCTCGCGCACCGAAGATGGCAAGATCTACCAGCGTCCATTCGGCGGCATGACCACGGATTTCGGCGAGGGCCCGCCCGCGCAACGCACCTGCGCGGCGGCGGATCGCACCGGTCACGCCATGCTGCACACGCTTTACGGCCAATCGCTGCGCCATTCAGCCGAATTCTTCGTTGAGTACTTTGCCATTGACCTGATGATGGACGAGGACGGCGCGTGTCGCGGCGTCGTCGCCATGTGTCTGGAAGACGGCTCGCTGCATCGCTTCCGCGCCAAGCGCACGATTTTGGCGACGGGTGGATACGGCCGCGCCTATTTCTCGTGTACGTCGGCGCACACCTGCACGGGTGACGGCAACGCCATGGTGCTGCGCGCCGGCTTGCCGCTGCAGGATATGGAGTTCGTGCAATTCCATCCGACCGGCATTTATGGTGCGGGTGTTCTCATCACCGAGGGTGCGCGCGGCGAGGGCGGCTATCTGACGAATTCCAAAGGCGAGCGCTTCATGGAGCGTTATGCGCCCCATGCCAAGGATCTGGCCTCGCGCGACGTCGTTTCAAGGTCCATGACCATTGAGATTCGCGAAGGCCGCGGCGTCGGACCCGAGCACGACCATATCTATTTGCATCTCGATCACTTGGACCCAAAGATTTTGGCCGAGCGCCTTCCAGGCATTACGGAAAGCGCCAAGGTTTTTGCGGGCGTCGATTTGCGCCGCCAAGCTATCCCCGTGCTGCCAACCGTGCATTACAACATGGGCGGCATCCCGACCAATTATCACGGCGAGGTCCTGACCAAGAAGGGCGCGGATCCGGATTCGGTCGTTCCCGGCCTCATGGCCATCGGCGAAGCGGCCTGCGTTTCCGTTCACGGCGCCAACCGGCTTGGCTCCAATTCGCTGATCGACCTCGTCGTGTTTGGCCGCGCCGCCGGCCTGCGCTGTGCTGAAACGGTTGAACCTTCCCGTTCGCTGCCTGATCTGTCGAAAGAAGCCCACGAGCTGGCGCTGTCGCGTCTCGACAAGTTCCGTTATGCCCGTGGCGGCACGCCGACGTCGGCCTTGCGGCTCCGCATGCAAAAGGTCATGCAGACCAACTGCGCGGTCTTCCGCGATGGCCCGGTTTTGAAGGAAGGCGTCGAAAAAATTTCCCAGATTTGGAAAGACGCGGCCGATATCAGCGTCACCGACAGATCCTTGATCTGGAATTCAGACCTGATCGAAACGCTTGAGTTCGACAATCTTATCGTTCAAGCGGCCGTGACGGTTGTCGGCGCCGAAGCTCGCAAGGAAAGCCGCGGCGCGCACGCGCGGGAAGATTTTGCCAAGCGCGACGACGTCAACTGGATGAAGCACACGCTGGCCTTCGCCGATGATCGCAGCAGAACGGTCAAGCTCGACGACCGTCCTGTTCACAAAAAAACCATGACCAACGAAGTCAAATACATCGAGCCGAAGGCTCGTGTTTATTAAGTGCCGAAGGCTCGTGTTTATTAAGATCGAGAGCCGAAGGCTGGTGTTTATTGAGATCGAGAGCCGAAGGCCCGGGTTTACGAAAAAGTTCGACAGCCTGATCAAACGCAGCAAGGTCGTTTCGCGATGGCGCGGATTCTCATCGTTCACGCCAGCGACACGCCCGAGGGCGGCATCGTCAACGCGACGTTGTTTTATGCCTTGGCATTGCGTGCCCGCGGCCACACGCCGGTATTGTGGACGGCATCCAAAGGCTTGAACAAACTGGCCGTTGAAGCCGGCATTGAGACGTTTTGCCACCCCGCCATCAAAGGCGGTTTTTCTTTATTCCATCCGGCGTTGATCGCAAGGGCCCGCCGCTTGCGGCCCGGTTTACAGGCTGTCGTGCATCAGGGGGCCCGGCTGTTCGCCTTTGGGCGTGCGTGGTTGCGCGGCGTGCCGGAGTATGTGGTCTTTCACAACCGTAAAATCGGCGGGCGCAAGCGTTTTTCAAACTGGTTGGCGATCTCATCGGCCCATCGCGACGAACTCACAACGGCCGCCGCCGCCAAAGGCCTCAAGCGAACTGTTGGCCTCATTCGAAATGGCCCGCTGCCGAGACCCGAAACAAGTCAAGTCCCCGCCCGGCGAACCGCAATCGAGACGATTGGCGCCTTGAGCAATTTCGCGCGCGAAAAGGACAATGGTTTAGTGTTGCGGGCATTCGCGAAGGTGGCGCGCCGTCACGCCGATTTGCGCTTGATCCTAGCGGGCGATGGCCCGGATCTCGAAACCTGTATGTCTTTGGCCTCTGAACTTGGAATTGCGGAGCACGTCTCGTTCCCAGGCTGGTATAAGAACACGGAAGCGTTCTTTTCATCGGTAGATTTGTTTTGCCTGACGTCGCGCGAAGAGTCGTTTGCGCTGGTTGTGGTCGAAGCGATGCAAGCCGGCTTGGCCGTGATCTCGACGGACACCTATGGCCCGCGCGACATTGTCTTGCCCGGCGTAACGGGCTGGCTGATACCGGTCGGGGACGCCGCCGCGCTCGCCACCGCTATCGAACAGGCCGTATTATCTCCGGCGCGTACAATCGGCATGGGTCAGCTCGGGGCGCAACGCGTAAAAACGCACTATGATCTTATTCCCGCCGGCCAGGCTCTTGAGGCCGCATTGCAATTGCCGGCCGTTGAAGGCTAAGCGACCGAGCTGGCCACCTTGCGCCCGAGTTGACCGCGCCGCCAAAAGTCGCCAACGTCGCAATCAATGCGGATCCGCCAGAGGGAGCGTCACGTGAGCAAAGACGACGCGGACCACGGTCACGATACAGATACCCGCACGCCGCCCGATCCCTTTTCCGCCATCTTGCCGGCGTTGGCGGCTCTGGGTGCAATCTCGTCGATTGCCGCCATCCACTGGTCGGGCCAGGAAAAGACCGCGAACCGTTCGCGCGTCAAACGCAAAACCAGCGCCAGCTTGCGGGATCTCGAGACCTGCTGTCTGGGCTTGTCCGAGATTTTCCGGCGCTTTCAGCGTCACCCCAAGGTCTTTGCCGGAGCTGGCGCCCAAGCGTCGTCGCCGTTGAAGTTCGGCGTTCATGGCACCCGCATTCGTGCCGATGCCCAACGTCTTTATCTGCAGCTTGTCAACGATATTGCCTCGATGCTCGTGCTGGCGGTGCAGAACGCCTTCGACGTCATGACGGCCATCGAAGACGGCGACATCAACGCGCCGGAAGAGATTTTTTTCGGGTTTGGTGAGCAGCAAGACCGCCTCAACAAGCTTATCCAAGAGCGCGCAACCCTGGCCGTTGCGGTCGATACCGGCGCCGATGTCGCCGATCGCATGACGGCGCTGGTGCGCGAGCTTCGTAAACATCAGAAATTACCCTGAACGCCAAAGAACCGCACAAGGCTGGGCTTTGTGGAGGTTGACAGCCCTGAGGCCGCAAGGTCTGTTAAGTCCACTGGAAGTCGCCAAGGCGGTAAACAACGTATGGTTCAGCTAACACTGCCAAAGAATTCAAAGGTCACCCGCGGTAAAACCTGGAACAAGCCAGACGGCGCAGGCGCGTGGAAGGAGATCCGGGTTTACCGCTGGAATCCTGACGATGACGAGACGCCGCGCCTCGATAGCTACTGGATCGACCGCAAGGCTTGCGGACCGATGGTGCTCGACGCGCTGATCAAGATCAAAAACGAAATCGACCCGACCCTGACATTCCGGCGCTCCTGCCGCGAAGGCATTTGCGGGTCATGTTCCATGAATATCGATGGAACCAACACGCTGGCCTGTCTCAAGGGCATGGACGAAATCAAGGACGAGGTCAGGGTCTATCCGCTGCCCCACATGCAGGTCATCAAGGACTTGGTGCCCGATATGACCAATTTTTACGCCCAGCATCGCTCCATCGAGCCGTGGCTCAAAACCGACACGGCAACCCCGCCCAAGGAATGGAAACAATCGCGGGCGGACCGCGAGAAGCTCGACGGTTTGTACGAGTGCATCTTGTGCGCCTGCTGTTCTGCCTCGTGCCCAAGCTACTGGTGGAATTCCGACCGCTATCTTGGACCGGCAGTCCTGCTGCAGGCGTATCGCTGGGTCATCGACTCGCGCGACGAAGCAACGGGCGAGCGCCTCGACAATCTCGAAGATCCGTTCCGGCTTTACCGTTGTCACACGATCATGAATTGCGCGAAGGCCTGCCCGAAGGGCTTGTCGCCAGCCAAGGCCATTGCGGAACTCAAGAAGTTGATGGTTGAACGGCGCGTTTAGCGCCAAGACTGCAGGTGCCACGAGTTAGGAGCGTGCGATGGGTGATATTCTGGATCACGTCGGTTTTCCAATTCGCGATTACGCCCGCTCGAAGGCCTTTTATGTGAAAGCCCTGGCGCCGCTCGGCATCACAATTAAATTCGAAAATAATCTTTCGGAGGATGGCGCCGATGGCTATGCCGGATTTGGGCGCACGCGACCGGAATTCTGGATTGGCACCGGTGAGCCAATGACGGGCCGCCTGCATGTCGCATTTGCCGCCGCTAGCCGCGAACAAGTGGGGGCTTTTTATAATGCCGCGATGGCAGCAGGCGGGCGCGACAATGGTCCTCCGGGTCTGCGACCGCATTATCACGAGAATTATTACGGCGCTTTCGTTCTCGATCCCGACGGCCATAACATCGAGGCTGTTACGCATTTGCCGGAATAAATGCCGTTACAAGCTAAAATCCACGCAAAAAAAGAGGCCGGTGGCGCATGTCGCGGCCACCCGGCCCCTGTCTTTTCAGCTGGCACTCGACGCGCCAGAAGCCGTGATCAGGCCGTGCCCCCGCCCGAGATGCCCAGTCTCAAGAGCCGGGGCACGAACCGGATTAGGCGGCTTTCCGCTTCGCGACTTTCTTGGCGATCTTGCGGACGGTCTTCTTCACGGCGGCCTTCTTGGCGGCCGGTTTCTTTCTCTTCGCGGCAACTTTTGCTTTAGCTTTAGCCATAGGATTAGTCTCCCTCTAGAGTTCGAATCAGCTCGAACAAAAAAAACATGAGGGAATTCGGAGAAATTGTTGACAGATAAGTTCGAATATGAGCCCCGAATTGGTCGCATTACAGAATGACTGTTGCGTGAATGTCGCAATATTGCTGTTTTTTGAATGGCCTATTGGAATAGACGCCCATTCGTGATGAGCCGCCGCCGCCAAATACCGGACCCGATTTAATTCCGAATTACAGATTTGCTGCGCCATTCAACGGCGGCTTTCAATCTCCGAAACTCTATTTCGATTGGCAAATGCCTGATCCAGCCGATGGTTCCGCGCGTGACCCGTCATGACGGCATTAAGCCGCCGATTTGAGCCGGTCTCCAAGGTCTAAACTCGCAAGATAGACGCCAACGCGATCATCGAATGCTTCGGACGCGAGGGAAAAGTAATTCGCCCGCGGCGGCATGATATCGCCAACGACACCGCCTTCTTCAAAGTGCAATTCCGCCCCGTATTTCGCGGCGATTGCCCGCATTTTGGCATTCTCAGCCAAGCACGATAGGACGAGATGACGGACCCCGCGATTGCGCGCGGTGCGAATGACACGTCCCATGAGTTCGGTGGCGATGCCTAGATTGACATAGTCGCGTTCGACCGAAAAGGCCGCTTCGGCGTTCGCATTCAAGGTGCCGGGCGATAATTTCAATTCAGCGACGCCCCGCAATTGCCCGGCATCGAAGTATCCGAATATAAAGCTTCCGGACTCGTTGGCTTTGCCGGCATGACGGATGATGAAGTCATCAGACACGCTATGAGCGAATCGCCGGCGCCGGGCCTCGGTGTCCAGACGCAGCAGGTGCTCGCGGTAGAGAGGGTGTTCGCGCTTGGGCAGTTTTCGGATCGATCCGGCCAGTGGTTTCCTGTCGTCCATGTGAACCTCCAAAGTCGTCGGCGATCCTGAACGCTGGATCTGAACCAATACGTCAACGTAGCATGTAAATGAGACTGGTTTGTGCGCTGCAAAATGGAATATGTTGCATTGCACACATGCGTTTTGCGCATTGGTGGGGTTTGAGCTCCCCAAGTGGTGACATTCGGTCGCGGGAGGGGTGCGATCAATGGGATGGCCGCGCTTGCATCCCTGCGGTCGGCGCAGATAGCAATCGCCAACGGGTGCGGGCAATTACACATGACCACCATCATCGACCAATATGATGAGCGCGTCCGGCTGACGCAGCTTGAGTCAGACTCGGCGCAGCGCGCGGTCGCTGATAAGCTCGATGACCTGCGTGCCCGCCTCGAAGCATCCAATGGCGCGGCCTCGAGTGTCTTAGCCCGCTTCTTCAAACGCTCCAACGGCTCGAGCCCACGCGGTCTCTACGTCCACGGTGCGGTCGGGCGCGGCAAAACCATGCTGATGGATCTGTTCTTCGAGGAAACTTACTTTGAGCCTAAGCGGCGCGCCCATTTTCACGAGTTCATGGCCGACGTTCACGACCGCATTGCTCTCGCCCGCGCCGAAGTCGACGGCGATCCCATTCCGCACGTCGCCAGCGCCATCGCAGCAGAAGCCAAGTTGTTGTGCTTCGACGAGCTGCACGTCACCGATATTGCCGACGCCATGATCTTATCGCGGTTGTTTGCCGGGCTCTTTGCAGCAGGTACGACCGTGGTCGCGACCTCGAACGCCACGCCTAATGAACTCTACAAGAACGGCCTCAATCGCCAGCTTTTCCTGCCCTTTATCGCGCTTCTGGAACGCCACATGGAGGTCGTTGAACTGACAGCCAAGAAAGACTTCCGGCTTGAGAAGCTGACCGGCGCCACGCTGTATTTTACGCCCATAACCGCAGCGTCCCACGTTGCCCTCGATCAGCATTGGCAGCGTCTGACCGGCGGTCAGCCCGGCAAGCCGGCCACCATAGAATTCAAGGGCCGCAAATTGATTGTGCCAATGGCGTCGATGGGGGTGGCGCGGTTTTCGTTCGAGGACCTATGCGAGCAGCCCCGCGGCACTTTGGACTATCTTCATATCGCACACGCCTTTCACACCGTCATGATCGATGGCATCCCGAAACTCGACGCATCCCGGCGCAACGAAGCCCGCCGTTTCATCAATCTCATCGACACGCTTTACGACAATGGGGTGTGCTTGATCGCCTCTGCAGAGGCCGAGCCTGACGGCCTTTACCCGCGTGGCGACGGCGCCGATTTATTCGAGCGAACGGCATCCAGACTGATGGAAATGCGTTCAGAGAGCTACTTGTCGCAGCACGGGGCAGGTCGAAAGTCGCAATCCTGAGACTTTGGTTCGGGGTTTGGTGCTTGCTCTTGACGCACTTGCGAAATGGCTTACGCACGTGCTCAATCGAGTTCCCCTCCGTTTCAACCTCATAGGAGTTATGCCGCCATGGCGCGCACCAAAATCGCATTGATCGGCTCCGGTCAAATTGGCGGCACGCTTGCCCTGCTCGCCGGTCTCAAAGAGCTCGGCGATATCGTCATGACCGACATCATCGAGGGTGTGGCCAAGGGCAAGGCTCTTGATCTCGCGCAGACTGCGGCGGTCGAGGGCTTCAACGCCAAGCTTTCGGGAGCGGGGCCCGAAGGCTACGCCGCGATTGCAGGGGCAGACGTTTGCATCGTCACGGCCGGCGTTCCCCGCAAACCCGGCATGAGCCGCGATGATCTGCTCGGTATCAATTTGAAGGTCATGGAGCAGGTCGGCGCGGCCATCAAGGCTCATGCGCCCAAGGCGTTCGTGATCTGCATCACCAACCCTCTCGACGCCATGGTCTGGGCACTACAGAAATTCTCAGGCCTGCCGGCCAACAAGGTCGTCGGCATGGCGGGCGTTTTGGATTCGGCGCGCTTCTCGTGTTTCCTTGCGGAGGCCGCCGGTGTCTCGATCGAAGACGTGCGGGCGATGACGCTTGGCGGTCACGGCGACGACATGGTGCCGATGGTGCGCTATTCGACGATTGGCGGCGTGCCGCTGCCCGATTGCATCAAGCTCGGCATGTTTAGCCAAGAAGCGCTCGACGCCATGATCAAGCGCACGCGCGGCGGTGGTGGAGAGATCGTCGCGCTGCTGGGCACCGGTTCGGCGTTTTATGCGCCCGCCGCCTCGGCCATCGCGATGGCTGAAAGTTATCTCCGCGATAAGAAGCGCATGCTGCCGTGCGCCGCTCATCTTAGCGGCCAATACGGTTTGAAGAACACTTACGTCGGCGTGCCGGCCATCATCGGCGCGGGCGGCGTCGAGAAAATCATCGAGCTTTCGCTGGACGAGGGCGAGAAGGCCATGTTCGCCAAATCGATTGCCTCCGTGCAGGGCCTGATCGAAGCCTGCAAGACCATCCAGCCAAGTTTGGCCTAGCGACTTAATCCCCTCTCCCCATGCGCTGCGCTTGCATGGGGAGAGGGTTAGGGTGAGGGGCGGCCGCTTGCTCCGGCTTGGTTGCGGCCCCTCACCCCGGCCCTCTCCCCGTTAAGTGAAGTAACGGGGAGAGGGGGTAAAACCCGAGGGACCTTCCATGAACATCCACGAATATCAGGCCAAGCAACTCTACCGCCAATATGGCATTCCAACGCCCGACGGCCATGCCGCCTTCACGGTCGAGGAGGCTGTCGCGGCGGCGAAAAAACTGCCGGGTCCGGTCTGGGTGGTGAAGGCGCAAATCCACGCGGGGGGCCGCGGCAAAGGCACGTTCAAGGAAAAGGATGCCGGCGACAAAGGCGGTGTCCGTCTCGCCAAATCCATCGACGAGGTCAAAACCATCGCGGAGCAGATGCTCGGCAAAACTTTGGTCACCTTGCAGACCGGGCCCGCCGGCCGCGTCGTCAACCGGCTCTATGTTGAGAACGGCTCAGCCATCGACCGCGAGCTTTATCTCTCGGCCCTGGTTGATCGCGCCACCGCACGCGTCAGCTTCATCGTCAGCCAGGCCGGCGGCATGAACATCGAAGAGGTGGCCCACGACACGCCGGAAAAAATCCAAACTGTCTCGATTGACCCAGCAACCGGCTATCAGCCGTTTCATGGCCGCAAAGTCGCCTTCGCCCTCGGCCTCAAGGGTGAGCAAGTCAAGGAATGCAGCAGAATCGTCGAGAATCTCACGCGCATGTTCGTCGAAAAGGACATGAGCTTGCTTGAGATCAACCCGTTGGTCGTGACCAAGGACGGCAAGCTGATCTGTCTCGATGGCAAAATGGATTTCGACAGCAACGCGCTTTATCGCCATCCCGAGATCGTCGAGATGCGCGATCTTGGCGAAGAAGATCCGACCGAAATCGAAGCCTCTAAACATGATTTGGCGTTCGTCAAACTCGATGGCTCGATCGGCTGTCTGGTCAACGGCGCCGGCCTTGCAATGGCGACCATGGACATCATCAAGCTGTACGGCGCCGAGCCGGCCAACTTCCTCGACGTAGGCGGCGGCGCATCGAAGGAAAAAGTTCAGGCGGCGTTCAAGATCATTCTGGCCGATAAGAACGTGAAGGGTATTCTGGTCAATATTTTCGGCGGCATCATGCGTTGTGACATCATCGCCGAGGGCGTCATCGCGGCGGCCCGCGAGATGGCGATCACCGTGCCGCTGGTGGTGCGCCTAGAGGGCACCAACGTCGAGCTCGGTAAGAAAATCCTGATGTCCTCCGGCCTGAAAATCATCGCCGCCGACGACCTCGCCGACGCCGCCAAGAAGATCACCGATGAGGTGAAGAAGGCGGCTTAGCGACCAATGTCATGGCCGAGGCGATGCGGCGCATCGCGAACCCGTCGGCCACCCACGACAAGCATCACTCCCCCGCCACCACCAGCTGAGGGCTGCGGGATTTAGGGCCGCGCGCTAGCTCGACGACGATTTTCACGTCGTGCCCAAGCGCTACCAGAAATCGCAACAAACGTTCGACCGAAAATTGCTGAACTTGTCCGGCAAGCATCTTCGAAACATCCGGCTGCCCGATGCCGAGTTTCTTGGCGGCGGCGGCCTGATTGAGAAATTGGGCTTTAATCGCGCGGGCGATGCGTCGAATCAGTTCGGTCTTCAGCGCGTGTTCTTGCGGATTTTCGATACCCAAGTCGGCATAAACATTGCCGCTGCTGCGGGTGATTTTTGTCAGCGTCATTGGAGTAACTCCTTTGCGTTTTCAAGCGCCGATTTAAGGCGCTGCTGAATGAGATCGAGTTCGCGCTTCGGCGTTGCTATCCCGGATTTGGATTTCTTTTGGAATACATGCAGGACATAAATCGCGTCCTTAATTTTCGCGGTGTAGATCGTACGCCATGTAAATCGCCGTCAAAATCGCTGACAACTTCCAGGACACCTGCACCTTTGAAACCTTTCAGTGATTTTGCACGCTCGTGCTTTTCGCCATTCTGGGCGAGCTCTAATGCATAGCCAACGCTTTGCCTTACGCTATCAGGACAAGTCCTGAGGTCTTCCAAGGTTGAGCCCATCCAAAACAGCGGCTTGAGCATAAATAATCCGGACGGATGGACTGGTTATGGTATTATTACCATAATTGGTGCGCGTCTGCAAGGATTAGCGGCCCAGTCCAGCACAATCCGTCGAAGCCAAGGAATAGCCCCCAACTCCCACCATCGTCGCCCTTGCTGCACTGCAAAAAATGCGGGATATTGCGGGTCTGATTTGACCGGGCGCGGCGGGCAACACCTGCAACGGCCATCGGTATGCATCGAGCACAGATCGCGACTAGAAAGTCGCTGTCAAAAGGTAACGGCACGCAACGGGCAAGGGCGCCTCGTTCAAGCGCCAGCGGGACACGACACATGGCCATTCTCGTCGACAAGAAAACCAAAGTCATCTGCCAGGGCATTACCGGCAGCCAGGGCACCTTCCACACCAAGCAGGCCCGGGCCTACGGCACCCAGATCGTCGGCGGCGTGACGCCCGGTAAAGGCGGTACCAAACACCCTGATCCAGAACTCGCCGATGTGCCGCTGTTCGACAGCGTCGAAGAGGCCGTGCGCGCGACCGGCGCCACCGCCACCTCGGTCTATGTGCCGCCACCGTTCGCGGCCGATGCCATTCTCGAAGCCATCGAAGCCCAGGTGCCGCTGATCGTCTGCGTCACCGAAGGCATACCGGTCATGGACATGGTGCGGGTCAAGCGGGCGTTGGAAGGTTCGCGATCCCGGCTTCTCGGTCCCAATTGCCCCGGACTGCTGACGCCCAATCAATGCAAGATCGGCATCATGCCGGGTAACATCTTCAAGCAAGGTTCGGTCGGCATCGTTTCGCGGTCGGGGACGTTGACCTATGAGGCTGTCAAGCAAACCACCGACGTCGGCCTCGGCCAGACCACGGCGGTCGGCATCGGCGGCGATCCGGTCAAGGGCACCGAGTTCATCGACATCCTCGACATGTTCCTGTCGGACAGCCAAACTCAATCGATCATCATGATCGGCGAAATCGGCGGTTCGGCCGAGGAGGAAGCCGCTGACTTCCTGAAACGCGAAGCCGCCAAGGGCCGTAAAAAGCCCATGGCCGGTTTCATCGCCGGAGTCACTGCCCCGCCAGGACGGCGCATGGGTCACGCCGGCGCCATCATTTCGGGCGGCAAGGGCAAGGCCGAAGACAAGCTGGCCGCCATGCGCTCAGCGGGTATCGCCATCGCACCAAGCCCAGCGGGCCTGGGGCAAACACTGCTAGAGGTCTTGCGGCACTAGGCAGCCCGCACGACATATAGGGTCCAACATCCATTGGACCGCCGTTTCAGTCTGCCGGACGAAAGTGCTGGAGCCACGAAAAGGTGAACGAATGTCACGACAAGCGCTGAACGAGGCCTTTCTGCGCACCTCTTTCCTCAACGCGGCCAATGCGCCGTACATCGAGGATATGCAGTCGGAATATGAGCGCAATCCCGGCTCCGTCAGCGACGAATGGCGGCGATTTTTTGAAAGCCTCAAAGAGCAACCGGTCGCCAGTCCCAACGGCTTCCAGGGCCCAACCTGGGCCGTGCCCAATGCGCTGCTTTTGAACGATCATGACAACGACGATCTGGTCGGCGCCCTGACTGGCAACTACCAGGACACTGAGCGCACCATTCGCGACAAACTTTCAGCACGCGCCCACGTCTCCGGTTACGAGATGTCGCCAGCGGCGTCACTGCGCGCCACCCAGGACAGCATTCGCGCCCTGATGCTGATCCGCGCTTACCGCGTCATCGGCCATTTGGCGGCCGATCTCGATCCGCTCGGCATTTCCGATCGCAAAGTTCACCGCGAACTGTTGCCCGAGACTTATGGCTTCACCGAAGCCGATCTCGACCGGCCGATTTTCATCGATCACGTCATGGGCCTCGATACCGCCACCATGCGGCAGATCCTGGCCATCTTGCGCCGCACCTACTGCCAGCAGATCGGCGTGCAGTTCGCCCACATCACCGATCCGGCGCAAAAGGGCTGGATTCAAAAACGCATCGAAGGCGAAGAAAAAGAGATCCGCTTTACCGACGAGGGCCGCAAGGCCATCCTGAACAAGCTGATGGAAGCGGAAACCTTCGAGAAATTCTGCGACGTCAAATATACCGGCACCAAGCGTTTCGGCCTTGACGGCGGCGAAGCCATGATTCCGGCGCTCGAGCAGATCATCAAGCGCGGCGGTCATTTGGGCGTCAAGGAAATCGTCCTCGGCATGGCCCATCGCGGCCGCTTGAACGTGCTGGCGTCGGTGATGGCGAAGCCGCTCAGGGCGATTTTCAAAGAGTTCAAAGGCGGCTCGTACAAGCCCGACGATGTCGAAGGTTCGGGCGACGTTAAATATCATTTGGGCGCTTCGTCGGATCGCTCGTTCGACGGCAACAACGTGCATCTGTCGTTGACCGCCAACCCGTCGCATCTGGAAATCGTCGATCCGGTCGTGTTGGGCAAGGTCCGCGCCAAGCAGGATCAGCACGGCTGCGGCCCGGGCGAGCGCACGCCGGTTCTGCCGCTGCTCATTCACGGCGACGCGGCCTTTGCAGGCCAAGGCGTGGTGGCGGAATGCTTCGGGCTCTCAGGATTGCGCGGGCATCGCACCGGCGGCTCCATTCATTTCGTGATCAACAACCAGATCGGCTTCACCACCAGCCCGCACAATTCTCGATCGTCACCTTACTGCTCCGACGTCGCCTTGATGATCGAAGCGCCCATTTTCCACGTCAACGGCGACAATCCGGAAGCCGTCGTCCACGTCGCCAAGATCGCGACCGAGTTCCGCCAGCGCTTCCAGAAGCCCGACTTCATCGACATGTTCTGCTACCGCCGCTACGGCCACAACGAGACCGACGAGCCTCTGTTCACGCAGCCCTTGATGTACAAACGCATTAAGAACCACCCGTCCGTCACCGATATCTACGCCAAGACATTGACGGACGAAGGCGTGCTCAAGGCCGGTGAAGCCGACGAGATGCGGGCGAAGATCCGGGCCAATCTCGAGAGCGAATATCAGGTTTCGGAAGGCTACAAACCCAACAAGGCCGACTGGCTCGATGGCCGCTGGGCCGGCTTGGCGCGCACCGAAGAAGGCGAATTACGCGGTGATACCGGCATGGAGATCGAGAAGCTCCGCGATGTCGGCCGCCGTCTGACGGTCATTCCCAAGGATCTCAACGTTCACAAGACCATCGGCAAGCTGCTCGATAAACGCCGCGACATGATCGAGACCGGTCAAGGCATCGATTGGGCCATGGCCGAGCACTTGGCGCTGGGCTCGCTGATGATGGAAGGCTTCCCGGTTCGATTGTCGGGACAAGACAGCGAGCGCGGTACTTTCTCGCAGCGCCACGCGGTGCTGATCGACCAGGACACAGAACGCCGGTTCGCGCCTTTGAAACACATGGCCCCAAATCAAGCCCGCTTCGAGGTCGTCAACTCGATGCTGTCGGAAGAAGCTGTTCTTGGTTTCGAGTACGGCTACACGCTGGCCGAGCCCAATGCCTTGACAGTGTGGGAAGCTCAGTTCGGCGATTTCGCCAATGGCGCCCAGGTTATTTTTGATCAGTTCTTATCCAGCGGCGAACGCAAGTGGCTGCGCATGTCGGGCTTGGTGTGTCTGCTGCCGCACGGCTACGAAGGCCAGGGGCCGGAGCATTCCTCCGCCCGCCTGGAGCGCTTCCTGCAATCGTCGGCCGAAGATAACTGGCAGGTCGCCAACTGCACTTCGCCTGCGAATTACTTTCACATTCTGCGCCGCCAGTTGCACCGCAAGTTCAGAAAACCGTTGATCCTGATGACGCCGAAGTCGCTCCTGCGCCACAAGCGCGTGGTCTCGCGTCTCGATGAAATGGCAACCGGCACGACCTTCCATCGCTTATTGTGGGACGATGCCCAGCTCGACGGCTATTCCAAGATTACGCTTCAGCGCGATGATGCCATCAAGCGCGTCGTGCTGTGCTCCGGCAAAGTTTACTTCGATCTTTTTGAAAAACGCGAAGAGCTGGCCAAGGATGATGTTTATATTCTGCGCGTCGAGCAACTCTATCCGTTTCCGGCCCGAGCCCTCATCCAGCAGCTGTCGCGCTTCAGAAACGCGGATGTGGTGTGGTGTCAGGAAGAGCCCAAGAACATGGGAGCCTGGACGTTTATCGCGCCGAACCTCGAATGGGTTCTGGCGCATTCCAACGTTGCCGCCAAAATGGTGCGCTATGCTGGCCGGGCCGCCTCGGCTTCGACCGCCAGCGGCCAGCTTTCGCAGCATTTGAAGGAACAAGCGGCACTCGTCGCCGACGCACTTGGTATTCAATGAGGTTTGGAATTTGACCGGGTCAAGGATAGACAAGCGGTCATGTACATGAGATTGGGCATCCAGATATGGGCATAGACATTCGCGTTCCCTCGCTCGGCGAAAGTGTCACCGAGGCAACCGTCGGCAAGTGGTTCAAGCAGACCGGCGAAGCGGTCAAGGTCGATGAGCCGCTTGTCGAGCTCGAGACCGATAAAGTCACGATCGAGATCCCCGCGCCCGCCTCCGGCATCATGGGTGAAATTCTCGTCCAGCAAGGCACCACGGTTGCGATTGGTGCCGTGTTGGCCGCGCTCAACGAGGGGGCGAGCGCCGGAGCCAAGCCTGCGCCCGTGGGCAATGCTCCGGCTCACGTCGCCAAGGCCGCAGCCGCTCTCGACTCAACCCCGCAAGCTGCCGCACCCGCCAAACCTTCAGCGCCGGTTGCCGCCAAGAGCACCACGGACATGCCGCCCAGTCCGTCGGCGCGCAAGGCCATGACCGAAGCCGGACTTTCGGAAGGCGATGTCGCCGGTTCCGGCCGTCGCGGCCAGGTTCTCAAAGGCGACGTGTTCACCGCCGCTACCAACGGCACAGCACACGCAAGCGCGCCCGCGCCGCAACCGGTTTCTCAACCTACCGCGCAGCCGCCGGCAAAATCTGCGCCCGCACAAGCCGTCATGGTCCAGCCGCCGGCCGCCATCCAAATGCGCTTGCCGTCCGGCGCCACCGACGCCGCGCGCGAAGAGCGGGTGCGGATGTCACGGTTACGCCAAACCATCGCACGCCGGTTGAAGGACGCGCAAAACACCGCCGCCATGCTGACGACCTTCAACGATGTCGACATGAGCGCGGTCATGGCGTTGCGCGCGCAATACAAAGACCTGTTCGAGAAACGCCACGGCGTCAAACTCGGCTTCATGGCATTGTTCGTGAAGGCCTGCATTCAGGCCTTGCGCGACGTGCCCTCGGTCAATGCCGAGATCGATGGCGATGAGATCATCTACAAGAATTATTACCACGTCGGCGTCGCCGTCGGCACGGAGAAGGGTCTCGTCGTGCCGGTCGTGCGCGATGCCGACCGTTTATCGCTGGCTGAAATCGAGCAGAAGGTTTCCGACTTCGGACGCAAGGCCCGCGACGGAAAACTGGCGATCGAAGACATGCAGGGCGGCACTTTTACGATCTCCAACGGCGGCGTCTATGGTTCGATGATGTCGACGCCGATCCTCAATGCCCCGCAGTCGGGCATCCTCGGCATGCACCGGATCGAAGAACGCGCTGTCGTGCGTGCCGGTCAGGTGGTGGTCCGGCCAATGATGTATTTGGCGCTCTCCTACGATCACCGTCTGGTCGATGGCAAAGACGCCGTCACCTTCCTGGTCCGCGTCAAGGAATGCCTCGAAGACCCGCAACGCTTTATTTTGGAACTGTAAGTCGCTGGCGGGCAAGGAGGCAGCCGTTTATGAGGCTTTCGCAGGTCGCTGTGGCAGGGGTGATGGCAATGCAGATAGCTCCCCTTCAGGCCGCAGGGATCAAATCAAATCCGCCATGGATCGAAAAGCTGTCCAGCAATTTCGATCTCGCAACACTAAGCGAGAGCGAACTTGCGGCGCGCCGTTTGACCCTGAAGCCAATCGGCACTCTCGATCTGAGAGATGGAAAGCTGGTCGCCACGGACCCGCTCGTCCAGCCCGAACGGCCGCCGTTCACCCGCCAAGTGCCTCCCGGAGTGTACCAGGCCAATGCCGTGGTCTCGGACGACGAGAAACGTATCGTGGCCGAGGTCATTCGCTTTGCACCCGAGACGCCGGTGGCGTGGGAACTGGCCGTCATCCCGGGGCAAGATATCTCGACGTTGAAGGACGAGCACTATTTCGGCATCCCGGTCGATGCCGGTGTCGCCGCGTTCGCCACGGCGAATTTTTCGGAGGCGGTGGCCGAACGGGAGACGGCCGAACGCGCTCGCACCGGCACCCGCTACAGCAACTACTACGACGACGTTCTCGCGTACGAAATGCCGGGTACGGGCCTCGATATCGTGCTGCACCGGCCGGTCGCCACGCGGCCCGAGGCGGCGGCGGCCATCGTCAGTTCTGGCTGGGGCGATGGCTTCTATCCGGTGTTCTTCGGTCTTGCGGCGAATGGCGAAGCGGCCGTAGCGATCATCGACTTCCAGGTTATCGAGCACGCTGACGGCCGGACAAAGGAAGGCAATCGCAAAGCCGCGGCGCTGGCGGCGTTGACGCCCGATGAGAGAACCGCAAGCGATGCGGCTTTGGCAGCAATGAAAGATAACGACACGGCACACCTCGCGACTCTTCTTGACGGCAAAATGGTCACGCCTGATACCTACGTACCCGTCGAGCAGGCGACATTGCTCTATGTCGCGATTCGCCTCGATAAGCCGTCAGCCGTTCGTCTTTTCCTCGATCACGGCGCCCGCGACACGATGCCTGAATATGTGATCCTTCAGGAGCCGGGCAAAACGTATAGCGGCTATGCGCACTGGCTGGAGCAGGAAGGCCGGCGAAAGCGCGAATCGTGGGAGACGCCGTTTGCGCCAAGGTCGGCGGAGCTGATGACATTGATGGACGAGCTGGCCAAGTGCCCGTAACGGCGCGCGGACCAGCCGGGACAGAGGCACAGGACCCTATGAGCAGTTTTGATCTGATCGTCATCGGCACGGGGCCGGGCGGATACGTCTGCGCCATTCGTGCAGCGCAATTGGGCATGAAAGTCGCGGTCGTGGAGAAGCGCGCGACTCACGGCGGCACCTGCCTCAACGTCGGCTGCATCCCCTCGAAAGCCCTGCTGCACGCGTCGGAAATGTTCAACGAGGCCGGTCATGGCTTTGCTGGCATGGGTATCAAGGTCTCGCCCGAGCTCGATCTCTCGAAAATGCAAGCTTTCAAGGCCGAGGGCGTCAAAGGCAATGTCGATGGCGTCGCCTATCTTTTGAAAAAGAACAAGATCGACAGCTTTCACGGCTCGGCAAAAGTTCTCAAAGCCGGCGCGCTCGAAATCACGTTTATCAATGGCGAAAAGCAAAACCTCGACGCCAAGCACATTGTCATCGCGACCGGCTCGGATGTCGTGCGCCTGCCCGGCATCGCGATCGACGAGAAGACCATCGTTTCCTCCACGGGCGCGCTGGAGCTAAGTAAGGTTCCGGGCAAGTTGCTGGTCATTGGCGCTGGCGTCATCGGCCTCGAGCTTGGTTCGGTCTGGCGCAGGCTTGGGGCAGATGTTCTGGTCGTCGAATATCTCGACCGGATTTTGCCGGGCATGGACGGCGAGGTTGCCAAATCGTTCCAGCGCATCCTCGAAAAGCAGGGCTTGAAGTTCAAACTCTCAAGCAAAGTCACGGGCGTTGAAACGGCTAAAGGCGGCCTCTCCGCCAAAGTTGAGCCGGCCTCTGGCGGCGCGGCCGAATTGTTTCCCGCCGATGTGGTGCTCGTCGCCGTCGGCCGGGTGCCTTACACCGACGGCCTCGGGCTAGCTGAGGCTGGCATCGCCCTCGACGCCAAAAAGCGCATCGTCGTCGATGGTCATTTCCAAACCAACGTCACCGGCGTCTACGCCATCGGCGATGTCATCGCCGGGCCGATGCTGGCCCACAAGGCGGAAGACGAAGGCGTGGCGCTCGCCGAGATGCTGGCGGGCCAAGCCGGGCACGTCAATTACAACGTCATTCCGAATGTCATTTATACCGCGCCGGAAGTGGCCTCCGTCGGCAAATCGGAAGAGGAACTGAAAGCCGACGGCATCGCCTACACGACCGGCAAGTTCCCCTTCACCGCCAATGGCCGCGCCAAGGTCAACCGCACGACTGACGGCTTCGTCAAAATTCTGGCCGACGCCACGACCGATCGCGTTCTCGGCGTCCACATCATCGGCCCGCACGCCGGCGAGATCATCGCGGAAGCTGCAGTTCTCATGGAATTCGGCGGCTCGGCGGAAGACCTGGCCCGCACCTGCCATGCCCACCCGACCTTGACCGAAGCCGTCAAGGAAGCAGCCATGGCCGTCGCCAAACGCACCATTCATATGTGAATAGCTCTGCGCGTTGGGGGGAGTACTCAAAGCCGTTGGATATATCAGGGGGGTGAAAACATCCAGCCAGCACCCGCGTTCGTAAGTCATGTGACTAGCGGAGATTGTCATGAAACTCGCGATAACTTACTTCGTAACCCTCGCCGTTTTCGGAGCGGTCGATTTTCTTTGGCTTGGGCTGGTTGCTAAAGATTTCTACCGCCAGTCGATCGGTCACCTCATGGGCACAGGATTCAATATCCCCGCTGCGATCGCGTTTTATCTCATCTATGTCGCGGGCTTGATGTTTTTTGCCGTGCAACCCGCAATCGCCGCCAACGATTGGCAGAAGGCGCTTTGGCTCGGGTTGGCGTTTGGCTTCTTCGCCTACGCGACGTATGACTTGACCAACCTCGCAACGCTCAAGGATTGGCCTTTGCGCCTGTCACTCGCCGATATGGCTTGGGGCACAGTTTTGTCGGGTTTAGCGGCGACGGTTGGATACGCAGCCGCGACGCGGTTTTAGTTTCGATCACTCCACGGCCGTGATGACATAACCCGCCTCACGCAACAGGGTTATGATCCCCGTTTTGCCCGGCAGATGCAAAGCACCGACAGCAACAAACGCTGAACCTTTGTCGACCAGGGGCCGGATCTTATCCCGCATGCGGGCATTGCGGTCGATCAGCAGAGATTTCTGAAAACCATCATAGGCCGATGCCGGCGTGCCGACCTTCGCGGCCAAAGCCATTTGGAAGGGAATTGCCGCCCCCATTTGGCGCTTACTGTAGAGCTGCACCATCGTTTCCAGCATGTCGTCGGTGCGGTCCGCGAATTTCAATCCCGCTTTCAGCATTTCGATTTGTTCGCTATCGGCGACATCCGCCAGCGATGCCAGCTGTTGTTCGATGGTCTCGAGGCCAACGATGGACATGGACTCTTTCTTGGCTTCCTCCTCGAGCTTCATGTCGAGAACCGTGATCCCAGCCGCCACGCGCTTGCGCTCGCAGTCAGAAATGGCGAGCAGCATATTGACCAGCCAGGGCTTCAACATCGGCGCCAACTCGTCCGGCAGTCCCGACTTGGCAAGCAAAACCTCGACCTGCTTGAATTCCTCCGCCGTCAATTTCTCCGAAAGGGTATGGCCGTCGCTATAGACCAGCAAAGCGGCCGCGTTGGCCATGGCTTTGCCGACCGCCTCTTGCGATAGATCCGCGACCTCGACGGCTAATTGTTTGGACTGATGCAGCGCGGCTTTGACCTTGTCGCTCAACGCAGTCACCCGGCTGTCGCTGAGATGCACGGTTCCAAACAGATAAGAAGGCTCAACGCCGGGCCTGTCGATTTTCCACAACAGCGCTTCGGTGTTTTCCGTGGTGCGCGCGGCGGCGACAAGGTTTTTGAACAGCTCCGGGTCATTGGATTCCAGCTCAGCCATCATGTCGACGCCGTGGCAGGCCGCGGGGGTTACGGCTGGGGCAGGTTGTTCCGCGTTCGCAGCAAACGCCGGCGCCAGCGTCACAAGGATCAGTGTGGGAAAGCGCAGCCAGGAACGCATTGCGTGATGTCTCTCTGTTGATGGCGTGGCGAACTCAAGCGCGCACGGCGCGCGGATGAGCTTGATCATAGACCGCGAGTAATCTGTCGCGATCAACCTCGGTATAAATTTGCGTTGTCGAAAGCGAGGCGTGCCCGAGCAGTTCTTGGATCTGCCTTAAATCCGCGCCTGCCGATAATAAGTGTGTCGCAAACGAATGCCGCAAGGCGTGCGGCGTTGCGGTCTCGGGAAGATTGAGGTCCAACCTTAGTTTCTCCATCGCCAGTTGAATGAGCCGCGGCGACAACGGCCCGCCGCGCGCGCCAAGAAAGAGCGGTCCGGCCGGGTCAAGATTAAAGGGGCATAAGTCCATGTAATGCGAGATAGCCGCCGAGATGACCGGCAGCACCGGCACCATCCGTTCTTTTCCGCCTTTGCCTGAAATGTGCATGACATCGCGGCCATTCACGGGCGCATCTTTGGGCGTCAAGCTCAAGGCTTCGCTGATCCGCAATCCCGCGCCGTACAGCAAAAGCATCACGGCGATATCGCGCGCCGAGATCCAATCGTTGTCCGCGTCCGAGCCGGAGCCAACCACCGCCGCGGCCGCTTCCACGTTCAGCGGTTTCGGCACGCTATGCGGGATTTTTGGCAATGCAACCTGTTGGAGCGCGCGATTTTTGAGGGTGTCTTGCGATTCGAGCCAACGGAAGAACATCCGCAAGGCCGACAGCGTCCGCGACAACGACCGCGATACCGCGCCTTGTTTGCGCCGCGACGTCAGAAAAGCCCGCACGGTTTTCGCGTTGATCGCCGCAAGGTCTCCGAGACATGGCGCGTGTCCACGACTGGCTCGCAGAAACGTCAAAAATTGCCGCAGATCGCGCTCGTAAGCTTCAAGCGTCTTGGCGCTTTGACCGCGCTCGTGGGCGAGGTGCCTGAACCATCCTTCGATGGCAGATTTGAGATCGCCGCCAAGCGGCAGACCCTCACCCGAGGTCAGAATATCGTCGATCGTCTCTGTCAAAGCATCGGCCTCACTGTCTTGCGCTAGCTTCGGAGGCAAGTCGTTAACAAAGCATTAACCGCTAGTTATCATGTCGGACGGCGGGGCGGGATGATCGCTAAGAATCACCGGCCGCGCCTGCCAACAGTATCGCAACCTTTTATCGGTAAGCTGTATTTTTATTCAAATGAGCTGTTCAAACGCAGCATTTTCGTAACCGAGACTGCAAGAAATTTGCAGAATTAGAGAAGATTTTACTGCGGGCGCTACATAAAAAATGGTCAAAGTTATTTTATCCAAGGTTTGGTCGATGACCGCGCATTCCTCCTTAGCATCTCAACGACTGCTTCGGTCTGGCCTTCGAGTCAGTGGGCGCGGCATGATGGCGTCGTGGCGCCAAAAAACGTTGAACTTTTGTCAGGGGACCAGCGGCACCGTCGCCGTGATTTTTGGCGTCGCTGCGTTTGCCCTTTTCATTGTTATCGGCGCCGCCGTTGATTATGGCCGCTGGCACAACGCAAAAAGCCGGACCCTGGCGGCACTCGATGCGGCGGCGTTGGCGGCAGGACGTGCGCTCCAGACCAACGGCGGCGATCAAGGAATCGCAAAAACGGTGGGTGAACAATATTTTGCCCAGGCAACGGCCGATCTGCTGAAAGTCGCCGAAAAACGCATCCTCATACAGTTTACAGACAACGGAACGGCTGTCGTAGCAACCAGCCCGGCCACCATCACAACGCCGTTTTTGGCGCTGACCGGCATTCGCAATTTGCCGCTTTTTGTGCAGGGCCAAGTTGGCGTGAGCGACGTCACCAAGAGCGGCGCCGAATATGCAAAAGCGACGCTTTCCGTAGGGGCAAACTCGAAAACAAGCCTCGAGATCTCTTTGATGCTGGATACGACGGGGTCGATGTGCGACGACAACAATGGCCCCTGCGCTTCAGGTAGCAAGATGGATGCGATGAAGTCGGCGGCGTCGGATCTCGTCAATATCGTGGTCTGGGACAACCAGGGTGCCGTCAATTCGCGTGTTGCGGTGGTACCATTCGCGCGGCGCGTGCGCGTCGCGCCTGATGGCTCGGACGGCTTGATGAGGAAGCTCACGAATCTCGATGATAAATGGACGGGATGGTACAACGACTGTACGTCTTCGACGGGCGGCGGCGGTAGTGAAACCGGCGGCAATTGGGCATGCCAGGTTCATGAGGTTAAGCACCACGACAATTGGAAAATTATGCCCTGCGTCACCGACCGCACCGGACCGGCAGAATTTACCGACGCGGCACCAGGACCAAACCAATGGTTGAACGCCCACGGCGGCGATCGCATGGCCGTTGCTTGGGACAGCGCCGACACGCCCGCAAGTACGCGAACCGGCAAAACCAAAAGCGACCCGGCGGATCATTGGAACTTCAACGATGATGGATCGTGCGCCGATAATAACCAGGCCAATACCATTTTGCCGCTGACATCCGAGAAGCCCGCAATCTTGAACACCATCGCAGGTTTACAAGCTTACGGCGGAACCGGCGGCCAGCTGGGCACCGCCTTCGCGTGGTACACGCTGTCGCCGCAATGGAACAACATTTGGCCGTCGCAAAGCCGGCCCGGGTCCTATGGCGATCTTGCGCAATTGAGTCCTGACGGCACCCCCAAGCTCAAGAAAATCGCAGTGTTGATGACCGACGGCAGTTACAACACTTACCGCGGCTGGAGCGATCAAAATCAAGCAACGGTGTCGAACGGAGCAAAGACGCTCTGCGGCAACATGAAGGCCCAGGGCATCGAAATTTATGCCGTCGGCTTTGATCTCGACGCCCTGCCGGCTGGCGAGAAGACAGGCGCCATCGCGACCTTGCAAGCCTGCAGTTCGAATCCCCAGTCGTTCTATAACGCCACGGATGCCGAGCAGCTGAAGCAGGCGTTTCGAGATATCGCGCTCAAGATCTCGACGCTTCACATCACGAATTGATCGCTTTCGTCGCTCGCGTGAGGCACTGTCAAGCTGGGTGCCGCCCCGTCCTTCGCTGCATTGACAGCGACCGTTTTGGCATTTCTATCATGCTCGCTTGTGAAATCAGCGGGGCAACGCGTGTCGCCAGAACTCAAGTCACGGCTCAGGGCCGTCATGTGCGTCTGCTTTGACTGCGACAGCACGCTGTCCACGCTCGAAGGCATCGACGAGCTGGCAGCCCGATTGAATCTCGAATCCAAAATCGCGCCGCTGACGGCTGCCGCAATGGATGGCCGCATTGCAATCGAGGCGGTTTATGCGCGGCGTATGGCGCTGATCAAACCGGATCGCGAGAGTTTAATGTGGCTGGGCCAGCGCTACATCGCAACTCTGGTACCCGGTGCGCACGAAGCCTTTGCCATACTGCGAAAGGCCAAGCGCTCCGTCCATATTGTCAGTGGCGGTTTGAAGCCCGCGATTCTGCCACTCGCCGCGCATCTGGGCGTCGCTGCGGACCACGTCGAGGCCGTCGATGTCGACTTCGATCGAGCCGGACATTATCGCGGTTTTGACGCGCAATCCCCGCTTGCTCGCGCCGACGGGAAGGCTCGCGTTACCGCCGCCCTGGCCCGCGTTCATGGCCCGGTGGTGGTGGTCGGCGACGGCGTCACCGACGTTGCGGCCCGCGCGGGCGGTGCCATCGTCATCGGCTTTGGCGGCGTTGCCCGGCGTGAGGCGGTTGTTAGCGGCGCCGACATTTTCGTGGATGGCCCCTCGCTCGTCGATGTCGCGCGCTTGATCTGCGGCTGAAGTTTTAAAACGGGTTGAGGATGCGGGCGCGAATGGTGCCCGGCAGATCGCGGATGTCTTCCAAAACGTCAGCGGCATTTTCAACCGTTCCGTCGGCGTCGAGAACCACGTATCCGATCTTGGAGTCTGTCTGCAAAAACTGCGTTGCTATATTGACGTTGTGGCGGGCGAATACCTCGTTCAAGCGCCGCAACTCGCCGGGCACGTTGTGGTGCATCTGAATAAACCGGGTGCCGTTGGGACGCGGCGGCAATTGCACCTGCGGAAAATTTACCGCGCCCTGCGTTGCGCCAATATCGGAATATTCGACGAGCTTGCGGGCGACTTCCGCGCCGATATTTTCCTGCGCCTCTTCGGTCGATCCGCCGATGTGCGGCGTCAAAATAACGTTTGGAATGCTCTGCAACGGCGACATGAAAGGGTCTTTGTTCGACGACGGCTCGCTCGGAAATACGTCGATGGCCGCACCGCCGAGGTGACCTGATTTCAGCGCCGCGGCGAGGGCGTCAATGTCGACAACGCTGCCGCGTGCGTTGTTGATGAGGAATGCGCCCGGCTTCATCAGCGCCAGCTGCGTTTCGCCAATCATCGTGTGCGTCGCTCTGGACTCCGGCACGTGCAGCGATACCGCGTCGGCGCGGCTGAGCAACTCGGCGAGGGTTTCGACCGGCTCGACATTGCCGTGGCGCAGCTTGTCGGACGTGTCGAAATAAATGACCCGCATGCCCATCGCTTCGGCCAGGACCGCGAGCTGACTTCCAATGTTGCCATAGCCAACGATGCCAAGAGTCTTGCCGCGAATCTCGCGCGCGCCGTTGGCGTCCTTCTGCCAAATGCGGCCGTGGGCTGCGACCGACTTCGGGAAAACGCTGCGAAACAGCATGATGATTTCGGCAATGGTCAGCTCGGCGACGCTGCGGGTGTTGGAAAATGGCGCGTTGAAAACCGGAATGCCACGGGCGTTGGCGGCAGCGAGATCGACTTGGTTGGTGCCGACTGAAAAACAACCGATCGCGATCAGCCGGTCGGTGGCGTCGATGACTTCGCGCGTCAGTTGGGTGCGCGAGCGGATGCCGAGAATACGCGCGTCCCGCAAAGCGTCGACCAGCGCCGCGCCATCGAGAGCCGTTTTCAAGCGCACGATTTCGGCATAGCCGTTGGCTTCAAAGGCGCTCACCGCCGCATCGGAAATACCTTCAAGCAGCAAAATCTTGATCTTGGCTTTCGGCAGGGATGGATTGCGAATTTTGGTCATGTTCTGGTGGTGTCGCCTCGATGAACTTTAAATCACTTTGCCAGGGTTCAAAATGCCGTTGGGGTCGAGGGCGCGTTTGATGTTACGCATCATCTCGAGCTCGACCGGACTTTTAAAAAGTTTGAGTTCCTCGCGCTTCAATTGGCCGATGCCGTGCTCGGCCGAAATCGAGCCATCCATTTCGGCGACGAGAGCATGCACGGCGCGGTTCATGTCGTGCCATTGCGCCAGATATGCGGACTTGTCCATACCCAGCGGCTGGGTGACGTTGTAATGCAAATTGCCATCGCCGAAGTGTCCGAACGGCACGGGTCGCGCGCCGGGACAGACATTTTCGACCACGCCAGCGGCGCGTTTCAGGAATTCCGGAATGCGCGCAATCGGCACCGAGATGTCGTGTTTGATGCTGCCGCCGGCGGGTTTTTGGGCTTCAGACAAACTCTCTCGCAATTTCCAGAAATCGCGCGCCTGTTGCAGCGAACTTGCGACCGCGCCGTCAAGAATTAGTCCATCTTCGCTGGCAGCCACCAGCATCTGTTCCATCTGCTGACTGGCCCGGCCGCCACTTTCGCCGCTCGAGATTTCTATCAGCGCGTACCACGGATAGCAGGCGCTGAAAGGATCGCGCGTTCCCGGCATGTGCGCCAGCACGAATTGCAGCGCCGTCTCGGACCAGAACTCAAACGCGGTCAAACTGTTGCCCGCACCGTCTTCCGCCCGGCGGCACAGCCGCAAGGCGTGCTCTGGGCTTTCGAGCGCCACCACTGCGGTTGCCTGCTCGACGGGACGCGGAAACATTTTCAAAGTCGCCGCCGTGATAACGCCGAGCGTGCCCTCCGAGCCGATGAAGAGATCGCGCAGATCGTAGCCGGTATTATCCTTTTTGAGCGTCTTCAAGCCGTTCCAGATCTCGCCGTTGGCCAGAACGACTTCGAGACCGAGTGCGAGATTTCTCGCGTTGCCGTAAGCCAACACGGCTGTGCCGCCGGCATTTGCACCAAGCACGCCGCCGATCTGGCAGGACCCTTCCGACGCCAAACTCAGCGGAAACAATCGTCCGGCTTTCTCGGCAATCTGTTGAGCTTCTGCCAGCGTCACGCCCGCTTCCAGCACGAAGGTGCAGCCGGCTGCATCGACGTTGCGGATCTTTTTCAGACGCGACACCGACAGCACGATTTCGTTGCCCGAGGCGGAAGGAATTTGCCCGCCAACCAATCCGGTATTGCCAGCCTGAGGCACGATTCCTACGTTCTCGGCATTTGCCAGCGCCAGAATTTTCGAGACCTCCTCGGTCGAGCCCGGCCGCAGCACCACCGGGGTTTTGCCCACGTACAAATCCCGCCACTCTCGCAAATAGGCGGCCTGGTCCTCAGGCCTCGTCAAGGCGTTGGCCGCGCCGACAATCTCGGCAAACCTCACGATCAGAGCGGATGTCAGCATCTTCAGCGTCACGGGCGTCGCGTATCCTTAACCAATAGCGTTTTCTCCGGGCACAATCGCCCAAACCCGATTGTGCCACAGCCCAAGGCGACGGGGATAACTTTTGGACCAAAAAGCAGGATTAACACGCCCCGAGTGGGTTCTGGATACCGGCTGTGTGCGATAGCGCTTCGCACCATGGCTCCGCTCGGGCGACAGGCTGTATCACCCCAACAAATCCCGCAACCACGGGACTAGCGGCAGGTCCGCGGGCGGCATCGGGTAGCTCGAGAGATCGAGGGTGCGCACCCACTTGGTTTCCTGACCTTCGCGCGGGCTAAGCTCGCCCTCCCAAGTCCGGCAAATATAAAGCGGCATGAGCAGGTGAAATTTATCATAAGCGTGGCTGGCGAAATTGAACGGTGCCAGGCATTCGAGGCAGACCTCGATGCCGAGCTCCTCTTTGAGTTCGCGTTGTAGCGCCGCCTCGGGCGTTTCATTTGGCTCGACTTTGCCGCCGGGAAACTCCCAAAGTCCGGCCATTGATTTGCCGTTGGGGCGCCTGGCGATGAGAACGCGATTCTCAGTGTCGATCAGGGCGACGGCCGCGACCAGCAAAATCGGTTTCATGCGCGCCGCCGCAACAGGTAGCTGGCTTCTTCGAGGCGGGTGATACCGCGTTTGGCAAGGTGCTCAGCTTTGGTCGGGCCGTCGCGGGCTTCCATCAACGCGATGTCGAAACGATCTTGAAACAATACGTTGATTGCGTCGCGCGCAATGGCAAACGGCGGGCCTTTCATTTCGTTCTGGTCGTAGTCGAGGCCCATGAGCAAGGTCCGGGATCCAGCGGGCATCAGGTCCGCGAATTTTTGAGCGTAGCGCGCTTGCATATCCGGCGGCATGGCGACGAGCGCGGCGCGGTCATAGGCGGCGGTCACACCCGCCAACGTTTCACGTGGAAGGGCGAAGAAATCGCCGCACCACATCTCGTAAGGGCCGCTGCGTTTGACGGTGAAGGCCCCGGCAGTCTCGACGCCCGGCGACAGGCCCCGTTCAGAGAAAAACGCGTCTATGGCCAGTTCCGATAACTCCGAGCCGATGACATGATGGCCTTGCACTGCCAGCCACTCCATATCGATGCTCTTGCCCGCCAACGGCACGAACACGCGCGCATTTTTCGCGAGATCGAGAGTTGACCAATGCTTCACGAGCGCCGGCTGGACCTTGTCCTGATGGAAGCCAGTCTCGTTCGCCTGCCAGCGCTCCAGCCAGAATTCGGGGTCCATATATAGGTGCTCCAGCATTTAGCATTTGTCATCCCGGGCGGAGGCATTGCGCGTGCGCGATGCTGGAGACCCGGGACCCAGAAAAACCAAAACCTAATCCCGCTGGGTCCCGGCTCTGCGTGATGACGCCTCGCATCCTCGCTCCGGCCGGGATGACAAGTCGTGAAGCCTAACTCCGGTAATCCGCGTTGATGGAAATGTAGTCGTGGGTCAGATCGCAAGTCCAAACAGTGGCCGAGGATTTGCCAACGCCAACATCGGCGCGAATGACGATCTCACGGTTTTTCATATACTGCGCGACGGTTTTCTCGTCATATTCGGCAGCGCGTTCGCCGTCGCGCGCCACGCAATGAGGACCAAACCAGATCGCGAGTTTATCGCGGTCTGCGGCTTCACCGGATTTCCCGACCGCCATGACGACGCGCCCCCAGTTTGGATCTTCACCCGCAATCGCCGCTTTGAGAATGGGCGAGTTGGCGCAACTCAATGCGATTTTTCGCGCTGCCGCCCAGGTCTTTGCGCCTTCGACTTCAAAGGTCACGAACTTCGACAGTCCCTCGCCGTCCTTGGCAACTTGAATGGCTAAATCCTGCATGACATCGTGCAGAGCAGTTGAAAACGCGCCGAGCTTTTTCGAATTGGCTTTCGCGACTACTTTCTGACCGCCCTTGGCGGCAGCGCCGGTTGCAAACAGCAAGCAGGTGTCGCTGGTCGAGGTGTCGCCATCGACGGTCATGCAATTGAAGGTGGTGGCGACGTGCTCGTTGAGCAGCTCCTGCAGCACGGCGGGGGCTATGGCGGCATCCGTGAACATGAAACACAGCATCGTCGCCATATCGGGCGCGATCATGCCGGCGCCCTTACAGAAGCCGTTGATCGTCACATCAACATCGCCGATCTTTGCGGTACGGGTGGCGAGTTTTGGATACGTGTCCGTTGTCATGATCGCCCGCGCTGCCGCGTCGAACATGTCGGGCTTGGCGGCTTTGGCGAGGCCCTGAAGCAGGTGGGAAAATTTTGCGGCGTCCAACGGTTCGCCGATGACGCCGGTCGAGGCAACATAGACATCGTTAGGTCCGCAGTTGGCCGCCGCCGCTGCGTGCGCCGCCGTGATGGCGACAGCTTCCTCGCCACGTTTACCGGTGAAGGCATTGGCGTTGCCCGAGTTGACGACGAGAATTCGTGCCGAGCCCTTTTTCAAACTCTTGCGGCACCACAGGACCGGCGCCGAAGCAGTTTTAGATTGTGTCAGCACGCCTGCGGCGGCTGTGCCTTCGTCCATCATGGCAACCAGAAGATCGGTGCGGCCCTTGTAGCGAATGCCGGCTTCGGCGGTCGCAAAACGGACGCCGGCGATGGGGCCAAGCTTGGCCAGCGTCGCTGGCGCAAACGGGGATTTAGTCGTGATCTTGGCCATGGGGCCGCTACTCCAGATGAGTTCAACGTCCCCAAAAACAGATCCGGCCGCTATTTTCAAGCAGCCGGGTCGAAAATCTGGATTTTCTCAAAAACAAATGAAGCAGCTGGTTCCGGGACGTGGACTCGAACCACGGTCGCCGCAGTCAAAGTGCGGTGTCCTACCATTAGACGATCCCGGAATGGCAGCGGTTACTTGTTATCGTCTGGCTTCTTTTCGTCCTTCTTAGGCTCGGCGGTGTTTGGCGCGGCTTCCAAGGCCTTGGCGCGCTCGTCGATGGCCTTCTTCAAATCGGCGTCGACGAATTCGATCTTGGCTTTGGCCCGAAGATTAGCGGCAGATTCCTGCGCCTTCTTCAGTAGCATGGATTGGATGATGCGATCCTTGACGATGTCGAAGGCCGGCGGCTGTTTGGTGCGCTTGTCTTCAAGTTTGATGAGGTGCCAGCCGAATTGGGTTTTGATCGGCTCGGAAACGTCACCCTTGTTCATTTTGAACACGGCGTCTTCGAACTGCGGCACCATCTGGCCGTGACCGAAATAGCCCAGATCGCCGCCGGTTTCTTTGGAACCAGTGTCCTTCGTGTTTTCCTTCGCAAGCGCCACGAAATCACCGCCGCTCTTGAGTTTATCCTTCAATTCTTTGGCTTTTTCTTCGGTCTCGACGAGAATGTGACGGGCCGAGACTTCTTCTTCCGGTTTGATCAGCTTCACCTGATCGTCATAAAGCTTCTTGGCGTCCGCGTCGCTGACCGAGGCTTTGAGCACTTTGTCGAAGTACAGCTCGCGCAAGGCGCGGCGCTTTAGATAGGTCACCCGCGTTTCGTAGTCCGGACCCTGGGCCAGTTTCTCGCCCTCGGCGGCTTCCGCGAACAATTGGTTGTCGATCAAGAATTCAATCAGCGACATGCGCTTTTGAGCTTCCGGCATCGACCCCATGTCGCCGCCGATTTCGGTATCCGCGACGGCCATGTCCGCGGCCGTGATCGGTTTGCCGTTAATGGTCGCCATGACCTTGTCTTCGGCACGGGCGGAGGTCCAAAGGGCCGAACTCGCGCCAGCCAGAAGCAGGGCAAGGGTGAAAGGGGCAAAGCGCATCTTCAAGACAGACCTCATATTTTGCTGATTAGGACGCGGGTTGGGCTCGCGCAGGGACAAAGCTACTTTCGGCTCGGGCCTACGTAAGGCTGATCGGACAGGGCTCGATAGACCCCGCAACCGCCCAAGCCAAGTTAAAAGTTGGCAAGCGGCGCGCGATAGCCGCATACCCCGATACATTGACAATTCGGTGTCCGGGTTCTTATGTCTGCGCCGGGACTTAAGGCTGCGCCGCATGGCAAAGCCCGGTAAAACCTCTGGATTGTCTCGAGACTGACTCGAGACGGACTTGAGGCTGACTCGAGACTGTCCAGGGGGCAGCAAGCCGGCGGACGTGGCAAGAGGCCCTTGCTGCGCATTTTGTGCTGACTTGACGCTTTAGGACCGGCCAACCACATCAGGCGGGCGATCACTCGCGCGTCTTCAAACATCAATTGGGACTTTGCTCATGCTGTCGCTCGGTGGTTTGGCTTCTAAGCTGTTCGGGTCGTCGAACGAGCGCAAGATCAAGATCTTTCGCCCCAAAGTGGCGGCCATAAACGCGCTCGAACCGGAAATAGAAAAGTTGAGCGACGCCGACTTAAGGGCGCGCACCGACATGTTCCGCCAGCAACTCAAAGACGGCGCGACCCTCGACGAACTTCTGGTGCCGGCATTCGCAACCGTGCGCGAAGCCGCCAAGCGCACGCTCGGCCAGCGCCATTTCGACGTTCAGCTGATCGGCGGCATGGTGCTCCATCAGGGCGACATTTCGGAAATGAAGACCGGCGAAGGCAAGACGCTGGTCGCGACCCTGCCGGTTTATCTCAACGCCCTCGCGGGCAACGGCGTTCATGTCGTCACCGTCAACGATTATCTCGCCAAACGCGACTCGGAATGGATGGGGCAGGTTTATCGCTTCCTCGGTCTGACCGTCGGCGTCATCGTGCATGATCTCGACGACCAACTCCGTCAGGCGCAGTATACTTGCGACGTAACGTACGGCACCAATAATGAACTTGGTTTCGATTACTTGCGCGACAATATGAAAATGCGCAAGTCCGAGATGGTCCAGCGTGGCCACACCTATGCCATCGTCGACGAAGTCGACAGCATCCTGATCGATGAAGCCCGCACGCCCTTGATCATTTCCGGTCCGCTCGAAGATCGCGCCGACCAGTATCAGGCGGTCGACACGCTCATCCAAAAGATCGACGCCGAAGATTTTGAGTTGGACGAGAAACAGCGCCAGGTTTCGCTGACGGAACTTGGCAACGAGAAGATGGAAAAGCTGCTGGAGGCAGCCGGTATCCTGAAGGGCTCGCTGTACGACATCGACAACGTTTCGGCGGTCCATCACGTCAATCAGGCGCTCAAAGCTCACAAGCTGTTCCAGCGTGACAAGGACTACATCGTCAAGGGCGGGCAAGTCGTCATCATCGACGAGTTCACGGGCCGGATGATGCCGGGGCGGCGCTATTCGGAAGGCCTACATCAGGCCTTGGAAGCCAAAGAGCTCGTCGAGATCCAGCCGGAAAACCAGACGCTGGCGTCCATCACCTTCCAAAACTATTTCCGGCTCTACAAGAAGCTCGCAGGCATGACCGGCACGGCGCTGACGGAAGCCAGCGAATTCATGGATATTTACGGTCTCGAAGTCATCGAGATCCCGACCAACCAGAATGTCGTGCGTATCGATGAAGACGACGAAATCTATCGCACGCAAAAGGAAAAGCTGGCGGCGATCGTGCAATCGATCTCGGACGCCAAGCATCGCGGCCAGCCGATCCTCGTCGGCACCACCTCGATTGAAAAATCCGAGCAGTTATCCGAACTTCTCAAGGACCACAAGTATTTCGACGAGTTGGGCAAGCAGCTTCTCGGTCACGCCGCCGAGCTCAAACCCGGCAAGGACGTCGAGCTGCGCGAGCATTTTACCTCGACCGGCGAAGCGCTGATCAAGTTGGCGAAAGAGTCGAAGGGCAAGGGCGACCCGGTTCCGCACCAAGTCTTGAACGCCCGCTATCACGAGCAGGAAGCCAGCATCGTCGCGCAGGCCGGTGTGCCGGGCGCTGTGACGATCGCAACCAACATGGCCGGCCGCGGCACCGACATTCAGCTTGGCGGCAACGCCGAATACCGGATGCGCGATTGGATTGCCGAGCAGAACGCCAAGGGCATTGAGCCGGCCGAAGACGACATCAAGAAGCAGCGGACAACCATCGCCGCCGATTTGGTGGTCAAGAAGCAACAGGCGCTGGAAGCTGGCGGCTTGTTTGTTCTCGCGACCGAGCGCCATGAAAGCCGCCGTATCGATAATCAGCTCCGTGGCCGCTCTGGCCGTCAGGGAGATCCGGGCCGCTCGAAGTTCTATCTGGCGCTCGACGACGACCTGATGCGTATTTTCGGCTCAGAGCGCATGGACAAGGTTTTGCAAACGCTCGGCCTCAAGGAAGGCGAGGCCATCACCCATCCGTGGATGAACAAGTCGCTCGAGACCGCGCAGAAAAAAGTCGAGCAGCGCAACTTCGACATTCGCAAGCAGATCCTGAAATACGACGACGTCATGAACGACCAGCGCAAGGTCATCTTCAGCCACCGCATCGACATCATGGCCGAGGACGACGTGTCCGAGACCGTCGGCGAGTTGCGCCACGAGCTGGTCGAAGGCTTGGTCACGCGTCACATTCCGCCAAATGCTTACGCCGAGCAATGGGATTCCAAAGGCCTGAAAGAGGCCGTTCACAACGTCTTCGATCTCGATCTGCCGGTCGAGCAATGGGCGGCGGAAGAAGGCATCGCGGATGAAGAAATCCGCGAGCGGTTGATGAAGGCGACGGACGACAAAGCCGAAGCCAAGGCTGCGGAACTCGGGCCCGAGCTCTATCGCCAAATCGAAAAGATGGTGCTCTTGCAGTCGATCGACCATCTCTGGCGCGAGCATCTCGTGACCTTGGAACATTTGCGCCAGGTCATCGGTTTCCGCGCCTATGGCCAGCGCGATCCGCTCAACGAATACAAGAGCGAATCTTTCATCCTGTTCGAAAGCATGCTCGGCCGCTTGCGCGAAGGCGTAACCGGCCAATTGATGCACGTCGAATTGGCGCCGCCGGAAGAGCAACCGGCCTTGCAGCCCGTCGAATTGCCACCGATGGAAGCCCATCACATCAATGCTTCGACCGGCTTCGACGAGTTGCATCCCGATGATCAACCGGCCTTGCCGCCGCGCGTCGCAGCCGAATTGGCGATGGCGGATGCGGCGCTGGCTGGCGCTAAGGCGCGACGCAACCAAGCGCCGGAGCCAGAACGCCGTGCGCCCTTGCAAACCCGCAAGACAGAAGCGGGAGTTAATCCCAAGAATCCGGCAACCTGGGGCCGGGTCTCGCGCAACGCCGAGTGTCCGTGCGGATCAGGCAAGAAGTACAAACACTGCCACGGCAAGCTGGAAACGTAAGACGCCGGCTTGGTAGCGTTTAAAACCCACCCGTGATTCCGTGTCTGCGACGCAGCACAAGAGTGGTGCCGCATCGCGCACGGAATGACGGGTAAAATGTAGGCTAATGCCCGCTACCTTTTTCGAGTTCGGCTTTAACTTCGCCCTCGATGGGCTTGGCGTGGCCCTTGGAATGGTCGCCGGCAATACGGTCCGACAGCGCCAGCAACACGCTCGAGACCACGAAGACGACGTGGATCATCACCAGCCAATACAAATCGCGGTCGCTGGTCTTGTCGAGCGACATAAATTGTTTGAGCAGTTGAATCGCTGAAATCGCGACGATCGACGACAGAAGTTTCAATTTTAGGGCCGTGAAGTCGATCGTGCCCATCCATTCGGGCCAGTCGGCATGGCCACTGTGATCGACGCGGGAAACGAAATTCTCGTAGCCGGAAAATATTACAATGATCAGCAGCGATCCGGTCAGCACCAAATCGACGAGCGAAAGCACGCCGACGATGACATCGGCCTCGCTCATCGAGAAAGCGCCGAGGGTTAGATGGGTGAGTTCGGCCATGAATTTGATGAGCAGTATCACCAGCGCGAGGGTTAGCCCCAGAAAAAACGGCGCCAATAGCCAGCGGGAGGAAAACAGCAGCCGTTCGGCAATTTCCTCGAGTCTTTTCGGAAATGGTTTTTGCGCCATGTCGTTCGATGCTCCCGCACGAGATGTTGATTTCTGCGGCAGCCGTTATCGCATCTGCTCATGCGTTCGTCATCCCCAGAGGAGCCAGGTCTAAGCAGATCTCCAGCCGCTCGTGTTCCGGTCCGGAGAAATTGAGCCGCTCTCTCCGCATGTATTTACGGGCGAGAATCATGGCGCAGCCGTGTTGCGAAGACCCGGGAGCACGTCCAACGCGGTGAAGCGCCGTCAGTGCCCATTGCCGTAGGACGTGGCCCCGGCTCTGCGCTCAACTTCGTTCGCTGGGCCGGGGATGCAAGCGGAGGGAACCGCGCTCAAAGGTTTCTATCGGCAATTCTTAAATGGCCCGGCTGAAGCAATTGAGCCGCTCTCTCCGCATGTATTCCCGGGCGAGAATCATGGCGCAGCCGTGTTGCGAAGACCCGGGACCACGTCCAACGCGGTGAAGCGCCGTCAGTGCCCAGTGCCGTAGGACGTGGCCCCGGCCTGCTTGCGCGAGTGCAGGAGCGCTCACTTGGCCGAGGATGACGTTCGAGGATGAATGATTGGGGGCGGCGCGTTAGCCCTGCGGTTTTATGATCTGGCCGGTCCGGCGATAGTTGGCGCGGCTCAGCAAAGCGGCGCGACGGGCAGCGACCTGTAACTGCCCGGCCAGATAGCGGCGGCAGCTCGGCAGGAAGATCGGGCAGTTGAAAACCGGACGGCCCTGCGCAATCGCGCCCGGTTCAGGCCCGCCCAATTTTTGCGGGGCCACCATCGCGAACGCCTGGCTCGCCGGGGCATAAGGCGCCAGCGGCGCGGCGCCGGAAGCAGCGAGGGCAGGTTTCCCGTCTCCGGGAGCCGGCACGTTATTCAGCCACTGATTTTGATCTTTGATCAGGGCATAGTTGCCATTGCAGGCAGCGATCGGGCCGGTCTGCACGCCTTTGTCGGCATCCTCGAATGTGTAGCGGCCATCGCAGACGTTGACACGCACGGCGCGCTTGGTTTTTTCAAAGGCGTCGTAGCCCTCTTTCAGATTGCTCCAGAACGCAGTCCATGGACTGTTGAGTTGAGCTTGCATGTTGGCCGTGGTCATCCGAAACGGGAAGACGTGAACGGGGATCTGGTCCTGGCCGCTCGCCATCGCAGCGGACGCCAGCTCATGAAGCTCGTCCATCACTGGATTGGTCATGGCGTAACAGCCGACGGACGAACACCCGCCGTGTACCAGAATGCTGCTGCCGGTGCGGCCCAGCGATTGGTCGTAGATGTTGGGAAAGCCGAGATTGAAGGATTTCGGCCAGCGTCCGACGTGGTGAAGCTGGGCATAGGTCAGCGTGTAAAAACCTTCCGGCGCTTGCTTGTCGCCGCTCTTCAACTTCGGCCCGGTCGTGCCCGACCATTGGCAGATCGGATAGGTGGCAAACAGCACGAACGCGCCAGCTTTGAATTTCCAGATTTCGAGTTCCGATTCCGACTTGAAAACCCGGATCAGTATGGGCGATGCGAGTGATACGGCCTTTTCCTTCAAGCGCTCGCTGAGAAGGGCGACATTGGGTGTGCCGGGCAAAGGTAGTGCGCCTTCGGCGGCGGCGCGCTGGCGCTCGATGCGGTCGGGCGCCACGTCTTTGAGTTCGATTGAAATCGCGGCAGCGGGACCTGCGGCTGAGGCCAAGCCGCAAAGCATCACAGCACAAATACTTGCCCGCACAGCGGCGAACGCCATATGACGCCTCGAAAAAAACCCAACCCGATTGTCGGCACCATAATCGGTCTTATAGCGAATTCGAAGTGCCTAATTGGCAGCAACCACAGTCTTGGTAAGCCTTTCGGATCGCTTAGGTCCTAGGTGTTACTGCAGGGCAACGGGCCTCGATTGCGCGGTCGCCGTTGGCATTGTCGGCGGCGGCTTCAAAGCGGTAGCGGCCCTGACAGAGCAGGACACGGGGCGGCAGCAGGTTGGCCTCGAACAGGTCATTGCCGGTTTTAAGATCGCGCCAAAAGGCTGAGTGAGGCTGGCCGTCGTGGCGGGCCAATGCCTCGTCTGTCATTCGGAAGGGGTAGACCTGAACCTGAAAGCGCTTTTGGCCGCCATTGAGCGCGGCCGTGACCAGCCGCCAAATCTCGTCGATCTGGGCGTTGGTCATGGCGAAGCAGCCAATCGAGGCGCAACCGCCGTGGACCATGATCAGCGATCCGGTCCGATGGTGGTCGCGGTCGAAAGCGTTGGGAAAGCCAAGATTGAACGAGCGATGCCAACGGCTGTTGGGATTGAGAGCATTGGCGTCGACGGTGTAAAATCCTTCAGGCGCCTGCCGGTCGCCTTGCACGGTTTTTGGGCCGAGCCCGCCTGACCACCGGCAAATCGGATAAATCGCGAAGCGGTGAAAGACGCCGTCGCGCTTCATCCAAAGTTCCAGCTCGAACTCTTGCTTGAAAATGCGAATGAGAACGGGTGCGCCTTCGACGACGCCGTTTTCGGCCAGGCGCTGCGAAAAGTTGGCAAGATCGGGAACGCCGGGCAAGGGCAAACCCCAGGAATAGCGCCAACGCCGCTGCGCCTTTTCGAAGGCAATCGCGCGCTCGTCCGCGTTGCCCTCAAAAGGGTACCAATAGGGGGCCAGCAACGCCGCGGCCGAACCGATGATCACGATGGCCACGAGAAACAGCCACCGGCCGGGCCGGCGGTTGCGCGGCCGGGACACGTTGAACCGCGGGCGATCGGAGGGCTCAGAATTATCTACCGGCACAGGAACTTTCGCTCGTTTACGGCGCCTTGGTCATGAGGCTTTGCGAGGACACCGGCACACTGCCTGTTGGCTGCGACGCATTTGCGGCGGTTTTGGCGGCCGAAATATCGGCAAGTGACGGCTCGACATCGGAACTGACAAGGCCTTTGAGTTTGTTACCCTGCGCGACCGTCAAGTCCTGATCGACCGGCAGCGGTGTGAACGATGCGAGGACCGGGCGTTGAAACGCCGGGCACGGCCCGCTCGGATCGGGATGACCCTGCCCGACGACATTGACGACGTAGCGGCGCTCGCAAACTTCGACGTTGGGCGGCACGCGGTGGGTCTCGAAGTGGTCATAGCCCTGCTTCAGGGTTTGCCAGAACGGATAGTGCTTGTGCTTTTTCATTTCCGCCATACGGGCGTCCGTCATGCGGAACGGCAGTGCGTGGAGTTGGAAACTCGGCTGGCCAGCTTTCAAGCTTTCGCGGGTTAGACCGTAGATCTCTTCCATCAGCGCGTCCGTCATGGCGTAGCAGCCCGCCGACCGGCACTTGCCATGCACCATCACGAAATCGCCGGTCCGGCCCCAAGCTTTGTCATAGGCGTTGGGATAGCCGACATTGAACGACAGATAGAACTTTGAATTCGGGTTCATCAGAACCGGATTGATGGTGTAGAAGCCCTCCGGCGCCTGCTTATCGCCTTGAGTTTGCTTGGGGCCAAGCTCGCCCGACCAATTGCAAATCGGGTAGGTCTTGAAATGATAGAAGCGGCCGTCGTCGCGTTGCTTCCAGATTTCCAGTTCGGATTCTTCCTTGAAGATGCGCACGAATACGGGCGCGCCCGCCTGCATGCCCTTTTTACCGAGCAACGACAGGGTTTCCTTGTTGAGCGGAACCTCTGCGGGTGCGGGGATTACCGGTGCGTTTGAGCAGGCGGCCAGCATGAGACCTGCCGTGACGGCGAAGAGCTGGCACAGCGAACGCATGATTTTGGTCGCGCAAATCGGCACTAGGATCGCCCCTAGCCCTTAAGAGGGCCCCGTATCAAACGCGCACATCTTGCAACACTACGACTTACAACGACTTTTCGGGCGGCGGCAGCCTGCCTGTCAAGGTCTTGCCAGGCCGAGTATGTGGAAGAATGCGGCATCGGCGGGGCTGCTGGAAATCGAGCCCAAGTTATCATCGAAGTGAGACAAAATAAGGGTCGCCGGTTGGCGAGCTTCAGGCCTTGGCCGCCGCTGTCGCGGGCCGTCCAATGGCTAAAAACCGGTCATGGCGCTGGGCGCGGATCTCATGGCCCGACTTGCCGTCGAATTCCGACAGCGCGCGCGAAATGGCATTGCCGGTCGCGGTTACCACCGAATCGCGGTCGCGGTGAGCGCCGCCGACGGGCTCGCGGATGATGACGTCGATGACGCCGAGCTGGTCGAGATCCTGGGCGGTGATTTTCATATTTGTCGCGGCATCAATCGCCTTTGCGCTGTCACGCCAGAGAATGGATGCGGCGGCTTCGGGCGACGCAACCGTATAAATCGCGTGCTCCAACATCAGAATGCGATTGGCGGACGCAATTGCTATGGCGCCGCCAGACCCGCCTTCGCCGATGACGACGGCAATAATCGGAACCTCGAGCCCAAGGCAGCAATCGGTTGAGCGCGCGATGGCTTCGGCTTGGCCGCGCTCTTCAGCGCCTATGCCGGGATACGCGCCGGCGGTATCCACCAGCGTGATGACGGGGAGATTGAATTTCTCCGCCATTTCCATCAGCCGCACGGCCTTGCGATAACCCTCCGGCATAGCCATGCCGAAGTTATGTTTGATGCGGCTTTCGACGTCCGAACCCTTCTCATGGCCGATGACCATGACCGAGCGGCCACGGAATTTGCCGATGCCGCCAACGATGGCTTCGTCGTCGCCGAAATACCGGTCACCAGAGAGCGGCGTGAAATCTTCAATCAAGCGCTCGATAAAGTCGAGGCAGTGCGGGCGATCCTGATGGCGGGCGACTTGCGTCTTCTGCCAAGGCGTCAGCTTGGAATAGGTCTCGACCAGCAAGGCTTTGACCTTTTGCTCCAACTTGGAGATTTCGTCGGCGATCTGCGGACCCTTGCCGTCTTTGTGCAGGGCCTTAAGTTCGTTGACCTTGCTTTCGAGTTCCGCAATCGGCTTCTCGAAATCGAGGTAGGTTCTAATTGCGGGTTGCGCGCTCACTGGGCTGCCTCTTGCTCAATCGGGGTCAATTCGTACTGGGTCAACGTTTGACGGACGGCGCACGGGTGGCGGGCCGCCTCATCGATTTGGCGGCGACCATCGCCTCGCACGTGCGGTCCGTCAAGGCGGCGCAATTCCTTATCTCCCCACGGCACGTTAACTATTGAGCCCGGATAGCCTTTTAACCCAAGGACTAAGGACGAGCAGGAGCAGGGCGGCGGCCCCGACATAGGCAGCCTGGGTAAGGTAAAACTGGGCGAGCCCTGCCGTGTTGTCGCTATCGAACGATCCGCCGAGCACGCCCGCCAGTTTATTGCCGAAGGCCGCGGCCAGAAACCAAACACCGAGAACAAGCCCTGATAGCCGGGGCGGCGCTAGCTTCGTCATGGTGGAGAGGCCAACCGGGCTCAAGAAGAGCTCGCCAATCGTTTGCAGCAAGAATAGCCCAACCAGCCAGAGAGGTGAGACTTTGCCAGCGCCCGCCAGCGTGGCGGCCGGTGCCATGAACAGGAATGAAGCGGCGACGAACCCAAGGCCGAGCGCAAACTTGACGGCGGCAGAGGGCTGCCGGGATCCAAGCCGCATCCATGCGTAGGCAAATACCGGGGCAAGAAAAATCACAAAAATCGGATTGATCGACTGATACCAGGACGACGGGAACGCCTGCCCCAAGACGCGGTTGTCGGAGAGCTGGTCAGCAAACAGCGACATCGACGATCCCATCTGCTCGAACACCGCAAAGAAAATCATGGCGGCGATGAACAGGACGCCGATGGCCGCGAGCCGGTTGTTGTCGTCGCCGCCGCGGCCGAGAAAATAGGCAATGGCCGCAAGCGGCAAAATGATGAAGGTCCAGCGCAGCCACAAAAAGCCCTCGGAGTCCGAGAGCGAGGCGATTGCCAGAAGGGCCAACGTCGCCAAGGTCACGGCGACTGCGCTCTGCCAGAATTTGCTATCGAGAGCGGCATCGGGTTCGCCTGGGTCTTTGAGGTCCGCCGATCCGCGCGAGAATAAGATCATGGCCAGCGTCATGCCGATGCCCGCCGCCGCAAATCCCCAGTGCCAGCTTTTGGCCGGATCGAAACCGGCGCTCGCCAGCCATTGTTTGAAAGTTACGCTTTGGGCCAGGAAGCCGGTGACGAGCGGGGAGACGAAAGCGCCGATGTTGACGCCCATGTAAAATAGCGAGAAGCCGGCGTCGCGCCGCCCGTCGTCTTTGGCATAGAGCGCGCCGACAAGTGCCGAAATGTTGGGCTTAAACAATCCGGTGCCGAGCACGATGAGAATAAGGCCGAGATAAAACGTCGAATGCATCGGCAGCGCTAGAACATAATGCCCAAGTGCGATGATCCAACCACCGGTCAAGACCGCCTTTTTAGCGCCAATAACACGGTCGGCGATAAAGCCGCCGAGTATGGCCACCATGTAAACGGCCATCGTGTAATTGCCGTAAATGCGCGCGGCATTGACGTTCGCGAATCCAAGTCCGCCTTCAGCGGCCGGGGCGACCATGAACAGGGTCAGCAGGGCGCGCATGCCGTAGTACGAAAAGCGCTCCCATAACTCTGAAAAATAGAGCATGCGCAGGCCTTGCGGGTGACCCGCAAGGCCAAGATGCGCCCCGTGCGAGGGCACGCGGGAGGTGATGTTTTCTGCCGTCATGGTCCGATCAGGGCATGGGTGAACCGAAAGCGCAAGGCTGGGCTCGAGTGCGATCGTTCTTGATGGAATCGTCTACGCATCCATCTCGAACGTGAATCGCACTCCCAAATCAACACGTAGAGCGTGATTCACGTTTGACATTGATCGCGACGCTATCAATCTCAAACGATCACGCTCTAGGCTAAATCCCCTTGTCGCCCGAGATGACCTTGCCCATCCAATCGTCGATGGTAAGGGTGCCGATCTTTTCAACCGTTGCGGCTTCGTTCGGACGCACGACATCTTGCAAAATGTCGATGCGCTTCCACTCGCAAAATGGCGTCTCGGCTTCAACGCCGGGCGCGTATTTCGACGGCGAGATCTTTTGATAGCGGTGGATGTAGCGCGGGCAGTTCATCCAGGTCTGGCTGACGGCAACCTTGACGACCAACTCTGCCTCTTTGAACAACCCCATCAACGGGCCGGTCTTCACAAGCTCGGCCCGGCCTTGCAGACGCATGCGATAGGGGCGCTCGAAATCGATGAACAAGCAGCCGATCTCGGGATTAGCCGTGATGTTGCCCATCGACAGGTACATGCCGTTGCCGTCGTAACTCGGAAACGCAATGGTCGTCGCATCGACGACGCGCACGAAACCCGGCGTGCCACCTTTGTAAGACACGGTCGGGCGTCCCATGTGATCGACGGTTGAAAGAAAGAACATATCGCGGCTCTCGATGAAAGCCTTGGCCATGTCATCGACTTGCGGTTGGATGATGATTTCTTCGATGCGGTCGGCGAGCTTGCGGGTTTCGAACGCATCTTGAACGGTGCGGTGTTGTTGACCGTAAATATTGCTCATGGTCGTCGTCCTCCAGGGTCCGTGTTTTTATGGATCTATAAAGCCATCAATGTATTTTTCCTCAAGCTTTTTTCGCGAGAGGATGGTGCTCTGCAACCAGCTTTTTGAGCCGCTCTTCGAGGACGTGGGTATAAATCTCGGTTGTGGAGATATCGGCGTGCCCCAGCAGCTGTTGAACGGCGCGCAAATCAGCGCCCCTATCCAACAGGTGGCTGGCGAAGGCATGGCGCAGGACATGCGGCGACACGCGATCGGCATCGAGGCCAGCGCTCTCCGCAACGTCCTTGAGGTCTTCGGCAAAGCCTTGGCGGGTGACATGGCCACCGGCGGCTTTGGACGGAAACAACCAGGGTGAATTGTCAAACCGGCCGGCGACGGCAAGATAGCGGTCGAGAGCCTCGCGAGCCGACGGGTTCAAGGGCACAAGGCGCTCGCGGCCGCCTTTGCCCTTGATCGTGAATACCCGCTTGTCGCCGCGCAGCACGGTGCGGGGCAAGCCCACAAGTTCGCTGACGCGCATGCCAGTGGCATAGAGAAGTTCCAAAAGGGCGTGGCCGCGCAGCGCACGGAACAAGCCGCGGCCCTCTTGGCCTTCGCTACGTTTGGCGGATGCGTCGAGCAGTCTATCGACTTCGCTGACACTCAGCGTTCTTGGCAACGGCCGCTGGCGTTTGGGACCAGAAAGACCAGCCGCCGGATCGGTTGGGATGATGGCTTCATTGTTCAAGAACTTGAACAGTTGCCGTATCGCTGAGAGCCGTCGGGCGCGAGAGGCGGGCGCGAGGCCGGATTCCGAGATGTGCTGCAAGTAGGCCTGGATAGCTTTGGTGTCAGATTGTTCGAGGAGACAATTTCTGCTTTCGAGAAAGCCGAAAAAATCGCTCAAGTCGCGCGTGTAGGCGTCAACGGTATTTTGCGCGGCCCCGCGCTCGGCGCTGAGCATTTCAAGGAAGTTTTGCAGATGCTGGTCGGCGCCGCTCAAAGTCTATCTCCGCAATCGAAGAGGCGATGTTCAATTGGCCTGCGTGCGTGGCCAAGCCACCAGCAGAGCTTCGAGACCGAGGCGGCGAGCCTCCACCTCCAGTCCTGCCCGTTTCAACGGCCGCATGCTATCCCCAAGCGCGATAATATTGGCGCCCTCGGCGCCATTTGGTCCCAAAGTTTTCATGGCTAGCAAAACGGTGTGCCCGAATTCTTTGTTCTTCGACGCATCTTGCAGCTCTGAAAGAACGCCAGTGGCCGGCAAGTGCCCCGTTGTTGGCTGCGGCGTCCGGCTTGCCGCTTCCCAGAGCGGAATCGGCACAACGTAGTTCAAGGCATCCAAGACGGTCGCAAGCCGATGCAAGGCGTCGGGCGTAAAACGGCCACGGAGCGCTAGTGTTTCGACGTCCTTGAGGTATTGATCTTTGTTTTCGGGACCGGGCTCGGCGATGTCGGCGAGCGCCAGCCAATGGTCGAGCCCGCTGCCGGTGGTTTTATCCGGGCCGGATACCAAGGCCACCCAGCGGCGCGTCAGCCCCGTCTTGCCCGATGCCAATCCGATTTCAGCCGCGGTCTCTGCAAACCAACCGATTTCGGGCTGTGGATTGAGGCCGGCAGTGGCGCTTTCGATCATTTGCATGGCGTGCATCGCAAGACCTGCGCGCTTGGCGTCATCGATGAAGGCCCGGATCAGCCGGGTTTTTTTCATCGGCGTTTTTTCGGTTTCCGCAGCTTTAAAAAGTGCGGCGCGACGCGCCGGTCCGGTTTCCGGGCCACCTGCAAGCAGTGCGTCAGCGCTTTCTGTTGCTGCTTGAGCGCGATACGTCTGTGCAAGCGCTTCGGGCGCTATGGCATTGATCCGTGCTGCCGCTTCGGCCGCGGCGAGCTTCAATGCCGGCTCGCTGCCAGCATCATTGGCCAGCGCTGCCAGCAATGCTGGCTCCGCCTTGTCGATCCAGCTCGCGGCGGGGTCTTGGCTGCCGGCCAGTTGCAACAATCTGTAATCTATGAGCGTTACCCGCTTGGCGGCTGCGATCTTTGGTTTGGCCGCGACAGAAATGGCATCGAGCGCTTCGAGACTGGGCGATGTCTCGACGCCTTCTTCGCGCGCCAATTCGGCGGCCAATCCTGCGCTCGCCGCATCTTTGGCAAGGCCAGCGCAATAGCCCGACATCATGATCGCCAACGATTTCAAGCGTTTTGGAATCTCACCCTTGATGGTAGCGGCTTGGCGCGCCAGCTCGCACGCTTGATGAGCGTGGTCGTTCGCCAATTCGACGCGCGCGGCCAAAGTGGCCATGACAGCATCCGTCGTCGTAGGCTGCTTCTTCAGCTCGTCCGAAGCTTCTTTGGAAAGACCCGAAAGATACATGGCTTCCAGCCGCAATGCCGCGAATTTCACATTGGTTGTTTCGCCTGCCGGCGGCGTGACGTCCGAGATCAGTAGTCGCTTCCAAAGATTGTGCAGGGCGAGCGAGCGCGGTGGCAGCTCGAGTTCACTCATGAGCTTTTCAACGCTCTCGACGGTCAGCCCACGCCATAATTCGAACGGCAAGCCCGATCCATCGCTTGCCATCACGGGTGCGAGTTCATCTCTTTGTACGGGCGGTGGATTGGCTTGCCGCATGACCGTGTCGTTAGAGGGCGCAGTTGGCGAGCCGGTGTTCGCAGGAGCTTGGACCGGCTTTTTTGAGACGCCGTCGGCCGGGGCCAGAAAGGGCTGATCGCCGTTTGCGGCTGGGGGTGATGCTTTAAGCTTGGGTACTTTCGCTTTTTCGACCTCGGCATAGGGATTGAAGGCGTCCTGCGCTTTGACCGCCGTGGCTGGGACAAATACCCACGCCGCAGCTGTGGCTACAGAGAATGCGGCGAGGTTTCTTAACCGTGGCACCCTGTTTCCCCTCAGCGGCGGATCTTCACGCCTGTCACGGGTTTGCTGATCATTTGCTGTTCCGGCTCGTATTTGGTCGCAAGCACGTATAGTCCGGCAAGGACCAGCGCGCCAAGGCATGCGGCAATAAACAGAAATCTGAATAGGCTTGGCATCGTGGAATCCCGTTAAGGACGATTATCTCGTGGGCTATGGTGGCGCGAATATGACTCCAGGCAAGCTCAGATCCGGTAAACCGCGTTTGCCCATACCTTGTCCGGGCCGCTTAGACCACTCTAAGGTTCTGATTTGCGGCGCCAGTTGGTTCGTGGCATGACGGCGGAGGTGATCCAACGTCCACCGCGCAACGGCTGGATCCTGGTTGATTTTTACAAGGCGCGGTGTGCGGGAGAGGCGCAAGTTTGAAATGTCCGACACGGCTGCCATCGATGTCATCAAAGCTCACCTCGGCCAGCGGTCTATCGTGCTCGTAGGGTTGATGGGCTGCGGTAAAACCTCCGTCGGCAAGCGCCTGGCGGCCAGACTTGCTCTGCCATTTGTCGATGCCGACGAAGAGATCGAAAAGGTTGCGGCCAAATCCATCACTGAGATTTTTACCGATCACGGCGAAGAGTTTTTCCGCGACCGCGAGCGCAAAGTCATCGCCCGGCTGATAAAAGACGGTCCACAAGTGCTAGCAACCGGCGGCGGGGCGTACATGCATCCCGAGACGCGCGCCGGCATCAAGGCCAGCAGCATTTCGATCTGGTTGCACGCTGAATTGGCGGTGCTGATGCGCCGGGTCTCGAAGCGTGACAGCCGGCCGCTGCTCAAAACCGGCAATCCGGAAACGACAATGCGAAAGTTGATGGAGAACCGGTATCCAGTTTATGCGAATGCCGATATCACCGTCCAGAGCCGCGATGATCCCCATGACCTGATTGTTAGCGAAATCCTCGGGCGCTTGTCTGCAATGCTGCAGGAAAAGGCCACGCAATCTTCCGATACACCGCAAACCTCAACCACCGCGCGGAGCTGATGACCCCGTCCAATCCCGCCGCGAAAACAAATGCCTTGTCCCGTGCAGTCCACGTCGAACTCGGGGCGCGGGCCTATGATGTCTTGATCGGCGCCGGCCTGCTTGGAAGCGCCGGCAAATTGATCTCCAATCGCATGGGGCCGGTGAAATGCGGCATCGTCACGGATGAGAACGTCGCGCGCCATCATCTCAAGGCCCTCGAAGACAGCTTGAAGCGCGAGGGCATGTTTCCAGGCTCGATCATTCTGAAGCCTGGCGAGGCGACCAAAAGTTTCCGGGAGCTTGGGCCATTGTGCGAAAGGTTGTTGGAACTGGGCCTCGAGCGCGGCGACGTTATTGTGCCGCTTGGCGGTGGCGTCATTGGCGATCTTGCAGGGTTTGCCGCCGGCATTCTGCGCCGCGGCGTGCGGTTCGCGCAAATTCCGACGTCGCTATTGGCGCAAGTGGATTCGTCCATCGGCGGCAAAACGGGCATCAATACCCCGCAAGGTAAAAATCTCATCGGCGTTTTCCATCAGCCAAGCCTCGTCATCGCCGACACGGATGTTCTGGCGACATTGCCGGAACGTGAAATGCGCGCGGGCTACGCCGAGGTTGTCAAATACGGCCTGCTCGGGGATGCCGAGTTTTTTGCGTGGCTCGAAAAAAACTGGCGCGGCGTTTTTGATCACGACGTCGCCGCTTTGACGTACGCAATCGAAACCAGCGTTAAGGCCAAGGCCGCGATCGTGGCGCGCGACGAGACCGAGACCGGGGATCGCGCGCTGTTAAATCTTGGCCACACCTTTGGTCACGCGCTCGAAGCCTGGACCGGTTTTTCCAGCCGCTTGCTGCATGGTGAAGCCGTCGCCATCGGCATGTGTCTGGCGTATCGGCTTTCGGAGCAATTGGGGCATTTAGCCAAGGGCGAAGCTGCACGCGTCGCCAGCCATCTCAACACCGTTGGCCTGCCAACTCGAATTGCCGACATTCCGGGGGGCAAAGCCGACGCCGACGAACTTATGCGCTTGATGAGCCAAGACAAAAAAGTCCGCCAAGGCCGGCTGACCTTCATCCTTGTAAAGGCCATCGGCCAAGCTTTCATCACCCGCGACGTGCCGCCCGGCGCCGTACGCGACTTTCTCGCCCAAGAAATCTCCGGTTCGAGTCGCCAATAGCGGGCTGAGCACAAGCTCTCGAGCTTGTGTTATAGTCGGCCGATCCGACGCAACGCGGGGCGCTATCGCCAATCCATGTCACTCGAAATTGCCTTGAGCCTTTTTGCAATCATTATTCTGATTGCCCTTTCCGCGTTCTTCAACTTGAGCGAAACGTCGCTGACCGCAGCTTCGCGGGCCCGCATGCACGCGCTCGACGAGGACGGCAATGTCAAAGCCCGGCTCGTCAACAAGCTGTTATCCAGCCCTGAAAAGATGATTGGCACGGTCCTGCTCGGCAATACGCTTGTCGACGTGCTCGCCGCCGCGCTCGCGTCCAATTTGGCGGTGAGGTTGTACGGCGAGGTCGGCGTTGCGTACGCGACGGCCGCCATGACGCTGTTGATCGTCATCTTCGCGGCCGTGCTGCCGAAGACCTACGCGCTGGCTTACGCCGATCGCGTGGCTCTCGTTGTCGCGCCGTTGATGCGCGGCGTGATTTTTATTCTGACGCCGGCGACCAAGGCCATCGAATATGTTGTCAGGCTAATGCTGAAACTGACGCCCGGCAAAGCCGACGACGCCGCCAATATTCTCGCCGCGCACGAAGAGATCCGCGGCACTATCGATCTGCAAGCCAAGGAGGGCTCGGTCGCCAAGGGCGACGCCAACATGCTCGGCGGCGTGCTCGACTTGCGCGATTTGCAAGTCGCCGACATCATGGTTCACCGCACCAAGATGGACACCGTCAATGCCGACGACCCACCGGCAAAAATTCTCGACGAGCTGTTGAAGACGCAATACACCCGCGCGCCGGTCTGGAAGGACGAGCCTGAAAACATCGTCGGCATTTTACACACCAAGGACCTGCTGGCGGCGCTCGGCAAGGCCGGCTGGGACCCGTCCAAACTCTCGATCATGAGTTTCGCGGCGCCGCCCTGGTTCGTGCCGGATACGACGTCGCTCAAGGATCAGCTCAACCAGTTCTTGAAGAAAAAAGCCCAGATGGCGCTGGTCGTCGACGAGTACGGCGAAGTCCAGGGCCTGATCACGCTTGAGGATATTCTGGAAGAGATCGTCGGTCAGATTGCGGATGAGCACGACACGCATGAGACGCAAATCCGCCCGCAGGCCGACGGCACCGTCAACGTCGATGGCACGGTCGCGATCCGCGATTTGAACCGGCAGATGGATTGGCGTTTGCCGGATGACGAGGCGACGACGATCGCCGGTCTCGTTATCCACGAAGCCCAGACTATACCGGAGCCGGGCCAAGTGTTCACGTTCCACGGCTATCGTTTCGAGATCCTGCGCAAGACCCGCAACAAGATCTCCGCTCTGCGCATCAAGCCGGTGGTGGAGGGCAAGAGCGACGCCGCGCGCAGCGGCAACGGCGGCGGCGGTGGTGATAGCGATGCGATGGATGCGGGGTGAAGGGTATTCCAAATGCGCCGTTTCGGATTATTGGTCCTGAGCCAAGCTTGAGCAACTCTGAGCTGAGGATAAGCGATGATAGGTTCTTCTAAGTTCGACGAACTACGGAAGCTACAATCCTCGTTGAATGCTTCCAGCGCAAGATTTTCTCATTTGTGGATGAGCTTTCTGGTATTTTGTACACTGCTCTTAATCACCGTTGGCTCAGTGACGCATAAACATCTCTTTCTAGAGTTGCCTCTTAAGTTGCCGGTGCTAAACGTGGAACTACCACTCAAAGGATTTTTCGCAACAATTCCTAGCCTACTACTGGCTTACCATTTTTATTTGTTGATCCAGCTGCATCTCTTGAAATTTAAATTATCCTCCTACGATGAAAAATTGCAATCAGGCGTCGGATTTGCGAGCGACCGCAATTCGTTATTGATGGAGCTGGACGACTCGATATTCATCGAGGCAATAGCGAGGGGAAATTCAAATACGCCAAATATTGGAACACGGACCTCCAGTGCAATAGTATACTGGACCGCAGTAGCATTACCGCTCTTATTGTTAGTAGAAATTCAACTGATATTTCTGCCGTACCACAGTCCGACAGTTTCTTGGGTTCACAGGATCGCGATACTCCTCGACACGACTGTTTTGTACGTTTTGTGGCCCTATAATTCAACTTGTGAAACCAGTTGGAGGTACCGGATTTTATCCGCGTGGGTGCCGGCTATTGTTTTGCTCTTTTCGTGGGGTAATCCCCCCTCCAACTAACGGGATTTGAAGGTAGAATTTTCTCGGCCCCGAGGCACGAGGAGATTGAGATGAGGAAGAGCCGGTTCAGCGAGACCCAGATCATGGGGATTTTGCGCCAGGCGGAGGGCGGATTGG
>JANLYX010000071.1:0-3104 GCA_031365865.1 Hyphomicrobium sp. | reverse complement strand
GCGCGCGGAACGCCGGGCTTTTCGGGTGCTGATCTTGCCAACCTCGTCAACGAGGCAGCTTTGCTGGCTGCACGCCGTAACAAGCGGTTGGTCACTCAAATCGAGTTCGAAGACAGCAAAGACAAGGTCATGATGGGCGCCGAGCGCAAATCCATGGCCATGACGGAAGAAGAAAAATTGGCGACCGCCTACCATGAAGCCGGCCACGCCATCGTCAACATTCTGGTGCCGGGCAATGACCCTCTGCACAAGGTAACGATCATACCGCGCGGCCGGGCGCTGGGCGTCACGATGAGTTTGCCCGAGCGCGATCGCTTGAGCTACTCAAAGCAGTGGTGCGAGGCCAAAATCGCCATGGCATTTGGCGGCCGCGTCGCCGAGCAGATCATCTATGGCACCGAACACTTGAATACCGGCGCTTCGAGCGACATCAGCCAAGCGACCAACATCGCCAAGCGGATGGTCAGCGAATGGGGCATGAGCGATAAGCTTGGGCCGCTACTGTATTCCGAAAATCAACAGGAAGTGTTTCTCGGTCACTCGGTCACGCAACGCCAGAACATGAGCGAGGAAACGGCCAATCTCATCGACGCTGAAGTTCGCCGCATCGTGACCACGGGCGAAAAGAAAGCCTGGGAGATGTTGTCGGAACACAAAGAGCAGCTTGAAGCCATGGCGCAAGCACTGATGGAGTGGGAAACCATTTCCGGCGAAGAGTGCAACGGCATCATGCGCGGCGAAAAAATCGTCCGCCGCAACGACGATGATGGATCACGCGGCCCGGCAGGTTCGGCTGTGCCAACGGCAGGGCGCCAGGCAAAGCCACGCGGCGAGCCATCTGGTGGTCTGGAACCGCAGCCTCAAGGCTGAGACGGATTACATCGCGAATAATTATGAGGGTCTGGGCCATTGTGGTCTGGGCCCTTTTTTTAATACGGAACCGTAAGAAAGTTCTCACATGCGCCCTGGGCCTTTAGGCCCTGTCTGCCGCTACATCTTTCTTTTACGATTGCGCCATTAGTCATGCTTCCGCTGCTGCGAGCTGGCCCGTTCGCTGCAAGGACATCCCCGACGTTTAGCGACTGCGAAGGAGCGACCGATGGTCAAGAAGAGCGGCACGGATCTGGCGGATGTTCTCAAGGGCACCTCGATCGCCGATATACTCAGCGGCCTGGGCGGTAACGACACTCTATTTGGGCTCGGCGGCAACGACACGTTGAACGGCGGAGCGGGCGACGACAAGCTTTACGGCGGCGCAGGCAACGACTTGCTATTCGGTTCCAACGGTGCCGATCGCCTCGACGGCGGCGACGGCAACGACTGGGCGCTTTACGCAACCATCGGCGGCACGATTGGTGTCACGGTTTCACTGCTGAAACACAAAGGTTTCGGCGACGCGGCCGGAGACACGCTATTCAACATCGAAAACGTGCAAGGGACCAGCGTCGCAGACACGCTCATTGGCGATGCCGGCGGCAATGTTCTCGATGGCGGGAGCGGCAATGACCGTCTTTATGGCGGGCTGGGTAATGACGTCCTAGCCGGGGGCGCGGGCGCCGACAGTCTTTACGGTGGCACCGGCTCTGATTACGCAAGCTACGGCGGCAACAACGCGAAGAAAGCGGTGCACGTCGATCTCCTAAATCATGTTTACAAGTTCGGCGATGCGGCTGGCGACAAACTTGCCGGCATCGAAAATGTTATTGGCACGAAATTCGGCGACTTCATTCAAGGTGATGCTGGCAGCAACGTTATCGACGGTGGCGCTGGCAACGACACGCTCAACAGCGGCGGCGGCAGTGATCAATTGACCGGCGGTCTTGGTAACGACCGTCTTACCGATACAAGCGTGGGCAAAGGTTTCGTCGTCATCTTCGATCCTGGCGCAGGTTTGGATACCATCGCCGGCAACGGCGACGATATTCTTTTTTATGCCGGAGCACTGTCAGGCGTCAGTATCGATTTGCTCGCTGGAACGGCAGGCGGGGCGGCGGCGGGCGATGTCTATCAGGGAATTGCGAGCGTCTACGGCAGCGGCTTTGATGACGTGCTGGTCTCAGGCAATGCTGGTAATGCGGACATGCGGGGGGGAGCTGGAAACGACGACATCACATTGCACGGAACGTTGGATCGCGCGCTCGGCGGCGATGGCAATGACACGATCAAGCTGTTTGGACGCAATCAAGACGCTCAAGGCGGCGCCGGGAACGATATCCTCGATGCCAGCAATGCGACTGGAACGGTCGTCATCGCACGCGCATTCTTGGTCGGAGGAGCCGGCCACGACCTGTTGATTGGCAACTCGTTGCGAACGGTCTATTTCGCCCTGCAGTACGATCAAGGCGCCGACACGGTCACCGGCTTCACGCGTTCGGCGGGCGACATGCTAGCCGTCAACGGCGCAGAATTTGGCATCGGTGCGGGGCTTGATCCTGCGGAATTGGTCAATTCGCCGACCGTCACGGCAACGGCGGCCGGCCCGCAGTTCATTTTCGACACGATCAATCAAGAGTTATGGTTCGACAAGGACGGCAAAGGCACGGGCTTTGCGCCGGTCGATATCGCTCACATCAACCTGCCGAGCGGCCAGCCCACGTTGTCCAGTCCGGACTTCTTGGTCTTTTAATTGACCCGAGCCGGCGCGGCGTCGCGGCAGAGGCGGCGCTGACCTGCGCGTGCTTTAAGAGGTACCGGTCCGGCAACTCTTATTCGGCGGCAAAGCCTCATGAAGCGTTCGATCTACCTGCAGCCCACTGGCATTTTCTGGGATCGCACGGTGCCGCGCGGCATCGACGAGCCAGAACTCAACGCCTGGCGCGGCTTGCCTCTGGCCGGCGGGCGTTTGTCATTTGCAGCGCTCGATATCTTGACACGCGATGGCATCGAGACCAAGCGGCGCACGGTCGTGCTGGGCGATGCTTTCAGCGGCGATTGGGGCCGCGAGGGGCTGGCCGCTTCAGACTTACTCGAAGGTTTAAGCGCGCCGCGCCCAAGGCTGTGCGGTCTGTCGCTCGACCGGCCGCGCATCATGGGCATTGTCAACGTGACGCCGGACAGCTTTTCAGACGGTGGCCATCACGCCTCGACACAAGCCGCCATCGCGC
>JANLYX010000067.1:0-2434 GCA_031365865.1 Hyphomicrobium sp. | reverse complement strand
ACGCGACCTCATTGCCAAAAAATCGCGGTCATTTCGAGATTTTTTTCCATTGCAGGACTATTTTGAGCATTATGACGCGTCTCGAGCGGCTCTATTACGAGATGAGACAGGGTCGGTAAGATCCTTGCTTAACTAGGGCCGGTTAGTAGTCGCCGCTACGTCACCGGCGCCTCTTGAAGCACGCCAAACGACCATTGGCACCACCCCGTTCGGCCTGCCTGCCCGTTATTTCGCCGCAGCCGTTACGACCTTATGGAGTTGGGGCTTCGAGCCCGGACAACAATTCGCCCAGCCTATCGGACTCGCCGATGACTTATTGCGCACAATCGTCTTGCGCGCAATGCGTTGCCCCATTGTCATACCGCCGGACGCCGCGCCACCCGCAAAGCGGATGATTGAACCGGTTTTCAGCGGTCTAATTCATATAAGGCTTAGTAGTTGGCGGCTACGTCGCCGACGCCGTCTTTCTTATAGAGGTCGCGGCGGAACTGGACGGCACCGTCCTCTGTCGCCCAGGCGGTCAGGTAGACGAAGTGCAAAGGCATCGGCTTTTTGAGCCGCAAGTCTAGCCGTTCGCCGGACTTCTTCATGGTAGCGATGCGCTCTGGATCCCAGCCGTCCTGGTCTTGCAAAATCCAGGCGGCCAAATGTTCGATGTTCTGAACGCGGATGCAGCCCGAGCTTGCCGCGCGGAAGTTGCGCCCGAAGATCGTCTCAGACGGCGTGTCGTGCATGTAAACCGAATGCGCACTGTCGAAATTGATCTTCAAGAACCCCAACGGGTTCTCTTTACCCGGCTGCTGGCTATACGTGTAAGTGCCAGGGCGAACCTTCGACCACTCGATCTTCTCAGGATCCACTTTTTTGCCGCCACCGTCATAGGCGTCGATGTGGAATTTGACCAAAACGTTCTGGCCCTTCGACTGCATTTCGCGGCCGCGCGGAATGAGATCTTCCGATTCAACGGTCGGCGGCACGCGCCACATCGGATTGAAATTGAGGTCTGTGATCGCGGACTTGAGCAGCGGCGTCGGCCGGTCGATCTTGCCAACAACGCCGGCATAGCGGGCAAAAATGTGCTCGTTGTCGATCGCCTCGATTTGAGCGGCCGGAATATTGACGACGACGTAGCGCTTACCCACCGAGTTGGCCAACTCCTGTAGCCGCGAAATGTTGGCTTTCAGCTGTTGCAATCGCGCAGTCGCTGGCACGTTCAAGGCCGCAATCGTGCGTTTGTCGGCGATCCCCGTCGGCGTCAGGCCGTTGGTTGCCTGATAACGCCGCACGGCTTTTTCCAGGTTATAGTCAAAGGCCGTCGAGCCATTGTCTTCATCGCGTAGCTCGCCCGTCATGAAGAGGCGCGTTCTCAGCAGCTTGACCGCTGGATCGTTGGAGCCCGATTGCAGTTGCACGTCCGGAATCGGCGCCCAGCCGCCCGTCGCAACAATGTCGCCATAGCGCTTGAAGGCTGCTTTGGTCGGCTCGATGTTCGACTTGGAAAGCGTCGCAAAGCCCTTCGGCGGGTTGATCTCCCACTCGCGGATATATTCGCGATCATAGGTTGACGATGAGCCGTTGCCGGCTGGGCCGAAGTTGAACCACGCCGTATCCTGCGCCAGCACTGAGGCGCCCGGCCCTGAGCCCATGACGAACAGCGCCGCCATCGCAAAGAGCGGCTGCAGCCATGACCGGTTACGGTGAAAACGTGTCATCAGCGTCAAGCGGGATCACTCCTGGATATGCGGCCTCTCGGCAGAGCACTTAACGCGCCGCGCGGGATGACCTGCGGGCTCACAATGCCAAAGCATAGTGGATCATTACGTGCGTTGCGCCGCCGGGGCGAGATACCAGTTGGTCAGAATTGCCGAAAGCCAATCGTCCGGGTTACAGGAGCCACACTTGACCTAGCGCTTTTGCTGCCAAGTTGCACATCCTTCATGCCCACGGCCTCGCAAAACGGCAAAGGGCCGCCCGGCGATGCCGGACAGCCCTTTTTTGCTTTACTAACCAGCTCCCCCGAACTGGCTAGCCCCCCGATTTTCGTGCGTAGTGCCTGGATTTACAGGCGATAGCGGATTTGGTCAGACCAGAAGCGTTCCAGACGAACGAGCGCTTTGTTCAAGCCCTTGACGTCTTCGCCGGTGATCTCGCCGACAGCTTGGACCGAGCCCAGCTGGCGGTGATAGAGCTTATTGACGATATCGCAGGCTTCCATGCCCTTGTCCGTCAAGCTGACGCGAACCGAGCGGCGATCCGTGTCTGAACGCTTGTAGTGGATATAACCCATATCGACGAGCTTCTTGAGGTTATAAGAAACGTTCGACCCCAAGTAATAACCGCGCGTTTTCAATTCGCCGGCCGTCAATTCGCTTTCGCCGATATTATAGAGCAACAAAGCTTGGACGCTGTTGAGTTCGGCGCCGCCCTGGCGGTC
>JANLYX010000053.1:0-42639 GCA_031365865.1 Hyphomicrobium sp. | reverse complement strand
CAAGCGCGGCAGAAGCTCTTTGACTTTGATGCCATCAGGCACGCCCCATTCGGGGTGGAAAATCACGAACTCCATGCTGGCGGTCAGAACAGGCGTCGGCCACGTCGGCTGCCCGACGATGATCTTCTGCTTGAGCGCTTCCGCGCCGCCCTTCATGACTCGGCTCGTGAACTCTGGGATGTTGTTCATGACGTAGAAATTGCCAAGCTCTTCCGGCAACCAGCGCCAGCGTTCCATGTTGACGATGATCAGTTCGGCGCGGCCTTTGGCGTCGACTTTCTTCGGCTCGCCTTCGCGGTTGAGGGCCTTGCGGGTTTTCTCGTTCAACAATCCGCTGGCTTTGAGCTCGTGGGCCTCCTGAAAGCTTTTGACGGCCGCCTGAAGCTTGTCGTCGTAGAGATTTTCGTTCGAGCCGGATGGGGCTTCGACCTTGAGACGCTTTCTTAAGAGAGCAATGTCGGCGTGCTCGCTGCCCGGCTTCACGCTGCCCGTCTCCGGCAATTTAATCTTGAGGGCCTCGTCGATCTTTTCTTCCGGCTCATCACGGCCGCGGGCTTTCAAGAGCGCCTGACGCAGCTTCTCGAACTCGGGATGCTTGGGATGCAAGCCGCGTAGGTAAGAGTCGGGCTCCGATGCCACGCTGATTTCGGTTAACACGGTCTTTGGATCTTTGAGCGGCGGCTTCATATCGAGAATGTTGCTGAGGGACAATGGCTCTACCCTGCCGCCGCGGGCGAAGCGCGCATACTTAAGAACAGCGAGCGCCAACTTAAATTCGGCGTCGGCTTGCGCGTCGGTCGAAGGCGCCGAAGCGAGGTCGGAAACATTAAAGGCTTTGGCTTCGAGCCCCCAATCGTCTGCCTTCTTGAGTTCGTCGATGGCCGACTTTGCAGCGCTGGTGAAGCTGCCGTCCTTGACCCAAAGCGGCGCCGGCCGCGAACCATAGAAAGCGGCCACGGCGGCGGCGTCGTCGTCATTGAGCTTGCCAGTGACAGTCTTATCGGAAAGCTTGCGGCGGACCGCTTCGATAACGGGATCTGAAGCAAGCGTGGTTGCGGATGCGGTAGCGGCGGGTGCCTGAGGTACGGGGGCTTCGGCGGCTTTCGGTGTTGCGTCTTTTGCAGCCTCCGGCAGCGCTGTATCTTTGGCAGGCTCGGACTTGGCGGCGTCTGCCGAGCCTTCAGGCTTCGAGGCCTCACCTTGGACCGCTGGGGTTTGGGCCGGAGCCGGTGCGGACGTCGCCGCTTCGAGCTTGGCTGCTTCGTCCTTGACGGTGAAACTATCGCTTTTTGGATCGTCTGGCTTTAGAGCATCTGGCTTTTGAACTTCGGACGGCCCTGCAGCCGGCGCATCTGGTTCGGCTGCGACCGGCCACGCTCCGCATTGAAAAGTCGCCACCAACACGGCCAAAAGCTGACCACGCACCCCAAACCCCAAAATCTTCATTTGCAATAATGCTCCGGATCGCCTCTGAGGACCGCACCGAATTGCAGCCACATCCGACATCTTTCACCCTCTAAGATGGCAGATTGTGGCCGTGGCCCAAATCGTTGATCGCAACATGACGCGCGCGCCGGCAACCGTAAATGGTGAAAATGAACAGACGCGCGAATTTGTCCGGCTGTTGCGCCTTCGTTTCCCGTGCAAGGTCTATTCCCGTGCCAAGTTATCAGGCACGCCATATTCCGCCCCATTTGATTTGAATAAAAACGGCGGGCAAATCTGGAGACGAGATTTTGGGCATGACGGCAGAGCTGTACATCGTCATTGAGACGGCCACTGGCGACGTTAGCGCCAGCGAAGGCCAGCTTCGCGCCGTGCTCGCATTGAGCAAAATCGCCAGCGTCTTGATCAGGCCGGTTTCGGGTTCAACCTTGGCGCCTGCCACCACAAAGCGGCTGGTCGACGTCATTCAGTCGCGGTCCGTAGCGGCTTTGATTGCCGATGACGCCGGACTGGTTCGGAGCCTTAAAGCCGACGGCGTCCACTTGTCTTGGAGCAAGGAGCAGATCGCACGCTTCAAGGACGCCCGCGCAAACTTGGGCGAGCGCTATATTGTCGGCGCAGACGTCGGCCGCTCGCGCCACGATGCGATGGAGTTGGGGGAAGCGGGTGCCGACTATATCGGCTTTGGCATTCCAAGCCATGTCGAGGATCGTGAAACGGCTGCAGAACGCCAGCTCGATCTCATCGACTGGTGGGGCGAGATATTCCAGATCCCATGCGTTGCATTTGATGTCGTAAATGCCGGCATGGCGAGCGCACTGGCGAAGGCCCGCGCCGATTTCGTGGCCGTTACCGTGACGCCGGCGATGTCGCCGGAGTTAGCTGCCAAGACCGTGGCCGAGATCTTGGCCGCAATCAGCCTGTCAGAGGCCCATGCATGATGCGCAAAGGGTCTAGTTGGCGATGGTCGCGCTGCGTGCAGGTCAGTCTCGCGGCGCTGTGTCTGGCGATCGGACATGCGCCAGCGTCAGGCGACAGCAGCTCCTGGTTTCAGAAATCCGACGAGGCCGTACCTAAAAAGGCGGCGCCCGCTGCACCTGCCAACGCTGCCAAACCGTCGTCGAGCGAAATTCCCAAGACCGTACCTTCCTCCGTTCCGCTGACCGGCGACGACGCCGCTTACACGGCTTTCGATCAGGGTCAATATTTGACGGCCTTGAAACTCGCCAACGAGGCCGCCAGCCGGGGCGACCCGCAAGCCCACACGCTCATAGCGCGCATTTACGCTGAAGGTCTTGGCGTCCCCAAAGACGAGAAGGCCGCGGTCAACTGGTACACGCGCGCGGCCGAACTCGGCGACGTTCCAGCGGCATTCTCGCTGGGACTGATGCTGGCGGAGGGACGGGGCGTTGCTAAAAACCGCGAGGCCGCCGCCAAACTATTTGAAAAAGCCGCGCTGACCGGGCACGCCCTCGCCAATTATAATTTGGGACTGTTGTTCCTGAAAGGCGACGGCAAGCCTGAAAATCCAATCCGCGCCGCCCAGCATATTCGTTACGCCGCCGAAAAAGGCATTGCAGAAGCTCAGTATGACTTGGCGGCTCTTTATCAAAAAGGCGAAGGTGTCGACGCCAACGCCGTCGAAGCGGCCCGCTGGCTGTCGCGCGCCGCCGAGCAAGGTTACGCCGCTGCTCAGTTCGACTATGCCGTGACGCTGCTCAAAGGTATGGGGTTAACGCGCGACGAACCCAAAGCCGTTCCGTATCTGAAGGCCGCCGCTGAAAAAGGCCTAGCAGGCGCGCAAAACCGGCTCGCTTATGTTTATCTCGAAGGCATCGGTACCGATAAAAATCCGGTCGAAGCCGCGAAATGGCGGCTGATTGCCCAGAAGTCCGGCATCGAAGATAAAAAGCTCGATGAGGTTGTGGCCAAACTTTCAAAAACGGATCATGCGAGCGCCACCAAAGCCGCGTCGGAATGGGCCGATCGCATTCAGATACAGTCGGCCGAGTGACGGCCGTATCTAACGGCCCTAAGCGCGCCAGCCTTGCCATGGCGGGTCGAAGGGGCTAGTGAGCCAGCTCACCTTCCAAACAAGCACTCGCCAAACAAGCACTCGCCAAACAAGCACTGGCCAAACAAGCACTGGCCAAGTGAAACTGGCTTCCCGCCCTGACCGGATACCCTGATGGCTCTCGTCTCTCCGACTCTCAACGTCATGATTGGCGCCGCCCGCAAGGCTGGGCGCAGTTTGGTGCGCGATTTCGGCGAGGTCGAACAACTCCAAGTCTCAATCAAGAGCCCGGCCAATTTCGTCTCCGCAGCCGACCACAAAGCCGAAGAGATTATTTTTAAGGAGTTGTCGAAGACGCGACCTGGATATGGGTTCCTGATGGAAGAGCGGGGCCTGGTCGAGGGCGCCGACAAAACCCATCGCTGGATCGTCGATCCCCTTGATGGCACAACGAACTTTTTGCACTCTCATCCCATGTTTGCGATTTCCATCGGGCTGGAACGCGACGGTCAGATGATCGCTGGCGTTATCTATAATCCCGTCAGCGATGAACTGTTCACCGCCGAGAAGGGCAAGGGCGCGTTTATGAATGACCGGCGTTTGCGTGTGGCGAACCGCAAATCGATTGGCGACGCGCTGGTCGCGACTGGCATCCCCCATCGAGGACGACCGGGCCATCCACGCTTCCTGAAAGAAATGGATACTGTCATGCGCGAGGTCGCGGGTATCCGCCGCTCTGGCTCGGCGGCGCTCGATATGGCGTTTGTCGCCGCCGGCCGCTATGATGGCTACTGGGAACGCAATTTGCAGCCTTGGGACTTGGCCGCCGGCATCGTCATTGTGCGAGAAGCGGGCGGATTCGTCAGCGATCTCAATGGCAGCGACAAGATGTTGGAGAGCGGTGATATTCTGGTCGCCAACACCACGATGCATAAAGCCTTGATGCCGCTCGTATCGGGCCAAGCCGCCAAGGCCTGAGGCCGGCAGGCTTGATCTTGCCGGTTTTCGCTGGCAAAGCCTTCGCTCGAAGTCTCCGATTGGACTTCGAGGGGATAAGTCCGGGAGTAAAGGGATGGCCAAGACTAGCCTTCGGGACGCCGCGATCGCGCCCGTCGCCCGCCGCCTGACACCACCGGGCGTGTTCCTGCTCCGCATGACGATCTTCCTGACGCTCGTCGGCTTTTTGGCCGCGATCCTGCACGAGCAGCTGATCAAATCATTCCTCAACAATCCAGGTCTCAATGGCCTGATCGTCGGCGTCTTGTGCCTTGGCATCATCTACGCCTTCCGCCAAGTCATGCGGCTTTATCCCGAAATCCGTTGGGTCAACGCTTACCGTATTGCTGATCCTGGCATCGCGATTGCGCACCGGCCGGTGTTGCTGGCGCCCATGGCCACGATGCTGCGCGACCGTACCGGTGCTCTGTCGCTGTCGACCGCTGCCATGCGCTCTTTCATGGATAGTATCGGGTCGCGACTCGATGAAGCCCGCGATACCGGCCGCTATCTCGTCGGCCTGTTGGTGTTCCTTGGACTGCTCGGTACCTTCTGGGGCCTGCTCGATACCATTCAGTCCGTCAGCCAGGCTATCAACACGCTCGACAATAAGGCGACGGACAACGTTCAACTGTTCGGCGATCTCAAGGCCGGGCTATCGGCGCCATTGCGCGGCATGGGCACGGCCTTTTCATCATCGCTGCTTGGTCTCGCGGGCTCGCTGGTCATTGGCTTTCTCGAGCTGCAAGCCAGCCACGCCCATAACCGTTTCTATAACGAGCTCGAGGAATGGCTGTCGGGCATCACCGAACTGGCACCGTCGGGCGGTGGATCGGCAACGTCGGACTACGTCAGCCGCCAGCTGCTTGGCGCAGTTGTCGATATGCAGCGGGCACTTGAAGAATTCACCAACAGGCTGACCGACCAACCATTGGCGCCGCCGGCCATGCTGGCTCAGGCTCAGCAGCCGGAAGAGGTTCGCGATCTCGCCCGCGGCGTCAATCAACTCGTCAGCCAAATGCGGGCCGAGCAGAAAGTGGTGCGCGAGTGGGTCGATGAGCAGGCGGCCCAGCAAACGGAAGTTGCCAGTATGCTCAAAAATCTTGCTGAAAACATGAAGCGGGGCAAGTCCTGATGGCGCGCGGCCGGTCGAAACGCGGCGGGGATTACGCGGAGTTTTGGCCGGGCTATGTCGATGTGCTCTCGACGCTTCTCCTCGTCGTGACATTCCTGATGTCGCTGTTCATGATCGCGCAATATTTCGCCGCCCAAGAAGTCAGCGGCAAAGACAATGCGCTGAGAAAACTGACCCGGCAGATTTCCGAACTGACCAGTCTTCTCAACCTCGAAAAAGGCAAAGGCAAAACCAGCGAGGACGAACTCGCATCGCTGCAGGCTTCGATCGCGACGCTGCGCGAGGAAAATTCGAAATTAGCCGGCCAAGGTTTCGGATTGGATGAAAAAGCCAAAGCGGCCGAAGGCAAAATTTCGTCCTTGAGCGCCGATCTCGAAGCCGAAAAATCAGCTTCGCAAGAAGCCCTCTCCAAAGTCGATCTGCTCAACCAGCAATTGCTGGCCTTGCGCCGCCAGATGGCCGCCTTGAACGAGGCGCTCGAAGTATCGGAAAAAAAGACTCAGGACAGCGACAAGACCATCAACGACCTGGGTAACCGGCTTAACGCGGCGTTGGCGCGGCAGGTCCAGGAACTGCAGCGTTATCGCTCCGACTTTTTTGGCCGGCTGCGCGAAGCCTTGAAGGATCGCAAGGATATCCGTGTCGTCGGCGACCGCTTCGTGTTTGAAAGCGAAGTGCTGTTTCCGTCAGGGTCGGCGACGTTGACCAACGAGGGCTTGGCGGCGATGGACCAACTTGCGACGGCGATCCGTGATCTCGAGAAAACGATTCCTAAAGAGATCGATTGGGCGCTTCAAGTCGACGGTCACACCGACCCCCGGCCAATTTCAAGCCCGCAGTTTCCCTCAAACTGGGAACTCTCGACCGCGCGGGCTTCCTCTGTCGTCAAATACATGATTGCCAAGGGCGTCCCCGCCAACCGAATGGTTGCAGCAGGTTACGGCGAATTCCAGCCCATTGAAGGCGGCTTTACCGAGGAAGCCTATCAACGCAATCGCCGCATCGAGTTGAAGCTGACGAATCGATAAGCTGTCTGATCGGTCGTTCCACGTACGAACACTACTCCGCTGCTTCCTGACCAAACTGCAAATCTGCGAGGCGGGCATAAATACCGCCGCGGCGTTTGAGTTCGGCGTGCGTGCCCTGTTCGACGATCCGCCCCTCATCCAAAACCAAGATCCGATCGGCCTTTTGCACGGTCGCCAGGCGATGAGCGATGACGAGTGTCGTGCGGTCTTTCATGACGCCTTCGAGCGCCTTTTGCACCGCGCCTTCACTTTCTGCGTCCAATGAGCTCGTGGCTTCGTCCAGGAGCAGGATGGGGGCGTTTTTCAAGATTGCGCGCGCAATCGAGATCCGCTGCCGCTGACCGCCTGAGAGCGTAACGCCACGTTCGCCAAGTTTGGTGTCATAGCCTTGGGGCAGCGCACGTATGAACTCGTCGGCCTGCGCCGCGACCGCCGCACTTTGAATGGCTTGCAACGTTGCGCCGGGCGTTCCGTAGCTTATATTTTCGATAACCGTATCGGCGAAAAGCGCGACATCTTGGGGCACAAGGGCGATGCGGGCGCGAAGCTGTTGAAGATCGGCCGCTGCGACATTCACACCGTCGACAGTGATAGAGCCTGATTGCGGATCATAGAAGCGCAGGATCAGACTGAAAATCGTGGTCTTGCCGGCGCCCGACGGGCCGACGATGGCGACGGTCTCGCCCTTGCCGACTTTGAAGGATACGCCGTCGAGAGCCCGCGTTTCGGGGCGGCTCGGATAGCTGAGCGTAACACCATCAAAGGCAACAACACCCAAGGCTGGAACCGGCAAAGCAACCGGGTTGACGGGCGCACGAATGGTTGGTTCCTCGGCCAGCATTTCGCCAATGCGCTCAGCGGCGCCCGCGGCCTGGCTCATTTCGCCCCAAACCTCGGAGAGTTCTGCGAGGGCACCGGCTGCAAACAATGCGTACAATACAAACTGTCCCAGGCGCCCTCCAGTCATGTCGCCAGCTATCACGGACGTGGAGCCAAACCACAAAACGGACGTCACACTCGCAACAATCAGGAAAATCGCAAAGCCAGTTAGAATGGCCCGGGCTTTGAGCCGTTGACGAGCATCGCCAAATGACTGTTCGACGGCGCGCGCAAAGCGCGCCGATACGGCTTGTTCGTTGCCAAAGGCCTGCATCGTCCGATGCGCCTGCAAATTTTCAGCCGCATAGGCTGACGCTTCCGCCAAACTATCTTGGGCCCGGCGCGAGAGTTTACGAACCGCGCGGCCGAAGCCGACGAGTGGCAAAACGATGACCGGAATGGCGATGAGCACGAGAGCTGACAATCGCGGACTGGTCACGAACATCATCGCAAGCGCGCCGATGAGCATGATCGCATTGCGCGCGGCTTGGCTGAGCGCCGTTCCGGCGGCGGCCTTCATCTGCGTCGTATCGGCCGTCAGACGGCTCATCATCTCGCCGGAATGACTGCGGTCGAAGAACGCCGGTCCGAGTGTCGCCAGATGCGCGAAGGTCTTGGCGCGGAGATCTGCGACGACGCGTTCGCCGAGCCAATTGACGAGATAAAAACGCGACGCGCTGGCCAGCGCGAGCACGCCGCCGATGCCGATGAGGGTTAGAAAATAATTGTCGATGAGTTGGCCGTCGCGCGCGCCAAAACCATTGTCGATCATCCGGCGAACCGCCAGAGGCACCGACAGCATGGTGAGCGCTGAAACGACCAGCGCCACGGCGGCCGCGGCAAGCATGCCTTTGTGCGCAAGAACGTAAGGGCGCAACTGCAACAACGGTTTAAAGGACGTGGACTTTTTAACACCGTCCTCGATTTCGGCTTTCTCTGCCGGGGCGGAGGCGATCGATGGCGTCGCTAGAGACATGACGTTTCCTAGTCCTAAATCTACCTTATCTGGCATTCGCTGCCCCCAAGGCCTCGAAAACCCTGTTTCGCCGGCGGTGGAACGATGCTCAGGGGCTTAATTGCGCGGGACCATGCCTTAGCGGCGGCGGAGCCTCAAGTGACAACGGCGCATTAGGGACATTGGGCCGCGACCAATCGACCGAGAAGCCGTGGCCTCGGGATAGTTGTGGGTCTTGTCGTTTGCAGCCATCTCGGCTAGAGAGGGCGATCACAGCAAGACCGGACGCGCTGGCTGGGCACCCCATCTCTTGGGAAACAAGACCTTGGGACCGGACAAATGCTTTTTTTGAACCGTTAGAGCAAATCAGATGAAAAAGACCGCCGACCTCCATCCCGATTATCACCAGATCAAAGTGGTGATGACCGATGGTACCGAATTTGTGACCTATTCGACCTACGGGAAAGAGGGCGATACGCTTTCGCTGGATATCGACCCGTCAACACATCCGGCATGGACCGGCGGCGACACCAAGCTCATGGACCGTGGCGGACGTTTGTCGCGCTTCAAGAAGAAGTTCGAAGGCATCTTCTAATTCTCAGGCTTTTAGCTCTGGAATAAAAAAGGCCCGTTTGAGCGGGCTTTTTTTTGTGATTGATATTTGGTCAGCTGGGGATCAGCTGATCTTGCCGGCGAACGCACGCTCCAACAGTGTCATCTGCTGAGCCACCGGATTGGCGGGCCGCTCGGGCTGCATATCGGGATCGTGACCGACGCTCATGGCCCGGTCGAGCTGAATGATGCGATCGTGCAGCGCAAAGCTTTCTTGAATCAAATCGCGCAGACCCCCGGGCAACTCAGCGAAGCCCTTGACGTGGGCCGGACGGCCAAACGCTTGCAGCTTGACGCGGCGGCGCTTGGTTTGCGCTTCCTGTTCGGTGATTTCACCTTCCTTGAGGGCGCGGCGGATCAGCAGCCAGGAGGCCAGATCCAAAAGGCGCGTCGTCAATCGCATGCTCTCGGTTGCATAGAGCACGCCGACGCCTCCGGTCAGCCCCTTGGCTTCTTTACGGCCAGGACCGTCAAGATAAGAGGCCGTGCGCTCAACCAGCGCCATGCCTTCCTTGAAGATTTGATCGAATTGCTCAGATGACTGGAACCGCTCTCCAAAAGAGACGGTTTTTGCGCTGCTCGAAAGCGCGCCCTCAACTCGTGATCCGTTACTCATGACCCTCAACGATACAAACGCTTACCCACAAAACACCAATAGCATATCCCGAACTTAAGGCACAGTAGTTAAGAACAAGGCCCAAAACGGGGCAACCCGTGAGCTACCTTGTGGACAAAGCAAAAAAAGAGCCGCCTGGAGAGGCGGCTCGAAAGTCAACAGGGAGGCGTCAAACAAGCGGCAGGCACCGCTTGTCGATCCAGATGGCTGGATGAGGACAATTATGCCCCGCTAACCTTAATCAAAGGTGAAGCAAGACCGGGCTCTCGAGCAGCGGGACGTAACGATTGCGGAAAATTTTTCACAGCCGTTTTGATGGCAAAATTGAAATTCAAATCAAATTGCCGTGCTGGTGAAAGGTTTTTGTTCAGCTTTTGAAGAGGGATGACGCAGCAGCTTCATGGGCGCGCTTTTTTGCGATTTCCTCTTTGACGCGGGTCATCTCGCTCTCCAAGTCCGCCACGCGCTGTGCGAGTTCCGCCAGCGATAACGTCGCGAGATTTTCTCCAATCGCCGCTTTAGGGCGCGGCCGCGCTTCGTCCCAATCCATGGCACCGCTCCATTTTGGAAGATTTCAGCACGTCGCGGCGTCACGGGCAACGGCGGATCAAACCTTGTGCTTGGCCAAGTCTTGAGGCATCACCCGAAGAGCTCATGGAGACTTTCGATATGTCCACTTTGCCGGCGACAACGCAAGCCATTGCCATTGTTGGCAAAGGTGGCCCGGAGGTTCTTAGACTTCAAGACATTGCGGTAGTACCACCGGGGCCTGGGCAGGTTTTGATCAAGGTTGCGGCCGCTGGCATCAACCGCCCGGACGTGATGCAGCGCCAAGGCATGTATCCAGCACCAAAAGGTCATTCCGAGATCCCGGGGCTTGAAGTTTCGGGCATCGTTGCCGCCGTCGGAGCAGACGTCACCGCGTTCAAAACCGGCGACGCCGTCATGGCGCTGCTCAACGGCGGTGGATACGCGGGCTACGCAATCGCCGAACGGGCGGCGACGTTGGCAGTTCCCCAAGGCATCTCGATGATGGAAGCCGCAGCCATACCCGAAACGTTTTTTACCGTTTGGCACAACGTGTTTCAGCGCGGCCAGCTCAAACGCGGAGAATGGTTCCTCGTCCACGGCGGCACCAGCGGCATCGGTGTCACCGCTATCCAGCTCGCGAAAGCATTCGGTGCCCGCGTCATCACGACAGCCGGATCGGCCGCCAAATGCGAAGCCTGCATCGCTCTCGGCGCCGATGTCGCTATCGATTATCGCCGCGATGATTTCGTAGAGGTCGTCAAGAGCGCAACCGGGGGTAAAGGCGTCGACGTGATCCTCGACATGGTCGGCGGCGATTACATCGAGCGCAATATCAAGTCGCTCGCCGATGACGGCCGCCTCGTCAACATCGCATTCCAGAAAGGCTCGACGGCGCAAATCGACTTCATGCGCGTTATGCTGAAACGCTTGACCTTGACCGGCTCGACGTTGCGGGTGCGCAGCAACGCCGTCAAAGGCGAGATTGCGGACGGCTTGACGAAAAACGTTGCGCCGCTGATCAGCTCGGGCCAAATAAAAATATTGATCGACAGCACGTTTGCGCTTCGCGACGCCGCAGCCGCCCACGCCCACATGGAAAGCAGCCAGCACATCGGCAAGATCGTTTTGACGGTTGCCTGAAAGCTACCAGGCCAGTGCGGTCATAACGGCGATGGGCCGAAAGCTAGGATCAGGAAATAATCGCGCCGCCGCGCTTGCTATGGTCTCGCCGCTTTCGACGTGGACCCCACTCGCAACGTAGACGGCATCGAATCCCGCCTCCAGCGCCCCGGCGATATCCGTTTTGACGCCGTCGCCGATCGCCAACACCCGCGATTTGGATAGCGTCTGCCCTGCGAGACCTTTCGCGATTGAAAACGCCTCGTCATAAATCGGCGCAAAGGGCTTGCCGGCATAGCGGACGGCCCCACCTAACGTCTCGTAAGCTTCCGCCAAAGCACCCGCGCAATAGATGATGCGCCCGCCGCGCTCGGCCTTGATGTCGGGATTAACGCAGATCATCTCAAGGCCGCGATCCTTGAACCCAGACAACAGCGAGCCGTAATCAAGCGCGGTCTCATGCTCGTCATCAAACAAACCGGTACAAACGACTGCAGTCGCATCGTCAGCGGATCCAAGCACAGCATCCGTACCGTCAAAGACCGGCAGATCGCGTGCGGGTCCAAGATGGAAAACGGTTTGCCCCGCATAGGCGGCTATCATCCGGCGCGAGACGTCGCCGGATGTGATGATGGCGTCATAGGCCTCACGGGCGACGCCGACGCCATCAAGTTGTTTGACCACGCCATCTCCCGGTCGCGGTGAATTCGACACCAGGATGACGTAACCGCCTTGGGCGCGAAACAAGCGGCACGCCGCCACGGCCTTGACGAAGGGACGAACGCCGTTATGCAGCACGCCCCAAATATCGACAAACCAGACATCACGGCCGGCCGCGAGCGGCGCGATCGACGGCAGAACGTCTATGCTGGACACTGGATCGGAAGACACTGGATCGGAAGACATGGGATCAGAACTGTTATCCGCTGGCTGATCCGCGTTGTGCGAACCTCAGCGGCTATAGACCACCACACCATTCCTGTCACCCTGCCGCTACCGCTTGGCCGTCACGCCGCAGCTGTGCGTTTTTCCGGTACCGGCGCCAAGCTCATAGCGCGTGCGCCGCCAAACAGCTGGCCCTGCCCAAACAGAATGCCGAAGCCGAACACGCGCGCGCGAACCTCGTCGCTATCGATGGCGTCGGCGACCAGTGCCAACCCGGCTTTGGCAAGAGTGTGGCAAATCTCATGTGCGGGCACGACGCCATGATGCGACGGTAGGCCGTTGAGAAAAGCTTTAGCCGGAAGTTTGGCGAAAGCGAAACCGTGGCGCGCAAGATTTTCAAAATCAGTGTCCAGGTGACTAATATCCTCAATCGCAAAGCGGAAGCCAAAGGCATGCATGTCGCCGATGGCCTGCCACGCCGATGGCGACAGGCGAGCGACATCGGCTTGCGATAAAGTCAGCACCAGTTGACCCGATATCGACTGCCGCTCTTCGTAAACGCGCGCAAATGTCTCGAGGAAGCCGCCGTCGGTCATGGACTGACCGGTGATCGACGATAAGACCGAACCGTTCTTTCCACGGGCTTCGAGGCGCTCGGCGACGGCGGCGCTGCGCGTTAGACGGGCGCTGTCGAAGAGCCCGATGAGTTCGCTCCCGGCCAACTCCAGGATATGTTCTGGTTTTTCGTATGCGTCGCCAGAAGGCGCACGCAGCCGCACCACCACTTCGTAGTGACTGACCGCGTGGTCGGCGAGAGCAACAATCGGCGACAGAAATACATCCATATCGCCCGCTTGAATGGCGTTTGTCACAGTGGCCGCGCGCGGATCGGGCATGGGGGCGGCAGGCGCGGCCGCGGCTTGAGGCGGTGTTGGTCGATGAAGGTCGAAGTCCGGCGCCTCATAGACGTCGCGTTCCCGGTCGTTGGGTTCGGGCTCGGAAACCGCGATGCGTTCCGCGGTCGCGGGGATCAGGAAGTCGGCGGATGCAAACAGTGCCGGCTTAGGCTCGGGTGCCGGCGGCTGCGATAGTGGTGGCTGTAGTGCGCTTGCACGATCGCGCATTTGAACCGAGGTCGCCTTCAGGGCGCCAATCGAAAAATCCAGTGCCGACGGAAGCGCCGGCCCGTTATCGCCAACCGTTTGCGCCTTAATCGCCTCAGCCGCGTTCACTTCCATGGCGAGAGCCTTGATTTTGCGCTGAACGATTTCAAGTTCGCGATCGATACTTTGTGGCTGCCCGCCGACATGTGTTCGCAAAGGCTCGGGCTGAGCAAACGCCGGCGCGGCCGGAGCGTCTTTGGGGCGAAAGGCCCAAGCATCACGCATGGGATCGGAGTCGCTCACCGATGTGCCGGGCCATGACACATCTTGCAGGTTTGCCGGTGCAGAGGTTGCAGACGGCGCGGACGCGACTTCCGGCGACGCTTGCTCTGGAAGCAACGAATTCGACCAGGACTTTGTCGCTGGCGGTGAGGGCTCGACCACAGGCTTGTGGGGGACCGTTAAGCTGACTTTAGCGGCGGGCTTGGGCGCTTCCCAGCGCGCCTGAGGTTCGATCATCAATGACGGTGTCGTGCTGAAAGCACTCTCATGTGCGCTGGCGGTAACGGATTGTGGACTGGATCGCGTGGTGGAAGCGACTGGTGCAGGTGCAGATGCTGACGCGGTTGCCAGAGCAGCCCTCGGGCTCGCTGGCTGTTGACTGCCCAGGCGGCCTGCGGCGGGCCCAATTTCCGGTTTCGCGTCTTCGAGCGGCGCAACACTTGAAACCGAGTCCGTTGCCTTGGCCCGGTGGCCGGCGCCTGATCCTTTAAGCCGGCTCACTTCGCCTTCCAATCGCGAGACTTCAGTTGCCATCCGGTCAAGCTGCTCGGACTTTCTTGAAATCGCGTGCAGGACAAATAACATCGTCCAAAGTCCCGCGCCCGCTAGTAGCGACGGCAGCAGCGCGTACTCGAACTGAATCGACAGACCGGTGATGAATGCCAGCGCGATCAAACCCATCATGAGCATGATGAGGCGCTCACGCGTCCGGCTGACATCCGCTTTTGAAGTCTGCTCGGCTGACGATGCAGGTGCGGCATCCCTAGACGCGGCGGGTCCGGCAGGGTCGTGCGCAACGCCGAGTGAGCCCGGCGGCTGAAGCTGCACAGGTTTTTTGGAATTGTGATGCGGTGTCATCGGGGCTTCCCGGTTCGCAATGATTCGATTCGACATCTTGTGAGCTTCCAGCCCCGCGTCCCGCAGCGCAATGCGCAGAACCGGTCTTTCACCATAATTCACCGCGGGAAAGACATGAGCATAACCACTAGGTGATGCTCTTGAGCAACTTTGCCAGCCGGCCTGCGATGTCCGCAAAGTCGTCCAGGCCGGCGACGAGCGGCGGCGCAATGACCAGCGTGTCACCGACGACGCGAACGTAAAGATCCAATTCGTGGAAGGCTCTTTCGATGATTTCAAACCCGCGCGCGCCAGCGGCCCCGGCACGCGATTCCAGATCGATGCCGCACATCAGACCAATAGGCCGGATATCCACGACATGAGGCGAGGATCTCAAGCTCATCATAATTTCGGCAAACATCGGCTCAATCGCGGCCGCGCGCTCAAACAGACGCTCATCGCGATAGACATCGAGCGTCGCGAGCGCCGCGGCAACACAGAGCGGATGGCCCGAATACGTAAAGCCGTGGAACAATTCGATCTGGTTTTCCGGACCGTCCATGAAGGCGCCGTGGATCCCGGAGCGAACCAATACGCCCGAAAGCGGGGCGGCACCGTTGGTCGCCCCTTTGGCAAACGCGATCATATCGGGGACGACGGCGTATCGCTCGGCAGCAAATGCCGCTCCAAGTCTGCCGAAGCCGGTGATCACCTCGTCGAAGATCAAAAGGATGTTGTGATCAGCGGTGATCTTCCGCAGCCGCTCGAGATAACCCTTAGGTGGCGGCAGACATCCCGTGGATCCCGCGACCGGCTCGACGATAACGGCGGCGATGGTGTCGGCGCCGTGTAGTGCAATCAGGCGCAACAGATCGTCCGCTAACTCGGCCCCCCACGCCGGCTCGGCAATCGAAAATGCTTGTTTGCTTCGGTTGTATGTCGTTGCAAGGTGATCGATCCCGGCCATGACAGTTCCAAACTGCCGCCGGTTATTGACCATGCCGCCGACTGCGGTGCCGCCGAAACCAACCCCGTGATAGCCGCGCTCACGCCCGATCAATCGGGTCCGCCCGCCGTGGCCATTAGCCTTGTGAAAAGCCAGCGCAACCTTAAGCGCAGTCTCGACGGCTTCGCTGCCCGAATTGGCGAGAAGGACATGGTCGAGATCGCCGGGCGCTAGGGCCGCGAGGCGTGAGGCGAGCTCAAAAACTTGCGGATGAGCGTGCTGAAACGGCGGCGCGAAATCTAAAGTTTCGGCGGATTTCCGGATTGCCGCAGCTATTTCCGGCCGGCCATGACCAGCGTTGACGCAATACAGCCCCGATGTGGCATCGAAAACTTTACGCCCCGCCGGCGTCTCATAATAAAGACCGTGTGCCCGCGCGATCAAACGCGGCCGGGCTTTAAAGGCCCGATTTGCCGTGAACGGCATCCAATAGGCCTCAAGCGCATTGGGCAGAGTTATTTCGGACGTCACATTTTGTTCTCCCCGAAGGCCGCCAATAATAAAATTGTCCGCGCTTTCAGATCCCGCAACCCCTCTCAAAACATAGGTTTTCCTCGAGCCTGCAGCCTTCGTTCAGGCTTCGGCCGCATTAGCGCCGCCGGCCAGCCCGATGGCAACCCGAATCGGACGTTGTTTAGGTCTCGTTAGGCGAATCGGCGTGGTATCGTATTGCCGGGTGCTTCACACAGTCCCGGCGTTTTGCAGTGGGTGAGGGAGGAAGCTACTCGATGTTTATGGGCGTGATCGGAACGAGTCCTGAAACTGATCTCCTGCGCGAGCTGGAAGGCCGCCGCGTGCTGGTCACGGGATTGACAAGCTCGCTCGGGGTCGACGTTGCGCGGGCATTTGCCGACGTCAAAGCCCGGCTTGTTGTCCACACCGAGGACCTCGCCCCTGAGGTCACCGCTCTGTTCGCCGTCCTTTCGCAAAGCGCGGCCGAGATCAAGTTGTATACAGACCCCATCGCGTCGGCAGAGTCTGCCGTGCGCTTTGCTCAAACGGCGGCACAGGCTTATGGCGGCCTCGATACGGTCATCAATCTTACCGCGATCAACAGCTCGGAGATGGCCGCTCTCGCCACCGAGCAGGACGTTGAAGATCTGGTCACCGCCAAATTATCGAATATCGCTCATATCACACGCGTGACCGCCAACCGGATGCGGGTGGTGTTGAGCGAAGGCCTCATTCTAAATGTCTTGACGATGCCGCATGCCCAAAACGGCCGCGAAGCAGCAGTCGCGGGTTATGCCAGAACGGCGCTGGCCGCCATGACGCGCGGGGAAGCAAATGCCTGGGCGGATCAGGCTGTTCGCATCAACGCGATTGGACCGCGCGTTGTCAGCGGCCAAAATACCGGATCAGGCGCTTGCCTCTCAAACGAGCCCGATATCGCGGCCCTCGCCCTTTATCTGGCGACGCGGCGTGGCAAAAACTTATCTGGCCACGTCTTCGATGCCGAGGGCGTCGCAGGCCAAGGTTAGGTCCGGGCGAACTCAATCCCCCAGCAATCATTCGGCGGACAAAGCTTGGAGCAATCCAGGCTTTTTCGTTCTGGCAGCTGCGTGGGACGCGCTCGGGGATATCAATTCGACTCGTATTGCCATTCTATAATCGATTGAAATTCGGCAGATTATTAACGACCGGTATATACGGACAAAAATATGGGAGATAGTCCCAAAGTTAATCCATAGGAAAACTCTGACCCGTATTTGTATCATTTAAAGTCGTGAGATCTCCTCTTCAAATCGCAAAACAACAAACCGGTAATAAAAGTGAAAAAAGAGAAAAAACTCATCCTGGTCGCGGACGATGACCCGGTCTACCGGGATGTCGCCAAGGAGGCTCTAGAAATCGCCGGTCACGACGTGGTGACGGCGAACGATGGCGGCGAAGCCATCAAGGCCCTGCAGTCAATAAAATTCGAAGCTGCCATTGTTGATTTGACGATGCCTGTCGCAGACGGCCTGACGGTTATCGAAAATGCCCGGCGCGACGGCAGCAATGTCCACACACCCATCATCGTGATTACTGGCCATGACGACAGCTCGGCAGTCGTAGCGGCCTATAAAGCCGGCGCCACATCGTTTTTGACGAAGCCGCTGAATTGGGTGCTTTTCACGCCTCACGTTGAATTTGTGCTGCGCTCGGGACAAATCGAAACCGAATTGCGCGAAGCGATGGCGGCAGCAGCGTTTCTAAGCGATCTCAAAAGCCAGATGATGTCGGCCCTCGCACGCCAATTCCAGTCGCCGATCAAAACCATATTCGGGTTTTCCGAGCTGATCCGGCAAGAAGCTTACGGGCCCCTTGAGCCGGCGGCGTATCGTGACATGGCGCACGACATGGGCGAAGCCGCCCGGGGATTGAACGCGGCTTTCCTGCGGCTGATGGATTTCGGCCAAAAACTGACCGATAACCTCGCAATCAAAGAAGAGACGGTCCCCCTTCGAGAGCTCGTTACCGATAGCATCAAGGCCCTTCAGCCCCGCGCTGACCGCCGCAGCGTGATCATGAGAGCCAGTCTGCAAGTCCCGGCCAGCGCGGTCGCTCAAGGCGATCGGGCGCTTCTTAGTCAAGCTGTTCGAAGCCTGATCGACAATGCCATCCGCCTGTCGCCACGCGGCGCCGAAGTTGAAATCAATGCCTGCATTTCGGATGGCGGATCGTTTCGCGTCTGGACAACAGATCACGGGCCCCCGGTTCCTGACGACCTGCTCGCTGAAGTCAATGGCCGGCCGGCGGATCGTCCTTTCTTGTCCGCACAATCTGAAAGCCGCGACGTCGGCATGAAGATCGCAAAAATCCTCGCTGAAGCTCATCAAGGGCGGCTTGACGTGCGCTCCGATCCGGACGGCGGCAATTTGATCAAGATCGAACTGCCGAAACAACGCATAACGCTCGCCAATACTGCAGCTAAAGTCTTGCAAGTGCCCGTTGCGAGCCTCGACCGCTTGGCCGTCATCGGTGAAGCGCTTGCCAACGACCCGCGCGTGCGGCTTGGCCGCCAAGACCGCGGCGGACAGTCTTCGCAACCATTGCCCGCCTTCGCCGCGTCCACGAGCACGTCGTCGAGCTTCAGAGGCACCAGCAAATGAGCAGCGCATTCAATAGCAGCGACGCACGCATGGATGACAGTAACGAGGCAACCGCGAAAGCGTCCATTGCCCTGAAGGTCCAACGCATTCAACTTGGTCTTCTCTATGATCAACTGCCCCAGGGCTTGGTTGCTACGCTTGTCAACGCCGCGCTTATGTCGTGGATTCTTTCGAGCGTCGAAGCCCACATCAAGACCTCGATCTGGTTCGGCTTGATCGTCTTGGCCTGTGCCGCGCGCTTTGGACTGTACAAGAGTTTTCAAAACGTTGACCGCGAACAGATTGACGTTCGACTGTGGCGAAATCGCTTTATCGCGGGCGCACTGTGCACGGCTGCACTCTGGGGCGGGGCCGGTGTCGCTCTTTTTCCCCCAACCAGCTATCAGCATCAAGCTTTCATTGGCTTCGTTCTAGCCGGTATGGCAGCAGGCGCATCCGGCTCGATGGTCGCCGACGACAAGATTTTCCGCGCATACCTCGTGCTCGCCATCGCGCCCTATATGTTGCGACTGGCCTACGAGGGCCACGATGTCAGCCTCGCCATGGCTGTCATGTCCGTGGCGTTCATAGCGGCTCTGAGCTTGTCAGCCCGCAAGAACTCCCGCAGCACCGTCGAAGCCTTGCGCCTGCGTTTTGAAAATCAAGATCTGGTCGCCAGCCTGGAACACAAAGCCAGCCAGCTTCGCGGAGCGAACGAGGCCTTAACGGTTGAAAACATCGAACGGGAAAAAACCGCCGCCGACTTGTTGAAAGCAAATTTGGACGCCGAAGCGGCGACACGCGCAAAAACTCAGTTCCTCGCCAACATGAGCCACGAAATCCGAACGCCCATGAACGGTGTGTTCGGCATGACGGATTTGCTGATGCGCACCAACCTAGACGAGCGTCAGCGCAAACTCGTGAAGACGATCAACGAGTCCGCCAAGGCGCTGCTCACCATCATCAACGATATTCTAGATCTGTCGCGTATCGAATCTGGCAAGTTCGAACTCGACAAGCATGAGTTCAATTTGCGCGATGCCGTCGAACGGGCTTCAGACTTATTCGCCAGCCAGGCCTACGAAAGGGGTTTGGAGCTCTCCGTCTTCATCGCAAGCGACGTACCGATTTTCGTCAAGAGCGATTCAGGACGTTTAAAGCAGCTCATGTTGAATCTCGTTGGCAACGCCATGAAATTTACCAAGCATGGCGAAGTTGACGTGCGCGTCACGCTGATTTCAACTTCTGGAACGGAATCGCGCGTTAGATTCGAAGTTCGAGATACCGGCATCGGCATCGAAAAAGGCTTACGAGAAAAACTGTTTCAGCCCTTCGCTCAGGCGGAGACGTCCATTAACCGGCGCTTCGGTGGAACGGGCCTTGGGCTCTCGATTGCCCGCCACCTCGTCGAACTGATGGGCGGATCGATCGCGCTCGAAAGCGAGCTCGGCAAAGGGACCTTGATCACCTTTGAACTGCCGCTTGAGCATGGTACGGCCGCAAGAAGCATGATTGATGGCGATCTTGATGTGCTGACAAACGCCCGCATTCTTGTCATCGACGACAGAGAAACCAATCGCGACATCCTCAAGAATTATCTCGAGGGTGCCGGTGCAGAAATCACGACGGCGGCCGGTACAGCCGATGCCTGGCCCAAGCTGGTGGCAGCTCAGGAAATCGGCAAACCGTATCATGCCGCGATCGTCGATATGATGATGCCAGGCGAAAACGGTTTGGAATTTGCCGGCCGGATTAGCACCCATCCAGTCCTGTCTAAACTGAAAATCATCCTGGCAACCTCGCTCAACTGGCAAGGCGATCTCGAGACCGTTCGCAACGCCGGCGTCGAAGCTGTTCTTACAAAACCGGTCCGCCGCCATGATCTGGTCGAGGCAACCGCGCGCGCTGTCAGCGGAACGCGCCACCCTGGCTGGAGACGGGAAGCGGAAGAACGCTTGCGTGAACCCGCCGATATTCACCGCGTCGCAATTAGTGCCCGCGTTCTCCTCGCCGAAGACAACCCCGTCAACGTCGAAGTGGCGCGAGAGTTTCTGACAAGCCTCGGCTGTCGCATTCACGTCGCATCGAATGGCCTTGAGGCCGTTGCGTTCTCGCGCAGCAATACCTACGACATTATTCTGATGGACTGCCAAATGCCCATTATGGACGGCTTGACGGCGGCGCGGCGCATCCGATCGGAAGAAGCCGGCCAAGGCCGCGCTCGGACACCGATTGTCGCGGTCACGGCCAATGCCTTTGCCGAAGACCGGATGCATTGTCTTGACGCCGGAATGGATGATTATTTGAGCAAACCTTATTCCGAACGCCAACTCGAAAAGATACTCACCAAGTGGGCGCGGCAGGATGGCGCCGAAATTTCCGCCGAACCCCTTGTTGAGGGTGATCTACCGGACCGGACCAGCGAGCTGATGCCGGCTGTTTCCGACCTCGATATGAGTGTCATTGGCACTTTGAAGGCCGGTCGTCCGGATCTTCTGGCGCGGCTCGTGAAAACCTATCTCAGCTATGCGCCAACGGCTCTCGCGGAATTGGATAGCGCCCTCGCGGATGGCGATTTTGACGCGCTCAATCGATTGGCGCACAGTCTCAAGTCTTCAAGTGCCAATCTTGGCGCAACTTCTCTGTCGGCGGGCTGCCGTCAGTTGGAAATTTCCGCCAAGGACAAGAATCTCGCCCATTGCACTGAATTGACCTCGAACATCCATAAAGCCTTTGATATCGTTCAGGCCGCGCTCGAAGCCCAAATTGCTCCGGTCATTGAAGAGAAAACGGCAATCCTGGCCAAGGCCTGAAACGTGATTGGCGATTGACGCAACCGCGCGATGAAAGAGCTAATTGCAAGCCGCGTCTTCGGCTGCAATAACTCGGCTCCCTAATTTGTATTTTATTGGGAGTGCGATGCCGCCATGGATATTCGTCAGCTGCAATATCTGGTGGCTCTGGCGCGTGAAAAGCATTTCACGCGCGCGGCGACCGCCTGTAACGTCACTCAGCCGACATTGTCTGGCCGAATCCGCCAGCTTGAACTCGAGCTTGGCGTTCCCATTGTCGAGCGCGGGCAACGCTACCAGTGTTTGACGAGTGAAGGCGAACGCGTCCTCAAATGGGCGCAACTTATCTTGAACAACTGGCAGTCGATGCAGCAAGAACTGCGGCATCTGTCGTCGCGCGACGCGACTTTGACGGGACGGCTGGTGCTCGGCGGCATTCCGTCGGCGTTGCCGATGATCCCGTTTCTGACGCGGGAGGTCCGCGCCAACCACCCCTCGATCGATTTTACGATCATGTCGATGAGTTCTGAAGAGATTTTACGAGGCCTTGAAGACTTCACGATCGATGTCGGCATCACCTATCTCGACAACGAGCCGATAGTTGGCCTGCTTGCGTCGCCGCTTTACAAAGAGCGTTACTGCCTGTTCGTTACGGAAGACAGCCCGCTCGCTCATCGCCCGTGCATCAGCTGGAAGGAAGCCGCGGGGCAGCCGCTGTGTCTGCTAACCTCGAATATGCAGAACCGCCGCATCATCGACCGGGCATTTTCGTCAGCCGATTGCCACCCGAAGCCGAGCCTCGAAACCAACTCGGTCATTAACCTCTGCGCCAACGTCCGGCTCATGGGCCTCGCCAGCATCATGCCGGAATACATTCTGGACGTGCTTGGCACCCATGCCGGCATCCAAGCCATTCCACTCGTTGACCCAGAGGTGGCGCACAGCGTCGGATTGGTGGCGCTAAACCGGGACCCCATCGCACCGTTGATCCGAGCTATCCGGGAAGCCGTAACGTCATTTGATTTCAATGCCTTAAATGACTCTTCCAAGCCAGCCTAGAATAATCATGGGATTCTTCGTTGATAATGCAGTGCACCATTGTTGCGATCTATGATTGGATCGGCAATAACGATTTGAACATCGGCCTGAATTCCGTGACTGTCAGGCTGTCGCGGTAGCACCCATCTAATGAGCATCGGTCCTAGACCAGGGCCTCGCTGTGGATTCGGACCTCTCAATGGCCAAAAAGGTTTCAAACGGCGCCGCCAAGCCGGCAGACAACGCCGCCCAATCACCGGCGCACGTGACGGCGATGGCGATCTGCGCGGCACACGGCAACAAGCCGGACGAACTGTTAGAGATTTTGCACGCCCTCCAAGATGAGCTCGGCCATGTGCCCGACGGCGCTTTGCCCGTCATCGCCAACGCCCTTAATCTTTCGCGGGCCGAGGTCCACGGCGTCGTAACTTTTTATCATGATTTCAAGCGCCAACCTCAGGGCCGCCACACGATCAAGATTTGCCGCGCCGAAGCTTGTCAATCCATGGGCACGGACAAGCTGTGCGCCCATGCTGAAAAAACCTGCGGAACTGAGTTCGGCGGAACCTCTGCCGACGGCAAGTTCACGGTTGAAGCCGTCTACTGCCTCGGCAACTGCGCTCTCTCACCGGCGATCATGATCGGCGATAAATTGTACGGCAAGGTCACACCGAAACGCTTCGATGAAATTGTCGCGTCTCTCGCAAAGGAGACCGCGCGATGATCACCATCTACGTTCCTCGCGACGCAGCAGCGCTCTCGGTTGGCGCCGACGAGGTGGCAGCGGCCATTGCGGCGGAAGCAAAGAAGCAGAAGAAAGACGTCAAAATCGTCCGCAACGGCTCGCGCGGCATGCTGTACCTTGAGCCACTGGTTGAAGTTGAGACCAAAAAGGGCCGCGTCGCTTACGGCCCTGTCTCGGCTGGCTACGTCGCCGACCTCTTCAAGTCCGGTTTCCTCGAAGGCGCCAAACACAAGCTCGGCCATGGCCTCACGGAAGAAATCCCGTATTTCAAGAAACAGGAGCGCTTAACCTTCGCGCGCTGCGGCATCACCGATCCATTGTCGATTGAAGACTACCGCAAACACGGCGGTTTTGCCGGCCTCTCCAAGGCCCTCGCCATGAAGCCAATCGACATCGTGACGGAAGTCACGACATCCGGCCTTCGGGGTCGCGGCGGCGCTGGATTTCCCACCGGCATCAAGTGGAAAACCGTCCACGACATTAAGACAGCCGACCAGAAATACATCGCCTGCAATGCCGACGAAGGCGACAGCGGCACGTTCGCCGACCGGATGCTCATGGAAGGCGACCCGTTCTGCTTGATCGAAGGCATGACGATCGCCGCAATCGCTGGCGGGGCCACCAAGGGCTACATCTACATTCGCTCCGAGTATCCCCACTCCGTCAAGGTCATGCGCGAAGCAATCGAAGTCGCCAAGAAATCCAATTGGCTCGGCGATAAGATCCGAAAATCCAATTATTCTTTCGACCTGTTCGTTCGGGTCGGAGCCGGCGCTTACATCTGTGGCGAAGAGACCTCGATGCTCGAAAGCCTCGAAGGCAAGCGCGGCATCGTGCGCTACAAGCCGCCGATCCCGGCCATCGAAGGGCTTTTCGGACAGCCGACCATCATTAACAACGTCATGAGTTTTGCGGCTGTCCCGATCATTCTCGACAAGGGCGGCGAGTTCTACAAAAATTATGGCGTCGGCCGGTCGCGCGGCACGCTGGCTTTCCAGTTGGCGGGCAACATCAAACAAGGCGGCCTCGTGGAGAAAGCGTTCGGCGTCACCACGCGCCAGCTCATCGACGATTGGGGCGGCGGCACAGCGACCGGACGGCCGGTGCGCGCCGTTCAAGTCGGTGGACCGCTCGGTGCCTACCTGCCGCAATCGAAACTCGATGTGGCCATGGATTATGAAGAATTCATCAAAGTCGACGCAATGGTCGGACACGGCGGTCTTGTCGTATTCGATGATACGGTCGATATGGCAAAACAGGCGCGTTTTGCCATGGAATTCTGTGCTATAGAGAGTTGCGGTAAGTGCACGCCGTGCCGCATCGGCGCTCAGCGCGGTGTCGAGGTCATCGATAAGATCATTGCCGATGATCACCGCATCAAGAACCTCGAGCTGCTTGCCGACCTGTGTGAGACTATGACGGATGGTTCACTTTGCGCCATGGGAGGCTTGACCCCAATGCCGGTGATGAGCGCCGTCAAAGGATTTCCGGAAGATTTCCAGCGTCCGGGCAAAAACAAATTCATCGCCGACGCTGCAGAATAATTGAACTTCATCGCCCGAGAGCGAGGATACGCCATGAACACCCACGTCAAGCCGATGAGCCTGATCAAAGAGATCGACTACGGCACGCCCCATTCGACATCGACCAGCATGGTCACGCTCGAAATCGACGGCCAGGAGATCACGGTCCCGGAAGGCACGTCGATCATGAACGCGGCCATGCAGCTCGGCGTGCAAATCCCCAAGCTGTGCGCAACCGACAGCCTCGACGCTTTCGGCTCGTGCCGCCTTTGCCTGTGCGAGATCGAGGGCCGCCGGGGGACGCCGGCATCGTGCACCACGCCGGTCGCACCGGGTATCAAGGTCTTTACCCAAAACGAGCGGCTCGCAAAGCTGCGCAAGGGCGTCATGGAGCTCTACATCTCCGACCACCCGCTCGATTGCCTCACCTGCGCCGCCAACGGCGACTGCGAGCTTCAAGACATGGCCGGCGCCGTAGGCCTGCGCGACGTGCGCTACGGCTACGACGGCGAGAACCACGTGTTCGCCAAGGGCCGCGACGGCACTTTGAACCACAACTTCAAGGCCAAGGACGAAAGCAATCCGTACTTCACATTCGATCCATCGAAATGCATCGTCTGCTCGCGCTGCGTTAGGGCCTGCGAAGATGTTCAAGGCACATTCGCGCTGACCATTGATGGACGCGGTTTTGCTTCGCACGTTTCAGCCAGCATGGACGAGAGTTTCCTTGCGTCCGAGTGTGTTTCTTGCGGCGCTTGCGTGCAGGCCTGCCCGACCGCGACGTTGATCGAAAAATCTATCATCGAGCACGGCCAGCCCGAGCATTCCAAGGTTACCACCTGTGCCTATTGCGGCGTCGGCTGCTCGTTCAAAGCCGAAATGCAGGGCGAGAAGGTCGTCCGCATGATGCCCTACAAGGACGGTGGGGCCAACGAAGGTCACAGCTGTGTCAAGGGCCGCTTCGCCTTCGGCTACGCCACCCACAAAGACCGCGTGCTCTCGCCGATGGTGCGCAACAAGATCACCGACCGCTGGCAAGCCGTGTCATGGGATGAAGCCATCAAATTCGCAGCTGACCGGTTCATGGCCGTCCAAAAGCAATACGGCAAGGGCGCCATCGGCGGCATCACCTCGTCGCGCACCACCAACGAAGAAGTCTACGTCGTACAGCGCATGATCCGCGCAGGCTTCAACAACAACAACATCGACACCTGCGCCCGTGTCTGCCATTCGCCAACCGGCTATGGCTTGAAGCAGACATTCGGTGAATCCGCCGGCACTCAGGACTTCAAGAGCGTCGACAAGGCCGACGTCATCATGATCATCGGCGCCAACCCGACCGACGGCCATCCGGTGTTCGCTAGCCGCATGAAGCGGCGGCTGCGCGAAGGCGCCAAGTTGATCGTTGTCGATCCGCGCCGTACCGACATCGTGCGTTCACCCCACGTCGAGGCCGACTATCACTTGCAGCTTCAGCCTTCGACCAATGTTGCCGTTATGAATGCGATCGGACACGTGATCGCGACCGAAAATCTGATCGACCGCAAGTTCGTGGCGCGGCGCTGCGAAAAGGGTGACTTCTTCCGCTGGGAAGAGTTCATCAAGCAGCCGCAGCATTCGCCCGAGGCGTTGGAACCCATCACCGGCGTTCCGGCCCAGCAGATCCGCGAAGCCGCGCGCCTGTTCGCGACCGGCGGCAACGGCGCTATTTACTATGGTCTCGGCGTGACCGAGCACAGCCAGGGCTCGACCATGGTCATGGCTATGGCCAACCTCGCAATGGCGACCGGCAACATCGGCCGCGAAGGCGTGGGCGTCAATCCGCTGCGCGGGCAAAACAACGTCCAGGGCGCCTGCGATATGGGCTCGTTCCCGCACGAACTGCCGGGCTACCGCCACGTTTCAAATAACGAAGCGCGCGCGGTGTTCGAAAAGGAATGGAACATCAAGCTCGATCACGAGCCGGGCCTGCGCATTCCCAACATGTTCGACGCGGCCGGCGATGGCTCGTTCCGCGGTATCTTCATCCAGGGCGAAGACATTGCCCAATCGGACCCCAACACCCACCACGTCGAGCACGCGTTGACGTCGATGGACATCGTCGTCGTGCAGGACTTGTTCCTGAATGAGACGGCGGCCTTCGCCCACGTCTTTTTACCGGGCACCTCGTTCCTCGAGAAAGATGGCACCTTCACCAATGCCGAGCGCCGCATCAACCGCGTTCGCAAAGTCATGCGCGAAAAGCAGGGCATGGCCGAGTGGGACGTCGTCGCCCGTTTGTCGACCGCAATGGGCTATCCGATGCACTACAATTCGGCCGCCGAAATCATGGACGAAATTGCGCGCGTCACGCCGACGTTCGCAGGTGTTTCGTTTGACCGCCTGGATGAGCTCGGCTCGATCCAGTGGCCATGCGACGACGCCAATCCCGAAGGCACGCCGACCATGCACACGGAAGAGTTCACCCGTGGCAAAGGCCGGTTCATGCTGACGGATTTCGTCGCCACGACCGAGAAATCCAACCGCAACTTCCCGCTGATCCTGACCACGGGCCGGATTCTGGCGCACTATAATGTCGGCGCTCAGACCCGGCGCACCGAGAACGTCGCCTGGCATCCGGAAGACATTCTCGAAATCCACCCAAGCGACGCTGAAATGCGCGGCATCAAAACCGGGCAAAAGGTCTCTCTCGCAAGCCGAGTCGGCGCCACGACGCTCACAGCCAAGGTTTCGGACCGCATGCCGCCGGGCGTCGTCTACACCACCTTCCATCATCCGGTTACCGGCGCCAACGTCATCACCACCGAAAATTCGGATTGGGCCACGAACTGCCCCGAGTTCAAAGTGACGGCGGTTCAAGTGACGGTCTCGAACCACCCGTCCGAATGGCAGGAAGAGTGGGGCACGCGCGAAGTCGAGAACAAACGTATCGGCAAGGGTAAGGCGCTCGAACCGGCGGAATGACAGGCGGCGCGCCGCCCGGTTAGGAATCACTATGAACGTTATGCCGAAAGCGGCTAAGTTGAATGCGGAGCCTGCGAGTTTATGCTCGCAGCCTGCCGCCGGCGAGCTGCTTTTGCCGGACGGCACAAGCCAACGCGTAACGTGGCAAGTACCCGACGAAGTGCCCGTCGCCTTGCAATACAATTCCGAACCTTACACGGTGATGATGGCGACCCCGGCCGATCTGCGCGATTTCGCGGTAGGCTTTTCGCTTGCTGAAGCCATCATTGCGGATGCCGCCGATATCAAGGGTGTGCTGGTAATGCCGGTCGAGAACGGCGTGACAGTTGACGTGGCCGTGAGCGAGGTCGGCCTCGACAAAACCAAGCTCGTCCGCCGCGCCATGGAAGGGCGTTCGGGCTGCGGCTTGTGCGGCATTGAAAATATTGCGGACGCGATCAAGCCCTTGCATCCGGTCCGCCACCAGTTCACGCCATCGTTGGATGCGATATTGAAGGCCGCCAAGGCGCTGCCACTGGCGCAGCCCATGAACCGCTTCAACCGTACAGTTCATGCCGCGGCTTGGGTTTCCTCAGACGGACAAATCGAGCTCGTGCGCGAGGATGTCGGCCGCCACAACGCGCTCGACAAACTGATTGGCGCGCTGGCCCTCGCAAAAACCGGCACAGCGCGTGGCTTCGTCATGATGACGAGCCGTTGCTCATATGAACTTGTGCAGAAAGCAGCGATTGCCGGTCTTCCCGCCCTCGTCACGGTGTCCGCTCCAACCGCCTTGGCACTCGACTTGGCAAAGAACGCAAAAATTTTCCTTGGCGCCCTGGGCGGCGGCGGTGTGGTGGTTTTCAACCGGTAGACGCTTCTTGAAGAAGCTGGAGTTCGAGCGCATGAACGATAGTGACTTGATCCGCATGGCCAATCAAATCACGGCCTTTTTTGGACCCTATCCGAAATCGGAGGCGCTCGACGGCATCGCCAAACATGTGCATTTGTTTTGGGATCCGCGCATGCGCAATCAGTTGAAAAGCTATATCGATAAAAGCGGCGAAGGCCTCCATCCGATATTTTTGGAGGCGGCGAAAGAGTATTTCAAAGGTCCGAAGTCACCAGCGTCGAGGCCCACGCCCGCCAAGGCGGGTTAAACTCTAGGCATTCTCCGAGATACTCAAGCGAGCGAATTCAAATCGCGGGTTTTCTTTGTTTTCCAATGCCACGATTGCAGAAGCTATTTTTGATCGGCACCGCATTCCACTGAGTGCGTGCGACGGTCTCCTATTATGCTTAAAAGCCATGCATTTGAACGAAAAGGGGTTGGATCACAGCCCAATTGCCTCCCCCGACTTGGCTGCAACGTTGTTCGTCAACGCCCGTCTTCGGACGGATGGCCACTGCTAACAACCTCGTGTATCGTAATTTGAATTCAATGCTTGTCCCCAAAAGGCGATCCTTAACATGTCACCAACCGATCTCGAAAAATCAGCTGCCGTAACAGGGCAATCGGAGGATCGTGCCGAGGATCGGGAATGGCAAGAGGCCATCTCATCGCTCATCGCGTTTGAAGGCGTCGATCGCGCCGACGCGGTATTGACCCAAACAGTTGAGACGGCGCGCCGTCACGGCGCACGCCTGCCGTTTGCAGCCAATACGGCCTACATAAATACGATTTCGCCCGATGAAGAGCCGTCCCATCCGGGCGACCGCGAGATGGAGCACCGGATCAAATCCGCCATACGTTGGAATGCGTTGGCCATAGTTCTCAAAGCCAACAAAACCTCGACGGAACTCGGCGGACATATCGCCAGCTACCAATCGGCCGCGACACTCTATGAAACCGGTTTCGGGCATTTCTGGAATGCGCCGAGTGAAGGCCACGGCGGAGACTTGATTTTTGTTCAGGGCCATTGTTCGCCCGGCGTCTACGCCCGCGCCTTTCTCGAAGGCAGGCTTAGCGAAGAGCAGCTTATCAATTTCCGCCAGGAAACCGGTGGCAAGGGCATCTCGTCCTATCCCCATCCTTGGCTGATGCCGGACTTCTGGCAATTCCCAACCGTCTCCATGGGCCTTGGGCCGCTGATGGCCATCTATCAAGCGCGCTTTCTCAAATATCTTCACGATCGCGGTCTCGCTGATACCTCTAAACGCAAGGTCTGGGTGTTCTGCGGCGATGGCGAGATGGACGAACCGGAAAGTCTAGGGGCCGCCGCTCTGGCGGGCCGCGAAAAGCTCGACAATCTCATCTTCGTTATCAATTGCAATCTGCAGCGCCTCGACGGTCCCGTGCGCGGGAACGGCAAGATTATTCAAGAGCTCGAAGGCAATCTGCGCGGCGCCGGTTGGAACGTCATCAAGTGCATCTGGGGTTCGAATTGGGATGAGTTGCTGGCGCGCGATGGCAGCGGCCGCCTCCGCCAGCTCATGGAAGAATGTAACGACGGTCAGTATCAGGATTTCAAGGCAAAGGATGGCGCTTATATCCGAAAGAATTTCTTCGGCCGCTACCCTGAGACCGCGGCGCTCATTGCCGATTGGCCGGACGAAAAAATTTGGTCGCTGACACGCGGCGGCCACGACCCGCGCAAAGTCTTCGCGGCCTACAGCGCGGCTGTCGCTCACAAAGGCCAGCCGACCGTCATTCTCGCCAAGACCGTCAAAGGTTACGGCATGGGCGCGTCCGGCGAAGGTCAGATGATTGCCCACCAAGCCAAGAAAATGGCCAACGAAAGCCTGCGGCGCTTCCGTGATCGCTTCGGATTGAAATTGACCGACGATGAGCTGGATACGCTGCCCTTCATAAAATTCGCGGAAGGCAGTCCTGAACACACCTATCTTATGAAGGCGCGCGCGAAACTCGGAGGTTCGCTGCCTCAGCGCCGCCAAAAAACAGGCTTTAAACTTGAAATTCCGCCGCTGTCTTTCTTCGACGCTCAGCTCAAAGGATCCGAGGGCCGCGAAGTTTCGACAACAATGGCCTTCGTGCAAATGCTGACCAAACTGATGCGCGACAAGAGTTTGGGCCGCCACATCGTCCCGATCGTGCCGGATGAAAGCCGGACCTTCGGCATGGAAGGCATGTTCCGCACCTTCGGCATTTATAGCCAGGTCGGGCAGTTGTACCGCCCGGAAGACGCCGAACAGCTCATGTACTACAAGGAAGATAAGAGCGGCCAGATCCTGGAAGAAGGCATCAACGAAGCCGGAGCCATGGCGTCGTGGATCGCGGCCGCCACATCCTACTCCTCGTCGAATGTGCCGATGATCCCGTTCTTTATCTATTATTCAATGTTTGGTTTTCAGCGAATCGGCGATCTCGCATGGGCGGCGGGCGACATGCGCTCTCGCGGCTTCCTGATTGGCGGCACGTCTGGACGCACAACCTTGAACGGCGAAGGACTGCAACATCAGGACGGGCATAGCCACATCCTCTCGGCAACAGTCCCCAACTGCCTGTCATATGACCCCGCATTCGGCTACGAAGTCGCCGTCATCGTCCAGCGCGGCCTGCAACGCATGTATGGCGACCAGGAAGATGTCTATTATTATTTAACCACGCTAAACGAAAACTACGTCCATCCGCCGATGCCGGAAGGCGCCGAGGACGGCATCATCAAGGGCATGTATCTTTTCAAAGCCGCAAACCCGAAACACAAGGGACCCAAGGTCCAGCTCATGGGCTCGGGCGCCATTTTGCGCGAGGTCATCGCGGGCGCCGAATTGCTTGAAAAAGATTTCGGAGTTTCTTGCGATATCTGGAGCGTCACCAGCTTTACGGAATTGCGCCGCGAAGCTCTCGACATCGAACGCTGGAACCTGCTTCATCCGACCGAACCGCCGAAAATTCCCTACATTACTCAATGTCTCTCCTCGCGTGGCGAAGGCCCGGTCATTGCCTCGACCGATTATATCAAGCTGTTTGCCGACCAAGTTCGTCCGTTCGTCAAAAACCGCTTCCATGTGCTTGGCACCGATGGCTTTGGGCGCTCGGACTTCCGCAAAAACCTCCGTAGTCATTTTGAGGTTGACCGGCATTTTGTAGCGGTTGCCGCCTTAAAAGGGCTGGCGGACGAAAATCGTATTCCGTCGGTCAAGGCTGCCGAGGCCATTAAAAAATACGGTATAGACATCAACAAAGCCAATCCGCAACGCGCCTGAGCCCGCCCGCCTCACGAGGAACGCTTCCCATGTCACTCATCGAAGTCAAAGTGCCCGATATCGGCGACTACAAAAACGTTCCGATTATAGAAGTCCATGTGAAGCCTGGCGACACCGTCAAGGCCGACGATCCTTTGATCACTCTGGAAAGCGATAAAGCGGCGATGGAAGTTCCTGCGCCCTCGGCCGGTACGGTCTCCGATGTCCTGGTCAAAGTCGGCGACAAAGTCAGCGCCGGTTCTTTCATCATAAAGTTGAGCGACGGCGCATCTTCTCCAGTATCGTCACCCGCCGCGGCTTCGCCAAAAGCTTCCGCGGCGGCAGCTCCGAGCGTGGCCAGTACATTGCCCTCCAAAGAGACCATCGCCGACATGCCGGTGATGCGCCATCACAAGGGCCCGGTGCCAGCGCCGACAATTCCCGATTACGCCGGCGTGCACGCGAGTCCGACGGTACGGCGATTGGCGCGAGAGCTTGACATCGATCTGACGGCTCTCAAGGGCACCGGTGAGAAGGGCCGCATCACCAAAGACGATGTAAAAAAGGCCATGGGCGGCGGCGGAACCGGCGTTACCCAAGGCGCGGGTATTCCGGAAATCCCGGCACAAGATTTTTCGAAATTCGGCGCTATCGAAGTCAAGCCGATGTCGCGGATGAAAAAGCTTTCGGGGCCGCACCTGCACCGCGCCTGGCTCAACATCCCTCATGTCACCCACTCCGATGAGGCCGACATTACGGATCTCGAGAATTACCGGAAGACACTGGATTCAGCGGCCAAGGCCAAGAACTTCCGCGTCACGCTCATCGTCTTTCTGATGAAAGCCAGCGTCGTGGCGTTGAAGGAATTCCCGGAATTCAATTCCTCGCTCTCGCCCACCAAAGATAGCCTGATCTTGAAACGCTACTACAATATCGGCGTGGCCGTGGACACGCCCGATGGACTGGTGGTTCCCGTGATCAAGGAGGTTGATCGCAAGGGCGTTTTGGAACTGTCGCAAGAACTCAACGTCATATCCGCCAAGATGCGCGACGGCAAGATTGCCCCGGCCGACATTCAAGGCGGCACGTTCTCGATTTCAAGTTTGGGCGGTATCGGGGGCACCGGTTTTACGCCCATCGTCAACGCCCCCGAAGTTGCGATCCTTGGCGTCGTGCGTTCGCAGATACGGCCCAAGTGGGATGGATCGACATTCGAGCCGCGCTTGATGCTCCCGCTGTGCCTGTCTTACGATCACCGTGTCATCGACGGAGCCCTCGCCGCGCGCTTTACCCGCCGCCTTGCCGACGTCCTTGAAGATGTTCGCCAACTCGTTCTTTGAGAGCCCCCGAGAAAAAGGTCGAAAAGTATGACAAGTGAAATTTCTGCGGACGTCGTCGTTCTCGGCGCCGGTCCGGGCGGTTACTCAGCCGCATTTCGCGCCGCTGATCTTGGCCTCAACACGGTATTGATCGAACGCGGCCCGACGCTCGGCGGCGTTTGTCTCAACGTTGGGTGCATCCCATCGAAAGCGTTGCTGCATACGGCCGCGATCATTGACGAAGCAGCAGCGCTTACAACCCACGGCATTAAATTCGGCAAGCCCGAGATCGACCTCAACGCTTTGCGTGCCCATAAAGACAAGGTCGTATCGAAGCTGACGACCGGACTTGCCGGCATGGCCAAAGCCCGCAAGGTGCAAGTGGTGCGCGGCGTTGGCCAATTTCGCGACGCAAATAGCTTCGACGTCGTGCTGCCGGATGGATCCGCGCAGGTTGTAAAATTTAAGAAAGCGATCATCGCTGCCGGGTCGGAGGCCGTCAATCTGCCCTTTATTCCAAGCGATCCGCGCATCGTCGATTCAACAGGCGCACTGGAATTGCGCCAGATCCCCAAAAAGATGCTGGTCATCGGCGGCGGTATCATCGGCCTCGAGATGGCAACGGTCTATTCGACATTGGGGACACGGCTGGAGGTTGTCGAAATGCTCGACGGGCTGATGCCGGGCGCCGACCGAGATCTCGTCAAGGTCTGGGAAAAGAAGAATGCGCCGCGCTTCGACAAGATCATGTTGAAGACCAAGACGGTTGGCGTCGAAGCCAAGGCCGACGGCATTCACGTGCGCTTTGAAGGCGCGGCAGCCCCCGGAACTCCGCAAGTCTATGACATGGTTCTGGTCGCGGTCGGGCGCACCCCAAATGGCCGCTTGATCGGTGCGGACAAAGCCGGAGTTACCGTCAACGAACGCGGCTATGTGCCGGCTGACAAGCAAATGCGCACCAATCTGCCGCATATCTTTGCAATCGGCGACATCGTTGGCCAACCCATGCTGGCGCATAAAGCGGTCCACGAGGGTCACGTCGCGGCTGAGGTCGCTGCCGGTCACAAGAGCTCGTTCGACGCCAAGCAAATTCCGTCCGTCGCCTATACCGATCCCGAGATCGCATGGTCGGGCAAAACCGAGGACCAGCTTAAAGCCGAAGGCACGAAATTCGGCCGCGCCGTGTTTCCGTGGCAAGCCTCAGGGCGCGCCATTGCCAACGGCCGAGATGAAGGGTTCACGAAGTTGCTGTTCGACGCCGAGACCCACACGATTATCGGCGGGGGCATCGTCGGCACCCACGCAGGCGATCTGATCGGCGAGGTTTGCCTCGCGATCGAAATGGGCGCGGATGCCACCGACATCGGCAAGACTATTCATCCGCATCCGACATTGGGCGAATCCATCGGCATGGCGGCCGAAGTCTTCGAGGGCGTATGTACCGATTTGCCTCCGGCAAAAAAGCCGGTACTCGCGGCAACGTCATGAAGCCTTGAGGTTGCGGATTGAGTTTTCTCTGGGCGCGGTCAGCTCGTGCGCGGCTGCCACGATCGATTGTGTGTCGATGCCGTGGATGGCATAGAGATCCGCAATGGTCCCGGATTCCCCAAAGCTCTCGACGCCGAGCGCAACGCTGCGGTGACCTGCGACACCACCGAGCCAGCCAAGTGCCGCCGGGTGGCCATCCAGAACAGTCAAGATGGTGCAATCGCGCGGGATTTGGTCCAACAGGCGTTCGATGTGGCTTGTCTCCACACGATGCCACCGGCGCTGATGCGCGGCCGTCGTCCAGCCGCTATGCAGCCGGTCCGCGGATGTCACGCTGAGGACGGCGGTGGCGACGCCCTTTGCGTTGAGTTGGCCGGCTGCTTCGATGGCTTCCGGCGCAATCGCGCCGGTATAAGCCACAACCAATTTGGTTTTCGGTGAGGGTGCGATGTGCCAATAGCCGCCGTCAATGATCGCTTTCGAAAGCTCGGCCGTCAGTTCGCGGGCCTGCTGCGCAATCGTGCGTGTCGAAAGCCGCAGATAAACCGAACCGCCGGCCGCATCCTTGGATAGCGCGTTGGCATCGGCGGAATGTTCGCCATCGCGTTGCATGTAGTCAAAGCCCCAGGCCATGATCGTGGCAAGCTCATCGGCATATGCCGGCTCGAACGACGCGAGACCCGGTTGCGACATGCCTATCAAAGGTGTCTTGATCGATTGGTGGGCGCCGCCTTCCGGCGACAACGATACGCCAGCGGGCGTGCCGGCGATCATGAAGCGCGCATCCTGGTAACAGGCGTAGTTCAAGGCATCGAGACCGCGCTCAACGAAGGGGTCGTAGACCGTTCCAACCGGCAGCAACCGCTCGCCGTTGATGGCGTGCGAAAGTCCCAACGCCGACAGCAGAATAAATAAGTTCATCTCCGCAATGCCAAGCTCGATGTGCTGACCTCGCGGCGTGTAATCCCAGGTGAAGCTCGAAGCAATTTTTTCCTGCCGGAAGGTGTCGAGCAATTGCTCCTTGGCGTAGAGTCCGCGCCGGTTGACCCAAGACCCCAGATTAGTCGACACCGTCACGTCGGGCGATGCCGTGACGATACGGTTGGAGAATTCACCGTCTGTTCGGGCCAAAGCGTTGAGAACGAGACCGAAACTCTGTTGCGTCGACATAGAACTCAGACGCGGACATTCGAGTTTTTCGGGCACAGTAATTTTCGGCGCCGTCAATCTCCGGCGGCCCTGTTGAACAAACGGGACTTGAGCGAGAAACGCCGCGATCTCCTCCCCATTGAAGGGCAGACCCTCGAATTTATCCCATTCGTGGCCGGGCCTGATATTGAATTTCTTGGCCATTGTCGTCATCTGCGCCGCCGACATGAGGCCGGCGTGATTGTCCTTATGGCCCTGGAACGGCAGCCCGACACCCTTGATCGTATAGGCAATAAAGCACACGGGACGGTCATGATCGATGCTGTGAAAGGCTTCAAGAACGCTCGCCATATCGTGACCGCCAAGGTTCGACATCAGCGCCAGCAAGTCGTCGTCCGAACGTCTTTCAATGAGCGCACATGCGTCTTCGTCATATGCCAACTCGGCGAGTAGTTTCTTCCGGAAGGCAGCGCCGCCCTGAAAACACAGAGCTGCATAGAGCTGGTTGGGACACCCATCAATCCAAGAGCGCAGTGTGTCGCCCCCCGCTTCCGCGAATGCCGCCTTCATCAAGACGCCGTATTTGACGATGACCACATCCCAGCCGAAATTGCCGAACATGGCTTCGTACTTTTGCCAGAGCCCCTCACGAATGACGGCATCTAAGCTCTGGCGATTGTAGTCGATAATCCACCAGGTGTTGCGAATACCGTGCTTCCAGCCCTCAATCAGCGCCTCGTGAATGTTACCTTCGTCAAGCTCGGCATCTCCGACAATCGAGATCATCCGGCCTTCCGCGCGATCCTTCATCCAGCCGTGAGATTTGACGTAGTCTTGGGTCAGCGATGAAAACAGAGTTTGCGCCACGCCGAGGCCTACCGAGCCCGTCGAGAAGTCAACGTCGTCGACGTCCTTGCTGCGCGATGGGTAAGACTGTGCACCCTTGTGGCCGCGGAAGTTTTCGAGCTTGTCGCGCGTCTGATTGCCAAACAAATATTGAATGGCGTGAAACACAGGCGAGGCATGAGGCTTCACCGCAACCCGGTCTTGCGGACGCAGGACATCGAAATAGAGAGCGCTAAGCAGCGTTGCCGAGGAGGCCGACGACGCCTGATGTCCACCAACTTTCAGGCCGTCCTTGCTCTCACGCAGGTTATTGGCGTTGTGGATCATCCACGTAGAGAGCCAAAGCGCCTTGCGCTCCAGCGCCGTCAGCATCGCAATGTTAGACGTCGGTTTGGTCATGGCCGGCCCCTCTCGGATCATCCCACAAATTACATCCAGTTGGCCGTCGAAAGATTCCAAAGCGTTCTTGCTTATTGCATTTTTTTGGATGAATATCCCGAAATATCTCCAATTCATGGATCATTATGTCAAATAAGACGTTCGACAGCATCGACCGAAAAATCTTGACTCTACTCCAGGACGATTGCCGCATCACCATCGCGGAGCTCGCCGAGCAGGTTGGGTTGACAGCTTCGCCCTGTCACCGGCGCGTAAAAATTCTTGAGGAAAACGGCGTGCTCAAACGCTACATCGCTTTGGTCGACCAAAAAGCCGTTGGTCTTCCGGTGAGCGTTTTTATATCCATCAAACTGGAGCGGCAAAAGGAGGAAGACTTGTCGCGATTTGCCAAGGCCATCTCAGGCTGGCGCGAAGTTTTGGAATGCTATCTGATGACCGGCCATCGCGATTACCTGTTGCGCGTCGTAGTTGCCGATCTTGCGGCCTATGAACGGTTCTTGAAGCAGAAGTTGACGCGCGTCTCTGGGATTTCGTCCATCGAATCGAGCTTTGCGCTCGATCAGATCAAATATTCCATCGCCTTGCCGGTATAAATTCGCGTGCCGCCAGTTCCGCCGCGCTAAGAATTTCCAGAGATCAAAGCTCCAAGCCAGCGTTGTCCGTCTCCCCTCAAAGCCGCATGACGGTCGAGCATATCACCGAACACCGGCGGCGCGAACCTGCCGGCGCGCGGAGGCTTTATCGGAATGATTTCACCCGTCCTGAGATTGATCGCAATATAGCGTTCGACGGTAGAGCCGTCGAAAAAAGTCGCGCTAATTTTGAGATTGAGCAGTTCGACACCCGAGGGAATTTCAGAAATTAAGCTGCGCGCGCTATCGCGTTTGATCCAATCGGGTAACGGCCGGCCGTCGGCGAGCTCAACGGTCCAATCGGCGACCGCATTTGATGCGCTACGATCTATTCCGGAAAAATTAAGATAGAGATTGTCTCGGCCAAGCAAGGTTTCGACGATCAATTCTTTTCCACCGCTGCCGTAAACCGTGCGCAGCGCAAATCCTTTAAGCGGATCGCTGGTCAACCGCCCTTGGGACAGAGCGGATTGGCTATAGCTGATTTTTTCAGCGTGTTCGGACGTGATATCCGCTTCACCCTGCGTTGCTTGGCCATTGCTGTCGGCGATGCCGTTGACCGCATTGAGTATATATTGGCGCGCAGTCATGGCGCGTGCAACCGCATCGAGAGAGCGATGACCGCCAGCCGCACTTAGAACTGCCCCGGAAATCTCCCATGTTTGGCCGTAGTCACTCTCCGAATTTATTTTCTGAATTGGCGCCCGGTAAATTTGGTTATCGGGTAGCGGCGAGACATTTGGATTTATATCGTCCGGTGTGACATCGACGACAAGATGGCCCGTCGCAAACCCGCCTTCGCCATCGCTGATTTGATAAGTCACAACATCCTTGCCCGTGAAATTTTGACGAGACGTATATTTGATTTGTCCGTCGTTGCCGATTTCGATCGTGCCTGCGGTCGCACTCGCACTGACGATGTGGACGGGGTCGCCGTCGGGATCGGCATCATTGCGGACAACGGGAATGGCGATCGTGTGCCCAGAGACCGCGGAGACAGTTATCGTTTCAGTCGCCGGCGCGCGGTTGGCAACTGTCCAGTGAAATTCGTAAGTCGTTTTTGCGCCCGAGGGATCGGTGGCGGTGATCCGAACGGCGTAGGGTCCAGTGACGGACGCGGAATGATCGAGCGTGCCCGAGATGACGCCCGTTGCCGCGTTGATCGACAGCCCCTTCGGCAGCCCGGTGGCGGAATAGACCAATCTGTCGCCATCGGGATCAACGATAACGATGGCGGCATTCAGGGCGGAAATATGCTGACTATCGCTTGAAATTTTGTCGGCGATCACATGATCCGTATGCGCCGCCGGAATTGGATTTGACGGTGTGCCGGGATTGGCCGGGTCAATGGTGACGGGACTGTCGTTGGCGCCTGAAATCGTTATAATCAAGGTCGTCTGGGCGATCCCGCCGTTGCCGTCTGAAAGCTCGTAGACGATTGTTTCGCGCGCTGTTTCGCCAGCCTTCAGGCCGTTATAAAAATTTCCGGGATTAAAACGGTAGCTGCCGTCGGCCTGGATGGAGAGGGTCGCGCCGCTGTGGATGATAGCCGTGTCTCCGGCTGCGAAACTGCCGGGTAAGCCCGCCACCGTAAACCTCGTCACCGAAAGGGCGTCGCCGTCGGCATCGGTATCGTTGGCTAACAGGCCCGAAATCGCTGAAACGTTCAGCGTGCTATCTTCGGTCGCAGCCCCGGCATCCGCCAAGCCCAAAGGCGCGTCGTTGACGGCGATGATTTCGATTGTCGAGACTGCGCTATTGCTGGTCGTTTCGAACGTGTCGTTTCTGACGGAGACTTCAATCCGGCGATCGTAGAGAGATGGATTTTCCGACGTACTCCGGTATGCGACGTGCCGCACAGCCTGCTCGAACGCGGCTGCAGTTGCGCGACCTGTCAAGGCAACGTCGATTTCGCCGCCGGTTCTGGTGATCGTATAGTTCAAACCATCGATGGTTCCCGACGTTGCCGTCATGCCGCCAACGAGAAGCTCGTCAGCGGAATCGGCATTTCGCAAAACAATATTGGCGCCGTCGATGTAGGAACCCAGAACAATGTTTTGCGCGATATGAAGGTCGGCTGCCGCGATTGCGACTGCGGGCCCGTTTTCGACAAAGGTCGAACGATATGACGTTCCTGGCGCGCTGATATCGGCGGCATCGAGATCGAGTCCCAACATGTAGACGGGGCGCGGATCCGTAAATGAAAAGCCGCCGTTGCCGTCATGAATGAAGTTTCTCGCATTCGGATACGGCGAAAGCGCCGTGTATGTGATCTGCCAAGATGCGACGTTCATCCAATCAAGCGCGACAAGAGACGACGGTTCGGAATTTTGCGCGGTTGTGCCTTGAACTACGAACGTCATCCCCGAAAACGATGTCTCGAGGGTCGTGGGGTTATCCAGCGTGTAACGGGTCAGATGGTGCAGATCGGGCGCCACCGCCTCAAGTTCCGGCGTGCCGGCTGGGTTATGAAGAGATCCGATCCCATCGATGTCGGCAATTGAAAGACGAGGATTTCCGGAAATTGAAATCGTTTGGTTTGTCCCAGCTGCGAAAAGTTCCCATTTGATCGTGATCTGGCCATCGTAGCACGACAGTAAAAGGTCATCGCCACTCGTCCCGAACGCGACTCGTGCCGCGATATCCGCCGAAACAACGGTCGCTCGAATGTCGATTGACGTTGCGCCCATGGAGCCGGCATTCTTCCAGAGACCCCAAGCACCAACATTATAGCCGCCACCGGTTTCGGGCAGCGCACCTGCAGCGATTTCAAGAACGCCAGGCAAACCGGCCGCGGGCAAAATATTTGCTGCGTGCGCTAGAGCCGGAGCAAGTTCTCGTGCCGTGACTGCGATTTTATCAACGCCGGCGACCGGCGCCGGGGTGTTGTCCGCATCGACGGGCAAGTTCGAAAGGGCAAAACTCAGCGAGGACAGCGTGGCCTGCACGTCACCGTGGGCAGCCGATGCTGGTTCGTGGGCCGCGTCTGGCGCCGTGGTATTCAGAGACTGGCCGGCAGCTGCTGCCAGTGCCGCGTCGAAGGCCATGCGCGGCTCGAGCACAAAATAAACTGGCGCGGCGCCGGCTTCGAAATAATCGGGGCGGACTTTCGGGAACGCGCAAGGCGCACGTCTGCGATCTTTGCCGAACCAACCCGATTTCATAACGAGACCGCCACGTCAGTGATCAAATATTATACAACCTTAGATGGCGTAATTCTGCCATCCTACAGTTTATGAAGCGTTAATAAGCCGAGGCGTCATAGTATAACACATTGATTATTCTAGTTTTTAACAATCATATAGTGGGAGACAACGAACAGTCACATCAATCCTAGATTGTTTTTTTGTTGTATTCTCATCCCATACCACCGCCGATTTCCCGCGTTCATCCCCTTGAGCGCCGTCCAACGACGATGGCGCGACCTTTGCTCTCTACAAACCCTGCCGCCGCAATTCGGGACGGCGTATCGCAAAGATGATGGACGGCGGGATGATAAAGCTGGCTTCAATCGGAATTGCCCTGGCGGCAATTTTCTCGGACTACCCTGCTTTCTTGCAGCGGGGCGGGGTCATCGAAGCCTATACGGACCGTGGCCCGATTATCGAGTTGATCATTCGCTGCAAAACGGGAACCGGCATCATCTCATATTCAAAAATCGACCGGAAATATTGCAGTTCAAAAATGACGTGCTCGAAGTCGCGCGACACCGCCATCGCTCGGACTTGCAACGATTGAGATGTCTCAAACAAAAAAAGATGCAGGACCTTGCGGGTTATCCTGCATCTCTTCCTTCTGTGCCCAATGCTTGGCACTACGGGACGGCTTGGAAAGCTGACAAACCTTCTGCTTAACCGATGGTGGTTGTCTCAATCGTCGACTTGACCGGATGGCCGACGCCTTCGCCACGGATGTGGCCTTTGGGATCGTCGGCGCCACGACGGGCAACTGTGAACGTGTCGTTGGACTTCACCGGATGGCCGGCACCTTCGCCACGTCCGCCGACATCATCAGCGCCGCGACGGGCAACTGTCATCGGAGCATCGGCCTTGAGCGGGTGGCCAGCGCCTTCGCCACGGATGTGGCCTTTGGGATCGTCGGCGCCGCGACGGGCAACCGTCATCGGAGCATCGGCCTTAACAGGATGGCCAGCGCCTTCGCCACGGACATCGCCGGGTTCGCCAGCGCCACGACGTTCGAAAATGTTAAGCGTGTCTTTAGAAGTGCTGCCCGACAATTCGGCGGCGAAACTCGCCGTAATTGGCATCAGGCAGCCAGCTGCAAATCCCATTGCAGCGATGATCATAAATTTGCGCATGTCCGTCTCCCTTGGAGCTGATTGGCTTCACATCGAAGCTGAACGCAGGCTTAAGGGAGGAGCTCTTACGACAACCCTGCAAGGACAGTCAGGAGAATGTCAGACTTGCAATTATTAAATAATTATATAGCAAAAACAATGACATACAACGTATAAAAATTCTTTGGAGATTTTTTGGAGACGTATTGTCGAAAAAAATAATCGGCCACACTACGTGCCGAGTCTAGAATTTGTAGCGGACGCCGGTGCCGATCTTGAAGCGCGAATAGCTGGCGTCAGTGACTTCCTCGTCAACCCACTTTCCAAGTCCCGACAAGAAAATTTCGACGCTGCTCGTCGGCTCATACGTGAGCGAGACGGTCGTGGTGTACTTGTTGTAGCGCCGGTTGTCACCAATGGCGTCGATACGATCATAGAAGGCGCCGAGATTGAGTCGCCACTTCTTATCAAACCGCCAATCCGCCGTCGCCCCAAACGCCCTGACGTCATCGGCCAACCCGAACGACGTCGAGGGCTCTTTCAAGAAGCGCTCAACCGTCAAGGTCATCTTGAACGTATCCGTTGGCTGCCAATAAGCGTTTATGTCGATAAAGCCCCGGTCGAAACTATGGACCGCGTTCACGTCCGCGAACTCGCGGTGATTGTATCGGCCGCCAAGGTCTACGCGGAATGTCTTGTCGAATTCCAGGCGCACACCGGCGACCGCGAATTGCTCCGTCGCGTCGCGATCAATGGAAGCGCCAGCGATCTGATTGTAATAGTCGAGATTGCCGAAATCATAGA